>DCAD01000043.1:156320-161012 GCA_002311875.1 Gemmatimonadales bacterium UBA1142 | reverse complement strand
TGCGATCGCAGACGGCACGGCCACAATCACGGCGACCTCTGGATCAGTGAGTGCAACAGCGACAGTTACAGTTCAGACTACTAGTTCCGACTAACGTTGACGGGGAAGGAAAACCCGGTCACTCCTCTTGGGAACTCCATATATCACCCACGGTGAACCCGTTTGGAAAGGGATCCTCAGGATCAATTACGTACTCTGCGAACCCGGTGATCCACGCGGTCCCTGTGAGTGTGGGGACGACGGCTGAGTAATCACCAACGGAAGTCTCTTCTACTAGGCGTCCAGTAAAGATCGTACCGAGAATACCTTCGTGCCGAAAATCCTGGCCCAGCGATAGCTCACCTTTCGAGTAGAGAGCAGCCATCTTTGCGCATGTACCCGTCCCGCAAGGAGATCGGTCGAGAACGCCCTTCCACGTAGATGGACGATCCCAATCCAATTTCCCTGTAGATACGATCACCGTGTTCCTTCGATCTGCGTCCGGACCTATTGGGGGTGCAGATAGCTGGGCAATCGTCACCCCGCGTATCTCCGGATTCTCGGGGTGAACACAATCCAGTTGTTCCTGGGTGGCGGCCTTGATCATCTCCCCAAAACGAACAGCGTCACCGGCCTCGTCAGGCGTCAATGTCAGCCCCAACGGCTTCGCGTCAGCAATGACATAGAACATTCCACCATAAGCGACATCCACTGTGACGGTACCAAGCTCGGGAACCTCGACCGGTGCATTGAGGTGCACAGCGAAGGCGGGCACATTCTTGAAGGTCACTGCACGAACTTTACCCTCATGTACTTCCGCACGTACAACGATTAGTCCAGCAGGAGCCTCAAGCGTAAGCTCCGTGATTGGCTCCTCTACTTCCACCATTCCGGTTTCGATGAGTACCGTAGTGACGGCAATCGTATTCGTGCCCGACATGCCTGGGTATTCAACCTGCTCCATAATCACATATCCAGCGTCGGCTTCAGGTCGTGTAGGCGGCAGAATCAGATTGCAGTTCGCAGCAGGGTATCCTCGAGGTTCGCGGAGCATGCAGAGCCGGAGTTCGTCGGCCTGGGTCTGGAGATATACCATTTTCTCAAACATGGTCCCACCGGGTACGTCACTGACTCCGCCAACAATGACTCGACCAGGCTCACCACAAGCGTGGGTGTCGACGGCCTGGATCCTATCCGTTAAAAGCATCTCCTCTCCCGATCTAGCATCCCCTTACTCTCAGCGGTTCACGGGTCTCGGTCCTGCTCTCCAGACATCCTCATATACCCACGGCCGTGCACCATACGCACGTTGTTGCGGCCACAGTTCATCCAACGTCATTCCGTCATAGAGCACGCCGCCTTTCATCACTGATTGGATATCTGAGGTGTTGCGGATGTTATCCAACGGATTCGAATTCAGGATCATGAGGTCTGCTAGCTTACCCACGGAGAGAGATCCGATATCATCTTCAGCTCCGAGGAAGTAGGCACCACCATTGCTGGCTAACTCCAGGGCACCCATTGGTCCCATGGCTTCAGAGGCCATCCAGACCTCCCAGTGAGATGCCAGACCGTGCTGTTGGCCGTGTGCGCCGATAGCGCCGTGACCACCCTCCGCGATGATGTCGGCAAGAACCTGCGCGAGCATCGGAAAACTGTAATCTGTCTTCGGCCTTAGGAACCGACGGCGGGTATGCGGGACCAGCTGCTTCCACGGCATCCAGAGACGAAGCTTCTCGTTCCGCCACACTTCACTTTCCTGGAAGAACCACTCGTCGTTCCAGGGACCCGGGCCACCTACCACGAACGTTGGGGAATACACAGTGTTGGCGCGCCCGAAGAACCGTGTGGCATCCGAGTACATTGGCACGTAACTAATGGGATGCTCCCAGGCTGTTTGGCCGTCCATGATCATGCTCAGGTTGTAACCGAGATCACCTCCCTCCGCCGTGACCATCAGACCGCGTTCTCTGGCGATGTCCGAAACCCACTGCCTTTGATCGCGGCGCGGTTGCATGTACTGCTTGAGAGAGACGGCGCCCCAGGACTGTAGCCGAGCGACATTGTCTTCTGTGATTTCGTAGCTGCTCAGGTCGTTCTGGCGAGCGGCATCACCCTGGTAGAGTGGGTCTCCGGTCGTGAACGTGCGTGGGCCGATGAGTGTTCCGGCTTCGATCATCTGGATCGCCGGGAATATGTCCTGCGACCACTGCGAGTTGTCGAGGTTTGTCGTAACGCCATATGCCAGGGGCACAGCAGTTTCAAATGCTTTCTTAGGGATAATGCCCCTGTACTCACGGAAGAAGTGTGAGTGCATATCGACGAATCCTGGAATGATCGTCTTTCCCGTCGCATCTATCACGTGGTCGGCCGAAGACGTGTCGCACGTTCCTACACACGTGATACGTCCGTTCGTTGCGACCAAAGATCCCTGTTCGATAACCTCGCGGTTGTCCAGCGTGATGATTCGGGCGCCCGATATAGCGATTGTTCCTTCTGGCAAGACGTCTCGTGGTATCTCCATCTCGATATCGAACGTGTCTTTTGTTTCAGCCACGACACTGTAAGTGAAATAACTAGCCCCACTGCCGAACTCGACCGTGCCTGCATCACGCCAGTTAGGGAATATGCCTCCGCCTGTGCTCAACTGAGTGACCGGTAGTTGACCTTTCTTCTTATTGATACGGATTGCACCGGTGGCTGCGGTCACTGCGGGTGTCGGGACTAGGTAAACGTTGTCACCCTCATTGAAAACGGCATGCCGACCGTCTGGAGAGATCACAATTTCGTCTGCGAACGGCAGCACCATATGCTCGCGTGGATCACTCCCATCCCGGGCCACCGAGACAAGTAGCGTCGAATCAGAACGGTTCACCCCCATCTTTGGATAGTAGATACGTCCATTTGGACCAAACGAGGGCCGAGCGAACTGCGTGCGCGTCGATAGCGTGGGCCCTTCGATACGAACAATGCGCTCCCCAGGACCGCCGGCAGCGGGGAAAATCACAACGTCGTACCAGGGGTTGTGCGCCATCGTACGCTGGCGAGCGGATGCACCAGATCCTAGGGTCGCGAGGATCTCGGTCCCTTCCGGATTCCATCGCGTGTGCGAGTACTCTCCGTAGTCCACACTCACCTGCTGAGGCTCTCCTCCGTTGGCTGGGATTTTCATTACATAACCCGCACCGGTCTCGTCGACCGTTGTGTAAGCAATCCAGAGCCCATCAGGTGACCAGGAAGGTGCATACTCGAAGTGTGGGTCCGAATCCAACGTTAGCCGTCGCGGTTCTCCACCTGGGAGTTCCATGACCCAAACCCGACCGGCCACTGTGAATGCTAGCCGAGATCCATCAGGTGAGCCCGTTTGCCACCGCGTGTACGTAACCGGCATCGGTTCGTCATTAATCCGGAAGGCCTGGTAAGCTTGCCCCGATATGGTGCGTTGCACGCGTGCTGTGAACGGTATTGTTGAGACCTGGCCTGTTTGCAGGTCGAGTTGGCGAATTTTCCCGCCCTGTGAGATCAAAATACCGGATCCGTCTGGTAGCCATGCGTAGCCAGGAAGCGGACGTATGGTCTTCATTCCTTCCGACATGTCCTGGCTGATTGGATCCATGACGATGCGTTCGGATCCGTTATCCAGATCGCGAAGCCACAGTGCGGTAGAAGGTCCGAACTCGTGCCCCTTCCATTCGATGGTGGCATCGGGCAGTCTTCGCCCGAAAACAATGCTGTTACCGTCGGGAGAGATTTCTCCTGCCAGGGCGCCTCCACTGGAGAGGCGGTACTGGCGTGACGCGACACCGCTTGTTACGCGAGTGACTTCCCCTGTCCTGAGATCCATACGGCTGAGGTTGTTCGAGCCTTGGAGCGCATCCTGGACCAGTCCAGACTCGATATCGTCAACTATCCATGGGACTGCATCACCTGGAGTCCGGACTTGGTAATATACGTAGTGCCCATCAGCGGAGACTGAGGGCCACGAGGCAGATCCCTCTGAGGAAGAGACAACCTCGACCCCCTCGCCGCCGTTCTGGTGGTACATCCAAATACCGCCTCCTTGGGCCACCAGAATGTACTCACCGTCTGCCGTCCATTCGGGCATGGTCACACGCGTTTCGAGGCTATTCTGAACCTGTCGAGGATTTGATCCGTCCGAGTCCATCACCCAAAGATTGTTCTGTCCAGCCCGATCGGAGATGAATGCTATGCGCGTACCATCGGGTGAGAATTTCGGGTGATAGTTGAGTGCGACTCCGCTTCCTTGGGTCAGCGACTCAGCGTCACCTCCTGCAATCGGTACGCGATAGACGTGTGCCAGAAGATCGAAGATCACCCACTGGCCATCGGGTGAGACATCCAGAGACATCCAGGTGCCCTCGTCTGTCTCGAAATCGATGTCACGTGTATCACCGCGGGCCAGGGTAACGTCCCATGCCTCGACTTCATCCTGTGCCGCGAGCGGAGGCTGCATGAACGACATCATCGCAAGAATAGCGATCGTGGAGAAAAACCAGGGAAACTGGGTACGCGGCATCAGGAACTCCCGTTCTTGTGGGCCCTGTCCGGGGTCCAACAACCCCGTGTGGCACTGCTGAGATTAGGGCGGCTGTTCAGCAAAGGCTAATTATATCTGTTCCAGAAGATTACGATGAGGTGAACTAGATTCTTCCCATTCCCTGCAGAGAACTCACGACGGAAGTTGCGGGTCTG
>DCAD01000043.1:151208-156305 GCA_002311875.1 Gemmatimonadales bacterium UBA1142 | reverse complement strand
ACTCAGCGCATGTGCCTCTGCGGGCCCCGAGATCCTTCGGCCGGGGGTGCTCACACGTGACGCCTCATATGCAGTGGCATTCGAGAATCCACAATCTCAACGCTTCGCAGAGTTTCGAGATGCGATCGCCTTAGAGCTTCGGGCGAGAGGGCTTACTGTGAGTCCCAACCCTTCTCGCGTTTCGGTTGTAATTATGCTGGATGCCGTAGAACGCGTATCAAACTGTGAGGTAACGTGCGGAGTCTTAGACCGCGCAATTCTTGTTTTCACTGATCGCGGGGACATGACCGATCCGGTTGCCCGTGCTACGGTCGAGAACGGAAGAAGGGCGCGGGGCTCGGTAGAGCCGGGATCATTGGTTGTGTCAGTTCGTGAGGATGGGTCGCCACGGGCCCGGGTGTTGGACGACTACGACCTCGCCATCGTAGTTGCCGATGAGATCATGAAGGTGATCGGCTAGTCTAGCTTCCTAGCTGTAGCTATAGGTGCAGATATGGCTCAGTTGTATCAGAGAGTGCTCCGCACCCCGGTGGTGATCTGAAGGATGGAAACTCTCCTCCTGTTTTTCGAGCAGATGCCCAACTCGCAAAAGCTCATGTGGGTGATGGCATGCCTCGCGATGAGTTGGCTTCTGGAGGGCAGCTTCCCACTAGTTCAGCTCAGCTACCGGAAATGGCGGCATGCGGGAGCTAATTTCGTATTCCTGGCGACGACGCTCATCATAAATGCGGGCTTCAGTGCTCTCTCGGTAAGCGCTACAACCTGGACGTCAGCCAGTAGTTTTGGCCTGCTGAGTTTCTTTGAGGCGCACGTGTTAGTGGAACTTGCGGTCGCTCTCGTTTTGCTCGATTTAACCGCCCAGTATTGGGCTCACTATCTGCTCCACAAGATCAGGTGGATGTGGCGCATGCATGTGATTCACCACAGCGACACCAAGGTTGATGCCACCACCGGTACGAGGCTTCATCCAGGCGATTTTGCAGTCCGCGAAGTTTTTGCTTTGGCCGCTCTCATCCTCACTGGTGCGCCGCTTGCGTTCTATGTCGTGTATCGAATTACAACGACTTTTTTCACTTTTCTCACTCACGCCAACATCTCCTTACCCACACGGGCAGATGCTGCATTGAGCCTATTATTTGTGACGCCGGATATGCACAAGTTTCACCACCATTTTGAGCGTCCGTGGACTGACATGAACTTCGGAGGGATTCTCTCAATTTGGGATCGAATGTTTGGAACATTTGTCTATGGAGATCCTCGAGAAGTGAGCTACGGTGTAGATGTGGCGGACCCGGCACTAGACGAAGACGTGCTGCACCAGTTCACGTTGCCCTTCCGACATGGTGGCCGCCTCGATCGTGACCCGTTGCCGCCCTCATGATGCTCGGGAAATCATCACACTCAAATCTCTGTCCACAACTTTAGTGACCGAAGCTCCTTGATTAGTCGCGGGCATCTCTGTCCAAGTGATCGAGGTTCTGGTGAGTTGCGGTTTCGGAGTTGGATGAAGCAAGATTAGGGCATGAATAAGAGACTGTTAATCGCTTGTGTTATGGGGTTGCTTCACGCGGCTGCCTGCGTTCCGGATGCTGATGAATCGACGTCCGAGGCAGCGAAGTTTGTCCCACCTCGCGAGACCGATGTGCTCATTGCGGATCTGACGTTCAGCCTACAGGGCGTTCCAAGCATCGGGACACCTACGAATATTACGCAACGCCGCGACTACGATAATCAACCTCAGTTTGTGCCCGATGGCTCCGGATTTTGGTATACAATCAATGATCCGCAAAACGATCAGGCTGACATCTGGCGCTATGACTTTGCTACCGGAAGGGTCACTCGTGTGACTATGAGTAGTCCGGAGAGTGAATACTCAGCCACCCCACTTCCTGACGGATCGGGCATTTCTGCTATTCGTGTCGAGGCAGACTCCACCCAGCGGCTCTGGCGTTTCGATCTTGATGGCTCCAACGGGGCTGTGATTCTGCCGGACGTGGCACCTGTCGGGTATCACGCGTGGGCAGGCGAGAGCACGCTCGTGCTATTTGTGCTCGGCAGTCCTGCTACGCTGCAGCGCGCTGACGTCAGGACTGGGCAGATAGAGATCATCACTGAGGATATTGGTCGCTCCATCCAGCAAATTCCGGGTTCGGACGATGTCAGCTATGCGCAGGTTCACGAAGACGGCACCTCGACGATCATGCGATTACCCTCGGAGCGCACAGCGCCAGAGCAGATTACAGAGGCAGTGTCAGGAGGAGATTTTCACGCCTGGGCACCAAACGGTACGCTATTCATGGCGTCTGGGTCCGTCGTTTACTCTTGGTCCCTTGGCATGGATGAGTGGACGCCTATAGCGGACTTTTCAAACCTGAATATTTCGATCTCTCGCCTCGCTATTAGCCCTGATGGCACCCAGATCGCTCTGGTCGCGGAAATCACAGCAATTCCGGGTTTCCCATCAGAATGATGGTGCCACTGGTTGAGACAGCGATCGAAGAGGCACTGCGTTTACGGTGACTAAACTCTGGTGGTCTCCTGCGGGCCGAATTCCAATTGTTGTCTTCTGGACCAGATTCCTTATCCCACTTGGTCTTATTCTGGGGACAGCTCTAGCGATAAATGATGATGGCCCGCTGTTCATGTTCGTTTTTCTGTTAGTGATTTGGCCTTCGACAGTTGGTGCCGTGAAGCGTCTTCATGACCTCAATTTCCCGGGTTGGATCGGGTTTGTTCTATGGATGGTTGGGCCGGTACTACAGGTGGGATGGGCGCTGTTTGGTAGCGCTCCTGAGCCCACAGTGATTCTTAGGGGATGGTCTGGGGTTCCGATCTACTCAGAGGATATAGCGTTTGGCGTAGGAGCTGTGTGGTTCTTCTTCTTCGTGTTCGCCAGCGTGTTCATCAGCTTGTCACCTGGTACCAAGGGATCCAACAAGTACGGACCTGACCCTCTTGGATAAGGATCGCCATGAAGTTCATAGATTCTCATGAATCGATGATTGCGTGGTGGCAAGAATTATTAGGGATCTCGGATTATGGATTGATATGGCTAACTTTCTTGAAGGGTTTGGCCACAGGATACTTGCTCTGTTGGTTTTTTGTCCTGACATAGCTCGGGAGATTACATGGAACTCAGGGATGCAGTTGCACTTGTGACTGGTGGCAGCGAAGGGATTGGGCGAGCGATTGCCGAAGCGCTGATGGACCAGGGATGCAAGGTCACCATTACGGGACGTCGTGAAGAGGCCGTGAGGAACACCGCTGAAGAATTAAGACTGGACTGGATCGTGGGTGATGTGGGGAATGAGACGGATGCCATCCGCACTGTAAATTTAGTGATCGAAAAGCATGGCCGGCTCGATATCTTGGTTAATAACGCCGGTTACGGGATGTTCAAGCCATTAGTGGACACGACTCTCGAGGAATTGAAGGGTGTTTACCGAACGAACGTGTTTGGCACGTTTCTAATGGCACGGGAAGCAGCTCGACAGTTTATCAAACAAGGTAGTGGTGAACTGATTAACATTTCCTCTACCTCGAGCCTCAAGGGAAGTAGCGGCCGCACCGCATATGGTTCCTCGAAGTTCGCACTGCGTGGTATGACAGAGTGTTGGCGTGATGAACTTCGGCGTCACAACGTGCGCGTGATGTTGGTGAATCCAAGCGAAGTGATGACCAATTTCGCTGCCAAGGCTGGTGTCGAGCGTGAGCTCTCAGACAAGAAGCTGCGGCCTCGGGAAATTGCCGACGCGATAATTGGAGCGCTCAAGGTGGATAGTCGCGGGTTCATTCCCGAATTTTCCGTGTTCGCGACGAATCCTTTCTAGGGACAAGTCGTCTTCTCCGAATACGACCTTGTTTTTCCCCAGACCGTCTAGAGCTACAGGGTGCGACTAAGCCCCTGGATACCAGTCTCTTACTCGTACCTCTGTCGGATGGCCTCGCAGTGCTTCAATAAAGACCTCAATCGGCTGCTCTCTGTAGTGGTATGGGTAGACAACCTTGGGCTCGATGATCTTGACGCACTCGGCGGCTCGTGAAGGCGGCATTCTACCGTTTGGTAGGTTCATTGGAACAAACGCGATATCGATGTCCTCGATGGCCTGCATTTCCGCGGTGCACTCAGTGACGCCTGCGAGATAGATCCTTAGTCCTCCCAAGGTCACGATGTAGCCGTTCCCCTCGCCCTTGGCATGAAAGGGTTCTCCGGGAATCAAGTCATACATCGCGACGGACTCGATTATGACCGGGGTACCTTCCAAGTCGATTTCCAGTCTCTCCTCGTTGGCCATTACATGAGCTGTGCCCACTTGGCGGAGTCGTCGTGCTCCGCCCTCATCGCGTGCGTCCTCAGGGGAAGACGGGACGATGACGGTGCCGTTGCTCTTGAGCAGTCGGTGAATCAGATCAGGATCGAGATGATCAGCGGGCGTGTCGGTAATCAGAATGACATCCGCTGGTAGTGCCCCCGAGTAGTCTCCGCGGCTCCAGGGGTCTACGTGGAGGACCATATCGGCGTACTCGATCTGAACACCTGCACCTACGAATGGCGTAATCTGCAACGCTCCGTTGGCAGCAGGGAAAGAGTCGGCTTGGGCATGAAGCGAGAATGGTAAGACAAGAGTACCCAACCAGATCCCCAAAGAAAGCTTGATCGAACGGTGATGTTTGGGGTCACGAGATCGGTAACCTGTCGAGAGAACCATTATGAGATCGTCACCGTGCCCCAGTCGGAATCAATCGCACTATAGGAGTGGGATCACCATCGAAGCCCCGCGCATCACCGTCCATTGCTAGATAAATGATGCCTTCTGGTCCCTGACGAACATCTCGGATGCGTCCTATCCCGTGAATTAGTATTTCTTCTCTTGCCACCTGCTGCCCATCTAGGGTGAGTCGAACCAACTGTTCTCCTCTGAGGCTTGCGACGATCATGTCGCCACGCCAATCAGGGAAAGCATCTCCTGTGTAGAAAAGCATTCCGGTGACACCGATTGATGGAACCCAGATGTGTACAGGGGGCTCCATCCCATCCTGGTGGGTAGCGCCATGAATGGCGATTCCCGTTCGGTAATTCACGCCGAAACCTACTAC
>DCAD01000043.1:150664-151134 GCA_002311875.1 Gemmatimonadales bacterium UBA1142 | reverse complement strand
GCCTTCCTGGCCGACAAACGGGTTATCCTCAGGAACTCGGCCGTCTTCGTGTAGGCGAACGGTGGTCCCATTGTGGCTAGAGAGGTTTTGAGATGGATGCGCCGATAGGTCTCCCTCAGAAGGCCACTGTCGATCACCGATAGTGATGAAGAGATATCCGTTGCCGTCGAAAGCGAGTCGGCCACCCCACTGTGAGCTTCGGTCGCTACCGTTTCCGAATGCGTCAGCGTGAAAAAGTTCTTCAACTTCATATAGTCGATCGTTCTCGAAACGTCCCCGAACTACGGCAATATTTCCCAGCGAATCAGCGCCCGCCTTCGTGTAGCTCAGGTAGAGCAGTCGATTCGTTGCGAAGTCTGGATGAAGTATCAGGTCTCGCATGCCGGCCTGCTCACGCCCGTCTTGTGGCATCGCCCCCTGACCGATCGCCAGGATATCAGGTAGACCTTCGACCGGTTCTTCAACCAAGA
>DCAD01000043.1:149642-150583 GCA_002311875.1 Gemmatimonadales bacterium UBA1142 | reverse complement strand
GAAAATGGGTGAACCAGTCCTCCGGTGACTGTGTCGATACTAAAGTCGTGGAAGGCCGTTCGGATTATGGTGACTGTGTCGATATCGCCGGTTGAACAAGAAGCGAGAACGAGAGCGCTCCATAGGATTGACGGCTTTAACAAGAATTTCATAGCTGGCTACGCTAAGGATACGAGTGGCCCAAAACGGCCCACATATAAGCACGGATTCAACAGATTGATACCTCAATCGATATGCTGGCGCGAGTCATCGTTTCGAAATCGCATGTGGATCGCGACATGAGTACTCCTGCTACTGCAACATGCAGCGTTTCCAAGGGCACGATAACTTTTTGAGCCAGCGTTTTTAGGCTATCAACAAAACAGGAATTCCGGAGGAGCCCTGACCGTGCCGACCCGAGGAAGTCAGAGTGCGCTGCAACGGCACATGCGATTAAGGTCAGCAACGGCCCTGGTGATCGCCAACATCATTGGCGCGGGGATCTTCACGACAACCGGCTTCCAGGCCGCCGACATCAGGCATCCCCCGATCATATTCTTACTATGGGTGATCGGCGGTATCCTCGCGTTACTCGGTGCTCTTTGCTACGCGGAGTTAGGAGCGATGATGCCGCATGCCGGAGCAGAGTACGTGTATCTCCGTGAGACCTACGGTCGCGCGCTTGGTTTCATGAGTGCGTTTGTATCGCTCGTTGCTGGTTTCTCCGCTGCCATCGCCGCAGCAACAAAGAGTTTCGTCGTCTATCTCAGCCACTTCTTCCCCTTCTTAGCAGAAGACCCGATGGCCGCAGGTGCAGTCTCTGTGACCAACCTCATCGCTGTGGGGCTGGTGTGGCTGCTGGTTGCGATTCATCTGGGTGCGGTCCGCTCAGGCACCACCTTCAATGACTTGATAACAGTGTTTAAGGTGGCTGGAATCGTGGCCATCATACTTGCGGCGGC
>DCAD01000043.1:146803-149566 GCA_002311875.1 Gemmatimonadales bacterium UBA1142 | reverse complement strand
TTGAGTCGGACCGACACACTAGCAGCGTTCGGCACCTCACTAATCTTTGTGATGTTTTGCTTTACAGGCTGGAATGCGGCGGGCTATGTGGCAGGTGAAATGAAACATCCTCAGCGTGATCTTCCGCGTGCGCTGCTCCTGGGTACGGTGGTTGTGCTTTTCCTCTATCTGGGGTTAAACGCCGTCTACTTTTACGGGGCGAGCGTAGATGAGTTGGCCGGACAAGCTGAAGTCGGCCTGGTGGCGTCACGCACCCTGTTTGGTGAACGCGGTGCAAGTCTGGTTACGATCGTATTATGCACGTCCATACTAGCCTCAGCTTCTGCGATGACCCTTGCCGGGCCCAGGGTATACTACGCATTGGGACGCGACTTCACTCCGTTCTCTTTTCTCGCCAAGACCCGACTAACGGGTGCTCCGGTCGTAGCACTTCTTGTGCAAGGGATCGTGACTTCGATCATCGTACTGACGGGTCGGATCGATCAGATCCAGCAATACGCTGGCTTCACTCTTACGTTGTTCTCGAGCCTGGCAGTTTCGTGTGTAATTGTGTTGCGGATCCGTCGCCCAGAAATTGAACGTCCGTTCCGGGCATGGGGCTATCCGATCACCCCTTTGGTGTTCCTAAGTGTATCGTGTTGGGTGATGTATTGGGCCTTTCAGGGGCGCCCGATGGAATCAGGGCTCGGTTTGTTGACCGTACTTCTGGGTGGTCTCATTTTCGCCATCTCATCCTCGCCACGGAAACCTGAAAGGAGATAAATAGATGCGTCGATTCTTGAATGCCGGGTCCGTGGCCCTCCCAACCTTCTTGATGGCTCTGGTTGCTTCGGTGCCCCTCTATGCCCAACTGGGTGGGCGTCCAGCAGAGCAGTGGGCCATCGTACTCGAGAGTGGTCGAAGGCTGGGGAGCCTGGAAATTGAGAATGTTGTCTCCTTGATCGAGATCCAGCAGGGTCAGGTGGTGGCCGATCTCGGTGCCGGGACAGGGGTCTTCTCGGTACCATTAGCGCGGGCAGTAGGCGCAACTGGAACGGTTTTGGCGGTGGAGGTCGACCAGGGGTTTCTGCCTATGATCGATGCGAAGGCGAGAGAAGCAGGGCTAGATAATATCCAGAGCGTTCTTGGCGAGTTCACGGACCCGAACTTACCTCGCAGTGACGTAGATGTGGCTTTCTTCCACGATGTGCTGCATCACATTGATCAGCGTCAGGAGTACCTGATGACCGTTGCCTCGTACATGGCGCCTGGTAGCCGGATGGTTGTCGTGGACTACGATATGAACCAACCTCGCGTTCCACATGGTAACCAGCCGGAGATGTTGATTAGCCCCGAGCAGGTAGCGGGCTGGATGGCGAACGCCGGTTTTGTGGTGTCACGTGAGCTCGATCTTTTCGAGGAGAAGTTCTTCGTCATCTACACGAAAGTTGACCAGTGATCATGCTTGAGGATCCACTATACACGTACTTTCCTCAGGAATAATGATGATCGCAAAATCAGGTGGTACAGTGCTGTTGATTCTACTCGGCCTCGGCTTCGCAGGTATGATGTACGAAGGCTATGTACGCGATCTGTTTCTAGAGACACCACGGGATCTGAATGAACTGATTTCAAGAGGTACTGATCCAATCGAGTTTCTGGATCCGGAGACGATGGAACCTTATTCCGGTCCTGTTTTTCTCACTGAAGCCGGATCTCTCTCCGTACCTCAGCTAAAGATGTCAGGAACCCTTGAACAGGGATTCTGGCACGGACCCTGGGAAAACTATGACGAGGATGGCGAGTTAATCACGAAAGGTACCCAGAACATGGGTGTGGCTTGTGGAGTTTGGATCGAGAATGGTCTTGAGACGACATACGACCCCTGTCCTCCGGGCCTCGAAATAGACTGGTCTCACATAGACGGAGAGTAGGTTTCAGGTACGCTACAGTCGCAGATAGGTGAGATGAGCTGCGCTGAGATCAGGGGTTGGTTACGTACCTTGAGAATTTTTCCATGTCGGGCGTGTGGTACTCGCCATAGATAAAGTCTCGATAACGTTCATCTCCATCGAGATAGAGCTTCAGCCAGGCGATCCCGTACCGACCCACGGTCGCGAGGTCGGTTCCCCGGTCAGTGTCCGCGATGTAATGATTACCCCCATCAATCTCCATGTAGACCTTGGTCGTTGATTCGGGGATGGACTGAAAGTGTCGCCAGGCATGCTCATCCACTCCGGCGATGCGGTCTATGGACCCCGCGATGATGAGTGTGGGAACAGTAATGTTGTCGAACGGACCATCTGGCTCCCACGGGGTGAAGGGAATTGCCGCTTGTATTTCCTCACCGTGTTCGTGTGCTGCGATCAGGGTGCCGCCTCCGCCCATGGAATGACCCATGATCGCCATTTTTCCGCCGTCGATCCTGCCCATGAGGGGACTATCATTGCGGGTGTTCTCAGCCCTGAGAGTCGTTACGGCTGCGATCAAGGCGTCCGCCCTTAGATCCGTACTTTCCCTCCTGTCGTTGGTATCCAGCACTAGCACTGCATAGCCATGTGATGCTAATAGAGGCCCCCACCACTCGATATGGCTTTGTCGTTCGGTATATCCCGGTGAGATCGCGACTCCACCGATCGATCCGCGAGTGTCTAACGGATAGTAGATCGTAGCGTCACCGAATTCCGGCACGTCTGGGAAGTCGGTGTACGTCATGACTTGGTACTCCCCATCTCCGGATAGCGACTCAACAGTTGGTTGGGGAGAGTTCGCACAGGAAGCGAG
>DCAD01000043.1:144224-146680 GCA_002311875.1 Gemmatimonadales bacterium UBA1142 | reverse complement strand
AGCAATGAATTGATATATCTTCCTGCGGCTTATTTTCCCACTTCTCAGGCAGTATGAGCCCGGCCTCTCTGGCAGCGCTACCAAGAAGGAACTTCTGTGGACTGGTCTGACATCTGGGTTTTGTATCGTCATGAGCTTCGATCAGCGTTCCGAGATCGGACTATCGTGATGAACGGTATCCTCGTGCCGGTGTTCATGTATCCGATCATGTTGTGGGTGATGTTCACCGGGATCGTATTCGTGATGGGCCAGATGGAGCGGGAGAGTTCACGACTTGTGATTCTCGATCCACCATCCGCGCACTCAGCCCTTATAGACACGCTAGAGGCCCAGACGAACCTAGAGATCCGGGAAGATGTTGTTAATGCTGACTCCAGTATGGTGCTTCTTCGTGCCGGTGAACTGGATGCGCTAGTCGAGTTCCTCCCGCCAGCAGCTGAAGCTTCGGACCTGGACGACAACTTCCAGGTCCTGATCCGTTACGATCGTGCTGTCGGACGCAGCAACCAGGCTAGTAATCGGGTTGAGAGTGCGGTAGCTGCCTATCGCAGTGAATGGCTAACCCAGCAGGCGTCAGCTCTCGGTATAGCGGAAATCGACCGCGAGCAGTTTCGGATTGTCGAGGATAACGTCTCTACAGACGAGCAGATCGGCACGTTACTTATGGGATTCATGATCCCGATGTTTCTGGTCCTGATGATCGCTTTGGGCTGCTTGATGCCGGCCATAGACAGCACAGCCGGGGAGCGGGAACGCTCCACGTGGGAAACGCTGATGACTGTCTCGGCGTCACGGCTGAGCGTGGTTACAGCGAAGTATTTTTATGTAGCAACATTGGGGATTTTGGCCGGTGTTCTGAACGTGCTGGCCATGTTCGCATCGATAGGCGCTATCATCGGGCCATTAATCATGGACCTGGGTGAATCTGCAAATGCAATCCAATTCAGCCTTCCACTTTTGGCCCTTCCGGTGATGATTGTGGCGGCCATCGCTTTAGCACTTTTCTTCGCAGCTGCCATGATGATCCTTGCTGCTTTCGCAAGGACATTTAAGGACGGCCAGGCCATGGTCGGTCCAGTTATGATGTTGGCCATGGCGCCTATTTTCTTAGGTCAGCAGACTGATCAAACCCTTACACCTGTCGTTGCTGCCATTCCTGTGGCCAACGCTGCCATGATGATCCGGGATGCGATCAACGGGGTCTTCCTGTGGCCTCTTATCGCAGAAACACTAGCAGTGTTGTTGGCGATGGTAACCGTGTGTCTGCTTATCGCTCGGGCGTTGCTCAAGACCGAGGATTTTCTCCTGGGCTCCTTCGACGGGAGCTTCTGGCGGTTTGCCAAGGAGCGCGTGCTGGGTAGGAAGCAAGTAGACGGAAACATGGCTGATACAGGAGTAAGAGGTAACTGACAGAAAAACTCGAGCGTCGTCGAATCAAGGCGGCGAGGGATAGAGCATGGTTAGTGCTAGTGTAGAAATCCGAGAGCTCCGGAAGACGTTCTGGGACGAGTCCCGCGGAGAGGTCCGTGCGGTCGACGGTATCGATTTTGATTGTCAGTCCGGTGAGGTTTTTGGTCTTTTAGGAGCCAATGGCGCCGGAAAAACAACGACGCTCAGAATGTTGGCGACGATCCTGAAACCTACCGGAGGTAGCGCGTCCCTAAACGGATATGATGTGATTGCCGCTCCCGAGGATGTTCGGCGAAGTCTGGGTTTCTATTCGGCTTCCACCGCTCTCTATCCGCGCCTGACCGGCCGGGAAACGCTTGAGTTTTTCGCCCGCATCAATGGGTATCCTGCCAACCAAGTGAATCGGCGTGTTGAGGCTCTCATCGACCGATTCAGTATCGGTGAGTACGCGGGAGCCCGGGTGGGGAAATTATCCAGCGGTATGAAACAAAAGATCTCCATTGCTCGAACCATCGTGCACGATCCTCCTATCCTCATTTTCGATGAACCTACCGTGGGTTTGGACGTGATGGCCGCACTGGAGATGCAGAGTGTGATCCGCGAACTCCGGGACGAGGGGAAGGCGATCATCTTTTCCACGCACATCATGAGCGAGGCAGAGAAGCTGTGTGATCGTATCGGAATTATCCATCAGGGCCAGATCCTAGCGCTGGGAACGCTTGAAGAGCATAGGCAGGCCACTGGGAAACATTATCTCGAGGATGTCTTTGTCCACGAAGTAATGCAAGCCGAAGATCAGAGCGCGAAGGCAACGGCCAGCAGTAGTGTCTCAGCAGGAGACCCCGGGACCAGCCTGTGAGTCCTAAGCGGTCGGGCAATACGTCTGTATTGGGCACTCTCTTCCGTTGTGAGATCAAGAGGCTCATGCGAGACGTGCGTGTCCTCCTGATCTCTGTGGTCGCGCCCCTCGTGATTGTGCCGGGTTACATCCTCGTAATGCTGTGGATTGGGAACTCTGAAGAGCAGAGGCTAGAGGACACGGTCTA
>DCAD01000043.1:140243-144153 GCA_002311875.1 Gemmatimonadales bacterium UBA1142 | reverse complement strand
GCCCTAGCACTCGAAGCCAACGACCCCGATACCTCTCAAGCGGCTGTGCGCTTCGAGCAGCAGCAGGTCACAGATGCGGATTTGCTGCTGCAAGCAGGAGAGATCCACCTGGTGGTTGAGGTGCTTTCTCCTGAGGCTTATGAGAGAATGCGCGCTGAAGAAAGGGTTGTCGATACCCTTGATAGCGAAGAGGATGGAGTAGCGCCTGAGATTGAAGAAGGGGTGGATGGCGGGACTACCTCCGAACTGCAGTTGCCGGTTATCCGCCTCCGCTTCCAGAGTAACAGTGACTTCTCCCGTAGGGCCTACGATCGACTTGATGCCCGGATCAGGGAAGTGCGCTCGGAACTCAGGGATAGTGTCTACCTCGCTAGTGGCTTCCCTGTGGATCGGGAGGAATTCGCTTCCGTAGAGACGGAAAACACTGCTAGCGCTGAGAAAGAAGGAGGAGCGCTCCTGGGAATCTTCCTCACGCCGATTCTGTTGCTCCTGATGCTATCGGGTGGCTCTATCATGGCGGTGGATGCCATCGCTGGTGAAAAGGAGCGGGGTACGCTGGAGACGCTGCTCACTACTGCAGCCAGCCGGTCGGAGATTGTTGCAGCTAAGCAGATGGCCATCATTGCTGTAGGGATTGCGGTCGTGGTCATCAACATCCTGAACCTTCTCGTTTATCTCGTTTTCGGGGTTCTGGAACTTCCCGAGAATCTTGCTGTGGCGTTATCACCGCTGGACTTGGTCCTTGTCCTGATCTTGTTCCTTCCTCTAACCGTGCTCATTTCAAGCACTCTGCTACTGATATCGGGCTACGCGAAGAGCTATAAGGAATATCAGATCTACTTCCTCCCGCTCTTCTTGGTATTCCTGGTGCCATCAGCGGCGGGGATGATGCCTGGCCTCGATTTGCGTTCCGCTATCGCTTTTGTGCCCATCGCCGGCGTCGGAGTGGCAGTCCGGGAAATCATGGTAGGGGAATACGACTGGCTGTTCTTGATGATAGCGTTCACTTCCACCGCTGGTGCGTCCTGGTGGGCTAGCCGCCTTACCGAACGGACGCTCTTAACAGAGCGTCTCATATCGAGTTCTGATCTGGATGAGGCGGACCTGGTTGGAGGGCCTGCACTCTTTCCGCGGCATGTGCTCCGTTGGTTTATGGGGATGTGGGTGGTCTTTTTCCTTACCGCGATTTGGGTTGGTAGTGACCTGACCCTGCAGGGGCAACTGGTCTTGAATCTAGTCGTGATCTTCCTTGGTGGATCACTCTTAATGGTAAGGAGATATGGGCTAGATCCACGTACCGTCTTCGCATTGAGGCCAATGCATCCGGCTGTGGGGCTGGCCGTACTCATCGGGATTCCAGCTGCCTATCTCACGGGCATCGGCCTCAGCGCTTTGGTCAATACATACCTCTTTCCAGTGCCCCAGAGTGTACTCGAGGCTTTCGGTGAAGCGCTGCTGGGTGACGAGATGCCTCTTTGGCAACTCATATTCTTCCTGTGTGTTATGCCTGGCATCCTGGAAGAGTTGGCATTCCGAGGGGTCCTCCTACATGGCCTAAGAAAAACGTGGAGACCGGTGGGTGTTTGTCTTGCCGTGGGTGGAATTTTTGGACTCTTCCACGTTGATCTCTTCCGATTAATTCCAACGGCTTATCTCGGAGTGATCTTTGCCGCTGTGGTTTTGCTCACAGGCTCGATTTTCCCTGCCATGCTTTGGCATTTCGGCAACAATGCCCTTGGGCTTGTACCACAGCACATGGGGTGGGTTACAGAAGAAACAGTGTTGCCGACCTGGGCTTTCGCCATCGCTTTTGTGGCGTTGCTCATTGTCTTTTGGGTCATCTGGAAGGTCAGCACTCCATATCCGGACTTAAAGAAGAAGAGACCGGATGCGTTTGGTTAGGTATGCCACGGCCAACAAGAAAGCGGGTGTAGTAGAAATCGGGTTACCGCTGGCCGAGATACTTCATCCTGACCCCACCCTGAGGCATAAGGGTGACGTGGCGGCGTTCTACACTTAACGGGCGGTTATCAAGCAATTGAAACCGGTAGCTAGTTAGTATGGTCCCGAGGACGACTTTGGCTTCAAAACTCGCGAAAGCTGCACCGATACAACGGCGGTTTCCTCCTCCGAATGGATAGAACTCGAAGGGAGTGAATTTCCTGTCCAGGAAACGCTCAGGAATCCATTTCTCAGGTTGTTCGTAAATATCCGGATCTCTGTGAGTCAAGAATGCCACCGCTCCGACGGATGTGCCCGCCTTGAGTTTGTAACCCATTAGTTCTGCGTCTTGGCAGAGCTTTCGAGGCACATCGGGAATGACAGGATGAATACGAAGGCTCTCATTGACGACAGCATCCAGGTACGGGATTTGGGTCAATGCTTCTGGGTCACCCGTTGGAGCACGTTGTGATATTTCTTCTAGCAGTCGATCCAGTTTTTCGGGGTGGCGGTGAAGCCAGTACAGGGTCCAAGCCATAGCAATAGCGGTTGTCTCGTGTCCGGCTGAGAGGATGCTAAGCAGTTGATCTCGGACCTCTAACTCCTCCATCCGGGAGCCGTCGTCGTACTCGGCCCTGAGCAGCATGGAAAGGATGTCGTCCCCTCCATCATCAGCTAGTGCCCGATCGTGGATCTGCCGACGGATGAGCCTATCGGTTTTCTTCCTAACGGCCGTGAAACGCCTCCAACTGGGAATGACTGGGAGGCGAAGAAACTTGAGGAACATGGGCAACCCGTTCCCGAGATCTAGGAGTTCGGGCAGGAGAGCTTTCAGT
The DNA here is from genome assembly GCA_002311875.1 of Gemmatimonadales bacterium UBA1142. Taxonomy (GTDB): domain Bacteria; phylum Gemmatimonadota; class Gemmatimonadetes; order Longimicrobiales; family Gaopeijiaceae; genus UBA1142. The sequence goes on along the minus strand of DCAD01000043.1, from coordinate 141,376 downwards.
TCCCCACGCACTGCGGGATCTGTGACACCAAACACGGTGTCCAGTATGACCTCCAAAGAGACTGACTGAGTGAATTTGTACGCTCTAAAGTTCTCTCCTTCGAGCCACTCGCTTGCGCAGTCGTGGGCTGCTGTAGCCATGCGTTGTGCGTATGAGCGCATGCGTTGGCCATGAAAGGGAGGGGTCAGGAGTTTCCTGTATTCCCGGTGCTTCGTCCCGCTGGTGAGAATCACCGAATTACTTCCAAGAACTGGTTCAAGCATATCCACGTTCCAGGGCTCGAATATCATCGGATCCGCCCGAAAAATATCCTTGACGTCTTCAGGCCGGCCCGAAAGAACCAAGGGTCCACCCATCGTGTGGCACCCAAAAGGTTGTCCGTACCTGCTAACTGTTCTTTCGAAGAATCCGTACGGATTCCGGATATAGGAAAGGGTGGTTAGCAGTCCGAATCGTGGACCCTTAGGAATGGGCATCTATTTGTTCTGGTTGGAAGAACATCATTGTCTAGATTTTCTGGAGTTCCGCTCTGAGCTTGACCGGGATTACATGGCACTCGTCAGCTGTCACCTCAACTTCGGTTCGGACCCAATTATGGTACGAAGGACGTGCCACAATCACGGTGTAGTTACCCGCTCGCTCCCCGGCACCGGCCATGGTCAGACCATCCGGGCTCAGGGTGGTGCTCTCCACGTAGTCGCCGTCACGCAGTGTCATCGTTGCGCTGTCAGCTAGCGGTGTTCCGCTCCCTGGATCCACCACTTCTACCCTGATACCGTAAACGAATTGCTCGGTGCATATGATCGGGCCCTGATCAGCACAGCCCACCAAGAACGCCAGTGCTAGAAGCGTTGATAGACGAAATCTCATAGGGCTACAGGGCTCTCGGATTCTCGGGTGAGGGTCAAAATCCCCTCAGATATCGCTAGACTACCTAAATTATCATAACTCGAATTAAGATGGCCGGATGAGTCTTCGCAGTAGATTCGATTCTTGGGGTTCCCCTGGGCCAGTACGTGATGCGACCTATCGGGTCATTTTCCAGGCGGAAAATCGGTCAGGTAAGATTTTTGACCTAGTCTTGATCTTGGTGATTCTGAGCAGTGTGACAGTCGTGATGCTCGATTCTGTTC
>DCAD01000043.1:119111-140150 GCA_002311875.1 Gemmatimonadales bacterium UBA1142 | reverse complement strand
GAATACGTCGCTCGCCTTTGGTGTGTAGCGTCTAGGAAGAAATACGTCCTGAGTTTTTTCGGACTGATCGATCTTTTTTCGGTGATCCCGACCTATCTGAGCGTACTGATTCCCGGAGGAGAAGTTCTTGCGGTGGTCCGAATTCTTAGGGTTGTGCGTGTTTTCAGGATCCTTAAGCTGGTACAGTACATGGGTGAGGCCGACGTCCTTGTAGCGACCTTGAAGGCAAGCAGATTCAGGATCACGGTCTTCCTCATTACTGTGATGAGCATTGTGGTCATCATTGGGTCCATAATCTACCTCATCGAAGGACCAGATAACGGTTTCACGAGCATACCCGCTGGCGTGTACTGGAGCGTTGTGACTTTGACCACTGTGGGCTATGGGGATATCACACCTGAATCCCCAGTTGGTCAGACGCTCGCAGCCCTCCTCATGATCATGGGCTACGCGCTGATTGCTGTACCTACGGGCTTATTCGCAGCTGAGTTCACACAGCAGAATGCAGCCCGCAGGCAAGAGAGCGGTACGCCCTCCCAACGCTGTCCCTCATGCGGGAATCTAGAGGTAGATCATCAAGCAGATTACTGTCGCTCCTGCGGCGAAAAACTCGTCTAGCTGTCCGTCGCTATAACTGAGGACCTAGGACAGAGTAGTTGCGGAGTGAACTCTCGGAGGATTTAGACGGATGAAAGCTTGGTTAGCTCTGGTCGTATCGTACCTACTCTTGATAGCTCTTATCATTGTGCCCCGAGTATTGGGGGCTGAGCCTCTGCCCTTGAGGATCGTATTCCTACTCATCCCAATTGGAGCAGCTTTCTTCCTCTACTTCTTGCTACGCGGTGCCTCGAAAAAAGAACATGTGCGGAAAGAGGGTTGAGTAGATCTAGTGGGTATGATCTCTATGGCTGTGGAAGGGGATTCAGGAGCAGGATTAGGGCATGAAAAAAACTCTACTTCTGGTCCTCTGGTTGCTTCCACTTGGCTGCGGACTCATAGAGCCTGACTCAGAGGTGCTGACGTTGTTTGTGGGCCCAGAGCAAGTTGAATGCATGGTCTTCATTCCGACTACATGCCTACAGGTTCGGTTTAGTCCAGACGGGAATTGGGAGAACTTTAGTGATCTCATAGAGGGGTTCGATTTTGAACGAGGCTTCTTTTATGAGCTTAGGGTGAGGAGAGTCTCAATCGCTGATCCTCCGGCTGACGCTTCAAGCCTCCGCTGGATCTTACTGGAGCTCATCAGCAAGATTGCTGCCGAGGCGTATGCTCTTAAGAGCGCTTAGTAATCGATAAGCAATCGATCAAGTTACCTTGGAACTGCCTATTGCCGGGACGGTCCTCGCTATTCACCCGCATCCAGCGAATTTCACACATTAGTTGCGGTCCATAGGAATTCAGGAGCAGAATCAGGATATGGTCCGAATCCTGTGTCACGAGTGCTCGCGAGAGATCAGCCACCAAGAACCTGCTTGTCCGGAATGTGGTGCACCAACTACAGAGGGTCCGTTCGAACGGCACTACGAGAGTGGTCAATTAATGACGAGGGGCACCTACACAAATGGCGTGCGCCACGGATTGTATGAAGAGTATTACGAGAGTGGTCAATTGAAGGAGAAGTGCTACTTCGAGACCGGTAATGAACATGGTCCGTTCGAGTCTTACTACGAGAACGGACAGTTGGAAGGGAAGTACAACTTCAACAACGGCGACCCCCGTGGGGACGGATTTTTTGAACACTACAACGAGCGTGGTGAGTTGGTGGCGATGGGTTCTTACCACGCGTCCAGGAAGTGCGGTGAGTGGTTCGCAAAGGGTGCTGGGTGGTCTGGGCGAGACAAAGTCACGCATTATCCGCCCTGTCCGGAGTCGCAGGACTAGACGATGAGATTGAATAAAGCCCTCCTAATCCTTTGTGTCCTTGCCTCTTGCAGTGTTGGACACACCTCAAGTGACTCACCCAATGCAATGCCGTCGGACGTGCCTGAATTGTGGCGTCCAATGATTGGCGAGTATGCCGAAGGCGCCGACACCGTCTCAGTACTAGAGGAAGACGGAAGCTTGGCGCTGCTGTTTTGGGGTGGCGAGCGGTTCCAACTCACAGCTTCAAGTAATGGAACCTTTGAGATTGACTCCAACGCTATGGTAAAGATTCTAGTCGATGCTAGTGGTCGTGCGGAGATGGTATCTATGGACGGCCGCGTTTTTGATCGGCTCTCTCTCGGGGCTGAAGATGGTGGCACGTTCCGCATCACACCCATTCGGGCGCCAGATGAGTTACTGGTAGAAGCCCTCACTGCCTCTCCGCCAGAAGAAGAGGGTGACTTCCGGCTATCGGATCTCGCAGAACTAGGGGTCCTCGACTCTACGATTGTGTTGGACATTCGTTATGCCACTACGAACAACTTCATGGGTGAAGTCTTTTACTCTGAGCCGAAAGCGTTCCTGCAAAGACCGGCAGCGGAGGCGCTTGTGCGAGCGCATCACTGGCTCGGTGAGCGCGGGTACGGCCTCCTGATTCATGACGGTTACCGTCCATGGTACGTGACCAAGATGTTTTGGGACGCTACCCCGGAGGAGCTTCGCATCTTTGTCGCGAACCCTGCTAACGGCTCCAGACATAACCGCGGTTGTGCCGTAGATCTGACACTCTATGACCTTGAAACCGGCTCACCGGTTACGATGACCGGTGGATACGACGAGATGTCCCCTCGTTCCTATCCTGACTACCCCGGAGGAACGGCTCGACAACGATGGCATCGGGAGTTGCTCCGCGAAGCTATGGAGGCACAAGGTTTCACGGTATACGAGGCAGAGTGGTGGCATTTTGATTACGAAGATTGGTCCAGCTACCGCATCGGTAATGAGAGGTTCGAAGAGTTGGGCGTGGGCTAGACAATAGAGACTGGCTTGTGCCCACTGCGGTTTGGGTGGTCCTCCCATAAGATCAAGTGCTGCACGTCACTGGCACTCGATAAGTCTGATAGGAGTGAAACTAATGATCCGTGTAACCGACGTCCGACCGCTCTTAATGCTGCTCACGGCGAGCATTATCCATGTGCCAACATCAGCCCAAACCACGCATCAGTTTGAGGCAACTGAGTACTACAACACGTTCTCCTTTGCGCATCCGCCTGCTCTTCGAATTCGACCTGGCGATCGGGTTGTGACACGGACCGTCGATGCCGGGGGGCAGGACTGGAACAGCAACCAGGTTGCCCAGGGACCCAACCCTCAAATCGGACCGTTCTATGTAGAGGGAGCAGAACCGGGTGACGTTCTCATCGTGCGATTGGAGAAAATTGAACCAAACCGGGACTGGGCCTACTCGAACACTGTGCTTGCGCCCTATGCAGCCGACCCATCATTCCTGCGCTACGAAGCTGAAGACGAGGCACGAAGAGAGCGGTGGGATGTGGACACCGAAGCTCGGGTGGCTAGACCGTCCACGCCTGCTCTACGGGCACAGGGTATTGAGATTCCATTCCGGCCGATGCTTGGTTGTATCGGTGTTGCACCACCCCGGAAAGAGGCAGTCTGGACGGCCACCCCTGGAGAGTTTGGTGGTAACCTCGACTACTTCGGGATGGTCGAAGGTGTGACGGTGATGTTACCGGTTTTTGAAGCCGGAGCGCTGCTTTTCATCGGTGACGGTCACGTACGACAGGGTGAAGGTGAGGTACTCGGTAATGCACTTGAGATCTCTATGGATGTTGAGTTTTCAGTCGACTTGATTAAGGGTGGCCAGATCCGCTGGCCTAGAATCGAGACCGAGGATGCCATCATCGTCCTAGGGAGCGCGCGGCCACTTCTGCAGGCCCTGCAGCACGCGACCACTGAGTTGCAGAGGTGGCTAATCTCCGACTACGGGTACGACGAGCGGGGATCGTCACTCCTCATGGGCCATGTTCTAGAATATGAGGTCGTACAGGTAGTTGATCCACATTTTACGATCGCGGCTAAGATACCGAAGAGCTTTCTGACGTCCTAAAGAACGTACTGAACAGACGTAGGGCAGACTTAAAGATACCCTGTTTCTAGAGCTTTTTCAGGGCTTCTTACCGATCACCATCTGGATCTCGACGCCTGATCTTCCCATGAGGCGTGCGCCGATAATCGTCGGCGTCGGCATGTCATCACCAAGCGTTTCATTTAGTATGGTCTGCACAACATCTCGGTCTCGAACGTCAGCCAGGTAGACCCAGATGTCTTCGACATCTCCGAAGCCTCTTGAGGCGGCTTCCAGAGTCGATCGGATATCGTCTAACGCTGCGCGGGTTTGCTCGCCAGCATTGTTGCCTCGCCCGACCACTCCTGCCAGGTACAGGCGGTTACCTGTTTCGATACCTGGCGAAAACGGGAGTTGCCGAGGTGCTTGGCCCTCAGCTCTCACGACCCTGCGCTCTGATGAAGATTCGGCCATGCACTGAATCTCAGTGGAGAAGACAACGTTCATTAGGCTCGCTCGCACCGTCGCCCTCGCCGGGGGGTCCGTCGCTGGCACGGATTCCGCGTAGGCTCGATTCATGACAGCGAATCCGCGGGGATCATCTAGGAATACTCGGCAGCTGACCAGGTCCCTGAGGCTCATGCCAGCCTCATCTAGTACAAAGCCTATGTTTCCGAAAATCCGTTGGGTCTGCGTCGCCATATCGCCGGTTACAGGTTGGTACGTATCCGGATCCCTGCTGGTTGCTCCAGAGATAAATAAGGTGTTGCCGACCTTGATACCCCAGGAATAGGGGAGTTCCGGAGATCTTAGACCATCCGGAGTGATGACTTCTTTTGGTTCTTCGGTTGCTACCACTGAGATCTGGATCAGGGCATCAGGATCCAGCAGATCAGCTTGCACAGTGGCGCGAGTTGGAGGAGCAACCTGAAAATAAGTACGGTAGACCCCGTTCATGCCTTGGAAGTGTCGGGTGTCCTTCAGGAACACATTCGATACTACCACATCGGAATAACTCAGGCCGTGCTCTTGGAGTGCCTCACCCAGACGATCCAGCGTTGCCCTGGTCTGATCTTCGACGCTGGTCAGAGTGCGCCCACCAGCTTGGGTGGCCGTCACATTTGAGATATAGACAAGTTCCGGTGCCTGAGCCGAAAGCCACAGTGGCGACGCGAGGACGAGACTCAAGAGTCCTCCCATGAAGGCGCATTGGATTCCTGTTACGGTCATTCCGTTCTCTCCTCGGGATCAGGACGTTCCTGCAGGGCTGCATCTCGCTTGAAGTCACTCATTCGGTGACAACATAGGAGGACCAACCGACTTGCCAATCCGTTTAAAACAACTTCATGCTGTTCTGGGAAAGACACCCAATCCTCCAGATGAAGGTTTCCTCATGAAGTCGACTCACCCCCTAACCCTAGTGGCCCTAGCCCTAATTGGGATGTGTCTGCAAACACCTGCAGCGGCTCAGACCAGCCCGATTTGGTCAGAAGAAAAAGTGCCAAACTATCTTCCGCATATGACCGTACCTGAGGTTCGGGATCTTCTTACCCGGACTGACATGGTAATCATTCCTGTCACCGCGCTGGAGCAACATGGGCTCCATTTACCTATCGGCACGGATTACTACAGTGGAATCGAAAGGGCAAAGCTTATCGCTGCTCGTACCGACGTATTGGTCGCTCCGATCCTCCTTCCGGGGCAATCCCCTTATCACATGGGATTTGAGGGAACCATTTCACTGTCTTCCCAAACAGTCCAGCAGGTAATCGTCGAGGCTGCTGAGAGCCTAATTCACCATGGGTTCAAGCGTTTCTTGATCCTGAATTCCCATGGAGGAAATCAGGCAACCACGACCTTTATCGTAGACCGTATCAATCATGAAACTGCGGGTATTGCGGTAAATTTGGGGTCAGTTGCTGCTCCATTTCAGGATCGGAGCAGGCTCGCGGACATCCAGGACTCCGAATTATTCGATCGACACGGAGGAGTTGGAGAGACATCTAGAGGGCTCTATTTGATGCCGGATCTGGTGGATTTGGAAGCAGCGGTAACCGCAGAGCTGACACTACCAACTCATATGGAACGAATGCTCCCTGACGTGATCGCAGGGGATCCCACCGCGCTCACTGTGTTTCTAGCGGAAGGTCTTAAGGCTGAGGAGACGGGCAAGGGTACGTCAGCGGATCAGATGTCTAGCACAGGTGTGTGGAGCGAGAGAGATCCCAAGGAGGCAACTGTAGAGCAGGGACGATTGGCTACCGAAGTGTTCGTGGACGCAGCAGTCCGGTTCATTGAGCGATGGAAAGAGTTAAGGCCAATTCAGTAGAAAATTGAAGTCCGCTGAAGATTCTATAGTTTAGGTCTTACCATACTTTAGGTAAGATCTTGTCGCGGATCTAAGAAAGGTGAAAAAGACAATGGTTAAGGTTAAGTCTGCCAGCTTTGCGGTTGCTGTGGTCGTCCTGATCTTCGGATTTTCAGAGCTGCCACTCAACGCTCAACAAAGTACAGAGTCTGGGAAGCAGCAGGTTTTTTCCGCCAACCCATTTGGACTTATTTTGGAGCTCTTCAATGCGGAGTACGAGCGTGTCATCTCTGGGACCAGCACAATTGGCTTCGGTGGATCAACCCTAAAGAACGATCACGATATATATCCGGAACCCCCGATTTTAGGGACAGACGAATTCGGCTTTCCCATCTACGATTGGGCTAATGAACCTGATCCCATTACCGAAACTGACCGATATATCAACTTTGACGTGTTCTGGCGGTTTTACCCATCGGGGAATCCTCTCGTCGGATGGGCATTCGGTGCGAAGTTGGGCATTACCAGCGTAAATGATCAGACCCACCTTGGTTACGGCTTTGATCTCAATCGCAGCTGGCTTCTAGGACCAGAAGAGAACTTCTATGTTGGCCTCGGATTTGGCCTAAAGCGGCTCATCGGTACTACAGAGGCAGACGATCTGATACCGGTTATACCAACGATACGAATAGCAAATGTCGGGTTCATTTTTTGATTATGGTGAGGGGTAGAGGAGTAGTGGTTGCCCCCAAGCCNNTACTCTTCCTGCTCCTCGTGGCTGCCGCCTGCGGCGGGAGTGAGGATGCCGTGCCGCTGGACGACACCAGCCCGCTCATGAACCCCGCTTCGGATGCCATGAATCAGACTGCGCCTGACGTCTTCCGCGCGCGCTTCGAGACGAGCAAGGGGGCCTTTGTCATCGAGGTACAGAGGGAATGGGCCCCCCGAGGTGCGGACCGGTTCTATAGTCTAGTCTCTAACGGCTTCTATGAGGGCATGCACTTTTTCCGGGTCATCGACAGCTTCATGGTGCAGTTTGGGATCCCCGGCGACCCTGCGGTGGCAGCGAGGTGGCGGGAGGCGCGCATCACCGACGATCCTGTGACACAGAGCAACTCGCGCGGGTCGGTCACCTTCGCGATGACCGGGCAACCGAACTCACGCACGACCCAGCTCTTCATCAACTTCGTGGACAACACGAACCTTGACGGGATGGGCTTCGCGCCCTTCGGACGGGTGGTCGAGGGGATGGACGTCGTGGACCAGCTCTACTCCGGGTACGGTGAGAGGCCGGACCAGTCCCGGATCCAGGCGGAGGGAAACCAGTACCTGACCAGCGACTTCCCTGAGATGGACTCGGTCGCTTTGGCCACGATCGAGGAGGGGTAGCTGCGGTCTGGACCATAGACGTACCGGGGTGCCCTTTCTTGCCCCTTCAGCACACTGGTTCTCATCTTAGGGTGATCGCCAGAGGGATGGTCGTACAGTCTACGAGGTGACGAGATGAAGATCTCACGTCGAAATATGCTCAAGATCAGCGCTGGAACCGGGGCCGCCGCCGTGCTGCTGCGTGAGTTTCCGGCCTTTGCTCAGGAACAGCCGTTACTCATGCGCTCTATTCCCTCTTCGGGTGAGGAGGTCCCAGCCGTGGGTCTCGGCAGCGCGCGCACATTCAGTGTAGGTGCTTCAGACGAGGAGCGAGCTCCTTTGAAAGAGGTACTGCGACTATTCCACGAGATGGGGGGACGGTTCTTCGATACGGCACCAACGTATGGGAGTTCCGAGGGTGTCGCTGGCCAGCTTGTTCAGGAGCTTGGAATCCAGAATGACCTCTTCTTTGCCACAAAAATTTCAACAGGTGGTGGTAGGCAGGCAGGCATCAATCAGCAGGAAACGTCCCTCCAGGACTGGGGACGTGACATCATCGACTTGAATCAGGTACACAACCTGAGGGATACCGAGATCCATCTGAGGACCATTCGACAGGCGAAAGAAGAAGGTCGTACACGCTACGTCGGGGTGACCACCTCTTTCGGGCGACAATACGAACAGATGGAGCAGGTACTCCGGACCGAGGAACTAGACTTCGTGCAGGTCAACTACTCGCTCGGAGAGCGCCAGGCGGCTGAGCGACTGATTCCGCTTGCACAGGACCGAGGCATGGGTGTGATCGTGAATGAGCCCTACAATGTCGGACGACTGTTCGGTGCCGTAAGCGGGCGGGATCTTCCTGATTGGGCTGCTGAGTTCGATTGTGAAAGCTGGGGACAGTTCTTTCTCAAGTACATCCTGTCTCATCCCGCAGTGACGGTAATCATTCCGGCCACTTCAGATCCGGAGCACCTGATAGACAACATGGGCGCTGGCATGGGGCAGTTACCGGATGAGCGGACCCGGACTCGAATGGAAGAGTTCTTCGACGGAGTTAGCTGACTGCAAAGCCAGCTAACTCCCTCACAATACTAACGAGATCGACCCAAAGTGATGGCTACAGAACAAGCGATTCGTGGGAATGCTTTTCAACAGCACGAATAGCCCCTAGTATCGCGAACGGTCGGTATCGCTGAAGACGCCACTCTAGTAGCGTCAATTATGGCCGAATATGGGTCCACGGAGCAGATCGATGAAGCGCTTATACTCTCCAGGGCTGCTTTTGGCGGTTTTCGCGGTCAGTCTTGGGTCGTGCGGTGGAGCCGCTCGATCGGCGGCTGATCTAGAGGCGTTGGCAGCTCGCAATCGGCAAGGCCACAGCCCTGCTGATGCTCGTTTCATGGCCAATATGATTCCTCATCACGCTCAGGCTGTTTTGTTTGCTGGCTGGGCGGAATCACACCAAGCGAGCCCTGCTTTACAGATTTTTTGTGCTCGGATGGTTGTCGCGCAACGCGATGAAATAGTGACGATGCGTTCTTGGTTACTTGAACGTGATGAGCCAGCTCCTCCGGCTGAGTACAGCCGTATGCGGATGCCAGCTGGTGCTGATCACCATACTATGCCCGGTATGCTGACCGAAGCACAACTAAACGAACTCGATAATGCGCGTGGTGCGGACTTTGATCGACTCTTTTTGAAGTATATGATCACGCACCATGAGGGTGCGCTATCTATGGTAGACGAGTTGTTCGGTTCCTATGGGGGCGCACAGAACGACTTCATCTTCAAGTTGTCGTCTGACATGTATGCAGATCAGACCACTGAGATTGAGCACATGCAGGTGATGCTCGACACGTATCCCTCGGGTGGTTAACGCCCGTGACCTTTTCTGACCTATTCTGTTTTCTTCCCAAACTCCAGGGGACCTGATATGAACAACCAATCCTTCGAGCGTCTCCCTGGCATGCGGTGGACGGCACTCGGCTCCGTCCTATGTGCAGTCCTAGTATTCGTTACCGCGTGTGCCACCGCGATGTCATCGCCTTCTCCTGCCGCGATGCGTTCCGCGCTATCTGACCTTCCCCTTACCCCACCCGATCCGGATCCGCGCATCGGGCTCGGCGCGGGCTCGGGTCCTCTCGGAATCGGTGCTGAAGAAGCATCCTGGAACCTGAACTTGGTATCCAACACACCTCCCCCTGATGAGTTTGTCGGAGTCACAAACTCGGACTTGGGGTTCACGGGTAACTACGCGATCCAGGGCAACTACAACGGCTATGTGATTTGGGATATCTCGGATCCGACAAATCCAACGTTGGAAACTTCTTATGTATGTCCGGCATCGCAGAGTGATGTCTCCATTTACAAGAATCTCCTCTTCGTATCTGGTGAAGGCTTAGGTGGTCGGATTGACTGTGGTGTGGGAGGAGTTCCAGACACGGTCAGCCTCGATAGGCTACGTGGCATCCGTATTTTTGATGCAACGGATATCAGTAACCCAGAGTATGTGGCCAACGTCCAGACGTGTCGGGGCTCACACACGCACACAGTTGTAACCGACCCGAATGATGCAGAAAACGTCTATATCTATGTTTCGGGCTCATCCCGGGTGCGGTCCCCAAACGAACTTCCGGGTTGCTCGGGAGGTCCGTTGGAGGATGACCCGAACACGGCCCTTTTCCGCATCGAGGTCATCCAGGTTCCGCTTGCGGCTCCCCAGAATGCACGGATCGTAAGCTCTCCTCGGATATTCGATGACTTGACTGCACCGCCGAGGCATGCCGAGCCTGCCGCAGACACTGCCGGCCAAGGAGCCCGCCGAGCGGCTGCCGGAAGAGGTGGTCGTGGTGGTCGTGGTGGTGGTCCCCCACGTCAGCGCACCGGACCGACTCAGTGCCATGATATCACTGTATATCCTGCTATTGGGTTCGCAGGTGGAGCTTGTGGAGGCTACGGACTTTTGCTTGATATAAGTGACGTTGCGAATCCGCGGCGCGTGTACGCTGCTGCTGACTCGAACTTCTCATTCTGGCACTCTGCGACATTCAATAATGATGGCACAAAGGTTCTGTTCACGGACGAGTGGGGTGGTGGTGGGCAACCGCGCTGTCGTGCGACGGACAAGTACGAATGGGGTGCAGATGCGATCTTCAGCATCAACGACGGGGAACTAGATTTCCACACTTACTTCAAGATGCCTGCAGCACAGACGGAACTCGAGAACTGTGTTGCTCACAACGGATCCCTGATCCCCATCCCCGGCCGTGATGTGATGGCACAAGCTTGGTATCAGGGCGGGATCAACGTCTTCGATTGGACCGATCCTGATAACCCAGTCGAGATCGCTTTCTTCGATCGTGGACCTACAGACGGTACACGCCGAGGCAGTGGCGGTTCGTGGTCTGTCTACTGGTACAACGGATACTTGGTCAGCTCTGAGATTGCTCGTGGACTCGACATTTTTGAGCTAACGCCGAGCGCTCATATCTCACAGAACGAGATTGACGCAGCTAAGACCGTGCACTTTGAGTACTTCAATGCGCAGGAGCAGCCCAAGTTGGTCTGGCCTCCCAGCTTCGCACTGGCTCGCTCGTACCTCGATCAACTTGAGCGGTCTAGCGGTCTTGATACTGATAGGGTCATGAGTGTGAGGAGAGGATTGGCTGAGGCGGAAGGACTCTCGGGGCAAGAACGGAGTAACGCACTGACCGAATTGGTATCAGATTTACGTGGTGCAGTAAGAGGCTCGAGTGACCCTCGTAAGGTCAGGATGTTTCTAGGAGCGGTTATAGATCTGGGTGCCACCAGATAGCTCTAGCAGCAGAGAACATTGCTTTGGTCATGAGTTAAGGCTTTAGGAGATTACAGAATGCAAAGAACTCTTCATCTGCTACTTGCTTCCAGCACGGTCGTTCTTGCCGCGTGCGGAGATCAGGCTATAGCACCCCAAGCACAACTCAGTGACCAAGATGTTCAGGCTTTGGTCGTTAGGCTTGATGGCACAATGATGGGTTTTCTTGATGAGGTTTGGGGTTCAAGCAACGTCAGTCCGTCGTCTGCTGGCTCGGCACTGGGTGATGATCCTCGAGTGTGGAACTACTCTTGGTGGAAGACCCGTGACTGCCATACTGCCGGCTCGTTCACTGCGGAAGGGAGCGGTCAGCGTACTTGGGATGCTGACGCTTTGACCTTTGACGTTGCAAGCAGCGGCACAAAAACGCGCGCTGGATGTGCACACCCGGGCGATGAAGTAACGATCACCGTGGACGGGATTGGTGATTGGACGCATCAGCGTCATTACTTGGGTGGAGAGGCAGGTCTCTCTACTAAAGGTCGCGAGCCGACTGGAAGTTGGATCACGACGTACGACGGAGGTTTTGATTGGGCAAAGAGCTCCGGCGAGAATGGGAGTTGCACCTATGCTTTGACTTCCACAATCGATACGGAAGCAAATACTAAGACTCTGGTGGGCACGTATTGTGACCGGGAGATTGACCGCTCAGAAACGTGGCGAAAAGTCGACGACGGTTAGAGATCGGATCAGGCTTAATTGACAAGCTCTGGCTGCAGTAGGGCGGTGGAGATCTTTGCATTCCACCGTTCTGCGACCGAGTAGTGCGTTCGACGTGACTCCGGGAGTAGGAGAGAGATCTGTTCTGCTCTATGACGGTCTCTGCGGATTCTGCGATCGGCTCGTGGGCTTCTTATTAAGGAGAGATCGCCGGCAGATCTTTCATTTCGCCCCACTTGATGGAGTGTTTGCTAGCGATCTCTTGAATCGCCATCCCCACCTCAGAGCGCTGGATTCTATTGTCTTGATAGAGAATAGCGGGTTGGAGGATGAGGTTGTCTGGGTGCGGAGTGGAGCTGTGAAGAGGATCACCCGACAACTAGGTGGCATGTGGCGGATCGCTGATTTACTGCTGTCCATCGTTCCGGAATGGTTACGGGACGCAGGCTACGACATCTTTGCGCGAAACCGTTACCGTTGGTTCGGACGCTATGATGCGTGTCGGATTCCGGATTCTTCTGCCCGTGATCGCTTCTTAGACTAAACAGAGGTTGTATGCCCTTAAGCGTAAGACATTATAGAGAGCCCGGGCTCTGGAGCCTTCGCTGCTCCGCATAAGTTGCGATTCCTGGGTGCTTGGAGGCAGAATCACGGGATGACCCCGATCACTTGCCGTGTGTGCCCGCAAAGGAAGCAACTAGTTATGTCCATGACCCGAGTCTTGCTGGTAACGCTATTGACCGCATCATCGGTTTTTGCCCAGGAGACGAACGATCCGTTTCCAGAGCCGATCTCATCTACTGACGGCGTAATCCGAGTCAATTTCACGGAATTCGCTTCGGTTCCAGATATAGACGGGCAGCCTGCCCGTATGATGCTCCTCTCAGATGAACCAGGGACACGTCGCTTATTCGTCAATGATATGCGTGGTCCACTTTATAGCATCGATTACGACGGTCGGGCGGTCACACAGTATCTAGATATCGATGGCTCGGATTGGGGGGTGAGTGTTCAATCTTCACGGAACGAGTTGGGCTTCCAAAGCTTCGCCTTCCATCCGGAATTCAATCGTCCCGGGGCCGATGGCTTCGGCAAGTTTTATACGTGGACTGACAGCAGGAATACGGCACCCGATCCTGATTTTACACCCGGCGGTGGAGGTGACACACACGACACGGTTCTTCTTGAATGGACTGCAAGAGATCCCTCTGCAGCAACCTATGACGGAGACGGCCCTCGCGAATTGTTGAGAGTTGAGCAGCCTTTCGGTAATCACAATGGTGGCCAAATCGGGTTCAACCCGACTGCCTCTTCTGGTGATTCCGACTTTGGTCTGCTTTATGTAGGTGTCGCTGACGGTGGAAGCGGTGGTGATCCGCTCAACCTTGCGCAGAACCTCAATTCAGCGTTCGGTAAGATTTTCCGTATAGACCCACTGGGCTCGAACAGCACCAATGGATCATACGGCATTCCTACTGATAATCCGTTCGCCAATGACGGTGACAGCAATACCCTTAGCGAGGTTTACGCCTTCGGTGTTCGGAATCCCCAGCGTTTTGCCTGGGATCCTGACAACGGAAACATGTTTCTTGCCGATATCGGTCAGAATATTGTTGAGGAGCTGAGTCCCGTAACCTCCGGCGCGAACCTCGGCTGGAACACTTGGGAGGGCAGCTTCCGGTTCATTAGCCGCTCCGGGGTCAGTCTCGCCAATCAGCGTGGTGATCCCACCGTGACCTATCCTATCGCGGAATATGGACAGCGGGATCCACTGCTTCAAAACAGCTCTGCCGCGACCGGTCTCCATGTCTACCGTAGTGACGTCATCCCTGAACTAGCAAACCTGGTGCTATTCGGTGATAACCCGAGTGGTGAAGTTTTCTACGTTCGAGCTGACGAACTTCCGAGTGGTGGACAGGGTGGCATCCACCGCGTCCTGCTTGATGACAGAGGTGAGGCGAAGACCCTGCTGCAGGTGATTCAGGATAAGAACAGAGACCAGGGCAGGTCGCCTGCCGGGAGAGCGGACTTGCGTTTCGGGTCCGGACCTGATGGCCAGGTTTTTCTGCTTAACAAGCGAGATGGCGTAATTCGTTTGCTTGTTTCCAGCATGGGTTCGCGATAGACAGATATTGAGGGAATCTCAGTAGCCACCGGGGATCAAATCCTAGGCGGGTGCTTAAACGAGCAGCACTACAGGATCATTCTCTGGGGAGTGATTTCCGGTAATTCTTGGTCAGGCCACCCAGATATCTTCGAATAGCCGGACCCAGTTATTGCCGATGATCTTTTCTATCCTACCTCCGGAGTGACCTCGACCGGTTAATCCGTCTGCGATCAACTCCATCCTCCTCGCAGAGTTCAGGTCCTCGACGGTGAACAAGATGTCGGGATCTTCATTCGGTGCAGCGACACCTTCATTGATGCGGCGAGAGACAAACTCACGATGCCTCGCCCAGTACTCGTCGGACCCATCGATCGGAGTTGTCGAAAGATCGCTGCCGATACCAACGTGGTCTTCTCCACAAACGTTGATGGCGTGCTCGATATGGTCGAGCACATCGGAGCGCATTGGGATTCTTCCGGGAGTAAGAAACGGCATCAAGTAGATACCGATGACCCCGCCACCCTCAGCTAGTGCCCTTAGCTCAGCATCATCCTTGGAGCGAGGATGACGTGCTACCGAGTTGCAGCCGCTGTGTGTGATTGCAGCCGGGACACTGGACGCGGCGATGCCCTGGGCGGTGGTTCTTTGCCCACAGTGGCTTAGATCGACGATCATACCAAGCTCGTTCATACGCTCAACTACTGCATGCCCATAGCCTGTGAGCCCGCCGTTTGCCGTTTCCAGACAACCATCTCCGGCCAGGTTGCGAATATTGTAGGTGAGCTGCGTGACTTTGACACCCAAATTCAGGAAGATCTCGATTTCATCCAGCCCACCCTCGAAGGGTGTCGTGTCCTGAAAACCGAACACGATACCTAGCCTCCTCTCTTGTTTTGCAGCCAGCAACTGATCCAGCGTACGCACTTGAGAGAAGGCTTCGGGATACCGTTCGATGCGGTCCATCCATCCCGCGATGTTTTGGACTGTACCCGCGAAATCGCTTCCGCTGACAGTGAGATTCACCGCAGTGATACCGGATTCGATCGCGTTTGCGATCATTGACTCATTGAGCGGCGGGTTCAGCGGGTAGTTAAAATAGCCGGGGCTAGCTAGGAAGTCGATGACGATAACTCGATCGTAATCGGGCCAGGCTTTACCGCGTGGTTCCAGCGCTCCAACAGTTGAGAATTTCTTGGTAGTGTGTTCGATCTCGCCCACTGAGTTCATCAGCCGTTCATGCCCGATTGCTAACGCAGCGGTACTTGCAAGAAATGTTCGGCGATCGATTTCGGAGTTCAAGCGAGAGCCAGACAACACTCCTCCCTATCTAAGACCAGATGAAGTACTTGTAAGATTTGCCTCGTGTGTTCGCCCGCGCCAGCGATAACCCGTTTCTCTAAGATCGACGTGATCCTGGACTGACTTACTTGAATTCTTCTTGCCGGCCGTAACATTCAGGCGCATCTATCCAGAGTAGATGCGATATCACTCGCGTATGGGATGACCATGAATCGTTACGGTTTTTGCTTCCTGATCCTTGTTGCCGTGAGTCCGGCGGCCTTAGCTCAGCAGACAGAACAACTCGGGGATTGGGAGGTGCGGGAGATCCAGGGTCCTAATGGGTCTAGGACGGTCAGCATTACCCTAGTGCCCGAAAGCATGGAGGCCCAGGGTGTGCATATGTTTGCACTTCGTTGTAGCGCTAATGTATTGGCCCTTGTCGTGACACACTCCTACATGGCTGGGGACGATAACAAGGTGCGTATCAGGTATCAGCTGGGGGATGCTACAGAACAGAGTGTTAGCGGCACCCTCGAATCCGGAAATCAAGTATCGATTTACCTTGGCATTAGGCAATCAGAACTTCAAGCTCTTCTATCTAGTCCGCGGATTACCGTGCTCGTTCAAGATCCGAACGAAACGCTCCGAGCAAACTGGACCGATCTTGGAAGCACGTCCGATGCTATCGATCGGTTGTCGTGCGTTATGTAATTGAGGGTCTATTGCACTCGCGTAGTGCTTTGTAAGCTGAGCAGATGCCACTGTTTTCCTCTCTAGCAGCTACGAATGCCATGTGCCCTATACTGTTCTGGATAAGTTACTGGGCCCGCAGTGCCTAAGATTAGGTTAGATTCCCTACTATGGATCTGACACCCCGTGAGAAACGCGTTGTTCGTCGCGCTGTGCAAGCTTACCACGAGAAGAAGGAATGTAAGGGTCGCTACACTGGCCGGACCGCCGATCAGATCATCGAAGAACTCAAGCCGTCACCGGCTCGTTGGACGCATCTCGCGGCTTTAGTGATCGCAACGGTAGAAGAGGGTAAAGATGCTGAAGTGTTAGCAACAGATCCAAGGCTTAGATGAACAAGGACTTTCGTTCGCATGAGAGACTGTGGCATGCTGTCTCTGGCTGATTTCTAGCGACTCAGCAAACGGAAATGAGGTCCGCCAACGCTTGCAGTGTAAACTACGGGTATTAGGATCGAGTTAAGGAATCTGCGCAAGTTGACTCAAGGCCTCATTAATCGGAGGGACCCCCCGAGTGGCGAAAGAAGCGATCGAAATGGAAGGAACGGTGAGCGAGGTGCTCCCGAACACGAATTTCCGTGTCAAGCTAGAGAATGGACACGAGGTGCTAGCCTACCTATCCGGTAAGATGCGCCGACACTACATCCGAGTGCTTGAAGGCGACCGCGTGAAATGCGAGTTATCGCCCTACGATCTGTCCCGAGGTCGTGTGACCTACCGTTACAAATAGCGGTCCCTTGAGGTCACCGTGATTCATAGCGCTCTCAAGGTGATTCAGTGTCCCGAACCTGGAGTCATGGGGTGGCACCGAGACTAAAGTCCAAGACCCTTCTGCTTGTCTTACTTGGTTTCGCTTTGGTATATGCTGTGCTTGTCTTAGTGGCACTCCAAACCACGACATTCCCGGTTCCACCGGATGTTCCGTTCTTGCCAACCAGAGAGTGAGATGACGGACTTGCTAGGAAATACTTACGAGCCCTAACACTCCTCTTGATAAGTCCCGTCCTTACTCCCTTACTCCAAACGTGAATAGTACATTTCCTGCAGCGATCGCAACGTACTGCTTGCCATCAACCATGTAACTCATAGGTGCAGCGTGTACGCGTGACCCCAGGTTGATATGCCACCGCTCCTCTCCTGTATTCCCGTCTAGCGCAAAAAAGAAGCCGTCGATTGTTCCGCTGAAGACGAGATCACCTGCAGTCGACAGCACTCCCGCTGTTGACCTGGGCTGCACAGGATACTCCCATTTCAGATCTCCAGTTTGAGGAGAGAGCGCTCGAACTGCGCTTCCGTATTTCGCGGCGGGTAAGGGGGTTACCCCACCACCACCTGTGAATCGCTCACCGGCAACGTAATCGTCTTCCCGAATGTAGTAGGTGGTTTCACCGTCATATGCCATGACATAGAGGAGATCAGTCTGAGGACTATAGCTGGGTGAAAACCAGTTGGTTCCGCCACCAATCGAGGGTGAGACAGTCGTGCCTTCCACACTCGGAGATGTGCCCGGAACGAGTATGGGCCGCCCTTTTTCATCCAGGCCTTTTGCCCAGGTCTGTTTTGCATAGGGCTTACCTAGCAGGAACTCCCCTGTCTCACGGTCCAGTACGTAGAAGAACGCGTTTCTATTCGGCCAGAGCATCAATTTCCTGCTTTGCCCCCCGAACTCGGAATCAGCTAGGATCGGGATCTGTGTACTGTCCCAGTCATGAATATCGTGTGGTGTGAACTGGAAATACCATTTCAGTTCACCGTTGTCAGGGTCGATTGCCAACACTGCATCAGAGTAGAGGTTGTCACCCATCCTGACGTCACCGTTCCAGTCTGGACCTGGGTTACCGGTACCCCAGTAAACTAGGTTTAACTCTGGATCATACGATCCGGTCATCCAGGTCGGAGAGCCTCCCGTGCGCCAAGAGTCTCCTGCCCACGATTTGTTATCGGGGTGCTCCGGGCCCGGTATCGTGTAGAGTCTCCATACGCGTTTTCCAGTTTGAGCGTCATATGCGTCGACGAAGCCGCGGATCCCGAACTCTCCACCTGCGATACCTGTGATGATCTTGTCACCGACCACGAGTGGGGCAGCGGTCTTGCTGTATCCGGTTGCCTCGTCGGCAACCTCCACGTCCCATAGTACCCTGCCGGTTTTTGCATCAAGGGCAACGAGGTGGGCATCCAGAGTGCTCATGTAGAGCTTGTCCCCGAGGACTGCCACACCACGGTTGTTACGACCACAGCAGAAATTCAATCCTTCCGGAAGGTCGTGGTTATAGCGCCAGTACTGACTACCGGTTCGTGCGTCGAGTGCAATCACATTGCTGGGCGATTCCGTTACGTACATCACACCATCGACGACAACTGGTGTTGTTTCGGCTCGGTCGAGCGCACGCAACTGGAAAGCCCACTGCATCTCGAGCTCTCCCGCGTTGTCGTTATTAATCTGGTCTAGCCCACTGTAACGCTGACTGAAGTAATTACCGGAGTACATGAGCCAGTTCTGAGGCTCCGCATCGGAATTCAACAGACGCTCGTTTGTTATGGGGCTAAACGATGGGGCCACCTGGTTTGTGTCAGCGTTTCGCTGTCTTGACTCCTGTGATTCCAACGATACCGGGAGCACCAAGACAAAAAGAGTAAAGAGTGTGTAGCGTTTCATCATCTTATTCCTTCTTTCATTCAAGACCGTTGTGAGTCAGCCATTCACGAACATCAGTACCGGGGTAACAACTACGGTGCTCTCTCGCTTTACTCTGTTTGTGCTATGACTGAGGGTTGCGGATAAGCGGGTGCTCTGAACAGCATTAACAGAAGAGGACGCAGTCGTTATAACTATCATGCCCCACCTCTACTCAACCCGTACAAATACGCGACAAGATCCTCGAGCTCTCCGCTGGTGAAGCTTACTCCGTAGGCGGGCATCGATGACGTCTCAGTACGCTCGCTCTCACTTAGGTCTTGTTTCAGGAAAGACCATAGGTTGTCGTCTGTATCGAGTATTCTGACTGAGTATGTGCCCTCATTCATCCTCAGGCCTTCGACCTCTGTGCCGTCCCTATGCACGATACGGATTGTCCACCAGCGTTCCTGCACACGTTCATTCGGAGTGAGTAGATCTGACAGGAGCTGATCGGGGGAGCGTCGATCACCTATGGTGGAGAGGTCGGGACCATGCCGACCACCTTCGGTATTGATCACATGACAACTGCTGCAACTGCCTTTTCCGTGATAGAGTTCCTCTCCTATCGACGGATTGCCAGCTACCTCTACGCGTACTCCGCTACTTAATGAGCGCAGATAGGTCACGAGCTGCCAGACAGACTGGTCACTTCGGTTTTGCCCGATCCCGACCATCTCGGTATTTGGGATGCCGTCCGAGATCACCGTGAATAGGCTGGCGTCCGTGCTCGCGTGCTGGAACTCACCTGTTGTCAGATTCGGCCCGCGTTCTCCGCCACCAGCTTCTAGGCCATGGCAACGCGAGCAGTTCCTGCCGAAGAGCTGTTCACCTGTTTGTACGTCTTGTCCAGTAGTGTAGGGGTTGTCTTGTTCCTGTCCTGACACGGTCATCAAGCTCCCTATCAAACCGCTGATGAGAACCCCTATGATTCCCGCATGAAGAGTCTTGCGAAGCATATGCGATCCTTGTCTCGCTCGTAAATGCGGAGGTCCGGTTGGTGAGCGTCGAGCAAATATCAGTTTATGTCCCTATTCATGACTAGGCCATCATTGGCAGCTGGCTTGAGCGCGGATTGTGTATTCCATATGGTTGGCACGATATGGTCCGTATGCTGCTGACGCGTGTATTAATCGTCCTGGGTATCTCGATGCCGCTTCCCGTGAGCGCGCAGGGTGGGAATCCATATGATGCTGATCCAGCTGCTAGGCGTGCAGGTGCTGCATTGTATGCGACTCGTTGCGCGGATTGTCACGGTGCTGACGCGAAAGGGATTGGCGCCCCAGATTTGACTCTGCTTTGGGCCTCTGGTACGGATGACGAGCGTGTGTTTCGGACGATCCAGCGCGGTGTGTCAGGTAGCAACATGCCGTCCAGTTCTGCGCCTGACAACGAGATTTGGGCTATTGTGGCCTACCTAAAAGGCCTCAGCACTGTTTCGCCGTTCGAAAACGAAATCGGTGATCCTGAGCGAGGTCAGAAGCTCTTTTCATCGATGTGCGTGCGCTGTCATAGGGTAAACACTCAAGGCGGAATCTTGGGACCTGATCTGTCTCGGATCGCACGGGTACGTTCCCGGAATATGCTTATGCGGTCGATCCGCGAACCTAGCGCGTCCGTCGCAGTGAGATATCGTGCGGTCACTCTTGTGACACATGACGATCGCCGTATCCGAGGTGCGATAAAGAGTGAGGATGCATTCTCAATACAGATTGCTGATACTCGCGAACGACTGCAGGGCTACAGGAAGGCAGACCTTCGAGAGGTCATTCACGAGGAGCGCTCTCTCATGCCTGAATTCGGCCCCGACCGTCTTCGCGACAGTGACCTGGATGACTTGCTGAAATATCTCGGCACCTTGACAGGCGTTGGTTCCAATCGCAGGTGAGAGGTTGATTCGATGATGCTCAGAGGACTCCTGAGGACTCTAATGTTGGTCGTCCTGACGACTATCAACTCCCCTCCGGTATTTGCACAAAATGTCGACTCTGGTGTGACGTATGAGGATCTCCTAAGGGGTCTGTCTGATCCGTCGAGTTGGCTTACTTACTCCGGGGACTACAGCGGACAGCGCCATAGCCCACTGA
>DCAD01000043.1:110466-119053 GCA_002311875.1 Gemmatimonadales bacterium UBA1142 | reverse complement strand
CGCGGCTTTGAGACGACACCTTTGGTGTTGGACGGAGTGCTCTACGTTACCGGATCGAACAACTTCGCCTGGGCGCTAGATGCAAGGACCGGTCGTCCATTCTGGCAGTATCGGCGAGACCTTCCGGATGATCTCACGTACGGTTCGAGTGCTCCCGTTAATCGCGGGTTCGGTATCCTAGGCGACAAGCTCTTCATGGTAACGCTCGATGCGCACCTTCTGGCGCTTGATCGAAAGACTGGGAGCGTATTGTGGGATATCGAATTGGCAGACTACCGAATTGGCTATGCCGCGACATTGGCTCCGCTCGTCATCGACAATAAAGTCATCGTTGGGATTTCTGGCGGTGAGTATCCGACGCGCGGGTTTATCGACGCGTACGATCCGACAACCGGTGATCGAATCTGGCGCTTCTACACTGTGCCCTCTCCTGGTGAGCCTGGCAGTGAAACTTGGCCAGACGATGCAGAGGTCATGGCCCGGGGCGGTGGCGGCACTTGGATGACCGGAAGCTACGATCCAGAGATCAACCTTATCTATTGGGGCACAGGAAATCCCAATCCTGACTACTACGGTGACAAACGTGAGGGGGACAACCTCTTCACTAACTCAATTGTTGCGATCGAAGCTGATACAGGAACACTACGATGGCACTACCAATTCACGCCTCACGATGTCCATGATTGGGATTCGAACCACGTACCTGTATTGGCTGACCTCATCCTAGACGGAGAGCCCAGAAGGGTCGTGATGGTAGCTAACCGCAATGGGTTCTTCTATATGCTAGATCGTATAACAGGTGAGCTTCTCTTGGGGAAACCGTTCACCGATACGACGTGGGCACGCGAGATCGGGAGCGACGGTAGACCGATAGTGCTTAACGACGGCAGCGAAGGGTGTCTGCCGGATCCTTGGGGTGGGACGAACTTCATGCCACCGTCCTTCAATCCCGAGCTTGGAATTTTGTTTGTTACAGCACGTGAGGTGTGCGCGACTTTTGTCCCGCAAGAGCCTGAGATTGTGCCGGGTCGGGCCTCATTTGGCGGAGTAGTCTGGATTGATCGTGATCAGGGCTACGGTGCTCTGCGTGCGATCGACGTTAGGACCGGCCAGAGAAGGTGGGAATTTCGCTATCCATCAGCGACGATGGCTGGGGTTATGACGACTGCTTCCGGTCTTGTTTTCGCTGGTGATCATGAGGGCAACTTCATGGCCTTCGAGGCGAGCACCGGAAAGAACCTCTGGCACTACCAGACGGGCTCTCGAATTTGGGGAGCGGCAGCGATGACCCACGTACTTGACGGTCGGCAGCATGTGCTCATCCCTTCGGGAACTACTCTGGTGGCGTTTGCGTTGCCAGCCAACCAGCCTTAGTTGGCTCCAGGTCCTTCCTAGAGCGCAGCCAAGGACCTTGCGATGAATACCTTACACGCTCATCCTGGCCTGAAGCCCTGATAAGATCTCAGAGGAGTGCGCGATGAACGTCCGGCATCTCACCTATTGGGTTACGGCCCTTCTAGTGATCCCTTTCTCTTTGGGTGCCCAGTCGCACGATGCGAGTGTCGCTAACCATGAACTCCATTTTTATGCGGCAGCTGATTTCGGCATTAATCCTGAAGCTATCACGTTCACGAAAGACATCGCGCCGATCTTTCAGCGGAGTTGCCAGAACTGCCACCGGGTTGGTGGTGTGGCCCCGATGCCTCTTACCACCTATGAGGAAGTGAGGCGCTTGGCCCCGAGGATTAAGTACCGTACGGCTATCAGGGATCGGATGGGAGCCATGCCGCCGTTCTTCGTTGAGAAGGACATCGGAATCCACGAATTCAAGAACGACCCGTCGCTCAGTGATGAAGAGCTATCCAAGATCCAAGCATGGGCCGATAACGGAGCTCCAGAAGGTGATCCGGCGGACATGCCGCAGCCGCTCGAGTTTGCCGAGACCGGGACATGGACGATCGGCGAACCTGATTTGGTGCTCAGTTCGAGGGAGGTAACCATCCCGGCTATTGGCCCTGATTGGTGGGGAGATATCGGCCTTGTGCCAACGGGCCTGACCGAAGACCGGTATGTGCAGGCGGTGCAAGTGCGAGAGGTCAACGATATTCCTGTGAGGGCCGCGAGCAGTACAGTGGGTGGGCGCTATATGTGGCACCACATGACGTATTCCAGTGGAGTTTTGAGTGAGGATGAGACGGAACTTGTTGGTCGAACCACGAGTTGGCCCATTCACGAAGTAGGGCGTAACGCGGACATCTTTCCCGAGAAGGCGGGCCGGCTACTGCCTGCGAATTCAGCTCTGCATCTCGGAGCAGCCCATCTTCACTCGAATGGCCGGGAGTCCAGCGGGCATCTTGAATTCGGGTTCAAGTTTTTTCCGGAAGGCTACGAGCCGGCTTATACGCGACGAGGCGCCCGTCTCGGCAACGGCGTCGACATCGACGTAAAGCCGAATCTGGCCAATCAGGAATTCCATTCCTACGCAGTGCTGGACGAGCACACCAAGATTATCGCGTTCGAGCCGCACCTTCACGCACCAGGTGTGCGTATGTGCATCGAGGCGATTTGGGGCCACAACCAACTTACGCTCAACTGCGTTGGATACGACCACAACTGGGTCAAGCAGTATGTCTACGAGGATCATGCTGCCCCATTGCTACCGAAAGGTACCATTCTGCATGTCATCGGCTTCGTTGACACGACGACAGGCAACCAGAATATCGCGGATGCGAGAAACTGGGCGGGAGGTGGTCGGCGCTCAGTATCCAACATGTTCATCGATCTTGGCTACTCGGTTGAGCTTACCGAAGAGCAATTCCAGATGGAGATGGCGGAGAGACGTGCTAGGATGAAGAGCAGGAACGAATACGATGTAGGATGTCCACTGTGTTGGGCCCCTCCAGTCCCGGTAACGGAGGACGGTAAGACCCGGCCAAGAGGCAATCGGTAATGCGTGACGAAGTACTTCGCTTGCGACGCGAACGGTTGCTATTGGCCTTTCTCGCGATGCTCCTTTTTGTCCAGACGGTGGAAGGACAGACCCGATTCATGTACTTAAGTGGCCAAAGTATCTCCCCGGCGTACGAGGGTTGGTGGCCCAACGAGGATGGTTCCTTTACGCTCTTTCTCGGTTATATGAACTCCAACTGGGAGCAGCATTTCGACATTCCAATCGGTCCGGATAACTACTTTGCGTTTACTGATCCTAAAGGGCTCGACAACCTCGACCAAGACGCTTATGAGGCCTCGGTAGCAGACCAGGGACAGCCAACGCATTTCTACCCCAGGAGAAACCCCTTTTTGTTCACTATTAGTGTGCCGGAGGACTTCAGCTCCAGGGAACTGGTTTGGACTCTGAAGACCAGCGGCGAGACACATCGCGCGTTCGCCTCACTAGCACCTGACTACCGAATTGACCCTCAGGTGATCTCTACGGAAGTGGGAGGAAATTTTGGGAGCCTTAGTGATGCTCTTCGCACCAATATACCTCCGAAGCTTGAGGTGGAAGGTGGTGAAACTCTCAGGATAGCTGTGGGAGAGCCCTTAACTTTGATCGCGTTTGCAAATGATCCTGATAATCTCCCAGCCAGGCGAAGGTTAGGGGGATCACCAACAACTCTCGATCAACTGTATCGGCCGCCTTCTTCGATTGTTGTAATCAGTGGACCAGGGTTACGCTTGTCCTGGATCGTGTACCGGGGTCCTGCCCGGAATGTGAGTTTCGACCCGGAGCAGATGAAAACCTGGACGGATACGCGAGTATACGCGAACTCTCCGTGGTCTCCGCCTTGGGTGATTCCAGAGCCCCCAGAGGACGGAAGATGGGTCACTGAAGCGATCTTTCGGGAACCGGGAAATTATATTCTTCGTGCGATCGCTAGTGATGGCTCCCTTTTTACCAATGCAAACGTCACAGTCACTGTGACCCCAATCACTGACTTGGACCAAGGGATGTGACATGAACGCAGAAAGAAGGAAGCGGTCTTGGATTGGACTCCTTATGGCAGCTGCGTCATTAGGTGTCTTAGGGTGGATCTTGCTATCAGGTCCGTCCGAATCGATGGCTGCTCAGCAGAGTAATTTTATGGGGGGGAACCCCAGTGTAGCGGACAGCGAGGAAGTGAGGACGCTGCGCCTGCGTTTTCCAGCGGGTAGCCGATCGAACTGGCACAGTCATACTGCAGGCCAGCTCCTGATGGTGGAGGAGGGTTTGGGGCGCACCCAGGTACGAGGAGAAGCCCTTATGGAGATGCATCCGGGCCAGCCGTGGTGGACTGCTGCAGAGGTGGAGCATTGGCACGGGGCTGCTCCAGATGAGGACGTGCTTCAACTGACGATCTATAGTGGCTCAGTGAACTGGATGGAGCCGGTAAGCGACGAGGTTTACAAGGCCTCACCGGGAAGGTAGGACGCCGGGATCAATGCGGATCTCGAGCCTCGAAAACTTTTTTTAAGGTCTCATCAGTTAGGGCGGGTACAAACTTGTCGCGGTCGGCCCATATCTGCTTCTGTGTTATGTCTATTCCGGCCGAATCTGTATAAGCAGCAGCGAGAGCTACAGCCTGTTCAACGGGTATCGGCACGCCAGACGCGTGCTCTACGAGATCATCATACCCAGCATTTTCGGAGACAATCCAAAGAGCGAGTTGCTCGATTACTGGTCCGATCATGGGATGAAGATTCATCCCCTGAAACAGCCACATGACATTTCTTAGTGGGATTTGTTCGTCAGCCGGATGAATTTCGAATCTGTCTTGGGCCTCAGGGGCTGGCCGGCTCCGATTTACGCTCCGACCTAGAAGTGTCCAGGTTTGGGGGCCGTCCTCCTGTAGAATGATGACCCCGTCTCTGCGTGCAATCATGTCGCTCCCGCTTCCCGTCGCTTCGAAGTATGTGCCCACAGGCAACGTGATCACCATCGGTTCGGATCGCATCCTCCGTATCCTCAAGTTCACAGTTTCCGTTCCCTGACCGGAGGCGTTTACCTCGACATGGCCTTCACTTATTGCCTCGAAGAGGCTGTGGTTTGGAATGACCGACTGTGCCGAAACTTCAATCGAGCCATCTTCGTTAGCCTTTTGAAAGATGAACATGTGCTGGCTCGGCAAGAACTCGTGGAGCTCGATCAAGTCAAAACCGGCCGGTTTCCATTCGCTGAGGACTTGGTGAACTGACATCCTGTGATCGGCTTTGATATGGTCCCCGGTACCGTCCTCAACCCGATATTCGACCAATGCCACCTTACCGCTCTTCTTCAGGGCCAGCCGCATCTTGGCAAGCATGGCATCGGGGTTCGCGAACTCATGGTAAACATCGACGAGCAGGATCCAGTCGATCCTACCGTCCGGGAGCTTCGGGTCATCAAACTCCCCCAAGACCGGCAAGATGCCGGTGAGGCCTTCATCTTCCACCCGAGCTCTCAGAATCTCGAGCATCTCGGGCTGGATATCGACCGCGAAGACCTGACCCGTCGGAGCCACGAGCTTGGCCATCCTGCGTGTATGGAATCCTGAGCCGGCCCCGATGTCAGCGACTACATCACCGTCCTTAAGCTCCATTGCTGCGAGCATCTCGTCCGGCCTCTCCTCCGAGATGCGCCCAGGGCGTTCGAGCCAGTCCGCCCCGAGATAGGTCATGAACGGTGCTGGTATCCGCTTGGGGGGTTCGTCTTGTGCCGAGATCAAGTTCGGTATGCACGTGATCACAAGACCAAAGCAGATCAAGCTGCTCAGGTTGGTGATTCGCCTGCGTGACCCATTAGGTACAGGTGCGATTGCTTTCTTCAATCTTGGCATAACCAACTCCGGTGACGCTTTAGTCGTAGATGATCGATGATGAGCCATCAACCGAAGTAAAGGAAGAGTGTCATCCCGTTCTTGCTTACACTGAGATCCCGTTCTACCGTGCGCATCAGCCCTAGAAGGCTTTTTTTCGGGTATGTCAGGCCACTCCGAGGATGATTAGCCTGCTGAGGTCTCAGCGCCGGCTTGCTGGCCTCTCACCGAGTGCCCGACGAATCACCTCGTACTGTATTGAGACGATGTGGCCAAGCGATTGAACCCAATAGGCGCCGTTGTGTCTACCCGGCATTTGCATGAAATCGAAGGGGATGTCGTGCTCGAAAAGGACTTGAGCGAACTCCCTCGCTACGTTGATCAGGTTGTCCTCTGTGCCTGAGTCCAGGTAGATGTGCGGGAGCTCTTCTCGGGGAACATTTAGTATCAATTCGAACGGATCATAGGCGTCAGCGTTCTCCGGGGTCAGGAACGCCCGACCTAGAGGAGAGCGTTCAGCTTGGCTGCTGAATCCGTCTATACCGATGCTCGGGTTCGGCCGAATTCGAGCAGCTTCCCTGCGAATCCGGCTAGCTTCCCTTGCTGCCTGCTGTTCAACTGTTAGTTCCTGGGTCGGGCTACTAGGTCTTGGCCGGATCTCACCCCTCATGCGGCGAGCAGCACCACGGGCGTATGATAAAGCGCCGCTGGTGCTCCCGATCGAAACGAATAGCTCGGGGTGGCGAAGTCCTAGTGTGAGTCCACCGTATCCGCCCATCGACAGCCCGTTAATCGCTCGGCCTTCCCGGCGCGTAATGGTCCGGAAGTTCGCGTCTACGTGCCCGATCACGTCGACGATGATGTGGTCTTCCCAGTCGTTGCGTTGCCCCTCTCCATTTTCGTCCCAGTTGACGTACCAGGAGTTACCAACATCCGGCATCACGATAATCAGATCATCGACGAGTTCCGCATAGAATGCTGCCCCCATCCTACTCCAGGCCGTGTAGTTGCTGGTCAGCCCATGAAGAAGATAGAGGACAGGATAACGCTCTTGTGAGCTCTCGTAGCCTGCTGGAAGAACGATATTGTACTTCATCATCCGCTCCACTGCTGGGCTGTGGAACTCCACAGTTTGTACCTCTTCTTGCCCCCTGACACTTGTGGCGAGTACCAAGAGTAGCGCCACCAAAATCGGAGAGCGCATTATCACGGGATTAGTCACGGGTCCCCCTTGAAGCAAGACAGGCATCGGGTAACTCATCCAGGATGTAGATAGACCTCCCGATGAGTCAACACAGCCCATGTTTTACCCAATCCCCCGGGGCTCACCGTGGGACTCTTGACCACCACGTGCGCCGGAGCTGGCGGTCCACCAGTTTCCTTGACACTGCTTGCCCCCCTGACCTTTCCGAGGACTAAGTCTTGAGCACACCCCACGAGAGCGCCCAATCGTTGATGAGCTTGTATGACCTTCGCCGTGAAAAAAAAATGCGCGAGGCAAGGACCTGGGTCATCCGCTCATTCCACCCTCAGTCAGTCGAAGATTTCTTGGCAATCATGAAGACCGACGAGTACACCTACGTGCGCATGGTCACAAGCTATTGGGATATGGCTGCCTCGTTTGTGGTCCATGGCGCGATCGACCCTGGGATGTTTCGAGCGGTCAGTGGGGAGATGCTGGCCGTGTATTGCAAGGTTGAGCACATGATAGATGAACTCCGAGAGGTCCAGAAGCCATTCCTATTCAAGCATATCGAAAAAGTTGCGGCTGACTGGCCAATGGCTGAGCAGATGATGGGTCGCATGCGTGAGTACTTCAAAGGCCTAGAGGAGCAGAGCACATAGGTAGAGAAGGGATCTAGAGAACATGTCCTACTGTCAGGTCAAGACGCGCTTTGTCTCTTCCTCACCACGAATCCACTAAAGCGGTCCATGGCTGTTTCCAGATCGTGCTTCGTGACGCATGGGTAGACCAGTCTGAACAGCCCTTTCTTAGAGTGTCCGAATCCTTCGCCTGGGGTTAGTAGGACACCTGCGCTGTGATACAGGTTGAGCCACAGATCATGCTCAGCTGCGGAAGAATCTTCGGGTAGAAGTTCAGACAGATCTAACCACGTAAAGAGGCTGCCTCGGGCCGGGACGTAGGGGATGCCGAGCTCTTTTAGGTGACGGATGACGATTGCGTAGGACTCTGTCAGCCGTGCACGGTTGTTCGCGACGTAAGAGCTCATGAAATCAGTGTCGCTTAGCAGCAACTGAAGCACCCATTGCGTGTAGTTCGACGCAGTGTGCGAAAGGTTTACGTTCCCGTATGCCTTGATGAACGACTCATTCTGTGAGTACACCAGGCCCACGCGGAGTCCGGAGATGCCGAGGTCCTTCGAGAACGCATACCATAAGTGCAACAAGTCACTCTGCTTCGCTTGCATAATGTTGGCGAACGAAGAGAACACGACATCCTCTGTATAGTCCTCGCGAATTACGGGGTGTTGGGTATCGATAAGCGATAAACCATAAATCTCATTCACAACCAAGTGGATTCCTTGGTCTACACACCAGTCAGTAAACCTGACTAGCTGTTGATGTGAGTAGACCCCACCGGTCGGGTTATCCGGATTGGTGAGGATCAGTATCCGAAAGCGCTTGCCTGCACGATCGATCTCGAGTTGCGCACGCTCCAGATGGGCGACGCTCAGGGTGGGCCCGCCAGTGATCTCTGACAATTCGTGATGGGTAACGAGGTCGTATCGCTCCATCCCGGACATGTTGCCGATATCTTGTTTGTATACCGGATAACAGGGAGCAGGAATGAC
>DCAD01000043.1:109524-110366 GCA_002311875.1 Gemmatimonadales bacterium UBA1142 | reverse complement strand
CCCCAGTTGATCGGGATCGAGATTACACTTCGTCAGGTGCTTTTCGAGAAAAGATGCTGACGCTGCCCTGAAGGCGGGTGCACCGAGCATTGACGTGTAGCCCGGGACCCAGTCCGGAACCTGATTCTGGGCTGTGAGCAACCCTATTCGGTGTCTTAGGTCCTCCCAGCTGAGGATGTTCTCGGCGACATTTAATGGGATCACACCCTCTGGATTGTCCTGAGGGTGATAGAGGTTCCCGAGCGCCTCAGAATGAGCCTCGTAATCAACTCGGAGTGGCGTACCGAACGCTAGCTCGCCGCGATTGGAGAGCGAAGAGGTGCCTATGAGTTTATGTCCTCTGCTATCGACAGGCTCACAAAGCCCCTAGCTAGCGACCCCCCATTGGCACGCTGAACTCGAAAGACCAGTCAAAACCCGGTCCTCCATCTGAGCCAGCTGTGAGCCCCACCCAAGGATTCTGCAGTGCCTTTAGGATGAGCGGTGCGATAGTGGCGCCAAAGATACCCCCGAAAATGGTCCCACGTTTTTGGTCGCTCGCCCTCTGTTTCGCATCGAAGTCAGTGATCGGGTTACTGCACAGGAGGTCCCCGTGGATGTTCTCGCAGCCCTCGATCCTGCCTAACCCAATTTGTGGCCCTAGAATACGTCCCGCGACAGCCATGCCGACCCCACCCAGAACTGCTGCTCCCCCGTAGAGCAAGACATTTCCTCCCGAGGGAGTGTATTGCTCGACAAAGGCGATGTTTGGATCGATGATAAGCCGCTCCGTTGGAGCTGGGTCACAGACTGGCCGTACGCCGAATCCCTGTCCAGTCGTGCAGTTTTGGGGGCCTTTTCCG
>DCAD01000043.1:99035-109248 GCA_002311875.1 Gemmatimonadales bacterium UBA1142 | reverse complement strand
CCGAATGGTAAACCATAAATAGTAGAATCACCCCCTTATAGGGCAATTAGCATTGTTGGCAACCGGTGAGTCCTTTTATGCCGGCCTCCACCGGATCCAACAGAGTTTCTTAGCCGCGTATCCTGTCTGAGCTGGCTTGTTGTCAACGTGACTTTAATAGCGGTTACCTCCGATTTCCACCGCGTGAGCTTCCACCGATCGGGTCACCCGCCGGCATCTGGAGTTGAGGTCCTGGAACCGTATTCTCGATACGGGACTGCCACCGACGGATATCGGCTGCGACAAGCTTGCGATGTGGACTCGGGGCGCCTTCAGATTCAATTCCTGAGGCGAGCTTGTCGAGGCGATCAGAGAGTATCGCTCTTACTTCAGCGTGGTTTCCCGCCATGCTTGCCTGCTGCATCATTTGATCGGCTACCGAGCGCTGTGCGGTGTGGAGTACCAGCCGACGGTACGCGTCCACGGGCTCCGAAACCCCCCAGGTCACTTCGATAAGACCATCGGCCACTTCCTCGAGATCGGGGTAGTCGCCCATGCTCCCGAAGACCACAAGGCGCGCCATGCGATCCGGGTTCAGAATCTCTCCAACTGTGAAAGTAGCCGCTGCTGATGCAGCTGCTATGGGGTCAAAAATCTGCTGGGTGTAACCTGGGAACTCCTCGCCTTCGCCGTAGCGGTAGGCCGGAGGAGGGATCATTTGGACGATCTCTGGGGAGAGCGCAAGAAAATTTATGTCCAGTGTAGATAGCACGGTCTCAAGAACATCACGCTGCTCCTCAGCTTCTACAATCGTAAATGGGATCTGTCCGTCCCCCTTCAATGCGTATCGAAAATCCGCCCCCCCGAGACTCTGTATGGCTGCCCGCAGCTGGAAGCGGTGGTGCATGTAGAGTGGCAGGAGCACGAACTCTAAAGTCGACATTGGTTCACCAGTCCGGATCGCATCGATGCCGAAACGCTCAAGGCCGATCTCTCGCACGCGCATCTCAAGCTTCAAGTGGTCTACAAGGTTCGAGCCGTTGTCCCACACACTGGCGTACTGATGGCTGGCCCCGATGAAGTTGTTGTTGGTGTGTCCCATGTAGATGAGACCATCGACGACACCCTGCTCCGCGATCATTGCTAAGGCCTGAGTTTCGTCGGTACCAACGGGAAATTCACGGTAAAGCCAATTGACGGAGAGCTTATCGTACTCACCGATTCGCTGCACATAGGCATTCGATAGGTCGATGTTTCCGCTTCCGTCGATCTCCACCAACGGTGCAGGATAATCCATAACGCTTTCCCGACCGTATGCACTGGCCATGTAGTTGTGAGGAAATCCGAGCGTGTGACCTACCTCATGGGCTGAGAGTTGACGGACGCGGGCCAAGGCCATTTCAACTGCTTCGGATCCCGGTGCTACTTGCACCAGATATTCGAAATTCGGGGCATCTGCGAACTCGCCCAAGCTTCCATCTTCGGGCAAGGATATACCTCCGGGGAAAGGCGGCACCATGCCTTGACCGTGGAGGTAGTCTTGCCGAAGACGTAGGCTCCCAAGGTTTACAACCCCTCTCACGATTTCACCCGTGCGGGGATCGATCACTGTGTTACCGTAGGAGTATCCCCGGGTTCTCCGGTGCGTCCAGTGGATGAGGTTGTAGCGGATGTCCTGAGGGTCAACGTCGTCGGGTAGTACTGTTACCCGGAAGGCGTTGATGAAACCCGCTGCCTCGAACGCATCATTCCACCAACTTGCGCCCTCGATCAAAGCAGAACGGACAGGCTCTGGCGTGCCAGGATCGACATAGTAGACGATTGGCTCGATAGCTTCGGAACGATCTGCGTCTGGATCAGCTTTCTCAAGTCGGTGCCGGGCAGCGAGGCGAACACGCGTGTCTGCGTCAATCGGGGTAGCGTAGTCGTAGATGGTAGGCCCGTTAACGCCCACGCGTGCATCCGCGATGCGGGTGCGGTAACCATCGTCCGGGAGTTGGATGAACGAATGATGCTGACGCAGGGTGATTGCTCCACCCGTTGCTGCTACTCCACTCACGAGTTGGCCTGGGTTACTGCTCGTGAAAGTCAACATCGACTCGACTTCCGTGTTTTCCGGCAACGAGCGAGTAGCAGGTAGGTGGATAGCGCTTCGGGAACTGTCGAGCGTGAAGTCACCCTCTCCGCGAGCCGCTATCTGATCGATCACACCACGAGCATCGCGCAGAAAAAACTGAGTCGCATCCACGAGTACACGCTCGCCGGTTTCGGCCACCACTTCGAAGCCCCAGTGGACGGAAGGTGCAAAGGCGTCACGAACGGCTTGGGTTTCACTCAGGTTCTCACTTTGTGCTACGAAACCGTAGTTCGGTTCCATAAGCAGGACGCGTGGCCCAATTCGTTTGGCTGCCAGGACGTGCGTTCCCCTTAGTTGGCCTCGATCGATACCCACGGGATTACTCCCAAGGCCAGAACCCATAGAGATCTGGTACAGGAATTCGGTATCAAGTTCGGAAATCTCCCAGAACAGAGAGCCGGTCGTATTGTCCCAGTAGAGGTTAAAGAAGCCCTCCATTTGAGCCATGCCTTCAGTGTGTTGTTCAATGTTGGGCAGGGAGGACGTCTGTGGCTGTGCCGGTGTAGTGAAACCACAAAGCGCGAGGCAAGCGAACGCTACACGAACGCCTGACCGGGTTAGCCTGGATAGTGAGTGAATACGGAGTGAGATGGACATGGCGAGAGCCTCGTTTGGGTGGACTCAACTTCGGGCGACGTGTTGGTGCACATTCGGTTCCAGGCCAAAATATGGGGTCAGGAGCAACGTGACCAAGGCGACCTGGTTGGAATGCTTAGTCCGGTTGGCTGTGTGTCCCAGTTAGTATGACTCCGGAGGACCAGTCACAAGAGCTAAGCTTTCAGTGATCGGTTGCTGGCTGCCCTGCTAGTTTTCACAGCCTGGCTGTAAGGGACTCCCGTTTGGAATCTCACTGATTTCCGGAGCGTACACCTCTCGCAAACGGCTGTGATAATCACCCAACAAGATTTTGAGTTCAGCGTGTTCCTCAGCGACCTTCTGCCTCAGTGATGTGTCAGTCAAATAGTCGTAGAGGATTGCACTCATGATTTGGGCGTCTAGGCGGAATCCGCTGTGGCCTACCTCGCCCATTCCGTCCGCTTCCATGCCCTTTGTATGATATGTGTCGCGCGAGCTGAAAATGCCGACTCCGATACCTGGGATGTCTCGCGTTACCCAGCCGGTTTCTTCATATCCAGCTGGACGCTGAGGGATCTCATTGATTCTGAGGGCGCCAAGCTTCCTCGCGTACGCAAAGTATAATTCTTCCAGAGATCCAAGCGCGATTCCATCCCGGTACTCTCCATAACGATCGATCTCGACTTCGGTGCCGGTCGCGAGCGCTGCACCCCGGGCTGCATCGTCCATCATCCTAGTCATGTGCTCGAGGTAAACCTCATCTGGATACCTGATGTAGTAATCGACCACGGTCCTGGCCGGAACCACGTTCGGTGCTATTCCACCTTCCGGTATCACACCTTGGATGGACGCCTCGGGGCGAAACGTCGATCGAAGACCATTCACGGACGTATAGAACTGAACGGCTGCCTCCAGGGCGTTACGCCCATTCCATGACGTTAGTTGATGTGCAGGTCGACCAGTAAACACGTACTTCACTTCGTTGATATTAAGGCAGCACACGCCGAAGCCAGCTCGTGCCCGGAACGTTTCCGGAGCTGAGTGGCTGCGCACGAGGATGTCTGTACCATCGAATATTCCCGCTTCGTACATGATCGTCTTTGCAGGTGGCCCAACTTCCTCAGCCGGGGTTCCGAAGATGCGTATGGTCCCTGGGACCTGATCCGACTCCATGTAAGCCTTGAGGCCGAGCGCAGCTGAGATCGCCACAGGTGTCTGCGCATTGTGTTGATCACCGTGGAATGGGCCGTCTATGTCCCGTAGCGCGTCGTACTCACCGATTAAGCCGAGCACCGGTCCATCAGTCCCGGCCGGGGATGCCCATGTTGCGACAAACGCTGTTTCGAGGCCAGCCACCCCTGTTTCAACAGTAAACCCCTTAGAGCGCAGTACCTTTACGAGCGTGTCCACGGCTTCAAATTCGGCCCATCCCACCTCCGGGTTGCGCCCAATGTGATCGGAGAGGTCCTCCATCTCGGAGTCCCACACGCGGCCAGCCTGCTCGATTAGTGCAGAACGCTTCGGGTCGATGCGTCCCGTGATTTCTCTTGCTGTCTCTTCCGGGGCGATTTTCTCCTGCAGGACTTTGATGCGAGCGAGGACGTCAGCGGCTGCTGCTATTTCAGTCGGCGTGGTCTGAGCTGACCCGAGAGTTGGCAGCAGGACGAGGGCAAGGATTAAGTCAGTGGTGCGCATGCGCGGGAGTCTCGGTTGCTGTTGTGGAGTCGTGGCATGATATGCTCCGGGGCCGTCCCTGCGCGACCCATGCCCCTATATGTATCAGTTCGCAGTCCACACTTCCCAGACAGGCGGTTTCCGGATCGCTGGCCCCGCGCCTCGACTGCCGCCCCGCCCACCGTTGCCACCGGCTGTGATGACTCCGTCTCCTTGCACTCCATACCCATTGACATCGAAGTCATACCCGTGCTGCTGGTCCAAGAAGATGTCGAAATAGACCGTCATTAGGTCGTCCGAGTACGCTCGGTCACGCTCGACTCGCATGATAGAGAGATCCCTGTAATGCACGTGGAAACCGAAGTGGATATGGTCCGAATCCTAGGCAATATAGACGTCAGTATCCTCAGTGGCCGGCTCACCATCGAGTGGTGATTGCTGGGTGAACTCACTTATGTGGGCAGCGTGTTCCCAGACAGCGTCGGCGAGCACGCCGTAGATAATCAGAGGCTCATCCGTTCTGGTTGGAGTGATTCGGGGCCGGCCCGGTAGGAGACCGAGACCTTCGGGGCTCGGAGCCGGATAAGCTGGGCTGCTTGGGGACTGAGCAGTCACCTCCGCCGCAATAACACTCAGGGACAACCCGAATGCCAGTATCGAGCGGAGGAGGATTATAAGGGGTTGGAAGAGGGGGCGTGCTGTTACCAGCGTTGAATCCCCGAAGTGCTCGAACCGGAGCCGAGAAAACGGATCAACTCGGCGTTAAAGATTTCCGGTGCCTCGAGGTGCGGGTTATGTCCCACGTTAGGGATCAAGATCAGCTGGCCGTTCTGGAGCGCGTCAGCTGCCGCGCGGGCGCGCTCGGGGAAGTCGGGCCCGTCTTCGGCACCACCAATGACCAGTGCTTTTGTCTCAATCTGGGGCCAATCGTGCACGACCGTGTCAATCGAGCGGGCGTTGTTGGCCATGGCTCGGACGAGGGACAGGCGGGGCCACTCACCGCTCAAGTACATTCCGTAGCGGATGCGCACGTGTTCGAGAAATTCGGGCTTCCAGTCCACAACTCTGCGTTGTTCGAGGGCGAGGTTCGATTGATAGACCCGCTGTAGGTCAGGCATCGCGCTTCCACCCACAGGCTCTCTCCATCCTCGGCCGCTGCGTGAGTCGGTCAATCCGATCGCGTTCACCATGACTAGATGAGTTGTCACCTCCGGGTATAGGAAGGCAAAGCGGCTGGCCATTTGACCGCCCATGGAATGGCCTACCACCGCGGCTTCGGAGATATCCAAGCTCTCTAGGAGTGCGTATGTATTAGACGCGTGAAGGTTCATGCTGTACGGCAGGATTGGTTTGGACGAGCGGCCCCACCCGAGTCGGTCCTTCACGACCACCCGGAACCCGGCGTTTCGGAGTACCTCGATCGTCTCCTCCCAGTACCATCCGTAATAGCTCCCACCGTGCAACAAGACGACGGTCCGACCGTTCGGAGGACCGACTGGAGCTACATCCATGTACGCAATCCTGACATTCTGGCCGTACAAAGTCCGCTCCATGAATCTTACTGGGTGCGGGTAGGGGACGTCTTCCAGGTTGATCGAGATGGGTCCCCAGTTTGCAGGTGGCTGGGACGGGGGAGAGCCTGACTGACCCTCTAACGCCACCACATACGTCGATGTAGCAAGAGTGAGGAGCAACAGGGCTACTGAGAGGCACCTCGGTAGGTTACACGAGATCGTCATACTTTCTCCTTGATCCAAACCTGCGCTCACAAAAGGGATGGCCCGTTTAACGATCAGCTTTTCGACCAACAGGCCGAGGACTAGTCCACCGAGCGCAAAGCCGATGCGTTGGACCCAAATGTTAGTCAGGAAATCCGCCATGAGCAGGATGTCGTCTGTATCCGGCTAACGCTCCTCTATTGAGAGATTGACTAGCTGCCGAAAGCGATCTAGTGACACTCGCCCACGGGGAGTTTGCGTGAAGACCAATCCGATAATCCCTCGTTCCGGATCGACCCAAGCGTTCGTGCCGTCCGAACCCCCGTGGCCGTAGGTGTCGTCTGTAATCCCCCATCCGTACCCGTAGCTTCCTCCGCCTGGTGTTTGGATCTTGGGAGACGTCATGAGTTCCACGGTCCTGGGCTCGATGATTCGGATACCGTCATAGATCCCGCCATTCAAGAACATCTGGCAGAATACAGCATAATCCCATGCGGTTGAGATCATCCCCCCGGAACCCCTCGCGAACGGGTAGGCCACCGGCCCGCCAGGAGTGCCACCGGGCTCCCATTCTCCGTTACTGCCTCGTCCGTAGTACACCGCACCCATGCGGTCGAGTTTGCCGTTGAGCTTGTGCCCCGCTTGATGGTTATAGCTATCCGCCATCCCCAACGGACCGTAAACGGTAGCCTGCAGGTATTCCTCGAGCAGTTGTCCAGAGCCGATCTCTACGAGTGCTGCCAGTGTGTTATAGCCCGGATTGCTATAGCTGTACGTCTCACCCGGTGGAACAGATGCTCCGACATTCCCGAAGCGTGCGGCCTCTTTTTGGAGCGTCGGGGCTTCGCCGAGAGGTTGGAGGAAGAGGCTGGAGATCCTCAGGCCGCTTGAATGTGACAAGAGCTGTCCAATCGTGATAAACCCTGCACGATAGTTGTCCCATTCCGGGATGTGCGCGCGGACCAGATCGGTGTACTCGAGCTTTCCTTGCTCGACAAGTGTCGCAATCCCAGTGGACACCAGAGGCTTCGTATTCGAGGCCATCCGAAACAGGGTGTTTCGTTCCATAGGAAGCCCCTGTTCCTTGTCTCTCCAGCCCAGCGCTTCATGAAGAACGATACGCCCCATACGGGCGACCAGTACCACGGCCCCTACCAACTCACCGCGTTCGATGGCTTCCTCGTAAACTCCCAGGGCTCCCGTGAGGACTGCCGCTGACATCCCAACATCCTCCGGCATGCCGTACGAGAGGGTTCGAGCCCCCTGGCCCTCCACGGCGGGTGCCAGGACCACCACCGTCAGTATCAGCGCGATCGCGCTTCGGCTCACGGCTCGCGAATAGGTACTCATCATCACCATCATCCCCCTCCTCTGTTCACCGGTCCCGACACAGTTAGAGAAGCGCGGGAGCTGAAGCGCAACATAGTTACCGAATGGCCAGTTGGCTCCCCTTGCTTGCCGGTCATGACGATCATCGGATACGATGCCCGAATACCTACGAGAGAAAGAGAAGCTATGTCCGCCTCCGAACATCCACGCTTAAGCACTGATGTCACCAGCGACGATTTCTGTTTGGTGCTTGAATCGATCCTTGAGGGAAGTGCACGTAGGCAAATTCTCGACCGAGTTCTTCGTGGAGAGGACTTCGAAGTTGGGGTTAAGCGCCTTCGTTCCTCAATGCAAACCCATGTTTTCAGAGCGTCTTCGGATGTTTTCTCTCTTGCAGGAATGATTGAGGAACTCGACAAGCGAACGCGCGAGGATGGGTTCCATGTTCTCCAGGCCTGGGACTTCGGTACCCACCGGTTTAGCGAGGAAAACGTGCCGACTCTTATGATGGATTTCTGGATGAAGACAGGTCCAGAGGTCCGGCGAGAACGTTATTCACTCGCGATCCTTTTGGATTACTACTTCCTGCATGTCCTGGCGCTCTGTGCTATGAGGGCTTGGGATGGAAGGGACGCGGATACCACACTGGACCGTGTTACGAAACTCGTCGAGCATCTGCAGGGTCCTCAAGGTAGTGGACACCAGTTCGTCCAGAATGCCGAGACCCTCCTGGTGCTCGCAGTCTCGCATTTCCACCCCGAAGGCCAAGCTTATGACCGTCTCGTCGAGAAAGTGCGGAGCCTGAATTCGAGACATCAGTTGAACTTCGCGCTCATTGGGGCAGCCGTTCTAGGGAGTCACTTGCGGTGGGGATTCTCGGTCATGTACGGACGAGATCTTGGACGGATGCGAGACGATAATACGGCAGATTATCCCTGGCTCTTGGACGCTCTGCTTACACTTACTCATGAGTACGCAAGGATGAACGAAGCAGGTATTGAAGGTCGGGAGCGTGAGAACGTTGTGAATGCAATTCTTAACGGTCTCACTCCTGACCCTTGGGCCTTTATTGATACTCGTCCTGAGTCTCTGGTTGAGTGTGAGGTTGAGTACTCCGAACTCTACGAACTCTTTATTCGGTACAAGGAAGAACTACTGGTAGAATTTGAGAGCTATCGCCCGGAGCGAGACACTTATTCTCCGATCTCGTTCCACACCAATTTCCTACCAAATACCCTCGTCGCCATGGTCATGACGGCACTGTTGGAGGGCTCGGCCCAGGAATTGTGTTTGAACGCTCTTTTCCTGAGTGATTGGGATGAAATGGGGGATGCACGAGCAAATCTTGCTCGGACACTTATGTACTACGCCAACGCGAGCCCTGATCGGCTTGGCGAGCACGGTGCCGCACTGATCATCTACGACGTGGGCACTGGTATCAGCCACGTCAGCCTGACTCTGAGCGCGTTCAGGAAGTACCTCCCCGGTTGATGACACCCAGGTAACAAGAGGCGATGCTCGCCAACGGGCAGGCCTCACGATAATGTGTCCAACTTGTACGCATCTGCGCAGTGCTGATCACGGCACTCGCATTGATCAGTGGAACGGAGGTCACCCTGATGAAGAGTATTATTTTGGTTGCGATCAGCTTGCTTATGGTCGCAACAAACGCAAACGCCCAATCGGTCGAGAGCGTGCTGGCAGCTGCACCTGCACGGGCTCGTACTGGTGCCGCAGTCATTAAATGGAATGACGACTACACGTACGAGACGCTGAAAGAAGGAACGAACCGCATCGTGTGTTATGATCGTTCCGGTGAACGGGACAGGCAGCCGTTCGCGGTGCAGTGCACGAGCGTGGCCAACCTGGATCGAGTTGCACAAAACCGCCGATTCCGTGCGGAGACTGCTAGCGCCGAGGAAGAGCGAGCCATGGTAGCCGCCGCGGAAGCGAACGGCACGAGGGTAGCACCCGAGTATGGGTCGGCATGGATTTCGATGAACGGTGCGGATCAGCAGGGCGCCGGGACCCACACGACGTTCGCAGTGCCGGGAGCTACCACCGAATCTACCGGTCTACC
The DNA here is from genome assembly GCA_002311875.1 of Gemmatimonadales bacterium UBA1142. GTDB lineage: Bacteria > Gemmatimonadota > Gemmatimonadetes > Longimicrobiales > Gaopeijiaceae > UBA1142. Next base: position 99,755 of record DCAD01000043.1, on the reverse strand, counting down.
CGAAAACGGCAGGGGAGGTGGTGCCTGGATCATGGGTGCCGGAACGAGTGAGGCTCATATCATGATACCAGGCTAGACCCCGAAAGCTTGTAACAACCGGAGCGGGTTAGGTGGCGAAATTCCGCTCCATTTCTGATTCGACGTTCCCCTCACGCCTCGAGTGAGAAAGCTATGCAGGGAGACTACGGCCTCGAATCTTGATTGCCTCGTAGCGTCGAGATCCGGAAGGGTGTAGAGGAAAGCTACCCGGATATCTACACGCCTGATACGCTGGCGGCGATCGAAGCGCTTGCGACCTTCGATGACGATCGCAAGGCGGTGAACGTCAGCGAGTCCTCGAACGAGTCGGGGGTCACGGTCTATTGAATAACCGTGACCCCCTCCGTCTGATGGCCTTCGCTGGGCCTGAGCTCTCAGCGGCCCGGGCGGTACGTCCTAGTTGGGGGCAGCTGTGCGCCGGACAGATCGTCCGGAACGCTCTCCTCGGCTACGACGGTGTGGGTTAGCGTCCCAATTCCCTCGATGGTGGCGCTGATCGTCTCACCAGCCTGCAGGTACCCAGAGCCTGTCGCGCGCTCGACGCGACCAGCGCCCGTTCCGCCCGACGTCCCGCTTTGTAGGACGTCACCGGGAAATACGGTGATGAGCGACGATGCGTACTCGATTAGCTCCGGGATGTTGTGGATCATGTCTCCTGCCCTGGCCTCCTGAACGGTCACG
>DCAD01000043.1:65099-99027 GCA_002311875.1 Gemmatimonadales bacterium UBA1142 | reverse complement strand
TGGCCCTTACCGACGAACCAGTCCTGACCGGAGCCGTAACCACCCGGAGGACGCCCGCCACGATCGGATACATCCATGGCGACCATGTAGCCGAACACGTGGTCGTAGGCTCGGCTCGCAGAGATGTACTTACCCTCACGGCCGAATACGATAGCCAGCTCGACCTCCCATTCGATTCGGTCACGGCCATAAGGCATCACGATGTCATCGCCGCTGCCGATGACCGCGCCACGGGTCGGCTTGAGGAACAGGTACGGCACCCCCCGATTCTCCTGTCGCTCCCGGGTCCTCTCCGCCAGCTGCTCCGGGGTGCAGCCTTCACACGCGTGTGTGTAGAAGTTGACCGCGGCGTTCATGTTCTTGCTGGGATACATTATCGGAGGAAGGATGCCCACGTCTTCGACACGGTGAACGTAGTCTGCTCCGAGCAGGTCATTGCCCACCACGTTGTTGACGATCTCGTATAAGCGCGGCTTGAGTTCATCATCATAACGGCTGATGAGTCCAAGCATTTCGTCCGGCATCGCGATCTCCGCATATGCCCGGTCGGTTTCGAGGGCAGTATTTGCTTCCTCAAGGTCAACGATCAGTGCGTCGCGAAGAACGATCCCGACGGTTGGAGTCCCCTGGATCTCAAAGGTTCCGACCTTGAACGGCTCGACACTTGTCGTCCCGTCGGTTTGAGTCTGGTTCGTAGCCTCAGAGTCGTTAGCGGGCCGTGGCGCACAGCTCGCTAGGACCGCAAGCGCGGTGAAGGTAAGTATGCGTTGCATGTGACTTCCCCTATTGGTTAATCCGATTGAAGAGCCCGAGGTCGAAGGTTTTTCGTCCCTTATCCTTACGGGTACTGCACCTGTAGCCATCTCGTGTAACGCAATTTGACCGGCAAAGAAAGTCAATTCCTGTCGGGTGGCCCGGCAGTAACTGTTACGGGCACGTACGCATTCGTCCAGCAGCACTGGTCGGCACCGGAGCTGTCATTAGCCCTCCAGTTGTCTACACGCGCACGTAGCACGTATTCGCCGGGCTCCGTGAAGGTCGCGGTTGTGGTTGTTTGACCTTCTTTCTCATCGAGAGCGATCCGTTTTGGATCGAAAACCACGTCTGCGGCTGGACCCTGGTACTTAAACCAAGTGACGGCAGGGTTAACGTTTGCGTTGCGCTCGTAGTTGGGATCTCGAACTGATACCTCTCTCGCCCACAGGTTCAGTTCCAGAGGGGACCCTACGGTAGCTGTGAGCGGTTCGGACCGGATGCCGCGGATGTGTTGACCCTCCTGGCCTGAAGCTGAGAAGCTAACCATCGGAGCGACCGAACCCATCGCCTTGGCATCATAGGAGAGCTGAAGTGCTTCATAACCTATGCGGGCAGGGATAGAGTACGTCATATCATTTGCCGTGATTGTCCACGTAACTCGTTGCTGTCCGTCCTCGTACGAAGCCGGCACAGTCACCTCAAATACGCCACGGTCCCGTCGGAAACGCCCGGACGGGAAATGGGTTGGCTGCCTGCCGTTGAATTCGGCAGGCTCGATGAAATTGTCCGGCCCGATCGGGATATCGAGGACCTGTTCGGTATTCAAATTGAAGAATCCGAACGAAAAGGTGAACGTACCATCCTCATTCCGGAACCAGCCCTCCATGAAGGGCGCCACCGGCTCACCCGAGGGTGGGACAGGCGAGAGTGGCATTCTCATTCCGTTGCCGTAACGCGAATTCCCCGGATGTTGGGCCAAAGCGGGAACTGCTGTTAGGACAGCCACGCTGAGAATCAGGCTCAGGCGCATCATACGAGTTTCCATAATGGGTTACTCCCTTCATTTCCCCCTTGGACTACATGTAATCGAAGGAGCCCTCCCAGGGGAGGGCTCCTTCAATTACATGTTTCTTCTTCCGCCCTTTCAATCGGGCGAAGCATTACATGCGACGGACTAGCGGCTTCCGTCCCGGTCGTCACTTGTGACCTTAGATTTCGCCTCTCTCTCAGCGGTGATGCGCTCATAACCCTCTTCATCGAGGTGCGTCACGGCGATCCACGCGTGTGACATCTCGTCCACCGTGCGGCTACCGCGCGCGAAGAACATCTCAGAATCGGTAAGCGGGTTGTCCGCGCTGTTCTCGTACCACCCAGTCATTACCAGTACCGTACCTGTTGGCAGCATCGGAGACTTGTCATCATCGAAGATATAACTGTGATGCCACCTAGCGTCGAAGTCCGTTACCATGCTAAGCAGTTCCTGCTTGCCATCCGGGTAGATGGCTCTGATCGACATCCCATGGAGGTGCACATGCCCATGGGGCTGGAAACTGTCCATACGTACCGGGTGGTCCCAACGGTAGAAGCCCTGGGTCATAGACGTACCACCCGGCTCCAGGAAGATGTCACCCTGGAGCGGATAAAGTTTCAGATTTTGCGTGAACTCGGGCTCGTACCCCTCAGGGTAGAACCAGATTCCTAGCTCGATCTGATCACCGGGAGCGTCAAAGCCCATGGGGTAGTAGTGCGTGTCCCACTCGATCTTATCGTCTGGCTTGAGGAGGCGTGCCGCATCCGATGGGACGATCTCGCCGATCTTGCCCATCGCGTACTCGGAGAGGTTACCCAAGGGCTGGTACTCCCCCTCCTCGTCCTTCCTCAGGAGCTTGGGGTTGGCGTGGTGCACGACCTGACGTCCGGGGATTGAGGGCCGAACCTCCATAGCCCGTATCCATCTTTCCGTGGTGAGATTGGTCGGTACGATCGGGCGCCACCACGTATCAGCGCCTTGAGCCGGAACGTCGAAGGGGTCGGTCTTGATAACGTGGTCGGGTGGGCCGAGCCGCTCTTCCTGCTGCCACATCAGCTCATCACGCCATACCATAGGCTCCGGCATATCCGCGAGATCTCCTTCAGGAGTCCCAGCATCAACCCAAGCCACGATGGTTTCGATCTCTTCCTCGCTTAGCCTCCAGTCATTCTTGAGCTCCTGGATGCCATTACCGGTGTCGTAGTGGTAAGGAGGCATCAACCGTCGAGCCACCTGGTCCTTGATCCGCCGAGCGTAACGCCGTACGTCCCTGTACTCCATGAACGACATTGGGGCTACCGACGACGGGCGGTGACAGATCTGGCAGTTTTGCTGGATGATCGGCGCGACGTCACGTGTGTATGTGACGTCTTCGTCGGCCCCTGTCTCCTGCGCTGACAGGGTCTGGCCCGGAAGCGCAAGTGCGACAAGAAACGCCAGAACTAGGGCTCCGGAAAAAAGACGGTGGTCACTCAGGTGTATAAACCTGGTCCCCATAATTTCTTCCTCCCAACGAGAAGAGACCTTAATAGCTACAACTGCCCTACGATGTTAGGGCATGCTAGTCTCTATTTGGCTGGAATTCAAGGGTAAGTCGTCTCTTGAAAGGCAATGAAATAGATGCCCTGAACAGCTGAAGACAGGCGTCTGATACGTGCGCGAGCCCCGACTGGGGATGTAGGATGTGGCTGAAACACGAGCTATTCCAGATGGAATGGGTTATGAAAAGAGTGACGGTAGATCCCTCGTGACCGAGGTCACAGGTTCTGAAGCGATACCCGCCATGAACCGCCGTACGGCGGTAAAGGCTGTCGTGGGCCTCGGGCTTGCTTCGGCGCTTACAGACTGCACTCCGGCCTCACAGACTCCGGCCGGAGGGATTCCAGGACCGTCACCTGCTCAAGGATCACGATCAGAGCCAGAGCCCGAGGCAGCACTATCGGTAGAGGAACACGAACACCCGGCTGAGGGGGACGTGCTTCTGTTCGCGTTCGGAACACGGAAAGGTGAGGTTGTCACAACGGCGGATGTGCCGCTAGGTGGTCCGCAGGTCTTCGTTTATGCAGGGGACGCGGACGGTGCTCACAGCGCGTCTACGTCACGTCTTGATCAGATTATACTTGTCCGGCTGGACCCGACGAGTCTGACTGAGGAGACGGCTGTTCGCTCTGCGGAAGGAATCGTTGCCTACTCAGCCGTCTGCACTCATGAGGGCTGTGACGTTAGTGATTGGAGTACTGAGAGTCGCCGCCTTATCTGTCCCTGCCATGACTCAGAGTTTGACCCAACAGATAACGGACAGGTCACAGAGGGCCCAGCACGTCGACGGCTTGCTGCTCTACCACTCAAGATTGTAGATGGCCGTCTAACCGTGGCTGGTGGCTTCACGGGCCGGGTAGGTTTCCGTAGCCCCTGATCGAAAAATCCAGGATGCAATACAGGAATACACGATGAAACTAGACCGATACTCGATTGCTATCAGGTTAATTCTTTTGGCTGGCCTGATTGCGCCCAGGGCAGGTATAGCCCAGCAGTCCCCCGGTTCCTATCGGCCGGTTACGGACGAACGGCTTAAAGCACCGGAGCCGGAGAACTGGCTCTTCTACCGTGGCACATATGACGGTTGGGGCTATAGCCCGCTCGAACAGATCAATAGTGAAAATGTCCAGTTTCTAGCTCCTGTTTGGGCGTTCTCGACGGGTGTGAACGGTGGACATGAGGCAGTACCCATCGTCAACGACGGGGTCATGTTCGTGACGACGCCAGGGAACCAGGTGATTGCGATTGACGCGCGGAGCGGTGACCTGATGTGGCTGTACCTACACGAACTCGCGGAAGACGTGATCGCATACCACTACACCAATCGTGGTGTGGCGCTGTATGGCGACAAGGTTTTCATGGCTACGCTCGATGCTAAGGTCGTCGCGCTCGATGCGACTACTGGCGAAGTGGTCTGGGACACGTCTGTAGCTGACAACACTGCGGGATACTACATGACGCTTGCGCCGCTCACCGCACGAGGGAAGGTCATGGTAGGCGTCTCGGGTGGCGAACTCGGAATTCGTGGTTTCGTTGTCGCGCTCGATACTGAGACTGGGGAAGAGGTATGGCGAACTCATACTGTGCCTGCTCCGGGAGAGCCGGGGAACGAGACCTGGCCGGGTGACTCATGGCGCACAGGCGGTGCTGCGGTCTGGCTTACGGGACACTATGACCCCGACCTAGGACTCACCTACTGGGGGACCGGGAATCCCGGTCCATGGATGGGTGACGCCCGGCCAGGTGACAATTTATATACGAACTCAGTGATCGCATTGGACGTAGAAACGGGTGAACTAGTCGGTCACCATCAATATCACTGGAATGGCTCGTGGGACTGGGACGAAGTCTCGACTCCCCTGCTCATCGACATCGAGAGAGGGGGTCGCACCTTCCCCGCGCTCGTTCACCCAGGTCGCAATGGATACCTCTGGCTTCTTGAGCGCAGCCCTGACGCGATCTCGTTCGTGGATGCTTGGCCATACGTACGGCAGGACGTTTTTACGAGCATCGATCCGGTGACAGGGAGGCCCACTTATGACGAGCAGAAGAAGCCTGGTATAGGCTTTAGGGCCGCCTTTTGCCCCTCCCTCTGGGGTGGAAAAGATTGGCCGCCTGCGGCCTATAATCCAGGGACTGAACTTCTCTACATCCCGGTCAATGAAAATCTCTGCGGAGCGATTTTAGGTAGGGAGATAGAGTACGAGCCCGGTCGAAGTTTTACGGGTGCTGAGACGCAGATGACGGTGTGGCCTGGAGCGGACCATATCGGCGAGCTCCAAGCCTGGAACATGAGTACGGGTGAGGAGGTTTGGACACAGGAGTTTGAGTCCCATAATTGGGGCCCACTCCTCACGACCGCTGGTAATTTGGTCTTCATGGGAGGTACCACAGATCGCAACTTTCGAGCGTTTGATGCGCGTACCGGAGACCCACTCTGGGAGCATAGGACAAACTCGGGAGTGATTGGTGTACCCTCGACCTATATGATTGACGGTATCCAGTACATCGCGGTGCAGTCGGGTTGGGGTGTGGATGCAGCATCCATGACTGGACGCATCAACCGAGACCGTGGCACTGAGACGTTCGTACCCGAGGGTGGCGTCATCTGGGTGTTCGCCCTCCAACGCTGAGGCGACCATGAAAAAACCTAGGAAACCAGCGCAACCCAGGATCGTGATCCGTTCTCTGGTCACGATGGTGGCTGGGTTGTTTACAGCATGCTCGACCGACTCTCAGCCCGAAATTAACTCGAATATGAACGCCGAAGAGATCCGTTCCTTCGATATCTCAGTACCGGATGGAGTCCTCACAGACTTGAAGAACCGGCTGGCAATGACGCGCCTCCCAGACCAGATCCCCGGTACCGGATGGGACTATGGCACGAACCGAGATTACCTCGAGGAACTAATAGAATACTGGAAGGACGAATTCGATTGGCGAGCCCAAGAGGAGAAACTCAACGAGTTCGATCACTTCAAGACGGCGATCGATGGGCTAGACGTACATTTTATCCATGAGCGCTCCCCGGTCGACGATGCGATCCCACTACTCCTCACGCACGGTTGGCCGGGTTCGTTTGTAGAGTTTGTTGATATCATCGGTCCATTGACGGATCCTGAAGCGTACGGGGGGGATCCATCGGATGCGTTCCACGTGGTGATTCCGTCCCTGCCGGGGTACGGCTTTTCTGATAAGCCAGAGGAGCGAGGATACAACCCCGAGCGAATGGCGGATGTCCTAGCGTCGCTGATGGAGCGGTTGGGGTATGAGCGATACGGTGCCCAGGGAGGTGATTGGGGAGCGATCATCGGCCGAGTGCTCGCAGGCAATTACGGCGACCGCTTGATTGGTTTGCACTCCAATTTCGTGTTAGGTGGACCGCCACGCGGCGCAGGTGATCCCGAAGCGGGTGTTCCCATCGAGGAACTGGAACTCAGACAAGAGCGCGCCCGAGCATTCGCGAATGAAAGTGCATACCAAACATTGCAGGGTACAAAACCCCAATCCTTAGGCTACGGGCTTAATGACTCTCCGGCCGGCTTGGCTGCGTGGATTGTCGAGAAGTTCCATGGCTGGAGTGACCATGATGGCGATCTCGAAAGCGTGTTCACTAAGGATCAGTTGCTCACCAACATCACTCTTTATTGGGTGACTGAAACCATCACGTCGGCGAGTAGGATTTACTACGAGGCAAGGAGAACGCCACCAACCCGGCGTGTCGGGTTCATCGAAGTCCCAACCGGGGCTGCCATTTTCCCTAAGGAGATCAGCTTCACGCCTCGTAAGTGGGCAGAGGCCCAGTACAACATCGTTCACTGGACAGTCATGCCTCGAGGGGGGCATTTCGCAGCGCTAGAGCAGCCTGACTTATTGGTGGATGATATCCGGGACTTTTTCGGAGGCCTGCGCTGACACTCTGAGAGAAACCAGGGTGGGTGGGGCTATACCGCAAGCTTCTGGTAGCTGCCAAGCGAGTCGGGTAGTGCGCGCTAGGCTGGCTGGTCCCAAGTTTGGGTTCCGCTGGTAGCCTTATTTCTGGGAGATTGTCATGCGCCCCTTCGCTGCTCAAGCGATCTACGTAATCACGTCCGTGGTTTTCATCGCTGGATCCGCGAGTGCACAGACCACGACTCGCCTGTACGACCACGTCCACATGGCAGTCGCCGACCCGCAGGCTGCAGCGCAGTGGTACCACGACCACGTAGGAGGCGAATGGGTTGATGGCAGAACAGATCGACTCTTATTCGGGACCACGCGGATCATGTTCCTACGGGGGCAGAACAGAAAGCCAAGTGCCGGGGGCGTTATTGATCATCTCGGATTCTCGGTCGCGGATTTGGGTGTTACAGTCGACGAACTAGAGTCTGCGGGTGCGACCGTTACGACACCTGAACGGGACGTACCAGGTCTATTCAAGCTTGCCTTTATTGATGATCCGTGGGGCGTGCGCCTCGAATTCATCGAGGACACGCAGCACCTCGGGTTCCATCATGTTCACCTGAGATCGCCGGACCCAGAGTCGACATACCAGTGGTACGAGGATCAGTTCGGTGGTGTGCGTCTGAACTTGAGGGGACGGTTGGAGGGGATTCTCTATCCTGGAAACGTTTGGTTGCTTGTACAGCGTGGAGAGACGTTTCCGAGTCGGGAAGGCGTCATAGATCACATCGGATGGCGCGCTCCCGAGACGGCTCCTACGGTTGCGGACTTAGTGACTAAGGGCGTCGAGCTTACGAGCCAACCGCGCGAAATGACGCTCCCGAATGGAATGATCGAATACTTCTATGTGGCGGGCCCTGATGGAGCGCGAGTTGAGCTAGTTCAACGAGCGGCTGACATGAGGTGGTAGCCCACTGAGCTCTGGGGGAGTGTCGCTCGGATATTAGCGCCGCCCTATGTCGGTCTCCCGCCATCTTTGATCAGCTCGTTCATTCGGATCAGATGTAAGGAAACGGATCAGTTCAGCGTGGAACTGCTCCGGGATCTCGAATGCCGGAGCATGACCGATTTCCGGGAAGATGAACAACTCAGCATTCTGTAATTCTTCAGCTACATGTCGAGCGGCTGCAGGATAATCACTAACCAGTCTATCCTCTGCTCCGCCTATCACTAACGCTTTAGTAGCGATGTGCTGCCACTCGTAGACGACGGGGTCCTCGAACAAGATCTGACGCTGTGCTGCTCTGACCTTGGCCATCTGTGGCCAGTGGCCGCTCAAGGTCAGACCATACTGATATTTCACCCACTTGAGGTATTCGGGCTTCCATCCGCGGGGATAGTAGCGTATGTGTCCGGCGAGCACTGAGCTGTAGCTCGTTCCGAGTGCGCTCTGGTATGCCGCTGCGGGATCAGTCCAGGCACTACCATGTCGTGAGTCCGTAAGCCCGATCTGGTTGACCATCACAACGTGAGTTGTGGTTTCGGGATAGGTAGAAGTAAAGCGAGTTGCGACCATGCCTCCCATCGAATGGCCGACAACTGCGGTTTGTTCAATGCCGAGCTCATCTAGAAGTGCCTTCGTGTGCCGGGCAGGCATGTGCAAGTTGTAGTGGATGGTTGGTTTCGAGGAGCGCCCATAGCCCAGTCGATCGATGGCGATGGCACGGAACCCCGCTTCGGTGAGTGCTTTGATCGTGACTCCGAACGCGGCGGCGAAGAAGTTCATGCCGTGAAATAACACTACCGTCTGACCATTCGGCTGACCTACGGCTCCTACGTCCATGTAGGCTAGCCGGTAGTCCTGTCCGTCGAGGCTCACATCCAGGTACTCCACCGGATAAGGGTAGGGGACGTTTGAGTAGTCAATCGCAGTAGGGCCCCAGTCGGCTGGTGGTTCCGAGGGGGGTGCTGACTGTCCCGCAGCTCCAATAGGACAAAAGAATGCCATTGTGCTGACTAGCATGAGTACTGGGATTTTCTTGGTTAGAGACAAACGTGCTCGATCCATATCCAGCTTTCCTCTCTCGGGGTTTATCTGCGTCGAGGTCTTGAGGGTAGTGCGATTGCCATGCCGGGATTGGGTCGCACACCCTCTGAGTCCAGCATTGCGTTGAAGGCTGGGAGACGGTTCAAAATCAGTTCATTGAGCTGCTCAAGTACGCCCGGCATTGCATCCCAAGCTTGGTCCACCTGCCAGAACTGATCAGATGTGGGCAGGGTGGAAGAAGCCTGAATGGCGTTGGCGATTCCGGCATTGCTTCTTGCTGTCCTGAGGTCGTTCTGGATTGACGAGAGATCATCCTCGATCGCCTCAAGTTCCGTAGTCAGGGTTTCCGGTAACTCGTCGTGCTCAGCGATAAGATCGCTCGCCTCAGTGAGCTGGCCAGTCAGGCGTTCAGTCGCCTCAGTCGCCTCATAGATAGGCTTCGCCAGCGTGTGCAGGCTCATCAACACTTCTTGGCGAGCCATACGATCTGCGCCGGTCATCGGCCGTCGGGGGTCTGCCACGATCTCCACTGTGGTCGAGTAACTCTGATCCCCTACATCCAGGTTCACTGTGTATGTTCCGGGGAGTACGATCGGTCCCTGTGGTGCACCTCCCCCGAAGCCGCCGCCACCACCCTCGTTGGGCACCTCGTCCAGCTCGTAAGGTGCGTCATAACGCCAATCCCATACCACCTCGTTGATCCCGGCAGAGCTGGGTGCGGTCAACGTTCGAACGTCCTCCCCACGGACGTCTTTGATCGTAAGAGCAAAGTCTTCTGAGTCGGGCATCGGCCCTTCGTTTTCCGATGGCCGTGCTACCGAATCGTTGTCTGGATCACCGTCACGTTCGTGATCTCTTAGGTAGTAACGGATCAGCGCGCCCCGTGGGGGATTCGAAGCAGAGAACGTCGCTCCGTAGAATGGCCAGTCTCCCTTTTGTGCCCACATCGTGACGGGTTTCTGGGGAAAGAGCTGTCCGGCCTCATCGAGTAGCTCTGTCGATAGATGCTCGAGCGGAGTCACATCAGCTAGGATCCACGCGCTACGCCCGTGCGTGCCGACGATGAGATCGTTCTCACGGGGATGGATCGCGAGATCATCAACCGGGACAACTGGCAGGTTGCTCTTAATACGTGTCCAGTGCTCACCCCGATCAATCGACATGTAGACACCGATTTCGTTTCCGAGGAAAAGCAGGTCGGGCGTGCGGTGGTGTTCGATGATCACGTTTACCGACCAACCGTGTGGTAGACCACTCGCAATCGACCTCCAGCTCTGCCCGTAGTCTTCTGTCACAAACACGTATGGCGCAAAGTCCCCGTTCCGATGTCCATCGAACGTAGCATAAGCACGCCCCTGGACGTGAGCCGAAGGTGCGACACGACTCACGTATGTGCGCTCGGGAAGCCCGGGGATGTTATCTACTACGTTTTCCCACGAGGCTCCATCATCCATCGTCACTTGAACGTTCCCGTCGTCCGTACCCGCCCAGATTTCACCGGCTGTCACGGGGGATTCGTTAACAGTGGTCAGATTACCGTATGTCGAGGTTCCATCGTGGATAGACATCTGTGGCTCTGACCCGGGCACGTCCATGATCGCTAGCGTATCCCGGTCGATCTCTTTGGTGAGGTCTATGCCACCGACCTCCTCCCAAGTCATCCCTCGGTCACGTGAGCGCATGAGGTAGTTAGCGCCCAGATAAATCGTGGAGGGATCATGCTTGGAAATCAGAAGTGGGGAGTTCCAATTGAACCGGTATACCTTGGTGGTATCGCCGTCCTCACGTGGCCCAGTAATCGGACGGAGCGCAGTTTTCTCGCCCGTTACTAAGTCGTAGCGGTTCATGTTGCCGCCTTGGGACTCCGAGAAGACGATCGTCGAATCGGTCGGGTCGACCACCGTCCAGAATCCGTCGCCGTAGGCAGTCTCGTACCAATCCTGGTTGCGGATGCCGTGAAAGGATCGGGTGTTGGATGGCCCGCACCACGGGTTGTTGTCCTGCAGCCCGCCGCACACGTAATAAGGGTCACGCATGTCGTAGGAGATCGTGTAGAATTGACCGAGCGGGATGTTGTCGAACATCCGCCAGTGTCCAGTTCCATCCCATGACCCGGCTACACCACCGTCGCTTCCTAGAATCAGGTGATCAGGATCACTTGGATCGATCCATAGTGCGTGGTGATCGACGTGAACTTGGGTAGCACCGTCGCTGCGGAATGTCCGCCCGGCATCATCTGACACCATAAGCGAGCCTCCGAGCACATAGATGCGGTCTGAGTTACTCGGATCAACGTGCACCTGGGAATAGTACATCGGTCGCGGGTTCGTGTTGGACATCTTCTCCCAGGTCGCGCCGCGATCGAGGGAACGGAACAGCCCGCTACTACGAGCGGCACCACCACCCCCGCGTCCCCCACGTCCACCTCCCGCCCGGCGTGCGTCGGCCTCGACCAGCGCGTACACCACGTTGCCGTCCTGACGGAAGACGTCGATGCCGATCCGTCCCTTGTCCCCTTCAGGCAGTCCTTCAGTGAGTTCGGTCCAGTTTTCCCCGGCATCTGTTGAACGATAAAGACCGCTCCCGGGTCCGCCCCCATTAAACCCCCAGCCCGTGCGCTGCCGCTGGTACATAGCCGCGAAGATCGTATTGGGATCGCCCGGATCCATCACGAGGTCGATTGCGCCAGTGTGTTCATCTATAAAAAGAATGTTCTCCCACGTCCGGCCACCGTCCCGGGTACGGTAAACGCCCCGCTCTTCGTTGGGTCCCCAGAGATCTCCGACTGCCGCGACGTACACGACGTCAGGATCTCTAGGATGGATCAGAATTCGTGCGATGTGCTTGGTCTCGTCGAGGCCCATGTGCGTCCACGTATTGCCTGCGTCGGTAGATTTGTAGACGCCATTTCCCCATGGAGACGACTGCCGGTTTTGCGGCTCACCCGTGCCGACCCAGACGACGTTCGGGTTCGCTTGATGGACCGTGACGTCGCCGATCGATCCGGTCGGCTGGTCATCGAAGAGAGGCACCCACGAGGTGCCGTGGTTCACGGTCTTCCAGACGCCACCTGTGGCGGTGCCGATGTAGAACACCTGCGGCTTGGCTTCGACGACAGCGAGGTCGGCGATGCGGCCGCCCATGAGCGCTGGGCCAATCGATCGGAACTGCAGGTGCGACAGAGCCGTCTCTAGATCGGTCTGTGGCCGAGCGTCCGCGGCAGAGACGGCCCCGAGGAGAGTAGTAAGAAGGAGGATGTGTGCGGCTTTCATGGTGGTGCCTCGTGATGCAGTCGTCTAAGTGATTTCGGTCAGTGCGGTCGACATCTTCCTGAGCTACGAAAGTGCGGTAAGAAGGCACAGGGACAATCCGAGGGAGCCCTCCCTTCCGAGCGCAAACATCTTACGCGCGGCTCACCGGGCGCAAGAAGTACTCTGGATGCGGCTCCGTCCGCCTATCCGCCGGTGATCTGGACCGTGACCTCCCGGGAGAGCGCCCCCGTGTTGTCAGTAGCGGTCCCCGTCGCGACGTAGGTGGCGGCCTCGGCATACGCGTGTTTCAGGAAACCGGTCAACCCCACGGCCCCGGCGCCGAGCGCCGGGACGGAGCCAGTTTGTCCATCTCCGTAGTCCAGCGTGATCGCGAACAGATCAGTACCCGTGGCCGCATACCGAAAGGTTATCGAGTCGCCTACCGCGGCGGCCGCCGGCTCGACTGTGAGTGTCAGCGTGAGCGGCCTTACGCCCGTGATGCTGTTGTCGAGGCATCCCACGGCGAGTGAAATGGCCACTGCGATTGCCCACATCGTTGCCCGCCGCGAGGGTGCCGCGCGATTGAGCTGGTCCTTGTTCACAGCCACTCCCAAGAGCAAAGGAAGCCGCCCCCTGCTCTGGAGCAGGGGGCGGCGATGCTATATACCCTCGTCCACCTAATCGATCAACCGACCTCTTCGAGGTGCTCGTTCAAGCGCCGCTCGCTGTTCGGGATGTCGTAGCACAGCTGACGCCCGGTTAACCCGGGAATGCCCGATTGTGCAGCATCCAAGCCGCGTGGCCATGTGCTGAAGAGTGGGGAGATCGCCTCGAAGTTCGGTAGCTCGAGGTCACCCGGCGTGTTGTTCTGGGCCCAGCGTTTATGGTCGGGCATGGTGCGGGCTTCGTAGAAGAGCTCGATCGCGCGCTCACGCTTGAGTCGCGTCCAAGCTTCCGTCGCGTCTGCCGCGGTCACCGCGGCAACTGGCTGACCAGCCGCCACATGTGTCGTGGCGTCCGTGGTGTAGGTTGCCCTGAGGGCGTTGATAATCGTCATAGCGCCTGCCCAATCACCCCCAGCAAGCTTCGCCTCGGCCTCGATGAGGCGCATCTCGCCTCCACCGGCGAGGCGGACGGGAGAGCTCACACCCGTGTACTTAGTCTGGATCTGACGGTAAACCTGACCGTACCCGTCGAGTGAGCCAGCCGCCCACGGGAGGTGGTCCGCCTTCCAGGCAATGCGGGGATCTCCCGAGGTCTCGTAGTAACCAGTGCCCGCGAGTGGGAAGCCGAAGCCCCCGGTCTCGGTGTGCGGTTGGGCCTGAGTGAGATCCGGCTGGTTGCCGTAGTACGAGCCCCACAGCGAGTAGGACCCGTACGGAATGCCTGCCATCGCATAGTACAGCGAGTTACGCGTGCTTGAGTTGTCCCCGTCTGTAACCGCATTGAACACGAAGCTGGTGGCGACCCCAGATGCGTCTGACCCTGCGTTGGCCCACGTCGCTTCCCCGTACGTCGCGAGGTAGGCACGAACCTGCGCACGGCCTGCCTGCGCCGCCGTCTTCAGGTTGGCGTCGGCCGCTGCGTTCATGGCATTTGAGAACTGACCCTCAGCTCGCTTCAGGTAGTCGTTCGCGTGAAATGGCGCGCCGCCGTCGATTACGCCCTGACACCAGTGCTCACCGAGAACGCGGTTCGAGAACCCAGCCCAGATGTTAGCCTGCGCGACGAGATCACCGCTGACAAGCCCCGCTTCCGCGAAGAGGTCGAGAGCGTATTCGCCGATGAAGCGTGCCGTCTGAAGCGTCGAAAACACGCTCCCGGTACCTGGATCGAGATGACCGGCCTGCTGTGTCGGGCTGTGGCCGTGTGATCCGATCTGGCCGCCCGGAAAAAACTCACGGGCTACGAGCGCGCCCGATCGCGCGATTGCACTGGGTCCCGCGAGTGCCACGACCAGCTGGCGTTGTGAGCCGTTCACTAGTCCCTCACGTGACTCTTCCTCGACGAGGAACTTGTCTTGGATCGGTCCAGGGTTCACCACATCGCACGCTCCAGTGAACGCCACTAGAGCCGTGAGAGCGACACCCATCGCGAATCTTTTATTCATCATTTTCGCTGTCATTGTCGCTTATCCTTAGAAGGTGACCCGGAGGGAAATGCGTAACGAGATCGGTGGGGGCACCGTCTCCTCGAAATTGAATGCTCGCTGCGGGCCGCTAGATGACGGGTCGCCCATCGTCTCCGGATCCATGAAGGGCATTTCCTTCATCCAGAGGTACGAGTTGTTGAGCGCGATCGTCAGCGTCGAAGTGTTGAACCGGTCCGGGAACAGGAAGTTCATCGGGATATTCGCTGACGCGCTGCGCAGCTTGAAGAATGTGGCATCCCAGACATAGCCCTCGGAATCAGCCCGGTTGCAGCGCGCATACCAGATCGCCGGGATGTCCGGCTTCAGTTCATTCGAGGTCCCCGGAGTGACATAGTAGGGGTAGCAGAGCGGCGACCGGACGCTACGACCGATCGCGAAAACCTGCTCGTTCATGTAGAAGTTGCCCTTGTACTCGCCGCGAGCGGCCAGCGTGATGCCCCCGGGTACCGTGATCCTGATTGAAGGGTTGATGAACGTTGTAGGCAGGTTGGAGCCGTAGAAGTACTGAACCGCGCTCGTTCCTTGCCCTTGGTAGCACGGCATCGACGGTTGGCAGAATATCACGTCGGAGTTCGAATTCGCTATCGCGTTTGGGTTAGAGATTAACTCGTTCACGACGGGGCGGATCGGATAACCGACCTTGCGGGAGCTCGTCTCGAGAGTCGGGTCGTTCAGTTCGAGAATCTCGGACTCGTTTAAGGTGTAGCTCAAGCCCAGGTCGACGCCCCACTCACCCACCTGCAGGACATTCGCATTGACCTCCAGTTCCAAGCCTTTGTTCCCCAACACCCCCATGTTGGTGAGCCGGCTGCTCGAGAAGCCGCCCGAGGGAATCTGGGGGATCCCGTAGAGTGCGTCTGTCGTGACTTGGTCGTAGTACGTGAACCCGACGGAGAGACGGTTGTCGAAAAACGCGGCATCGAAGCCTCCCTCGATCTCCGTGGTGATCTCCGGACCGATGTCGGGGTTACCGACGTTCGCCGGCACGAAGGCTGGGATACCGGCGAGCCCCTGCGGGGACCACGTGCGAACCTTGTCGAACGGACCCGGAGCACGACCGGACTGACCGTACGCGAAGCGCACCTTCATCTCACCGATGTCGGGGTAGAAGGACTCATCTGAAAGAATCCACGAAATGCTGGCCTTCGGGTATGCCGCGAGGCCGAAACCTTCACCGAACGTGCTGTTACCGTCGATGCGCACGCCGGTCGTGATGAAGTACTTGTTCGAGATGTCGAAGACGTTCTGGAAGAAGAAGCCCGCGTTCCAGATCTTCGTGCGGCCCTCGAAGGAAATAGTCGAGGCCGCCGAGTTGATCGTCGGGTCCGCGGCGCCGGGGAAGTTCTCCCCGAAGCCTTCGATGGAGCGCACGTCGTCGCCCACCGCCTGGCCGCCCCAAGAGAAGTTGGTCCGGAGTTGGCCTACGATGTCGATCGAGTACGTGCCGACGTAGTCGAGGGAGAGCACCCGATTCTGGAATGTGTTATTGAGGAGCTTACCCTGCGGTGTCTGCATCCAGCCGTACGGTCGGAGGTTCCGGTGCTCTCGTGCCCCCCAGTCGTAGCCGACGACGAAGCGGTTCGTGAGGTCAGCGATCGGGGAGTACGTTACAGTCAAGCCCGTCGTGAAGCGCTCAACCTGCTCGGCTATCTTCTGGTCCATCAATTCGTCGAGAATAGCAGGGTCACCTGAGCCGAAGTAGTTCCGCTCCTGGCGGAACGCGTTCAGCGTGATGCCCTGGGCATTGTTCTGCCCGCCCGTGTGGGTTTGGGCGGTGTTCGAGTACATCGTGTTCCACTGGATCTGCAGATCAGCGGCCGGAGAGAAGGTGAGGTTCGCGCGGGTCGTGTATGCTTTCTCGGTGTCGTTCGATTGGTAGCCCTGCATGTCCCCGAACGAGCCGGAGACGAAGTAGCTGACGGCTGGGGTGCCTCCGCGGACGGAGAGCAAGTAGTCCTGGTTATAGGCCTGGTTCGCATACGCACCACACTTGAGGATTCCAGTGCACAGCCAGTGCTCCATGAAGTTGTACGAGACGTCAGTCTCTCCATTGTAGGCAGGACCGGAGTCGTCGACGCCGAACGCGCGGCTCCACTGGGTGCCTGTCTGGACCTCTGCGGTCCATACAGGAGCACCTTGTCTGCCCTGCTTCGTGAAGATCTGGATCACGCCGCCCGAGGCCTCGGTGCCGTAGAGTGTGGTGGCCGCCGAGCCCTTGATGACCTCGATCCGCTCGATGTCGGCCGGGTTGATTTGGTCGAGTGGGCTGACCGCGATGTTGCCACTCCGGCCGCCGCGGCGGTCAGGTGGATTCGCGTCCGGAAACGGCTGGCTCCTGATGCGCACGCCGTCCACGTAGATGATCGGGTGATCGTTGAGCCTCGCGCTATTGACGCCACGGAGCCGGATGATCTTGGATTGGCCGACCGCGCCGCCGCCGTAGAGTTCGAGGCCCGGCGCTGCTCCCTGGAGCATATCGGTAATGCTCAGGGGTGCGTCCGGCACGTCTACGGCATTGAGCGTAGAAACCACGTTCCCGATCTCACGCCGCCTCGACGCCCCGGCTGTACCGGTGACGATGATGTCATCGAGTCCGAGTGCCACCGACGACATCGTGAAATCGACCTGGACCGTCTGGCCTGCGTCGACCGTGATTTGTTGCGTCTCGTTTGCGAGACCGATGCGCTCGGCGGTGAGTTCGTACGTGCCGGGCAGCACGTTGAGCAGGATGAAGCGCCCGTCCTGGCGCGTGAGCACGCCGAGCCCGGTGCCAGGCAGATAGACCTGGACCTCGCTGAGGGCCGCTCCGGACTGTGCATCGGTCACCTGACCGACGATCTGGCCGGTCTGTGCTTGGACGGGTACGGCGAGGAACCCCGTCAGCGCGACTAAGGCCACACCGATAGCAAACTTGGGAATACTCATGGATGCTCATCCTTAAAATGGAGTAACGCGGTCAGGCACTCGGTCTAGTGTGTCGCGACTGGAACGCTGCCGGATAGACTTACCAACTCTCTGAGAAGCTCATATCAGCCTGTTCGGCTTGGGCCGACCCCAGGAAAAACCTATCCGACGATACTCTTCGTTACCAGCCAGACACCTACTAACCGAATATAAAATACTCACGGTGTTTTAGGGGTGCAAGCGTACGCCAGGTCTGTTCCGTGTCTACCAGGGTAGCTATTGACTGACGAATAGAGCACGCTCGGTGCTCGGTCCACCGAGCTGAGCCGGTCACCCGATCGGGATCGAGATGAGGTTCAGCCGGAGGTCAGGAGGATCCTCTCCGGGGATCGGCGCCTGGTCGTTGATCGCCTCCATGCCCAAGAAAAGCAGCGCCACCGCAGCAGCTACTGTTCCTGCCAGGACTCCAGCGGTCTTGGGCCCGTCCAGCACCCGCAACTCGGCCGAAATGATCGCGTCGGCAGGGACACGGATCGACTGGCCCAGGGTCAAGGCGTGGAACCCCACCTCACGCATCCCGACCGGGATGCGCACGACGAGAGACGTGTCTTCCCTTCTGATGAGTGTGCCCTGCAGGATCGGGACGGGGTCGTCCTCTGACGCGAGTTCACTGAGGTCCACGACCCTCTCTCGGTTTACGACGAGCCGGACGTCTTCCCCCACAGGCGCGGTGGCGAAATCCGTCGGCACGTACTTGAAGCAGCCCGCAAGAACGAGTACCAGACTAGTGGCCCAAGCCACTCTCGATAGCGCTCTACGCTTCAAGAGACCCTCCATAAAGTTGTCGGATAGGATTGAAAGATGTACGTGTTTCGAGGCTTGGGACAACCTCTTGAAGTAACTTGGCTCACGTTGCTCAATACCCAGAAAACAACGTTTGACATCAAGAAAACAAAAGGTATTGTGGCGGTTGTCGGGAACGTCGCCCTAGTGCTGCGGATGGCTTCTAGCCTTCATTAGAGTTAGGTGATGAGTAGAGTCTCACAGACATACATGGGGTTGGTAGGGAGATCCATATTGAGATTTCCGATTTTGCTTTCGACTTTAGTCCTTGGTCTGCAGGGCTGTTACAACTACCTGCCAACAGACTTTACCGCTGCACCGTTGGGGGCAGATCTCCGACTATTTGTTGACCCTGCAGAAGTCCCAGAATTAAATGAAGTCCCTGCAACGGAGGACCTCGCCCCGGTCGTGCAGGGCACCCTCGTCGGTATGGAGGAAGATGCGCTCGTTGTGCGCGTTCCGGTCGCGAGTCGCCAGGAGGGATTTCATACCTTGACCTTGGGCCAGTCGATTCGTGTTCCCCATGACGCGATCATTTCGGCTCAGTTGCGGGTGCTGGATGAACTCAAGACCGTGGGATTCGTGTCGGGCACGATAGCAGCTGCGGCTGCCCTGATCTTCATGGGTTTGGAGGTCATCAACCCAGCAGCAACGAGTCCAGACGATGACCCTCCTGAATTTCTGCTGAACCTTATCTCGATCCCGATCGGGTGACGGGCAGCTACCAAGTTCCGGTAGCCCAGCAGACTTCTGTAGAGACTTAGGTGCTGGCTGGCTGCGCCCACAGCGTTGGCTTGACGATCAGGAAACTGGTCCGGTATTGTGAGCCTTTCCGCGAACATTGGTGCTCTCCGGTGCTCTCCATCGCTGGTATCTCAAGCGGCACACGACTCCGGT
Organism: Gemmatimonadales bacterium UBA1142; assembly: GCA_002311875.1. Taxonomy (GTDB): domain Bacteria; phylum Gemmatimonadota; class Gemmatimonadetes; order Longimicrobiales; family Gaopeijiaceae; genus UBA1142. The sequence goes on along the minus strand of DCAD01000043.1, from coordinate 79,726 downwards.
TACCAAGGGAAGGAGCGTATTTATGAGAGCTAATTGGGTTGTCGTGGGCACGGTTTTGCTCGTCCTGATGGGGCTCATAACCACCTCAGCGGAAGCTCAGAATGGCCAGATCGTCGGTCAGGTGACAGACGGCCAGACCGGTGCTCCCCTCAGTGAGGTACAGGTCTACCTCCCGGGAACAGGCCTCGGCGTTCTAACTAGGCAGAACGGGCGATTCATCCTGCTTAATGTTCCGCCGGGTACGTATGAGTTGACGGCTGAACGGATCGGTCTTGGCTCGGTAACAGAGCAGATTACTTTGGCGGCCGGCCAGACGGTTGAGACCGACTTCACGATGCAGTCGGTGGCACTCGGGCTCGATGAGATCATCGTCACCGGTACGGCGGGGGCAGCCAGACGCCGCGAGATCGGGAACACGGTATCGCAGATCTCTGTTCCGGATCTCCTTCAGCGACCTGTACTTGTATCGGACCTCCTACAGGCTGCTGCTCCAGGCCTCGACGTTTACGGTGGCGGGACTCTCGGGCAGGCGAAGATCATCCGGCTTAGAGGCGAGAGCAGTGTCTCGCTGAGTAACCACCCGCTCATTTACATCGATGGGGTTCGGATTCGAAGTGAACCCCTTCCTGACGTCAATCCGCCCGACCGGCGCGGTGGTCGGAGCGCGAATGTCGCAGTTAGCCCGCTCGATAACATCAACCCCAACGACATCGAACGAATCGAGATTATTAAAGGATCGGCGGCCACTACACTCTACGGCACTGAAGCCTCAGCTGGCGTCATCCAGGTCTTTACCAAGAGCGGCACACAGGGCACCCCTATCTGGACCGCAGAAGTTCAGGGTGGTAAGTCCTGGAGCCGTGAGTTTGGCGTCGCGGGATCGGGTGTTCCTTACAACAACATGGAGCACTGGCTGTGCACAGGGATTTACACCTGTGGAGAGTACGCCAATCAGTCTTACGCGCAGCAGTACAATCTTTCAGTCAGGGGCGGCGGCCGGGACCTACGGTACTTCATTTCAGGGTTGTTCGTTGACCAGCAGGGGTTCTTGACCAACGACACGGAAGAGAAGTACGCCATTCGCGGCAACTTCACGATGGCACCAGCCGAGAACATGACCATCCAGTGGAACACGGCGTACGTGAACCAGTTGTTGACTATGACAAATGGGCAGAATAACGCCCAGGGCATCACCTTGAATGCGTTCCGGGCGGAACGGAATTACTTCGGCACGGGTGACCCTGCTGTTCTCAATGAACTGATGGACCAGAGGCTCGATCAGGGTGTTGAGCGCATGACCACCGGTGGCGTGATTACCTACGCGCCGATGGAAAACTTCACGAACCGGCTCACGGTCGGCTACGACTGGAGCCAGCAAGAGCACCGCAACCTTAGGCCCTACGCTTGGAAGCAGGTCCCCTTGGGTGCTCTGCTTAACAACACGTTCCAAAGTCGGATGCTCTCGTTTGACTACGTCGGCACGTACACCTTCGACCTCACGGCCAACTTGCTCGGAATGGAACTGCCGATCCGATCGAACTTCTCATGGGGTGGGCAGGCCACTGGCGCAGACGAGCGAACGGTCGAGGCTTTTGGTGAGAACTTTCCTGGAGCGGCGGCTCCGACGGTCAACTCTGCCGCCATCACCCAAGGGTTTGAGGTGCGGCAGAAGATCTGGAACTCAGGCTTCTTCCTCCAGAATGTTTTCGACGTCGCAGACAAGTACTTCTTGACCGTCGGTACACGGGTGGACGGCAACAGCGCGTTTGGTAAGGGTTTCGGCCTGCAGATTTATCCGAAGGCTAGCGCTTCCTGGATCCTGTCCGACGAATCTTTCTACCCCGACGTGGGTGAGATGAAGCTGCGTGCAGCCTTCGGGCGTTCGGGTCGAGCGCCAGGAGCGTTCGACGCTGTGCGGACTTGGAGCCCGGTAGGCTTGGCCGGCAATGCGGCTTTTGTGCCCGAGAACGTTGGTAACGACAACGTTGGGCCGGAAGTCACGGAAGAGCTCGAATACGGGTTTGACGCCTCGTGGTGGGACAACCGAATTGAAACGAGCTTCACGTATTACGAACAGATCACGAACGACGCGCTGCTCAACGTTCCGCAGGTTCCGTCCACCGGATTCACGAATAGCGTCCTGACCAACATCGGAAAAATCCAGAACGTTGGATTCGAGCTTGACCTGGACGCGGCGGTCATCCAAGGCGCTGAATGGGGCTTGGACGTTGGACTCAACTATTCAACGAACGACTCCAAGGTTCTAGAGCTTGGGATTCCGGAGACCAACTCTCTCCGGATGGACTGCGGGCCGAATGGTAACGAGGGTTGCACACTCCGTAACGTGCGTGATGAGGTTGTGACCAACCCGGATGAAATCGCGGATCCCATTTACGAGCGGATCAACTACGGGCCAAATCTCCCCACGACGTTCATAAGCCCGAGCATGACGGTACGGCTTCCCATGGGCATCGTGCTTTCCGCCAGAGGAGACTATAAAGGTGGCTTCTACATGACGGAGGCGGTTTGGTCGATCACTCGGAGCGTGCGTTCACCTCTTTGTTTCCCATACTACATAGATCCACAGAACTCGATCGACTTGAAAGAAGGTGTGCCGGCCATCTGGAGAGCCCGTTGCGATCCAAGTGAATACGAGGGCTATGTATGGAAAGGCGATTTCTTCAAGCTTCGGAGCGTGAGTGCCACGATTCCGATGGATTTTGCATTCCCAGAGAAAGTCAGCAACGCAACCCTAACTCTGGCCCTGAACAACTCCTACCTGTGGATGAGGGAGATGCCATACATGGATCCTGAAGCGCAAGCGGATCCGTACTCATCCGGTCAGCAGGGCTACAACTTCGAAGAGACCGTACCGGCACCGATCGTTCTGCGTGCATCTCTAAGAATCACGTTCTGAGCGGAGAGCCAACATGCATAAGAACCAGATAGAAAAGGCTGACCGCAGGATGGCTTTCGTAGCGGTCTTTGGATTGCTCATGCTCGGAACGGGCTGTGAGGTAACAAACCCTGGCCCGATCCAGGATGAGTTCCTGGTTCAGCCAGAATCTCGCGCAGGGCTCGTAAACGGTGCCCAACGACGACTGAATGAGGCGATAGGCTGGATAGGATACACGGGAGCGATTGTTGCACGGGAGATCATGCCCGGGGGCCAGACGGGGGCATATGGTCACTCGGTGGCTGCTCAGGGCGGTTATATTCAACCTGGCTCCTATTCAGGCCATTTCGGAGATGCGCAACAGGCTCGATTCATTGCCGAGACTGCTATCCAGCTGTTTACTGACGCTGCCTGGCAAGAGGGTGTGGGCGTTGAGGGTGACATGGTCGCTCAGGCGAACATCTGGGCGGGGTATGCCAATCGCTTGCTGGGTGAAAATTGGTGCGAAGCTGTCATCAACGGTGGTCCTCTTGAGGACGGTTTGGTCTACTTGAAGCGTGCCGAAGGGCAGTTCACTGAGGCGATGAACAGAGCCAATGATGAGACGCTCAGGACGGCAGCGATTGCCGGTCGTGCCCAGGTGCGGGCATTCTTGGCGACATACGGTGAAGCGAGTTGGTCGAACGCGTATTCTGACGCCGCTTCAGTGGAGAATGACTTCACTTACGTCGTGGAAATGAGCAACCTGGAGCAAGCCACACGGAACACGATTATGTGGGCGAATGGCCGACAACCGTATCTGGCTTACACCATGTGGAATACCTACTACGGCGAACAGCCGGACCTAGCTAATAACGGGACGCCAATTCCTGGGACCGGTTATTGGGAGGAGACGGGTGATCCTAGGGTAGGATGGTTTGCGGACTCTGAATTTCCGTGGTCCAACGCGGCGCTTTTGGGTTTTGGCCAAACGCCATGGCGTAATCAGACCAAGTATGAAGACCCGGAGGACCCGATTCGTCTCGCTAGCGGAGCTGAGATGCGCCTGATCCAGGCTGAGGCAGCATTGGTCGGCGGTGACTGGCAAGACGCTATGACGATTATCAACGATCTTCGCGCTACCTACACGACGGAAGCTACGACGCATCAAGCTGGTGGAGATCCGCTCCAGGAGTGGACAGCGACTACAGATGTAGAGGCGTGGACCCGACTAAAGCGTGAACGGGCAATCGAGCTCTTCTTAGAAGCACGAACTCTTGGCGACCACCGCAGATGGGCCGAGAACGCGGGCGTACTCGGTGGAGCTACTGTTCCTGGTGACCTCGAGTTACCCAACTTCGAGGCAGTTTCAGAGATCTTCTCTGACAACCCGAGAGGCACGCTGATCAACGGGCAGGCTCGTCTCTGCTTCGACGTACCTAACTCGGAGCGGGAAGGGAACCCAAACGTACCGACCATCATCGGTAGTTGACGGCGAGAGCCTTCGGGCAGCCGTTCTTTTTCAAGGGCAAGCGCGGTATTGGCAGTGTTTGTTCTCATCTCGTTAAGGCAGGATTGTCTCGATAACAACATCACAGGTATGAAGCCGCTTACTCTTACTCTCACTGCTGAGCTTGTGGGTGATCCCATCCAGTTTGGCTACGGAGCAACCGGTACGGGTCTGACCACGATCGATGTGATTTATGGGGATGGGGAAACCGGTTAGGTCCAGGCACTCGATGTTGGCGCGGTCTACTTCACGGGTTCCTTAACACATGCGTATGCAGAGGCCGGGACCTATCTGGTGACCGGAACTTCCCAGGACATTACATGCACTGTATCTGACGAGATTTCCGTTCAAATCACAGGGGATGGATAGGCGTTTCGTACTGAGGAAAACTCTTGAGGAGCCAGATCGGAGATCGATCTTAGCTGAGTTACTTTGGCTAACTTATGGGTGCGACGATAAACCTAACTTGTGTATCACCGAATAACCCCCCGTCATCGGCACGGCCACGGAGTACGTAGGTCCCTGGGCGATCGAAGGTAACTCCCACCTCCCAGCGCTTGTCTTCGGGGACAGGTGGCGCAGTCCATAGCGGCGACCAGGGCGAATTGCCTCCGGTTCGTGAGTCCTCCCAGACCTTCACCTGAAAGGGATCAAACGTTACTTCGCCCTGGCCCCGGTACGTAAACCAAGACAGATGTAGCCCGTTGACTTTGGCGACAGTTATCCGCGATGGCGGGCGGAGTTGCCGAGTGCTCAGCTTGGGGGGAGCGTCACTTGTGTCCGGTTGCTGTGTGGAGCTACGGACACTGGGAAGCCCGTCGTCATCCACCGTCGCGACCAGCGTAACTCGCTGTCCGACTGTGGCACTGCGTACCGTATCTCCTTCTAGCATGACGACAGGAGGAGTGTTCGCGCGCGACCCAGGGGTGCTGAAGCCAGCGTTAAGCGCACCCGTCTCGGACGCGATGATCATGTTGTCAACGATGTAATCGAGCCTTAGCGACGCGAAAGTCTGCTCGGTTTTACCAGCAGTTGTGAGGGTCCATACGAGTTCCTTATCACCCCAATCCGCCGGCACGCGGACTTTGAAGACGAAGCGGTTACGGCGTGGAAGGAAGTGAGTGGGTTGCCCTCGGTCTTCCGGGCCGGGCGAGAAGTTGTTCTCGATCCCGACGGGGACGTCGGGTTCCTCCAGCCAATTCCGATTCATGTAGCCGAACATGAAGTTGAAAGATCCGTCAGGGTTCTGTTCCCAACCCTCGTAGGCGGGAGAGATGTTCTGGCCCTTCGTGTAGGTCTCCTGAGCGCTAGACGGTTGGTGTGCTACAAGAGTTAGCAACGCAATCAACGTTAGAGCGAATGTACCGGTACGCTGAATACGGGCAGAACCACTTCCGGTCATCGGACTACCTCCCAGGGATGACCATACAGAGTGGGCAGCCGATCACGTGATCATTCACGTTCAGGTTCAATATTCTTCTGCGATCTTCCATCTCCTGCTGGAACTGCTCGTCGTTCATAGAGAGTCGCATGCCCAGGTCGATGAACATGTTCGATACCGACCGGTTGCCCGAACCCTGCCAGTTCCGAGTGTCGGAGAGGTTCGTGTTACCCGGTGTGTTGTCCATGTACCCTGTGATGTGAAGAACCGTCCCCTTGGGTAGCAGGGGCTGGTAGTTATCCTCGAACGCATAGCCTCGAACCCAATTGTGGTCGTAGCCTACGCAGGAAATCGTTTCCACGGTGTAACCCCAGATTGCTTCCAGGCACATGCGACTTCCTGGAGCGTGCAGGTGCGGCTCAAAGGTCACGATCTTGGTGTGCTGGTTCAGGACCGTGTAGGCATGAAGCTCCTGGTCTTTCTCGCCGGACTTGATATCGATGTCTATTGCATTGCCGAGCCCAAGGCTCGCTCCTCTGTACTTCGGCTTATAGTCCTCGGGATGGAATCTGAACCCAATCTCGAGGTGGGCCTTGGTGTCTCGACCATTCGAGTGCAAGTGGAGTGAGTTAGAGACGATACTCGTTCCGGCCCGGAGAAGCCGACCCCCTTCGGCATCGAAGATGTCAGGGTTTCTACCGACCTCGTGTACTGGCCAGGTCGTGGTAGGGGCAAACGGGTTTCCTCCGCCAACCACCCGGGTGCTATAGATCATATGGTGGAAGACAAACCTTCCGCCGACAGTTTCCCGAGCCCCGGAGGGATCGTAGTCGTTCACCTCGCGAACCTCTACCGACTTCACGTAACGGTCCTCAGTCAACCCGGTTGGGGTGGCTTCGATGTTACCCCACCAATCGGGTTGACCGCCTAGGACCGTGAAATCTTGAAGCCGGACGATCAGATCTGGATCCCCAGCGGTCCAGCTGACTCCATCATCGAACACTAGTGGTGGTGGCGCGTCTTCAGGATCACCCATCGGCGCACCCATGGCTTCCCACGCAGCGAGTACTGCGATCTCTTCGTCGTTAAGTGAAAAATCATCTTTGAAGTGCTGGATACCGATGTCCTTTTCGACGTACCATGGGGGCATCGCACCGGCCCTGTCTCGCAGTCCCGTCTTATACACGATGCGCCTGGCGTAACGGCGAACGTCGTCGTGCTCAATAAGTGCCATCGGTGCTACGCCATGGTCCCTGTGGCAGCGCTGACAACTACGCTGGAGGATCGGCACGACATCCTTAGTAAACGTCACATGCCCATACTCTGCTGTGTTTGCAGCGCCTTGTTGGGCGCCCATGGGACCAGCACTGATCGAGAAGAAAGCCATCAGGGCTAGGAGGACTATCCCGAGACTTGCTCTACGATCGATTTCCTTTGCAACTACTGGCATCGCATCTACTCCCTGCAAGACAAGATTCCACAAAGTTTATGGGGACTTAGGGACCTCAGTCAATCAACTGTGTGACAAATTTTCATTGGTAGGCCGAGAAATTAGACACTTAATATGGAGAGTCCTCATTTCCCCCTGCACAACAGTCATCCATTAATGCATTAATGGATGTTTGCCGCCTACTTGGAAGGCCGAGGTGTGTTTGCTCTCCAACCTTGAAACCGGTTAGGGACTTTGGCCCAGTCCCCGTCACCCCTGGCGCGTCTGGGTGCCGAGAGGCAGTCTCGGATGAGATGTTCGCATACTATGGAGAAGACTATGAGGATCATCCTCGCCATCGGAGCAGTGCTACTGACCGCTACGGCGGCATGTGCCCAGCAGCAGCGTGACGCCAACTCCATGGGTGGTGGCAATTGTGCCAGCAACGTGTACAACTGTGCCGACACACCAAATCCGCTCCCTGAGGCGACCACGGTGTGGATAGAAGAGATGACGTGGATGGATGTCCGAGACGCTCTGAGTGCGGGCAAAACCACCGCGATAATTCCGACGGGAGGTGTCGAACCAAACGGTCCTTGGCTAGTGACAGGCAAGCACAACTTCGTGCTTCGTTCGAACTGCGACGCGATCGCCCGAGAACTTGGCAACGCGCTTTGCACTCCGATCGTCAAGCTCGTACCCGAAGGTTCGATCGACCCACCGAGCGGGCATATGAGGAGTCCCGGTACTCTCAGCCTCCAGCAGGAGACGTTTGAGGCATTGCTCACCGACGTCGCTCACAGCCTTAAGATGCACGGTTTTGAGAACATCATCTTCATCGGGGACAGCGGCGGTAACCAGGGCGGCCAAAGGGCAGTGGCGGATGAATTGAATGCCGCATGGGGTGGTGAAGCGGTTGTAGGCCATGTACAGGGCTATTACGACTACGGAAGCGTTGGCCAGTACATGGCCGGGCAGGGCCTTGTCGACGGAGAAGGTGATGGTCTTCACGACGATCCAGTAATCACGCTCAACATGTTCCATGCTGATCCCAGGTCCGTGCGATACGACGAACGCGTGGCGGCCGGCTTCGCGTCGATTAATGGCGTTTCCATCGCTGACCGGGTCGAGTCCCTGGAGTACGCGCGGCAAATTGTCGGGTTCCGTGCGGAGAGTACTGCTGAACTCATCCGGGAAACGATTGCCAACGGAGGTACATTGCCGGCTCCGCAGCGCCAGGGTGGAGCAGGTAGAGGCGGTCGTGGTCGTGGCGGCGGTCCGGGGGGCCAGCAGCGCCCCGAGCCGGACCCACGGACGATGGGCGGCGGTGACTGCCGTGCAAATGACTACAACTGTTCGGATACACCCAATCCTCTTCCCGAGGCGAAAACAGCCTGGATCGAGGAGATGACGTGGATGGACGTCCGAGACGCTATCGCTTCAGGAAAAACAACCGCCATCGTCTCAACGGGAGGCATCGAGCCAAATGGTCCGTGGCTGGTTACCGGGAAGCATAACTATGTGTTGCGAGCGAACTGCCCAGCGATTGCCGCTAACCTCGGCAACGCGGTCTGCGCACCGGTAATAGAGTTCGTTCCGGAGGGCAGCATTGAGCCCCAGAGCGGGCATATGAGGAGTCCGGGCACGATCAGCCTTAGGCAGGAGACATTTGAAGCTGTGCTCACTGATGTTGCTCACAGCCTCAAGATGCATGGGTTTGAGAACATCATCTTCATCGGCGACAGTGGTGGCAACCAGAGCGGTCAGGAGGCAGTGGCTGAGCGTCTTACCGCGGCTTGGGCTGGTGAAGCTGCTGTGCATCACATCGGTGAGTATTACAGACGGCCAGCTAATGCTCCCAACGTGCTGCGCGATGAGGGTGTTACGAGGGAGGGTATGCCGGACGATGGAATACATGATAGCCCGGGGATTACACTCAACATGATGCTTGACGACATCAATTCGGTGCGTTGGGCAGAGCGGGTTGAGACCGGCCAGGCTGTCATCAACGGTGTGTCAATCGCCGATCTCGAGCGCGCGCTTGAACTTGCCCAGAAAATCTCAGAGGGGCGGGCTGCATGGACAGCGGACCTGATCAGGGAGCGGATCACCAGTAGATAATTAGAGCCTAAGGCGGGTAGGGCTCCTGCCTTGTTTATTGGGTGACGAACTCCGTCTCCGGTAGTACTTAGGGCGTGCTGCGGCGGTACGTCATGGGGCTGGTGCAAGGATGGCAAGGACAACAAGTCGGTCCGTACCGTGGTTCCGGATCCCATGGGGTACCCCTTCCGGTGCGACCAGCATCAGGCCTGCCTCCATCTCTATTTCCCGGTCCTCTAAGATGAAGCGCCCCCGCCCCTTCAGTACGTGATAGACCTTGTCCATACCCTCGTGGGTGTGGAGTCGGTGCTCTTGGCCGGGCTCGAAGGCGTTCAGCCCCACTAACACGTGTTCCGAACGGAATATCGTGCTTTTCCCCATCTTTTCGGGATTGAATACAGCCTTAGATTCAGGGTTTACCGCGTCGAGGTGATTCGTATCGGATGACAAGCTGCCCTCCTTGATAGGCACTTTGAGTGCCCGGAAACATGTTCCCGATCTGATTAAGGCAGAGTGGGATGAAATCGTGGTTTGGAGGTCCGCACGTGCTTGCTCTATGCGGACCGATCGGTCTTATCTCTACGCTTAAGAGCCTAGCCGTATCCCGTGTACTTGCGCTATTATCCGAACTTACCAGTACTGTAACCTCTTTCAAGCGTGGGCATGCGTAAAACCATACTGCCAGTTCTAACGGTCGCCGTTATCTGCGGAACCCTCACGACTTGTACGGTCCCGCCGCCTATGTCATTCCAGGCTGCCTCCCCGTTTGTGGCGGCGGCATCTTTCAGAGATGGCGCTGAGGATGGGACCAACGACGTGGTTGCAGAGTATTGCACGCGCTGTCACAGTGAGCGAATGCGTCGCGGTGATTTGGTATTAGAAGGCTTCGACATCGCAAACGCGTCGCAAAACGCTGAGATCGTCGAAAAGATGATCCGCAAGTTGCGAGCTGGTATGATGCCCCCTTCAGGGGCCAGACGACCTGATCCCGAGGTTCTCCTAGAGGTCGCGACCGATTTAGAGACTACAGTCGACAAGGCTGCAGAGCGGAACCCGAACCCAGGCATCCGCACGTTCCAGCGACTTAATCGTGCCGAGTACCACAACACGATCAGGGAATTATTTGGCATCGGAGTTGACGTTAGTACCTTCCTGCCGCTCGATACAAAGAGTGCGAACTTCGACAATATTGCCGACGTTCAGACGCCGTCGGCCACTCTTATGGAGGGCTACCTTCGCGCGGCTGAACATGTCAGCCGGACTGTGCTTGGTGATCCTGATGCCGAAAGCCAATCCACTGTTTATAGACTGCCACGTATCCAGTCACAGAAGGACCGTGTTGAAGGGGCTCCTTTCGGGACGCGGGGCGGGCTTTCACGCGTTCATAACTTCCCTGCGGATGGGAAGTACGTGTTCCACGTCATGCCCTACAATGCAGTTGAAGGTGAGGTGTTCGGACGCACCTTTGGCACTGAACAGATTGAGATCTCGATAGAAGGGGAGCGGATTGCGCTCCTCACCGTCGATCGATGGATGATGGAATCTGAACCGAGCGGCTTGAATATTCGCACGGACTCTATCTATGTGACTGCAGGACCAAAGCGAGTCGTGGCTGCGTTCATACGGCAGTTTGAGGGTGAAGTGGATGACTTGATTCGGCCGATTGATCACACGCTCGCGGATGGCCAGATCGGTATCGGCTATGGCGTCACGACTCAACAACATCTTCAGCGCCTCACGATCCTTGGGCCATACGAGGTGACTGGGGTGTCCGACAACCCAACACGTCGGTCGGTGTTCACGTGTCGTCCGACATCTCCCGAAGAGGCTCGACCATGTGCCGAGAGGGTTGTAACCAACCTGGGTAAAGAAGCTTACCGCAGGCCGCTTGAAGAGGCTGACGTCACCGCCTTGATGGGGTTCTATGATAAGGGTGCGCGTGACAATGGGTTTGAGGGTGGGGTTCGGCTGGCACTACAGGCGATCTTAGCCAGCCCACACTTCCTATTCCGTATGGAAGAGGTTCCAGACGGAGTAGCACCGGGCGAGATCTACGACATCGGTGAGGCTGACCTGGCTTCCCGCCTTTCGTATTTCATGTGGGGTGGGCCACCGGATCAGCAGCTTGTAGGGTTGGCGGAAAGAGGAAGGCTATCCAACTCCAAAGAGTTCGAGCGCCAGGTGCGGCGGATGCTTGCCGATCCGCGAGCGGAAGCGCTTGCTACGCGCTTTGCCGCTCAGTGGTTGCGTCTGCAAGATCTCGAAGATATCCACCCAGATGCGTTGAGCTACCCATACTTCGACCAGACGCTTGCTGAGGCTATGCACCGTGAGACGGAACTCTTCTTCTCGCATCTCATTGAGCAGGATCGCCCGGTACTGGAATTGCTCACGGCAGATTACACGTTCGTCAACGAGCGCCTGGCCAGACACTACGGTGTTCCTGGGATCATAGGGCCTGAGTTCCGGAAGATGTCCTATCCGGATGAGACACGTCGCGGGCTCCTTGGCCACGGTGGTATCCTGATGATGACATCACACGCTGATCGCACGTCACCGGTTCTGCGCGGGAAGTGGGTGCTGGAAGTATTACTTGGCTCGCCGCCGCCGCCGCCGCCGCCGGACGTTCCAGCGTTTGAAGAAGTTGACGAGGCAGTGGAAGGGCGTTTTCTAACTGTCCGAGAGCGCATGGAGCAGCATCGGGTAAACCCTGCTTGTCGCTCGTGTCATGTGGTGATCGATCCGATCGGCTTGGCCCTTGAGAACTTTGACGTAACTGGGGCTTGGCGTATTCGGGATGGCGGTAACATGGTGGATCCGGTAAGCGAGCTATACGATGGTACCCCATTGGCTGGACCAGAAGATCTACGGAATGCTCTCTTGAGTCGGCCCGAGGTCTTCTACAGGGTATTCACGGAGAATCTCATGGCGTATGCTCTGGGTCGGCGCGTTGAATACTACGATATGCCTACGATTCGGACGATAGTTAAGGAAGCTGGTGAGGATGGCTATAAGCTTTCAGCTTTCATTCTAGGAGTGGTGAAAAGTGCAGCGTTCACGAGCGCGAAGGCTCCAAGGCCGGCCATTGCGGCTGTCCCTGAGGGCGCTCAGGAAGGATTAAACGACAGGTAACTCTTAATTCCTCGAGCGAGGTCTTGACGATGGAATTCATCACAGGAAAACACATCTCACGGCGCACGATGCTACGCGGCATGGGAACGGCGGTTGGACTGCCGTTGCTCGACGCGATGGTACCGGCTAATAAGCTCTGGGCAGCCACAGAGGCTGGGAAGGCAGCCGATGGCACGCGGCTGGTATGCATCGAGCAGGTGCACGGTGCGGCGGGATGCAACGACTGGGGTGCATCACAAAATCTTTGGTCTCCAGCGGAAGAGGGTAAGAACTTTGACCTTACTCCGAGCAGCTTGAGGTCGCTTGAGCCATTCCGTAAGTACCTGACAATCGTGAGTGACACTGACTCTAGGATGGCGGATGCCTTTGCGCCTAAAGAGATCGGCGGAGACCACTTCAGGACTAGTGCGGTTTTCCTGACACAAGCTCATCCGAAGCAGACCGAAGGTTCCGATGTCGATGTTGGCACCTCGTTCGACCAAATCTATGCGCAGCGATTTGGACAAGAGACGCCGATCCCTTCGATGCAGTTGACGATCGAAAACGTCGATCAGGCTGGTGGATGCGCGTACGGATATGCATGCGCGTACGCTGATACGATCAGTTGGGCATCACCCAACAGTCCTCTCCCGATGATCCGGGATCCGCGCGCCGTCTTCGAGCAGATGTTCGGAGCTGGTGGAACATCGGAGCAGCGTGCTCGGCGTATGAAGACGAACCGAAGCATCTTGGACTGGGTGATGGAAGAGATGGCGGGGCTTCGTCGCGATCTGGGGGCGTCCGACCGCCAGCGGGTTGATCTCTACACTCAAAATATTCGCGAGCTTGAGAGGAGAATCCAGCGGATTGAGGCTCAGAGTTTGAGTGGAGAAGAGCGCGAGATTCCAGAGGCACCGGTGGGTGTACCGGATTCCTTTGATGAGCACGTCAAGCTGATGTTTGATTTGCAAGTGCTCGCTTTCATGTCGGATACCACCCGAGTTTTCTCCCTGAAGCTTGGGCGAGATGCTTCTCCGCGAGTTTACCCAGAGAGTGGCACGACCTCGCCGTTCCACTCCTCGTCGCATCACGGTGGACGTGAGGAGCGAGTTCTAGAGTTCGGTCAGATCAACGCGTATCACGTTTCGCTGGTGCCGTACTTCCTTGAGAAGCTCCAGAGCGTGACCGAGGGTGACGCTACCCTTCTAGACAAGACGCTATTGGTATACGGCTCTGCGATGGCTGATAGTAACCTGCACAATCACATCAGATGCCCCTTGTTCCTTGCCGGTGGCGCAAACGGCATTCTGGAAGGCGAGAAGCATGTTCGCGCAACGCCGGGTACGCCGATGGCGAATGTGTTCCTGGACCTGTTGCATCGTCTAGGCGTGAACGACCTGGAGTCATTTGGGAACAGCACCGGGACATTCTCGGTCTGACACGCTCAATCCGGAACGTAAGGCAGACACTCTCAGGGAGCGGTACATGTCGGGAATAAGTGGAAGAATCAGGCTTTGTCTTGGCTCGATCCTCGGATTGAGCCTGGTAGTGCTTCTCGCAGCGAAGCCTGCCGACTCGCCAGTGGCTGACGCGGCTCAGCAGGGTGATGCACAGGTCGTTCGGTCCTTGCTACAGCAGGGTGAGGATGTGAACGCTGCGCAGTCTGACGGACTCACCGCGCTGCACTGGGCGGCTCTCAATAACGACTTTGAGATGGCGCAGCTCTTGCTCTACGCTGGCGCCACTGTGAAGCCGGCGACAAGGATCGGGGGCTACACACCACTGCATCTTGCAAGCCGCAGTGGTCATTTCGAAGTGATGAAGGCGATGCTTGATGCGGGTGCTGACCCGAACAAGCTCACATCGACCGGTGTGACAGCGATGCACTTTGCTGCGCAGGCTGATGCTCCTGGAGCTATCCGCGTGCTGGCTGAGCATGGGGGCGACCTCGACATGATCGATGGTTTCTCTCGTCGAACACCTATGATGTTCGCGGCAGTCAAGAATGCCAGCAGAGCTATAGAGGTCCTAGTCGAGCTTGGTGCCGACCTTGAGATGGTGACCAGAGTGAAGGACTATGTCGAGTTTGCGGAACAGACGAACGCAGATCGCAGTCGACGTAATCGTGTAATGAATGCTGAGAAGGATCCGGATTCGAGTGAGCCGCGAGCAGGTAGGGGTGGTGCGTTTAGGCCACAGACGAGAGGTCAGGGTAGTGGTG
>DCAD01000043.1:42402-65008 GCA_002311875.1 Gemmatimonadales bacterium UBA1142 | reverse complement strand
CCCCCCCCACCCCCGGTCCGAGCTCTTTCAGGAAATGAGCAAATCGGTAACCAAGGGGGCTTTACCGCGCTCCATTTTGCTGTGCGGGAAGGACACGCCGAAGCAGCTCGGCAGCTTGTCGACGGCGGAGCGGAAATCGACCACGTCACTGAGGGTGATCAATCCAGCCCGCTCTTGGTCGCCGTAATCAATGGAAACTATGATCTAGCTAGAATGCTCTTAGAGCATGGTGCTGACCCGAACGTGTTGAGCGATGATGGTGCGGGTCCGCTCTTCGCTGCTCTGAATATTGAGTGGTCCCTCAGGACGTGGTATCCACAACCTTCGATGTTCCGGCAGCAAGAGACAACTTATCTGGACTTGCTGAAGTTGCTCATGGAGGCCGGAGCTGAGCCCAACCAGAGGGTTAGCACCCATATCTGGTATGCGGCATATAATGCCGGACGCATGGGCGTCGATTTCACGGGTGCGACTCCATTCTGGCGGGCGGCATACGCACATGACGTCAACGCGATGAAACTATTGGTCGCCTACGGTGCTGACCCGAACATTTGGACCCAGAAACTTCCGGGCAGAAGGCGATTCGTCGACCCAGACCAACCACCAGATACGACCGGTCAAGACTCTGAGCCAGCTGACCTATCAGGTCTGGAGCCAGTGCCAGACGGTGGACCAGGGGTCCATCCTCTCCACGCAGTGGCAGGTGTCGGCTTTGGAACTTCCCGGGTTGCTCAAACCCATCGAGGTGTCCCCGATGGGTGGCTGCCCGCGGTCAGATATCTGATAGAGGAGCATGGTGTCGATCCCAACCTTAGGGACAAGGATGGTTTTTCGGCCATCCATCACGCGGCTGCCCGGGGTGACAACGAGACGATTCTGTATCTTGTCAGTGAGGGTGCAGACGTAACCTTGATTAGCCGTCGTGGTCAGACGACCGCCGATCTAGCCAACAGCCCTGAGCAGAGGGCACAGCCACATCCAGCGACGGTCGTACTGCTGGAGAAACTGGGCTCTAAAAACAACCACCAGTGCAGGACTTGCGGCACCGGCGGATAATCAGTCCGCATAACCACGAGCCCACTGAACGGATTCTCCTCATGAAATGCTTGGCTTGCACTCTAATCGGGTTAACTCTCTTTGTGATCCCTGCGGCCGTCGACGCCCAGGACACCGAATGGAACCGCTATACGCTCGAGAAGATCGGAGGCGTATACATCAGTGTCGTGTCGAACCCGACGTGTGAGAGTGTCGGTGTCATGCCATCACAGGTGCAGGCCAACGCTGCGATCAAGCTGCTCGAGTCGGAAGTGGATCTGCTTACTGAAGACGAGATGCTCAAGAATCCCGGACTGCCGGAGTTGAGGATCACACTACAGTGCGTTGTCGGGGATCGAAGTGATGTAGAGGGGGTCCTCGCCTACTCCATTGAGGTGAGAGTGAACCAAGCGGCCAAGATGATCAGGGACGAGCAGGTTACTCTAGCAGAGGCTGTCACCTGGTACGCGACAGCTGTGGGTGTTGCCGATGCCGATGGTACCCAGGAAGCCCTTCACGAAACTATCGACTTGAAGCTTGAGGAGTTCGCTACAGCCTACGTGGAAGCCAACGCAGAAGAGGTGGGTTAAGGCATCGGATTATTGTGTGTCCGGCAGTACCCAAGATCCGACTGAATTCAGTGCTTCCATCGGAATCCATGGTCCCACTGGCTGATTCGCGTGCTAGGTGATGTCTGACTGATTGGGGAGTACCTTTTGGCAGAGAGGGGAAATGCTCCCTGCCCCCAAGCGCACCTGAGTTAATTCTCGTAATTTAACGTCCGTCCTCACTTTCCCGTGCTCCGAGGGTCATCCATGCCTGCTCCGGCACTCTTCCTCAAAATTTCTCATTTTCCGATCCGAACGTACGTGAGATCACGTACGTTGGTACTGGCTCTGTTGGCCGGTGCAGTGCTGGCAACCCAGCTTTTCGCCCAAGCCAATGGAGATAAGCGGCCACTCACAATCGCTGACTATCAATTGTGGCGCACAATCTCGGGCTCCAGGATCTCTGCGGACGGGCGTTGGGCAGCATGGGGCTACAGTCGGGAGCGTTCCGACGATGTTGTTTATATCAAGAGCCTCGATGGGACTACAGAACACGTTCTATCTCCGGCGACTGGCGTGCAGCTATCTGGTGACGGACAGTGGGCTGCCTACTTCGTTGACCCACCGTTTGCTGAAGCCGAGAAGCTCCGCAGGGACGGTGAGGATGTCTCACGTGATGCTGAACTCATGAATCTCGCGTCGGGTGAAAAGCTGACATGGGGTGACGTCACAACGTTCGAATTTGCTGAGGGATCAAGCCATTTTTTCGTCAAGAAGCGCCAACCGAACGAAGACTCAGATCATGACGGAACGGACCTCATTCTTCGAAACCTTGAAGAAGGCTATGAGGAGTTGATCGGCAGCGTGGACGAGGCGGAATTCAATGAGGCCGGGACACTTTTCGCGTACAGTGTTGATGCGGCAGACAGAGACGGGAACGGGCTTTACTACGTCAATCTTGGCACAGGGTCTCGGAGGGCCCTAGACAACGCGAAGCAACGGTATACCGAACTGACTTGGTCCGAGGATGGCCGTGGGATCGCGGTATTGCGGGGTGAAATCCCGGAAAAGAAAACCGAGAGAGCCAACGCTCTGATCGCGTTCGTCGGGATGGACGAGGAGAGCCCACAGGGGCACGTCTTCGATCCTTCTGAGAACCAGGGCCTCAGAGAAGGAAGTGTAATCAGTGAGAAAGACGGGCTCATGTGGAGTGAAGATCTTGGGACAATCTTTGTCGGCACCAAAGCCCAACAGGACGAACTTGAAGACTGGCCAGAAGACGGATTGCCTTTGGCTGACGTTAATATCTGGCACTGGGCCGACGACCGTATTCAATCCGCCCAACAGAGACAGGCTTCACAAGACCAGGACCGGACATACATCGCTGCGGTGCATTTGGGAGATGAGCAACTCGTCCATCTTGCGGACGAATACATGCGTAGCATTGAGCTTACGCGAGACGGACGCTGGGGTATCGGCCAGGATGAGACTAATTACGTGTCGGACTGGAGGCCTGACGTCGCAGATTATTATCGGGTCGACACCGGTACTGGAGATCGCGTCCGGGTTCTTGAAGGACATCTCCGGACTTTAGGACTCTCACCGAACGGTGAACACTTCCTTTACTGGAAGGAGGGCGATGTCTGGGACTACGTCATCGCTGCGGACCAACACCGCAACCTTACGGTATCGGCACCGGTCAACTTCACAAACGAAGAGTACGATCGTTTTGGCGAGAAGCCTCCTTATGGTTTCGCGGGATGGTCGGACGACGGGAACTCCGTGCTTCTGTATGGTCGCTACGATCTCTGGCTGCAGCCCCTCGACGGTGAGGCGGCGAGGGTCCTCACGGGTGGTCGCGGTGCAGCAGACGAGATCCGTTTCCGGTACGTTCCGGCCGCCTCGGATGAGCGCTCGATTGATCTTTCCGATCCTCTGCTACTTCATGCCTACGGAGAGTGGACTAAGAAGGAAGGTTTCTTTCGTCTTAACGGGGAAGATCTTACAGAGCTTATCTGGGAGGACAAGAAGTTCTCGATTCCCCAGAAAGCAGAAGACGCCGATCGGTATCTGTTTACGGTACAGTCGTGGGAGGACTTCCCGGATCTCTGGACGAGCGAGGGTGACTTCGCCGAGCGCGGGCGTGTAAGTAACGCCAATCCACAGAGTGATGAGTTTAAGTGGGGACGCCGGATATTGTTCGACTACACGAACAGTGATGGAGTACCACTACAGGGTACGCTTGCCGTCCCTGACGATTATCAGGAGGGACAGAGGCTCCCTATGATCGTGCGGTTCTATGAGAAGTACTCGCAGAACCTCCATGTACATCCGACTCCTGCATATCGGCACTCACCCAACTTCGCTGGCTACGTGAGCAACGGGTACCTGCTGATGCAACCCGACGTCCACTTCCGGATTGGCAGTTCACACAGTGACATGCTGGAGTGTGTCGAAGCTGCAGTCCGAAAGGTCATCGAAATGGGGTACGCTGACCCTGAGGCGGTTGGCCTGAGTGGGCACTCCTACAGCGGGGGAGGGGGCGCGTACATCGCCACACGCTCGCAGATGTTCTCAGCTGTCGCGCATGGTGCTGCCCCGATTAATCTCGTGAGTGAGTTTAATCAACTCTTTGTGGGTAGTGGACAGAATAACCACTCCTACGACATCTACGGCCAAGGGAGATACGCGACAAACCCATACGATGACTTTGACCTCTACTGGGACCAGTCACCGATCTCGGGTGTGGAAACCATGAACACCCCGGTCCTGTATCTCCACGGGGAAGAAGACCCAACAGTGAATTGGGAACAGGGCCTGGAGTGGTATAACGCCCTCCGTTTCCTAGAGAAGCCTGTCATCTGGCTTTCTTATCCTGATGAAGGCCATGGCCTCCGTAAGTTGGAAAACCGGATCGACTTTCAATACAGGCTGCGCCAGTTCTTTGCTCATCACCTCAAAAGTGAGCCTGCACCTGATTGGATGACCGATGGGGTTCAGAACATTGACAAAGAGCGGCATCTCAGGTCTTCTGCGCCCCAGATTTTCAACCGAGCCAGGCTCATCGGATGAAGTGACTGAGTGAGGTACAGTATACTGGGGGCAAGCGCGAGATGACTGCTCTAGCGTTGCCCTGTGGAGCCGTCTACATGAGTTCGCCCTCCACCTGATGAAAGGACGCCCTCAATTAGTAAGCTGGTTTGTCGGGTCTTTTCTCACCGGCCGTCACTGCTAGATCCAACCGATTCTCGAGCGGTGGAAGTGAGCAAACAGAAAATGCCGTAAAGACGCACGGTGCATTGTACGTCCGATTGAAGTCGATCGTCGTCCATCCATCCTCATCCACGGCTGGAACGCTCATGTAACGGCCGGCCTGATAGGTCTCCGTTATGGCTGTTGAGTCCCACAGGCTGACGAAGTAGGAGCGGCTTTCTTCATTCCCCATTGCGATCAAACGGTGTTCGCGATCAGCTTTCCTGAAAACGAGTTCCCCTATGGCGTCCCGCTCTATCATACCACCCGTGATATCAGCGAGAGGAATCCGTTTGGTCTCAGGATACCGTTCCAACCGAGCCGAGACTCGCCACTCTGTGGTCAAGGGGAAGTATTCAGGGAGCCGGAAAGTCTCGCGCTCCGGAAGGTCAGTATCCCAGACCCGCAGCCATAGCCGATCTGTTCCTGGCTCCGAGTGAATCCGCATCCCGAGAGATCCCAAAGAGAGGTACGTGGTGTTCCCTGAGCGATCATCTTCCAGAACCGTGTTCTTTTCTATCCGAGGTCCATCCTGAAGGTAGATATTCCCATCCGAAGCTGGCTGTAAATGCACGTCCTGCCCTTCGCGCACGAGTGTACCTGCGAAGTCAGGAGAATCTTCTGCAGGAAGAACAATCAGGAGTGTTGGATCCGAGCCGAGCGCTGTTTCCCCTTGCGGCAGATCAAACAGACCAGACCAAAGAACCGGACCGCCGGGTGGAGTTACCAGGCGCTGCTCCCTGTTGCTCCTCCATTCCTCATGTTCCGTAGTGAACTCCTCTGAGGTGATCGGAGGTGGCTCCCGCCAATCACTACTGCAGGAGCTGATTGTCATCAGCACGGCTACAGGAAAAACCGCGAACCTGAAAGGGTGGGTCGAGCGCTGCTCCATTAGTAACCGACCCATTTCGCCTCCTTCCAGGTCTCTTCGTATTCTGACCTCAATTCTACAACTACATGCTACAGAATAGCGAGTTGTGTCGAAGCGGGCAGCGTCCTTCAGGAGATCTATTAGTCGTGCAAGAAATTGTCAGGAGCATGAAGTATCTCCTCCCGCGATTGCTGTTCTCGCCGACGCACCGACGAGTATCTGTTTCGGAGTTAGGGTCGGCTACCTAGAATTCCAATTCTGGTCCGACCCTAAAATTCGGTAGTCTGAGGTAACCTTCATGAAACTCATCACACTAATACTTGGCCTGAGTGTCTTCGCCATCACACCTCTCACCAAGTCACCTGTCACTGCTCCCCAGCAAGTCCGGCCGACGGCGCACCCATCGACTCAAGATCCGGCAGTGCTCGTGACACCGGATCAGATGAGTAGCTGGGAGGCTGAACTCTCGAACTGGGGGCGCTGGGGTCCGGAGGACCAGCGGGGTACCCTAAACCTCATTACGCCCGAGAAAACGCGTACAGCCGCCGCTCTGGTGGAAGAGGGTGTTACGGTTTCCTTGGGCCATTTTGTAAACGAAGAGGACGCGATTGACAGCCAGACCTTCGCTCCGACTGAGCACTGGATGACCTCGGTGGATCCCAACACCGGAAGAGTACGCTCTGCACTAGATGCGATCAGTTTCTCTCTTCACGACGGACAGCTGTCACATCTGGATGCCTTGTGCCACTACGCGACCACGAGGGACGGTGAGCGAATCATTTTCAATGGTTATCCCCAGAATCTAGACGCAGAAGGGTGTAAGGATTTGGCCATTGATAGGATGGGTCCTGGTTTCGTGACCCGAGGGATTCTCGTGGATATGCCCTTGCTCAAAGGTGTGGAATGGCTTGAGCCGAGCACCCCTATCTATGTATCTGACCTTGAAGAATGGGAAGATTTTGCAGGTGTCACCATCGGGAGTGGTGATGTTTTGTTGGTCAGGACAGGCCGGTGGGCCAAGCGGGAGGCAGATGGTCCGTGGGCTTATGGTCGTGTAGGGGCAGGACTACACGCGTCGGTGCTTCCGTGGCTGAAAGAACGAGGTGTGGCCCTCTTGGTTGGTGACGCTGTGAATGACGTGCAACCTTCGGGCGTTCGGGGTCGGAACCGACCAATACATGACCTTACCCAGGTCTTCCTGGGCTTACCACTCGTCGACAATGGGTACCTGCTAGATGTGGCAAGAGAGGCCGCTGCACTCCGGCGCTGGGAATTCATGGTCTCCTGGCAGATTTCCCGCGTTCTGGGTGGAACTGCGAGCCCGTTCAACGCGTTGGCGACATTCTAAGATGGACGTAGCGATCTCGCTTGATCGCATCGAGTGTCACAACACCGAGGATGTTTCGGGAATCGACGAGTGCTACTACATGAGTATGGTTGGGTGTGAGCCGGAACCAGAAAGTGCCTTGTTGCCAGACCGAATCCCGGTCGCGTCACGTCGGTTGCTTTTGCACGTCACACGTGAACGGGCCCTAGGCATAGGCATGGGTGACATTGTCCGCTTCCCGCCAAAGGACCGGATGCTCTATCCGAACCCCACGATCCCGGCTCACACGAGTGAGTACGATGCAGATGCCTCGATTGTAGGCCCAATTTACTTCTTTGATGCCGATACCGAGTCTGATGAGCACTCGCCGGCGGGCCAACTCGTTAGAGGCATCGTGTTCGGCCACGTGTCAGGAGCAGCGGCGGTGGTCATGGGTCTAATGATCGGCGGACTGGCAGGGGTAGTGACGGCGCTGGTTCTTTTTGTGGGTTCGATCATTGCTGGGGCGCTCACGCTTAAGCACATCCTCTCAGTCGTTGACGGTGATGACTATCTGGGGGGGTACCAGTTTTCGGTACCGGTCCAGGGCCCCTCCCACGAAGAAATCATATTTGAGTTGACTGGTTCCGAGGATGGGATCGTGACCGAAAAGGGTCATGAATTCAAAGGAACAGCAGGAACCGTTCTTTACGAAGTTGTTGTGCACGTCAATCGAGGTCGGCACGAAGGAACCACCTAACCCGAAAACGAAATTTCGAGAACAGCGTATGTCAATAGAACATCCACACTCGCAAGACCAGGACTCTGAACAATACGCTGAAGTGGAATCCCGCTTCAGTGACCTTGAGATGCCCGACCTGACACCTAGGGGGCTAATCAGTCACTTCGGTCCAGGAATCATTTTGATGATGACGGGGATCGGCACTAGTCACCTAGTCACTGCACCAGCTGCTGGTGGCCGCTTCGCGTATGCACTGCTCTGGTGTATACCAGTGGCGTACGTGTTCAAGTATTACGGGTTCGAAATGGCTTTCCGGTTCACTAATGCAACCGGAAAAAGCCTCATCGAAGCGTACAGTACGGCATGGAAGAAATGGCCACTTTGGTATGTGCTTGTGACCACGCTTATCCAGTGCGCTATAGGTCAGGCGGGCCGGCTCATCGCAGCAGCGGCTGTGCTCTACTACCTGTTCACTGAGGTGGTCGGCTGGGGTTTTACGGACCTTAATTTTTTCGGGCTAAGCATATCTGCCATGACTCAGTACGGTTTGGTACTCGCCTTGATATCAGTGGCGATCATCCTTCGTGGTAGTTACGCGGCCGTGGAGGTCTCGGCGAAGCTGCTTGCTGCGATTCTGGTCGTCTCTGCACTTTTCGTCTACATCCAGGCACCTGCCCCCCTTTCCGAGATGGGTCACTTTTTCCTGGTTGAGATCCCAGATGGTTCCTGGCTGGTGATTGCTGCGTTCCTTGGATTGTTGCCCACAGGAATCGACGTTTCTCTTCAGGCTTCTGAGTGGGGCAAGGCGAAGAAGAAGGGCATGAGCAAGATCCGAGATCGGCTCGAAGATATGGGACTTGCGAATCGGTTTGATCCGTTCGCTCCGGAATCGAGCGACCTCACAGTGCATACTTCGAGGCTTCCGTCCAATGCAGTCGAATACTGCCAGAGTTGGTTCAAGATTGGGACTTGGGATTTCCGAATGGGGCATGTAATCTCGTTCGGACTCGCATGTATCTTTCTGCTTTTGGCAGCAGTATGGATGTACCCAAGCCCGGTCGAGGGCCGTGCTGTTATGGGTGAGATTGCAACGATTTTCACCGAAAGCCTCGGTCCTGGTATGATGAGCGTTTTCATGGTGGGTGCTTTCGCTGCGACCTTTTCGACTGCCTTTAACTATTTTGATGGTTGGCCGCGAATCGTCGGGGCCTGTTGTCGCAACCTTTTCCGTGGCACTGCTGAACTCAGCGGGCTTGATCTTGATGAGCTCACTGATGCACACCGAAAGACGTTCTATTCGGAATACAACATCTACCGAGTGACAATGATTTATTCCTTGATCACTTCGGTGGCGATCATTGCCGGATTTGATCGCCCCGTCTTTCTCGTTCTCGTAGCATCTGCACTAGCAGCTTTCGTTGCGCCGGTGATTTTCTTCTTGAACCTCTACTACTGCCTCCTCGTAATCCCCAGAGAGGACAAGGCTTTCTATCCATCCAACTTCGCACGCTTGTTTGGGTGGTTCAGTTTGATCGTCTTCACCGTTCTAACATTGATTCTGATCTACTGGACGATCTGGGTGCCTAATTTTGCTGCCTAAGGAGACTAGGGTTGAGGAATTGAGAGTACTGCTTCACCCGTAGCGCAGAAACGACTAAGCCCTAGATTCCGGGCCGTGATTTCGGCTCCTTCCCTAGTGAGATCCGACTCGAGTTGCATGCTTGAACCACACAGGATCTGAGTAATCGAAGCAGGGAGAACTACTATGGGTAAAGCCCTCGAGGGTGTTCGAATCCTTGACATGACCCACGTGCAGTCGGGACCAACCTGCACACAGATCTTGGCTTGGTTCGGAGCTGATGTAATCAAGGTTGAACGGCCTGGCTCAGGTGATATTACACGTGGTCAATTGCGTGATGTTGCTGATGTGGACAGCCTCTATTTCACGATGCTAAACGCCAATAAGCGGAGCATCACACTGAACCCTAAGACAGACGCAGGGAAGGAGATCTTCACCAGGTTGATCGAAGAATGTGATGTCATGGTGGAGAACTTTGGGCCAGGGGCAATTGATAGAATGGGATTTCCGTGGGAGAAGATCCAAGAAATCAATCCGCGTTTGATCTATGCCTCAATCAAAGGATTTGGACCTGGTCCCTACGACGATTGCAAGGTCTATGAAAACGTCGCGCAGTGCACTGGAGGGGCGGCATCCACAACTGGGCAGATTGGGGGTGTTCCCACCGTTACAGGTGCTCAAATAGGGGATTCCGGTACGGGGCTGCACCTTGTAGCGGGTGTTTTAGCCGCCCTGTTTCAGCGTGAGGCGAGTGGTAGGGGTCAGCGTGTGACGTGCGCTATGCAGGACTCAGTGCTGAACCTTTGCCGTGTGAAGTTGCGTGACCAACAGCGGCTGACACATGGCCCGCTCACAGAGTATCCACAATACCCTAACGGTGAGTTTGGTGACGCGGTGCCACGAGCGGGAAACGCATCTGGTGGCGGACAACCTGGCTGGATAGTGAAGTGCAAGGGTTGGGAGACTGATCCTGATGCTTACATCTATGTTATTGCTCAGGCACAGGCCTTCTCCGGGCTAGCAGAAGCCATCGGTCGTGCGGATTGGCTTGATGATCCCGAGTGGAATACACCAGGAGCTCGCCTCCCCAAGCTCGATGAGATGTTTATAGAGATCGAGAAGTGGACGATGACCAAGGACAAGATGGAGGCCATGGGCATATTGAACCCATTGAACGTGCCATGCGGTCCGATCTTGTCTATGCGGGAGCTGGCCCAGGAGGAATCCTTGCGGCAGACCGGGACAGTGGTGGAGGTTGACCACCCGGAGAGGGGAAAATATCTGACGGTTGGAAACCCGATCAAGCTCTCGGACTCACCAGCTGAAGTCGAGCGGGCGCCGCTCTTAGGGGAGCATACGGAGGAGATCCTCACAGACGTCGTTGGCCTCGAAGCGGAGGACATAGAAAGAGCGCGCCAGCAGGGTGCTATCTGACGGATTCAGTACCGAAAAGTCGAGGAGGATTGTGTGAAAACCACATATAATGTGCTCATTCTGGGTGCCTCTTACGGCTCTTTATTTTGTACTAAGCTTTTGTTGGCAGGGCACTCGGTCACGCTGGTTTGTACGAAGCCCACTGCTGAGTTGATCAACCGTGAAGGGACCCTGGTGCGCTTCCCCATCCGGGGACGTGATACCGTTGTTGAAATTTACTCGAACGCGCTTACAGGTGCGTTATCTGCTAGTACGCCTGAGGAAGTTGAGCCGACCAAGTTCGACCTGGTTGTATTTGGCATGCAGGAGTCGCAGTACAGCTCAGCGGGTGTTCGCGAAATGATGGCACGGATTGCAGCAGCTCGTTTGCCGAACCTGGCGATTATGAATATGCCTCCGTTGCCGTACCTCGCACGAATTCCAGGACTGGCGATTGAGGAGCTTGAGGGTTGCTATGTAGAACCGAGTGTTTGGCATGAGTTCGAGCCGGGTCTTGTCTCACTCGCAAGTCCAGACCCTCAGGCCTATCGTCCCCCGGAAGAGCCTAAGAATGTTCTCCAGGTTGGATTGCCCACGAATTTCAAGGCGGCTCGTTTCGAAGATGAAGAACACACTCAGATACTGCGTGACCTTCAAGCTGACATTGAAGCAATCCGATACGATCTGGGCGATGGTGCCACAGAGATCCCGGTCAAGCTTAAAGTACACGACTCTATCTTCGTGCCCTTAGCCAAATGGCCCATGTTGCTTGCAGGGAACTACCGGTGTATCCAACGCGATGACATGATCTCCATCAGGGAAGCTGTGCATGGGGACATCGAAATGGCGCGAGAGACGTATGCTTGGGCTGGAAAACTTTGCACAAGTCTCGGAGCTGTGGAGACCGATCTGGTACCTTTTGAGAAATACGCGAGAGCTGCCGAAGGACTTGCTAAACCATCGTCTGCTGCGCGGGCCCTATTCGGTGGAGCAAAACATATCGAGCGGGTCGACTGCTTGATTCAAAGGATAGCGGGCCAGCAGGGGCTCCAGTCTGACATCGTTGACGAGATCGTGAGACTTGTGGATGAGCGTTTGGACAAGAATCGAGTGGCGACAGCTTGATTGGCAGGTTCCCCAAAATCATCTCAATCGTATTTGAATGGAGATAGTATGACATCGAATGGACAGTCGATCGGACAGCTCCGCCACGAGCCACGTGTGCTGCTCGGACCGGGACCGAGCAACGTCCATCCGCGCGTTTTCCAGGCAATGACTAGTCCCATCCTCGGGTATCTCGACCCTGATTTCCTCGCGGTCATGGACGATAGCATGGAACTACTGAGGCACCTTTTTCAGACAAAGAATGAGGTGGCGATCACGCTTCCAGGTACTGGCATGTCAGCGATGGAAGCGTCGATCTGCAACGTCGTTGAACCCGGTGACGAGGTTATAGTCGGGATCCACGGCTTCTTCGGGCAAAGAATCGCCGAGATCGTCGAGCGACACCGTGGTACAGCGATCCGGGTGGAGGTTGGCTTTGGCGATGTGGTTCAGGTCGCACAGATCGCGGATGCTTTGGACGAACATCCCAACGCCAAGATGGTAGCGGTGGTGCACGGAGAGACATCTTCCGGTGTAGGACAGCCGCTGCCGGAGCTAGGAGATCTTGTACGTAGCCGTGACAAACTCTTCCTAGTTGACACTGTCTGCTCTCTTGGCGGGTCCGACATCCGTGTAGACGAGTTCAACATCGACATCTGCTACAGCGGTGGCCAGAAGTGTATCGGGGGTCCAGCAGGCATCTCATGCATTACCCTAAACGATAGAGCGATGTCGCTCATAGAGGGCCGGACCAAGCCTGTCGACACCTGGTACCTCGATCTAGCGCTCATCCGAAAGTATTGGTTTGGTGACAGAGCCTACCACCACACTGCACCCGGGCCGATGGTATGTGCGCTCCGCGAAGCGCTCCGGATGATTCAGGAAGAGGGATTGCAGGAACGTTTTGCTCGTCATCAGCGGTGTGGTGACCTACTCAAGAAAGAATTGACAGGTTTGGGGCTTGAATTGTTTGGGGATCCGGCCCACCGACTACCGATGTTGACCTGCGTTCTTATCCCTGATGGTGTGGACGATGCTGTGGTAAGAAAACGACTCCTGGACGAGTACCGAATCGAGATCGTGGGTGGCTTTGGTCCGCTCAAAGGCAAGGCATGGCGTATCGGCTTGATGGGATACAGCTGTCAGGAACGCCATGTCCATTATCTGATTGCAGCGCTAAGGGAGATTCTCGACTGCTAGACGTCACGAACCTCTTGAGCAGGGATCTATCAACGATAGGCTACATAGCCACAGGGATGTTATGTGACCTCACAAGTAGCACCTAAGACTCAGTATCCTGCTTATCCATCTGCATGTAGAATGCATATCCAACATAAGTAAGTGAGTTGATATGGACCGGCGCACACTCCTAAAAACTGGCGGTATGGGCATCTTGGGGCTTGGCCTCGGAGGCTGTTTCCGGGGGTCAGCATCGTCTTTGTCGCCCTACAAACTACTTCCCCCACTCAACGTTGCCTGGAATCGGGTGATACGGACCACTGTGGGTCTGCGACCCCACAGGCCATCGGGCTTTGTACTTAGAGCGGAGCGGTTTGGTGATAAGACCCTGATCCACAATTACGGGCACGGTGGATCGGGTATGTCGCTATCCTGGGGTACAGGATCTATGGCTGCAGACCTCGCACTTGAGAGTGAACTTCGCGAAGTGGCCGTCATCGGATGTGGGGTCGCTGGTTTGACAACCGCGAGGCAGCTGCAACGTCGGGGCTTCAAAGTCATGATCTATGCACTCTCAGTTCCTCCAGATACCACGTCAAACATGTCCTTCGCTGCGTGGACTCCGACGTCAGGCCTGGTCGATAGAGAACGTCGAACGGCTGCATGGGATCTTCAGCTAAGGCAGGCAGCGAGGATTGCCTACAAGCAACTTCAGCTACTTACCGGACCGGAGTACGGAATTTCATGGATTGATAGTTACGCTTTGAGTAACTCAGCTCCGAGGGAGCGTTCAACTCGGGAGGATCAGGATCCATTGCTTCCTTCTGACTTGAGGCTCCCCACAGTGGCTCTGGGACCTGGGGAGCATCCATTTCCGACGCCCTATGCAAGTCAACGTGTCACCCTGCGGATCGAGCCATCTATTTACCTGGATACATTGGTACGTGATGTCATGCGATTCGGTGGGCATATTGTGATCAGGAAATTCGATACTCCTAGAGACCTTATGACACTCGATGAGCCGATCATTATCAACTGCACGGGACTCGGATCACATGATTTGTTCGGAGACACTGAGTTGGTACCGTTGAAAGGGCAATTGACGCTTCTGGTACCGCAGCCGGAGGTGAACTATGCGACGTTCGGGGGCCTTCAGGGGACTGGTGGGTTCATCCACATGCAGCCACGTCGTGACGGGATTGCCCTGGGAGGTACCTCGGAAGAGGGCAATTGGTCGCTTGAGCCAGACGAGGATGCTCGGCAACGTATTGTTGAAGCACACCGCGCCCTGTTCGCAGCAATGAGGGGTAGTCCAAGCTTAGGACCAGCGATATCACTTTCGTAGTGCTGTGGTACTGAGGTCAAAGACTTGACTCTTCGAATAAAGCAAGTGGATGGGCGGAGCGGGACCGCGCGCTTTGTCGATGTATCTTGGAAGGTCCATGATCGGGACGACTCTGCCTGGGTCCCCCCCCTCCGTACAGTAGTTCGCGGCGTCTTAGATCGGGAAAAGAACCCCTTTTATCAGTCTGCGGAGAGAGGCTTGTTCATCGCAGAACGAGAAGGTCGTTCTGTCGGCCGGGTCGCGGCCATACGGAATGGTTGGCACAACGATTATCACGGTGATCGGGTTGGCTTCTTTGGTTTCTTCGAGTGTAGGGATGACCAGGGAGCATCCGGTGCGCTCATGGAGAGAGCCGAACAGTGGTTGCGAGAAAGAGGTCTCGAGACAGCGAGAGGCCCTGTAAATCCTTCCATGAACCATGAATGTGGACTTCTGGTAGATGGGTTTGATCGTGAAGCCGTGATTATGACGCCGTGGACGCCACCGTATTATGAGCGCTTGCTTGAGAGTAGCGGCTATGAGGGTATCAGAGACCTACTGGGCTACCGTCTCATCCAGGGATCGGGGTTCGGTTTTCCGGATCGGATGAAGAGGGTGGTTGATCGGAAACTTGCCCGGACGAAGTTGGTATTTCGAGAATGGGACTTTAACCGCTTCGAACATGAAGTCAGGATCTTCCATAAGCTGTACTGTGATGCTTGGATAGATAATTGGGGCTTTGTGCCACCGTCTTGGCAGGAATTTTGGCACCTCGCCAGAGACCTGCGTTCGGTTCTGCACCCTCGGTTCGCGTGCATCGCCGAAATCGACGGAGAAGCGGTCGGATTCGTTGTAGTCGCTCGCGACATCAACCGGGTGCTCCGCCGGATGCCGTCAGGGCGCCTTTGGCCATGGAACATGGTTCGCCTCCTTGTGACCCTACCGAGGGTACTTAGCGGACGCATCATTCTGTTAGGGATCAGGCGTGACTACCGGAACCGCGGATTTTTCTCATTGCTCATGCACGAGGTCGCTCGTCGAGCGGTAGAGATAGGGGTGAATGAAGCAGAAGCCTCATGGATCCTTGAGGAGAATGAGGCACTGATTTCTCCATTGAAGTCACTTGGGTTCACTCCCCATAAGCGATGGCGGATTTACGAGAAGCCACTGACAGGGGCTTGAGCGTGAACGAGTCATGGAGGTTCAGCTGAAGATTACGCTGTTGGCTGAGTACTACCTTCCGAGACTTGGGGGAGTCGAGTTCATGATCGACGATCTGGCTCGTACGCTCGCTGATCGCCGGCATGAGGTTCGCGTCTTGACGACGACACCCGAGAGCTCGGAAGAACAAGGGGCCCGTGTGCCATCAGTTCCACTTCTGCGAGCGGAAGATTTTGAGGTCGTCAGGATCTCTTCCTTGAGGGTCCCTATGATGGGAGTGCCCATATCTCCCCTGCTTCCGAGGCGTCTTCGGGAGGACCTTATTGAGTGGTCGCCTGATGTGGTGCATGTGCATGCATCAATTGCTTCGGCTGGTGCTTTAGCTGGGGGTTGGGCTGCACACTCATTGGGCTTGCCACTCGTGGTCACGTTCCATTCGACTTTGGGAAGACATAAGTGGGTTTACGAGCTATCCCACGCACTAACCAGATGGGGGTCTTGGCCGCAAGTGGTTGCTGGCGTTAGCCCGATGGTGGCGGACGGAGTGTCCAGGGTTCTTGATCGCCCGACGACAGTGCTAGCAAACGGTGTAGATATTGGATGGTGGAGTGAGGGATGTCCTGCGGCATCACCCGCAAGGAATTTTATCAACCTGGTTACCGTGCAGCGCCTTAAGCACCGAAAGAGAGGCTCAGCTTTGCTTGAAGTTGTGGCTGCGGCTAAGAAGAATATTCCAGATGGGCATACGCTTAGGGTCACATTCGTCGGAGATGGACCACGTCGATCTGCCCTTGAGAGGCAGGCGTATCGCTTGGGTGTGGAGGCAAAATTTCTGGGAGCGATGCCCCGTGAAGCTGTTCGGGAAGTGTTACGCAATTCTGATGTATTCATCCTCCCCAGTACCCGGGAAGCTTTTGGACTCTCCGCCTTAGAGGCTCGTGCTGTTGGTCTACCTGTTGTTGCCTTTAGGACAGGAAGTTTGCCGGAAATCGTACCAGACGGGGTAGCAGGGCTGTTAGTCGATACGGATCAGGAAATGGCAGATGCTCTGACGCGGCTTGCTCGCGATCGTGGCCTACTTCTGAGGCTACGTGAGGGGAGTGTTCGGAATCCTCCTCCATTTGATTGGCCGCTCGTAGTAGAGGAACATGAGCGTATCTACAGAGAAGCCTCAGGATCCCGAGGCTGACCGCTAACGACCGAGCTGCTTTATCCTGTCGATCATTTGCTCTTTCCACATAGGGTCCGAAGGGTACCGGTCTGGTGCTGCCAGTCCTTCCTGATATGCAGTCCGCGCCAGGTCTAGTTTGTCCTGAAGGCGGTAGGTGTCTCCCAGGTCTTTGTAGAAGAGTACGGTGCCCGGTTCATTCTCAAGTGCTCTGAGGATGTGTTCTTCAGCATCTTCCCAAGAACTGTATTTCATTGGGTCCCCACCGCCCATGAAAGTTCGTGCGATGAAGCGTTCGAAGCCTGATAGGCTTCGAACTTCTTGATTGAGCTTGCCGAAGATACTGTTAGCAAATGCGTGGTTACGGTCGATTGCCAGCGCCTCTTGGGTCAAAGCCCACACCTCCTGTCCCAGTCGAACCTGTTCTCGGACCCCTGCGATGTCTTGGGCTAGCCGTCCCTTCGCTGCTGCCAACCATGCTATTGCATCTACATTATCAGGTCGCAAGGCCAGTGCTTCCGAAGCGTGTTGGACAGCAATTCTAAGCCATCGATCTGTTCGTTCCCTGTCTTCTTCTATAACTCCAAGAACGAGCGCAGCGCGTGCGGCCCTCCAACGGGCTTCGTAGTCGTTTGGAGCTATATCCACCCGTGCTTCGAGACGCCTGAACGAAGCAAGCGGCTCCATCGAGAAGAAGAGCGAATCTGCTGTGGCTACTGCGGTCGGGACTAGAGGTCTGACAGCTGGTACAGTAAGTGGAGCCTGAGCCAGAACGGTGATAGAGTCATTCGCCGAGCACAGAGCGAGAAACATCGATAAGCTGAGAATTCTTATACACATCATACTATCTAGTATTAGTGCTCCTGTTCACGATACTCACGTCCTCAGTTCTGCTGAGAATTGATCCCACTTTATCCCAGCATCTATGGAACCCTGAATATCATCGGTATTGAGAATACTAGTACCCGCGCTGGACATCGATCAGATTAAGTAGCTTCTCTCCGGCGATATAACGCCTCAAATTCTCGCGGTAAAAAACGTATTGATTGTCCCTGTAACGAGGAGAATAATCCGATACGTGTGGGGTTATGATTACTCGTGGAAGATCCCATAGTTCGAAGTCGTCTTGAGGCAGATCATCAGTCCCGAAGCCAGCGATCTTTTCTGATTTGAGTGCTGTCTTAAGATCTTCCCAGTTGATGACTTCAAGACGGGTTATACTGACAAAATACGCCGACTCTTTCATAGCCTCGAAAAATTTCATATCGAATAATCCAAGCGTAGCTGACGTCGGCGGTACTGCAGCAAACACTATATCTGCTTGCTTTGCTAGATCAAACATCTCATCTGACAAGCCGACATAATCTACAAAATCCGGTCCAGAACGACTGGTATTTCGTGTTGCAATCACTCTCATACCCAAAGCATGTGCGAGTCTTCCCACTTCTGTACCGAGACTCCCCAGTCCCACAACAAGCAAAGTCAGGTCCTGAAACTCCACATCAAGATTCTGATCTCTTACTACATCTGTTGTGGTTCTTCCCCATATATGTCGTCGCTGCCTTTCCGCATGAATATCCATGCCTCCGATCAGAGAAAGCATTATGGTGAGCGAATGCTGTGCGATAGCGTGCTTTGTCATGTCACGGATGGAGCTGATAAGAATATTCCTCTCTCGAAGAATATCCTGCATTCTTTCAGCTTCTTCGCCGATCGTATTGAAACATCGATTTAGCCCTACACTGCCTGACTGAATCCATCTCACATCTGGACCAATGGCGTCCACGGTACTAGGACCACAACCGAGTCCTATAGTGGCTTGTGCATCAGCTAGCACACCCCTTTCTATCGCATCTGAAAGGTTCTTGACTGGAATGAACTCTACTTCGGGGGCCACCCCTTTAAAAAACTCCAGTCGCTCGAAACGATTTTCCCAAGGTTCATTCCCCGGCATCTCTACCACGACTTTCTTGAGTGGCGCCCAGCCCGGAAGATCACGAACAGCTACGTCAGATTCACGCAGATTGAACTTCTGAACGAACTCTTCTGGCGATAAATCGGCGTAATCTTCTAGACGATAGTTGTCCGAGCCAGTTGTTGGCTGTTCCTCATTCGAACAGGCGACCAAACATGTAATACCGGCAAGCGACAACACCCCTATCGCGGAACGAATACGAATCATGAATACTTTTAGGGTTCTCATTTTTTCTCCAAGCTGATCCAGCAAGCTCTTGAATCCTACAATGAGCTAGAACTCATTAGCATAGAATATCAGTTTAATCACACCCACCCTACATGACTCCAACTTCTGGTGTGTCCCCTCTGTAACAGCTTACTGCGGTTCTGACCGGATCGTCAGAAGTGGGGGTGAACAAAGACCCAGATTCTCCAGCTCCAGCAGTAAGAGTACTGGTCAACACAGTCACCTGCAGGAGGGTCTGGATCATTTATGTCGATTCTCGGGGTCCTGAAATGTCTAAATCCGATCACGTACCAAAAGCTTTGATAATCATGGACCAAGCTCGGATCCTGTGTCCACCTATAGGTGGACACCTCGTTCATTCCAGCCCTAAAGCCTCTAGTGGTATAAAGCTGTGTTCTGCGCTCCGGGCATGATACCTTCCGCACCGATTGCTGGCACCGCCCGGTCGCGCGGGCTCCCTTTGTTTTCTCCTGAAAGGAGAAGCGCCAGTATGAGCGCCTACTCCTATCTAGCAGAAGTACTCACCGACAAGTACGACGTGGACGGGGATAAGATTCGGCCCGAGGCAACTCTAGCTGACCTCGGCCTTGATTCGCTCATGGTGGTGGAATTCCTCTTCGACGTGGAAGACGAGTTCGATATCGAGGTTCCAGACGACCGAGCCAAATTCGAAACGCTCAACGAGGCGGCAGCGCTCATCGATGAGCTTATCGAGGCTAAGGGCGACTGACACGGTCCGTGGGGCGGCGCGTCTTTATCACGGGGCTCGGTTTCATCGCTCCTCACGGAGAAGATCCTGCATCGGTGTTCGATAGGGTCTACCAAGGAGATTCGGCAATACGGCTGGTCAGGTCAGGGACCGCGGACTTTGGTTCAGACCTCCCACTCGCGACCGTGGACTTCACGCTGAAAGACCGAATCCCCAAGACCCAGCAACTCTTCATGGCGCGTGCCTCACAGATGGCGGTAATAGCCGCAGAGGAGGCTTTGGGGTCCTCTGGCCTAGTCGGAGAGAGTCAGGCAGAGAGTGGGGTCTACATGGGGTGTGGACTTGGTGGCGCGGAGATTCTCCAGGAGGGCTATCGAACGTATTTCGTTCGCCAGAGTCGAAGGGGTAGGCCTAGCACCGTGCCGATGATCATGGCAAGCGGGCCGGCCTCACACATCTCTATGCGATTCGGCCTCCATGGGCCGGCGCATACCTATTCGATTGCCTGCGCATCATCGACGGTAGCTATCGGTGAAGCCTTTCGAGC
Organism: Gemmatimonadales bacterium UBA1142; assembly: GCA_002311875.1. Lineage (GTDB taxonomy): Bacteria > Gemmatimonadota > Gemmatimonadetes > Longimicrobiales > Gaopeijiaceae > UBA1142. Next base: position 44,867 of record DCAD01000043.1, on the reverse strand, counting down.
CATTCGCGACGGTTATCTGGACACCGCTTTGACTGGCGGAGCTGAGGCTATGCTAAATGATGGTTCTATTGCCGCCTGGGAACGACTTGGTGTGCTCGCAAGCCGGCACACGGATGGCGCTGAGGCGTCCAGTCGACCTTTCGACCTTGAACGGACCGGATTTGTTTTGGGTGAAGGAGCTGTTGTACTCGTCCTCGAAGCCGAGCCGGCACTCCAGGAACGCGCTGTAGAGCCGATTGCGGAAATCATCGGCTATGGTGTTTCAAGTGACGCGTTCAGTTTGACGGAACCGCAGGTTACAGGTCAGGAGGCAGCAATGAGATCGGCTATTAGAGACGCCGATATTGAGCGAGAGGAAGTCCAGTATGTCAACGCTCACGCGACAGGAACTCCATCTGGAGATCCGGTCGAGATCGAGGCTATTAAGAACGTCTTCGAGGACCATGCCGCAGATCTCGCGGTTAGTTCTACTAAGTCCGTTCACGGCCACTTGGTCGGTGCTTCCGGGGCGCTGGAGGCTGCGATCACTGCGATTGCCCTACAGAAGGGCCGGATACCTCCGACCGCGAACCTCACACATCCCGATCCGTCCTGTGACCTCGATTGCGTACCGGGCTATGGGAGAGAAGTCCCCGGGCTCAGCATCGCTCTGTCTAATTCATTCGCGTTCGGTGGCTCGAACGCTACGCTAGTTCTTAGGAAAGCCTGAGATTGGCTCGTAGGCAACTGTATCCTGCAGTTGATCCGCCAAGTTTCAGGAGCGTTGTTTGATGCCGATTCTCGACCACGGATCTATCCAGAGGACCTTCGTTTGACCCGGTCATGGGTGCAGCTGGCTGGGCGAGTACAGTTTGCCTGGCTCGTCGCTGTTTGCCTGGTTTGGTCGATCTCCTTGGCATTCCACCCATTGGACCCCGGCTACACGGCGGGAGAACTTCTAGATCATTTACAGGGGTGGATGGAGACGGGCAAGCTCTACCCTTCGATCGAAAGTGATGGAACACTCCGTGTTCTCAATTATCCCCCGATGGTGCTGGTTCTAGCGCGATTCTTAGCGGTACTCGGAATACCTCCCCTCCTTGCGGGGCGCTTGGTGAACGGGATCGGAGTGATGCTGGTCTTGGGAGTAATTGGCTGGTGGACTCAAGCTCGAGGCAGTGATACGGCCGTGTCGATCGGCACCTTAGGACTCTTGGGTGCCAGTGTGCCGTTTGTGTACGGAACTGGACAGTTCCGTATTGAGATGTGGGCTGTACTCGGCACGGTGATGGCGTGGGCACTGGTGGATCGGGGCAAGACCGGACGCGCGGTGTTTTGGGCAGGAATTCTGCTCGCTATGAGTTGCTTCGCGAAGCAAACCCAGGTTGTTCCTTCACTAGTTGTGTTTGTTTGGACCTGGAAGTACCGACCAACCGCACTCCGATCAGTCTTAGTCGGATATCTGGGCGCGGGTATCTCAGGATTTGCCGCGATCACTTTTATGTGGGGTCTTGAACCTTGGCGACACATCGTGATGTACACGACCGGTACCTATTCGATGATGAACCTTGGGTGGCAGTTCCTCAGCCATGTGGGCCCCTGGGTACCCCTCTTTGCGCTGGCAGCCTATAGCGTTCTTCGAGGTCGCCCCGGAGCAAGGAGCGATCCCGTCTGGTGGTACTGGTGCGGTGCGTTAGCGTGGTCGTTCTCCGCGGCTCGGTCCGGGTCGGCGTCCGCATATTTTCTTGATTTACACTTGGCGACGGTCATGCTAGTGGGTCCCGTTCTTTTTGGAGCAGGACGTCTACACCCTGGTGCAGACCAAGCAGCACTTAAGGTTCCTAAGACTAGATGTCGCCGGTTACTTCCCTGGATCCTTGCGGTTCAAGTTGTGGGGGCCGATATGGGCGTCGCCACGGTCGCGTGGATCAACCTTTCCCGTGTCTCAGATCTGTCGGGGGAGCTGACTTCGATATGCTCTGAGTTCCCGCGGTCAGGGCCTGCACTTGTGGAGGAGGCGGGTATCGCGAGGGCGTGTGGGCATCCGGCACTACTGCACCCCTTCATCATGACTTCTCTGTCACGGAGGGGGCTTTGGAACGCCACTGATTTTGAGACTGCACTCTCAGCTGGGGAATTTGGGACGGCACTGATTGACTTCGATCCGAAACAACCCGTCACTGGGGTGCACCTGGATCGGTGGACGGGGCCGGTGCTGAATGCGTTCAGGGCAGCACCCACTCAGACGGCATATCCGGGTGGAGTTTGGGCGGTTTCATGGTAAAGACAGCTCGAACTCCTCACGAACTGGCATCGAGATCCAGATCAGTTCGATTAATCCTCAGTGGCCTTACGGAGGAGATAATCCAACCGATGCCAGCTAGGGGAATGAGGTAAACCACGTGCTGAATAATTGCCAACGCCACGGCGGTATCACTACCGACTCCGAGAGCTCTATACACGAGGAATGCGGCACCCTCATAGAC
>DCAD01000043.1:24362-42378 GCA_002311875.1 Gemmatimonadales bacterium UBA1142 | reverse complement strand
AGCGAGAACACCCCACCATGGGGTGGATATCCCAAACGCCATTAACACAGAAGCGATCGCCAGGGCTTCCACCAACTTCTGTAGCAGTGCAAGAACGACTGTCACGGAAAGTTTCTTCGGCTGTCGGAGAGCTTCGAGGTTGTCAGCGACACGGTTTAGCTTGTTGAGAATCCACCGCCGGAACCCTGTAGTTCGCTCCGATATTGATTCGAGGGCAGGTCTTCGGTGAGCAATAACGGTTAAGACGAAAAAAAGGGTGGGGACGCCTAAGATGATCGTGGCACCGACCGTTCTGTATTCAAGTCCGATGGGGACTGCCGCGATTGCAAGAAGGACGATCGCCATCTTCGCCAATCCCTCGACCAACTGATCAAGAAGTAGGACGGATAAGCCGACTGAGTGCCCCACTCTGCCATGTGTCGCCAGTAAATGAAGGCCGACAGCCGCACCCCCTCCGACTGGACCACTATTCGAAACCGTGCTTGTTAAAGCCATGATCTCGAACATCTTCGATTTAGCTACTGACACTCCTTGGGGTAGGAAAAGAAGCCACTGAGCAGTGGCAAATACGAGAATCATAGCATTGAGCAGGACCGCGATGATCAGAGGTAGGGGTTTTGCCTCGAGCGTTGCTGAGAGTGCCAGCGTCCAATCCACTCGTCTGGCTGTTGCGATGACGAGTCCGGTCAGTACCACCCATCCGACGATGTAGGGTGCTCGCCTACTCACCCGGTGTCCTCCCGCTCCAGATCACGCATATGGCTGAAATGAACTCCCTCAGCTTGCAACAGCTCGATCACATCTTTGATGGCTGATAAAGCGTGAGGGCCGGTCCCCGCTCGACAATCCCATCGGATCCCAGTTTTCCGGAGATCTACGAACTCCCACGGGTGCACGAATAGGACCAGGGGAGTCTTTCTACTGCGGAGAATCGGGTCACGGATCTTAGGCGGGAGCCGGAGCCAAGACGACGTTATCGAAGCAGGGACTCGGATGAGACCGCTACTATGCCATCTTCGCCAGTACGCAACCTTATACTTAGCAAGTGAGCTATCTAAGAGGTACCCATGCTCTTTCAGGAGCGGCACGAACGGTTCTGGGAGTTGTAGATATGGTGCCCGGAAGGATGTGACCACTCCAAAGTCTCTAAGGATCGATGAAGACTCACTTAGCTCGTTCCGAGCCTCTTCGACAGACATGTCCATGAATGACCGGTGGCTATGTCCGTGACAGCCGAGTTCGTGTCCGCGCTCGACCACCTCTGCCGCAAATGAGGGGTAGTGTGCCGCCGTGTCTCCTGTCGTGAAGAAGGTTGCTGGCACTGAAAGTTCATCCAATAAATCAAATAGCTTGGGCGCGCCCTCCTCGATACCTCTCCAGCTCCACAAGAAAGGCGGGCAGTCGGGCTCGGCATCGATCGTGAAGCACACTGTTCGCTCTCTATTCCACCCCGTCTGTGTGGTCCGCGGAGTCGACATCAAAGGAGAAACACCAGCAGAACAAGGATGATCAGCACTCCTAGCAGGCTTCTTTTCCACCGTCTCTGTAGAAAAATGAGAGCGTGCGTATCCCAACCAGCCCACGTATTACCGTCGATATGGCGGACGAGCGCCTCATCTATGTTTCCGTGACCGTACTCTGAGTTCGAGAGCAGACGGACAGGAGTATGGTCCTCGACCATCGCGAAAACACGCGAAAGGTGCAGGGAACCCGTCCCGCACATAATCTGAAAGTGCGGGAGCACCCACGGTTTCTGCCAACGGTGGTAAGAGCTGGGAAGCTCATCTAGGAGACGGCGGAACAAAGGATGACCTGCTTCAGTTGCCATAAGGTCGTTCGACACGCCGAGCGGTTTCGTCGGGGCGAGCACAAGATCACAGTTCCCAATGAATTCAAAGCTTCTCTCACAAAGAATGTCTAGATCTGCGTAGATACCGCCGTACCGATGCAGAATGAGGTAGCGAGCCGCATCCGCCCGTTGCACCCAGTACGGATAGGCGTCATAGAGCCCTTGAAGTTCGGGTCGGGCGGCAGCGAAGAGTTGTCTAATTTCTGCAGATCCCCACAGCCGATATTCCCAGTCGTGGTGGTGGTGTCGCCAACTCGCAGCTGCCTGTTGGAAAGTAGATGGTGGAGAGGAACCCCCTGATTCACCCAGCCAGATCTGGTGAATGAGATGTGGTATCACTACACCGTCTCCGGTGGGTCATAAGAACGTCGTCTCCAGGTGAGCATCATGCCGCCTACCACTAATCCCACCACTGTTCCTGCGAGCATATCAATCGCGTAGTGGAATCCACCATATACAGCCCCGACGCCGACCCCGACCGAGATGAGCGTTACGAGTATTCCAATTGGACGTTGATAACGAAGCTGCGCCATTGCCTGGCACACTGTGATTGCCATGTGTGAGCTGGGAAATGCAGCCCCACGGGAGGAGCCTTTCTCCAAGATGCCCAGTGTCAAGGCACGGATCGGGCCGTCCGGTATTGATGCGGGAGGGCCAAAATACCGAGGACCCTGGACCGGAAAATACACAAAGAACACAAAACATACGCTGGCGGTCACGAGCAAGGTCATTACCGTCGTTTCGAAGGCCTCACGTCGCTGGGCGAGGAATAGGAGCAGTGGGGGTATGTAGACCGTCGGGTAATAAGAAAAATAACCCAGGTGGAGGACCTCACTGAGCAGTGGAAACGGGTATCTACCCGCCAACTCCGTTGCTGGTGATCCAAATAGGGAAGCCTCCCACGATAAGACGAGGGCATCATGATAACCCGCTCCGAAAGACTGGTTGAGAAGTGCTATTTCCGCATAGAACAGCGGTATCAGAATCAATGCGACCCAACTTGATGCCCAGCCTGGATCTTCACCGCGACGCGCCTGTCGGAGACACATGGCACAGACACCTAAATGGAGACCTGCAAGGACGACGTGTTGTGTCGTCCACGGCCCCGGTAGCAGTGGCGGAGCCGTTACCAGTAGATAGAGTCCGGCCAGACCCAATGGATGGTGAAGTATAGCAGGCATCAAGGAGTTGGAACCCTAGTTGGGCGCTCGACGCTTCTTCCGAGCATAAGTGGAGGTAATATATCCGGCTCCCTGTGCATGTCCCACCATTTTGGATTAATGCAGGGTATTCATCTTGCTAGAGTAGTGTGAATTGGCGTCCAGGGAGCGCTCTTCCTTTCAGGGTGGGGAGCCTGGGGTCGCCGTATACGGATGAAAGAAAACGCTCGCGATACAGTGCTGGAGTACCTATTATGCCGCTGAGTGCGCGCTGGTGACTAGCCCCTTGCGACGGAGTAGTTCGATGGGCGAAGCAGAATCCATAGGTCTCTTGGAGACAAAATACTCTAGGAGGAACTTCATTAAAGGTGTGATAGCCGTAGGCGCTACGGCTTCTTCGGCAGGCTACTTTATCGGGGGTTCAGGCCTCTTGGGTGCGCAGAGCGTTCCTGGGGCCGCGGAACGCCTGATCACGCTCAACGTGAATGGACAGCAGCGGCGCGTGGACGTGCTACCGAATGAAACACTCGCGATGACGCTCCGCTACCGGCTTAATCTCACTGGCACGAAGCTCGGCTGCGATCGTGCAGAATGCGGAGCCTGTACGGTGCTGATTGACGGGGTCAACCGGTACGGGTGCTCGACGCTGACGCACCAAGTGCGGGGGAGCTCGGTCACAACGATTGAGGGGCTTGAGAACCCTGACACAGGCGAACTCAGCCTGGTACAACAGGCGGTAATCGACGAAGGTGGCTTCCAGTGCGCGTTTTGTGCACCGGGCTTCATCATGAGTATGACCGCTATGGTGAATGAGAATCCTAATCCCACCCGGGCGGAGGCGGCACATGCGCTTTCTGGCAACCTTTGCCGATGCGGTGACTACCACAAAATCCTCAACTGCGCGATGCGGGCTGCTGAGCTCGCACGCAGCGTGTAGGGGGGCCTGATGGCTGAGAAAATAATTGGAACCGATATCGTGCCACAGGATCTCGTTGCAAAGATCACAGGTCGCGCGAGATACGCTGAAGATTTTCGGGCAGATGGTATGGTGTTCACAAAGTTGCTATTGAGCCCGATGCCACATGCTCGCGTGCGTAACGTTGATGCCAGACGGGCCCTTACTATGCCGGGTGTCTTCGACATCCTTCGTGCCGATGAAGTGCGCCAGGTAGAAGGTCGTCCAGGGGAGGCGAGCCTCACTGACGAGCCCATGTATGAGGGCCAACCGATTCTCGCGATCGCAGCCGAAACCGAGGAACAAGCGGCATCCGCGATCGAGGCGATCGAAATAGATTTCGAGCCGCTTCCCTTTGTGCTTGATCCGCTAGACAGCCTCAGGCCTAACGGACCCAACGCCTACACTGGGGGCAACGTCTTCGCAGGTGGAGAGTTCAGCGAACTCAAGTGGACCGATGCCGATTTTGCGGAAATAGATGCTGGCCGTATGCCGAACGGTGAGGCCACCGTTGAGTGGACGAAGGGAGATATCGATGCGGCATTCTCTGAATCAGACCTGATCCTAGAGGAATCGATTGTCCACCAGTCTCTGACCCACCATCCGATGGAGCCTCGCTCCACCATGATGTATTGGGAGAACGGCAAGCTCCACGCATTCGTGTCCACCCAGAGTGCGCAACGCACGAAGTATGCGCTCGCTGGTACGCTCAACATAGATCCTGAGGATGTGGTTCTAGTAGCCGAATACTGCGGTGGTGGTTTCGGCTCGAAGATCAGTGGGAATACCCATATGGAAGTGCCCGCTGTCTTCTCACGTAAGATCGGTCGGCCCGTAATGCTGCGTGTCACCCGCTACGAGGAGAACTACATCGGTAGGGCACGTCCGGGTTTCCAGTCGTGGCTAAAGATGGGTTTCAAGGCTGACGGCACCTGTAACGCGATCGACCTGTACATCGTTCAGGAGAGTGGCCCATACGGAGCTGGTGACTTTAACACCGCGGGTATGATCGCGGATCTCGTATACACGCCCCAGAACATGCGTTTCAGGGGGATCGCGATGTACACGAATACTCCCCCGAAGGCTGCACAACGCGGACCGGGTGGGGCTCAGATCGTCATCATGATGGAACCGATCCTGGAGAAGGCGGCCAGAGAGTTGGGTCTCGACCGTCTCGAGGTTCATCTGAAGAACGCGCCAGATGCCGACGTTGAGTTCGGACCACGTAATTCGACACTCACCAGTGTGCACGCTAAGGAAGCTCTAGAGAAAGGAGCCGAGATTTTTGATTGGGCGGGCAAGCAGGCGCTGTCCGGTCGACGGGAAGGCACTAAGCGGACGGGAATCGGAATCGGGCTCTCGCCCTATACCGCTGGCTCCCGTGGGTATGACGGCCTCATGGTAATCCGGCCGGACGGGAAACTCTATATCCATCAGGGTCTCGGGAATCTCGGCACGCACTCGATCATGGATACGGCGCGGCCGGCAGCTGAACTACTCAGTCTCAACTGGGACCAGGTAGAGCTCGTGTGGGGTGACTCAAGCCGAGGTATGCCTCGTAGCTCAGTTCAGGCGGGGAGCCAGACGACACACGCGCACTCCCGAGCAAACCACGCAGCAGGGATGGACGCACGCGCCAAGATCCTAGAAGTAGCGGCGCGAACTCTTGGTGGGTCGCCCAACAACTACGATATGGACAACGGACGAGTGTTCCGCCGCGGAGGCGGGGCGAGTATGACGTTTGCCCAGGTCGCGGAGCGCGCGATTGAGCTTGGTGGCAAGTACGATGGTCACGAGCTTCCAGATGATATTCACGCCACGACTGTTCCGGCGGCGAATATGCTGGCTGGGGAGGGCTTGATGGGAGTAGCTAGGGACAACTACGGAGGGCGTGGGGGCGTCTACTCTTGGGTGGCCGGATTCGCGATGGTCGAACTCGACGAAGAGACTGGTAGGGTGGATATCAAGGAGTATGTCGCCGTGACTGACTGCGGAACGGTACTCCACCCGCGTAGCCTAAGTGCTCAGGTCCTTGGAGGAAGCGTCCAGGGCATGGGACAGGCGATGACCCAGCGTTGGGTTTTCGACCCCAAGTGGGGTGTTCCTTTTGCAAATAGGCTTTACACGGCGAGACCTCCGGGCATTCTCGACGTACCGCTAGACATGAAAGTCGATGCGGTAGGCATTGCCGATCCACAGACACCCGTTGGTGCGAAGGGTATCGGTGAGCCTCCTGTAGGTGCAGGAGGGGCAGCGCTCACATCAGCAGTTGCCGACGCGATGGGCGGTCTCTGTCTATGCCGCACACCGCTGACGCCTGACATCATTCTTTCTGCGCTCGAAGGACTAGAGCCCCCGTTCACCCTTGAGCAGCACATCGGCTAGGGAGAGAGACATGGCGATCATTAGAGACATGATTCCGGCCTTCGAACTCTTCCAACCGACGACGGTGGAAGATGCCCTGGTCTTATTGGCCGAACACGGTCAGGGAGCATGGGTGCTTGCGGGCGGACTCGATTCTTACGACTGGTTTAAAGACCGTATAAAGCGGCCCGAGGCGGTGATTGACCTCGGCGGTATCGACGAACTTACCGGCATCAGTGACGCTCAAGATGGATTAGAGATCGGCGCGATGACGACGCTCACCGAAATCGTTCGGCATGAGCGGGTTCGCTCGGAGTACACACTCCTAGCTGATGCTGCCGAGCACGTAGCGACTCCTCAGATCCGCAACCAGGGCACGCTCGGCGGGAACATTAGTCAGGATACCCGTTGCTGGTACTATCGTAGCGGCTGGCCGTGTTACCGCGCGGGAGGCAACACCTGCTATGCGGCGGCTCCACAGGCTATGAACCGGGAGCACGCGATCATGGGAACGAGCCGATGTGTGGCGGTGAGCCCATCCGATACCGCGCATGCCCTGGTCGCACTCGATGCAAAGATGATCGTGCGCGGTCGACGGAGTTCTAATGTCTACGATGCTGAAGACTTCTTTATTGGCCCGGCGACTGATATCACACGAATGACAGTTCTCGAATCGGGTGATTTGCTTACTCAGATCAATATTCCGGGCGAATGGGCGAATGCGCACTTCTATTATGAGAAGGTTCGTGATCGAGGATCCTGGGATTTCCAACTGGTTAGTGTAGCAGCGGCTTTTAAGACTTCTGGTAACACGATTGATGACGCTCGCATCGTGGTGAACGGTGTAGCGCCGTTCCCGGTTAGGCTCGATGCTGTGGAGCGGCTAGTCAGGGGGACTTCAGTTGACGAAGCGGTAGCGATTGAGGCTGGTGAGATCGCGATCCAAGGATCTCATGCATTGAAGTACAATGAGTACAAGCAGCCAATGATGAGTAATCTAGTGCGCCGTGCGGTCAGGAGTGTAGCATAATGGGCCGATGGTTAGATTTCGAGTCGAACCCTTGGGGCCAGGAAGTACTCCAAGGAGTTTCGTTGGATCTGATGTATTTGGCGATTGGGCTCGCTGTACTTTTCACGCTCGGTCACTGGTTTTGGTATCGCCGGCGGGGATTCTCTAAACAAGAGGAAGTGGCTGAGGCCCAAGGATCGGTGGCTGGCATCCCCGAGCGAATTGTCAGACATACTTTGGCTTCTCGTATCTTCCACTGGTCGATGGCAGCCTCGATGCTCGTGCTACTCGTCACTGCTTTCGTTCCGCTACTCGGACTAGAGTTTGCGTGGGTGACAATTCACTGGATTGCTGGCGCGGTGTTGATCCTCACGATTGTCTACCACGTAATCCACTCAATTGGTTGGCAGGACTTCTGGTCCATGATGAGTATGGGGGCCAAGGATGTCCGAGAGGGTATAAGTCATTTCCGGCATGTCCTGTCTCCGAAGGCGCCCACGCCGGAAAAGCCGGGTAAGTATCCTTTCGATCACCGGATGTATCATAACGGTATCGTTGTCGTATCACTCGCGGCGATCGTGACCGGTGTGCTGATGACCCTGAGGATCGAGACCCCATTCTGGGAACCGAACACATATTATCCGTTCGTGGACCAGGCTGTCTCGGGATACAGTGAACTGGGTGAACCAGTAATATCTTTGACGCCCGGAGCCACGACGGGGCTTATGTTTGTCATCCACGGAATCGCAGGAGTTTCGCTAATTCTTATGGTTACGGCGCATATCTACTTTGCGATCAGGCCAGACAAGCGGTGGTTCACCTGGTCAATGATCCGTGGCTGGATCGATCGAGAGCACTACCTCGCGCACTTTGACCCTGACAAATGGTCTGTTAGTGACGGAAGTGTACAGGAGCAAGCGCCTGGAGGTGCAATCGCAGACTCAGTGGTGAGCGCCCCACGCGTGGACGACTAAGCCGGCTGTAGCAAAGACCACCGGGATCCTACGCCACCACACCCATTACCGAGACTCACCGTGCCCTCCTCTCGCGAAGACGTCAAAACGCGTATCGATGCCATTGAGGAGAGCTACGAATTTTTCCTCGCCTACGCCGCCCAGGGGTTAACCAGTGATCAGGGCTCGAAGTCTGGGGGCCAGCTTCGGGGCTTTCTCTCGAAGACAGAAACAGCCCTTGATGGTTTGCGTTCCGCGTTTGACTCGCTTGTAGCTGAGGAATCTTTGAAGCCCAGCGACACGTGGTCAGATGTACTTGAGGTGCTTGAGAGAGACGCTTCGGCTACGCTCGCTACGGTGCGCCTCGTCTCAGTCCAGGAAGGGATCAGCTCTCAGCTTATCGACAATCTCAACGCTAACATCCACTTCCGGGCGTTGCTGACCGACCTCTTTCTGATGGATGAGTTAATCGGAGCATAGCTGGGGGCTGGGCTCCCTGTATAACTGAGGTAGTTTTCTGGTCAGTCCGACTCCGCTGGGTCGGAACGCGAAACCATCACGGAACATCCTCTGATATGCTCTCACTCCAGGCGCTGGGTAACATCGGGGAATTCGTCAGTGCAATCGCAGTCGTCATCTCACTCATATACCTGGCTCGTCAAACGATTTACAACACGCAGTCTGTTCAGGCGGCTTCGTTCAACTCGATGGTTCAGAACAGCATCCGGCTGTTGGAGCACTCGTTCCGCGACTCCGAGTTCGCGGCCTTCTTCGAGCGGGCCGAACGTGATCCCGACGAGCTTTCACCCAGTGAGAGGGTTCGGTGGGACTCCTACATGACAGCCGTATTCCGTCACTTCGACAATCTCATGTACCAGCATCGGGTCGGTGCGCTTGATAACCAGATGTGGGAGGCCTACCGAGAGACCTTAAAGCACCACCTTCGCGCTCCCGCTTGGGGTGTTTGGTATCGCGGGCACGCCCATATCTTCAGCACGTCGCTCACCGACCGAATCGAGCGGTTTCTCACGGAGATTGAAGCAGAGGTGGATGCTCAGGGTTGACTCCCTACTTGTCACCTAATCTTGTAGGTGCGGTATCTTTGGCCCCAGTCGCTTCGAACAGCAGGTAACGCCCTACGAGGATCAAGTTCTAGGAACTGTCCTGTGGAACTTCGGTCTTTCCTTAGATAGCTTGCCTCGCAAGCTTCCCGACTTTCCTCATCGAGATGTGCCGGATGCCGACCACTCAGGTTCCTTCAGCGACTCGCGAGCCGCTCTGGGCCAAGGTCATCGATAATACACGCTGCATAGGGTGCCACGCTTGTACAACTGCATGTAAGTCTGAAAACGAAGTGCCCCTCTCAGTGACACGTACGTATGTCAAGTATGTGGACACGGGGATCTTTCCCCAGGTGCGTCGCTCTTTTCAGGTCACGCGCTGCAACCAGTGCGATGACGCCCCATGCGTGGAGGCCTGTCCGACAGCCGCTATGTTCCGCCGGCCTGACGGCATCGTGGATTTTGATAAGTCGATCTGCATCGGGTGTAAGGCTTGCATCGCTGCTTGCCCTTACGACGCGATCTTCATTAATCCCGAAGATCACTCTGCCGAGAAGTGCAACTTTTGTGCTCACCGATTGGATGTTGGCCTCGAGCCGGCTTGCGTGATTGTTTGCCCTACGGAGGCCATCCTCGTGGGCGACATGAATGATCCACTGTCGGCAGTGAGCGGAATCATTAACGGGGAGGCTGTCGCGGTCCGACGGCCTGAGAAGGAGACTCGCCCGAAGCTCTACTATAAGGGTGCAGACCAAGCGACACTCGACCCTTTGGCTGCGCGTCGACCGGATGGTGGAATTTTTATGTGGAGTGAGCAAGGTAACGTTAAGCACCAGGTACCTTCCGGCCATCCCGGCACCTCGAATAGTTCCGCTGCGGCCCTGCTGAGTTACGACATTCCACACACTGCACCGTGGGATTGGCGTGTGAGCTTGTACACCTTCACCAAGTCGATATCGGCAGGAGCATACTTGGTGCCGCTCCTGCTTGCCTTGAGCGGGATGATCACATGGACGAACCCAGTTTGGACGCTGGTGGGTCCGGCGGTAGCAATGACCTTCTTGTTGTTTACCGGTGGACTCTTAGTCTGGGATCTGGATCACCCCGAGCGCTTCTGGATGGTGCTTACCAGGCCTCAGTGGCGAAGTTGGCTTGTGCGGGGAGGTTTTATCATCACCGGTTATGGGGGAATACTTGCTCTGCATATGGGGGCAGTTATAGGAGGTCAGCCTAACATTCCCCAAGGCCTAGCTTGGGCGGGTGGCCCTCTCGCTGCAATGACGGCGATCTATACTGCTTATCTCTTTGCGCAGGCCAAGGCACGTGATCTTTGGCAGAGTCCTTTGCTTCCTGCCCACCTTCTCGTCCAGGCATTACTGGCCGGCTCTGCTGCCCTAATCCTGCTGAATCCGGATGGGCTAACAGTCGGCGCTAGGTGGATTCTCCAAGCTTCCCTGGTGCTTCACCTCATTCTGGCTCTGGGTGAGGTGAGTATGGCCCACCCGACTGCTCACGCAACTCTCGCAGCTAGGAATATGACCAGGGGGGCATACGCTGCATTCTATTGGGCTGGGATAGGGTTAACTGCTGCCTCTCTCCTGTTGGTAGGTACCAGTATCGGTATTGGAGCTCTAGCTGGAGCTCTAGCCGGTTTGGTGGGCCTCCTTCTGTACGAGCATGCCTACGTTCAGGCTGGCCAATCAGTGCCGTTAGCATGAGCGACTCCACCCACCTGAATGAACTGAATCACAGGGTTTCGGCCGCTAGGGCAGAGGTCGAGGAGCGGGGCGAAACATTCTATCCTGGGGCGAGCCGGATTCACCTTGCCTCGTACCCCCCGCGGGAACGTTGGAATGATTGGGTGGAATTGGACTCAAAGTCATGGCCGGAGCGAGTCGAGAAACGGTACATGCTGGTACCGACCACTTGCTTCAATTGTGAGTCGGCCTGTGGGCTTCTTGCGTACGTGGATAGGGACACTCTTCAGGTGCGGAAATTCGAAGGAAATCCTGAACACCCGGGCTCTAGGGGCAGGAACTGTGCTAAGGGGCCTGCTACACTGAACCAGATCACGGATCCAGACCGTATCCTCTACCCGTTGAAGCGCAGTGGGCGGCGTGGTGAAGGGAAGTGGGAGCAGGTTTCCTGGGATGAGGCGCTCGATGAGATTGCGGACCGGATCCGAACCGCAATGGAGGAGGACCGGCATGAAGAGGTGATCTACCATGTGGGACGCCCCGGTGAGGACGGATACACCGAACGGATGCTCGAGGCGTGGGGTGTCGACGGCCACAACTCGCATACGAATGTATGCTCGAGCGGCGCACGAGCCGGATATCATTGGTGGATGGGTATGGACCGACCCAGTCCCGACTACGCCAATGCGAAAGTCATCGTGCTCGTCAGCAGCCATCTAGAAACTGGTCACTACTTCAATCCTCACGCACAGAGGATTATCGAGGGCAAGAAGAACGGGGCAAAGCTCATAGTCTTTGACACCCGCCTGTCCAATACGGCGACCCACGCTGACCACTGGCTGTCTCCCTACCCGGGCTCGGAGCCGGTGATCTTTCTTGCGATTGCCAACTGGATGATCCGAGAAGGAAAATACGACCGAGAATTTGTGCGACGCTGGTGGAACTGGCAGGAATATATGGAGGTGGTGAATGGGGAGCCCGGTGCCTCTTTCGAGCGCTTCGAGGAACTACTTCGCGAGGTATACTCTGAATTCACCTTCGAGTATGCGGCGGAAGAGTCCGGTATTGATGCTGTGACACTGCGAGAGGTGGCTGAGGTCGTCTCGACAGCGGGTACCCGTCTGGCGACTCATAATTGGAGGAGTGCTGGCTCAGGGAACCTAGGTGGGTGGCAGGTTGCTAGGTCGCTGACCTTGCTCAATGCACTGCTAGGAGCGTTGGCCACCGAGGGTGGGACCTTCCCTAACTCGTGGAACAAGTTCACTCCCAGACCCCCTCGTCTCCCACACCAGCGTCCAAAGAAATGGAACGAAGTGACATGGCCACGTGAATACCCCTTAGCGCTCATGGAGATGTCCTTCCTCATGCCCCATCTAATGAGGGATCAGGGCGCCCATGTCGAGGTCTACTTTACTCGTGTCTACAACCCGGTGTGGACGAACCCAGACGGGTTCAGTTGGATCGAGATGCTCAGTGATGAGAACCAGATTGGGCTGCATGTTGCCATGACGCCGACCTGGAATGAGACCGCCTACTTCGCCGACTACATCCTCCCGATGGGACACGCTTCGGAACGCCACGACCTGACTTCTTATGAGCAGTACAACGGCCAGTGGATCGCTTTCCGGCAGCCGGTGCTGCGTGCGGCTCGTGAGCGCTTGGGTGAGGAAATCACTGACACAAGGCAGGTGAACCCCGGCGAAGTTTGGGAAGAGAACGAGTTCTGGATTGACCTCACGTGGCGAATCGACCCGGACGGATCGCTCGGAATTCGAGAGTTTTTCGAATCCAAGAAGATCCCCGGTGAAAAAATGACGGTCGACGAGTATTACAGTTGGATTTTCGATAACTCGGTTCCGGGTCTTCCAGAGGCTTCAGCTGCAGAGGGGTTAACCCCCCTCGAATATATGCGCCGTTATGGGGCATTCGAGATTTCGAATAAAGTTGGTAAGGTTTATGAGCAGTCGGTTCCTGACGGTGAACTAGAAGATGTCCGGGTGGATGAAATGGGTCGGGTGTACAGCCGGGCGCCGACACCTCCCAGCCCCAAGGCTCCTGGAGGAGGAACCGAGATTGACCCAGATGAGGACGGACGGCGCCGAGTCGGGGTCAGGGTAGATGGAGAGATCCTTAAGGGGTGGCCCACCCCGACAGGGAAACTCGAATTTTGGTCACGGACACTGCATGACTGGGGTTGGCCCGAACTTGCAATACCCACGTACGTAAAGAGCCATATTCACCCCGAGAATCTTGAGACTGATCAGATGCCTCTGATCACGACATTCCGAGTGCCCGTGCAGATTCACACCCGGAGCACGAACTCGAAATGGCTCGACGAGATTGCTCACACGAACCCGCTCTGGATCCATCCGATAGATGCCAATAGAGTGGGGGTGTCCAAGACAGGTGATCTCGTGAGAGTCGAGACGGAACTGGGTTACTTTGTTCTCAAGTCTTGGATTACAGAAGGCATCCGACCCGGTGTGGCCGCGTGTAGCCATCACATGGGTCGGTGGAAACCAGAGGGGCATAAAGGGCCGCGACTGGGTATAACAACGGTCGCACTGAACCAAGAAGGGGACGAGTGGTCGATTACCCCCCGAAAGGGTGGTGAGCCGTTTGCTTCGTCGGATCCCGATACAATGCGCATTTGGTGGACGGACCTGGGTGTGCACCAGAACCTCACTCACGCAGTACATCCCGACCCGATCTCGGGTATGCACTGTTGGCACCAAGCGGTGAGGATCTGCCCGGCTGAAGCAGGGGATCGGGCTGGCGATGTCTCAGTGGACACCGGTAAATCTCAAGCGGCATACAGGAAGTGGCTCGCGATGACGCGCTCAGCGGAGCGTTATTCTCCAGACGGAACGCGGCGGCCGTACTGGATGCTCCGACCGGTTCGCCCTGAGCGTGACGCGTACCGCCTTCCTCCAAAGCCTGAGCCTGTCGAAGTATGACAATCACGTGAGGGATCAGGGATTAGACCTACTTTCTAACCCTGGTTTCACAGGGGAGTCAGGTCAGGCTCCTGTGGACCTAATCCGCACCCTAGCAGTTTTCGCGGAAGCTCCTAGTTCGGAGCACATTCACTTATGGCAAGCGCTGGGGATTGAAGACTCACCGAGCGCTTCAGAATACGCCGACATTTTTCTTTTTCAGCTTTATCCTTATGCATCTGTGCACCTCGGCCCGGAAGGTATGCTGGGCGGGGAAGCACAGAACCGTGTGGCCGGATTCTGGAGAGCTTTAGGGAAGAACCCACCACCGGAACCGGATCACCTTGCGGCCCTACTGGGACTATATGCGACACTGTCCGAGCAGGTTAGGCCAGAACAAAAGGTTTCAAACGAACTTTCTGGTTTCTCTGAGGCGGAGGCTGTGCTGATCACTCAAGGACGGGACGCACTTCTGCAGGAGCATATAGCTCCTTGGGTTCCGGCCTATCTTGAGCGCGTTATCGAGATTGCCTCGGGACCCTACCGTGGTTGGGCGGTTCTCCTTGACAAGGTTTTGCAGGTTGAGTTGGTGCGGGTTGGGCACCCAGAACGATTACCGCTACACCTCCGTGAGTCACCAGCACTTGATGACCCGCAGACTGAGGGAGCGGATGCGTTCATCTCCGGACTTCTTGCTCCGGTGCGAGCCGGAATCATCCTGACTAGGGCTGATCTCGCACGCCTTGCCTCGGAGCTCGACCTAGGATTGCGTGCCGGTGAGCGTCGGTACGCACTAGAACATCTCCTCGGGCAGGACTCATCTGGGTTCCTGCGGTCGCTTGCCGTCGAGGCGGCTCGTCAGGCGCTGGGTCATGAGCATCGCCGGGAGCTACTCGGTGTTACCGCTGACTTTTTTCGGGATCGAGCTTGGGCAACATCAGAATTACTAAGAAAACTTTCAGATGGAGGAGCAGAAATAACCGCTAAAATTATGTCTTGACCAACTTCATTTTCGCTGAGCCTTCTCACCAGTTCTCGTTCAGAGATATCGTGGCGGGACTCGGGGTCGCGCTCATGTTAATCCCAGGGTCGATGGCATATGCTGAGTTAGCTGGGCTTTCTAGTCATCATGGCTTATACGCCGCCGCCGCCGCGC
Source organism: Gemmatimonadales bacterium UBA1142 (assembly GCA_002311875.1). GTDB lineage: Bacteria > Gemmatimonadota > Gemmatimonadetes > Longimicrobiales > Gaopeijiaceae > UBA1142. The sequence goes on along the minus strand of DCAD01000043.1, from coordinate 27,238 downwards.
CGATCGCTGCAGCATTGTGTGCCTCGTCTCCCTACCTTCAAACCGGGCCCGTTACGATCACTGCCTTGCTGACGCTTGGCGCGCTGCTCCCCCTGGCTGAACCGGGTACAGTTGAATTTGCCAGTTTAGCTGCGTTACTGGCTGTGGTGTGTGGGCTGGTACGGATCGGTGTAGGATTGATGAAAGCTGGATGGGTCAGCTATCTGATGTCACGCGCGGTGATGACCGGATTTGTTTCCGCTGCTGCCATCCTGATTGTGTGTTCGCAGCTTCCTTCAGCACTCGGTGTTAATGTATCCGAAGGCGGTGTACTTAGGCGGGCGCTCTTTGCCTTAACCGATCCGGGTTCATGGGAAATTCTAGCCTTAATACTCACGGCGGCATCTGTAATTGTCATTGTAGGTGGGAGAGCTATGCACCCTTTGGTGCCGGGTGTCTTAGTTGCTGCCTTAGGAGGTCTGCTATTTTCAATCGTCTCTGGATACGAAGGCTCCACAGTTGGTGAGATACCGGTAGGGTTGCCCCCACTTTCGATAGATCTGCCATGGAGCAGTCTACCGGCGCTCTTTCTTCCAGGGGCAGTAATTGCGGTCGTGGGTTTCGCGGATTCTGCGTCGATTGCTCGAGTTTTCGCTAACGAGGACCGCCAGCGCTGGAATCCTAGTCGGGAGTTCCTGAGTCAAGGTATGGCGAACGTTGCTGCGGGGCTTGCCGGAGGATTACCAGTCGGAGGTTCCTTTGCGCGTAGCAGCGTCAATCGGCTTTCAGGTGCTAGGAGCCGTTGGAGTGGTCTCGTTGCAGGTTTCGCTGTATTGGCTTTTCTACCGTTCACAGAAGTTTTAGCTCCGCTTCCGCGAGCGGTTCTGTCAGGGATCGTGATCGCTGCGGTTTGGCCACTTTTCCGTGTGAAGGAGTTGGCACGTTTGTGGGCAATGTCGGGACCGCAAGCAGTGGTGGGGTGGGGCACCTTCGGCCTTACTCTGGCCCTCGCTCCGCGAGTTGAGCAAGCTGTGGTCCTCGGTGTAGTCATGGCAACAGCAGCGCATATGTGGCGCGAACTCTCCCCAGGCGTCGAGACTCGAATTGAAGGAGAGGAGCTTCATTTTGAGCCGAAGGGGGTGCTCTGGTTTGGGTCGGCCCCAGCTCTTGAGGACGCACTGTTATCGAGTTTGGCTGAAAAGCCTGATGTGCAGCGTATCATCGTACACTGTGATGGGTTGGGAAGAATCGACCTGACCGCAGCACAGGGTATTGCTCGAATTGCTGAACAAGCCAAGGTGGCTGGGCTCAAGATGGAAATCAGGGGAGTTCCAGAGCATGCATATCGGGTGCTCGAAGCTGTCGGCCTCGAGCCAATGTAGATTCGAGACCCGAATGGGGATTGAAAAAGAAATCACCTTCCGGGGAAGATCGTGTTTGGATTAATGGGAGCTGGCATCTTAGGAGCGGCCCCTGCTGGAAGATTGAGCATGAATATCACAAGGTTTATAGGGTGTATTCTGGTGTGACTTCCACCCTCTCACACAGGTGAGCGCGTTGTCCGAGAATGGCCCCAGGGGTTTACAGCGAGCAATTGGCCCTAAACACGCAACCGCCATGGTGGTTGGCACGATCATCGGCGCGTCGATTTTCGTTCAACCGTCTGAGATCACAGGACAGGTTCCGACTGTAGTCGGCATCTATGCCGTTTGGCTCGTATGTGGTGTCCTCACTCTTTTCGGAGCTCTGGTATGTGCTGAATTGGCGAGCGCATTCCCGCAGGCTGGGGGTGTGTACGTGTACCTGCGGGAGGCGTTCTCACCGGCCGTTGGATTCCTCTGGGGCTGGGCGATGTTTTGGACTATGCACTCCGGAATCGTCGCGGTGATTGCCGTAGTTTGTGCGAGATATCTCGGCTTCTTTGTCGAGCTTAGCGATTTGGGCCAGCGGGTGGTGGCTGTTGGTACAATTTTGCTGCTTAGCGCCGTCAACTACGTAGGAGTGAAGCATGGCAGTATCCTTCAGACTGCGATCACCGCTGGTAAACTTTTGGCGATTGGGACAATCGTTATTCTCTGCTTCCTGTTTGGTGGCAGTGCAAACGAAGTCGTGGTGGAAGCCTCTCGCACTGCAGCACCGGGGAGTTACACGGCTCAGGATTTCGGACTCGCTTTAGTTGCTGGCCTCTTCGCTTTCGGTGGCTGGCATATGGTCACGTATAACGCTGAGGAGACTAAAGAGCCGCGCAGGACGATTCCCAAAGCTCTCGTCCTCGGCACGCTGGTGGTTACGGCCTGCTACATCCTCCTGAATGCAGTCTATTTATATGTACTACCGATGGAGACGGTCGCTTCATCAGATCGTGTAGCAGCGGATGCAGCGGATGCAGTCTTTGGGAGGGGTGGGGGTGCTGCGATGTCAGCTCTAGTTGTCTTTTCAGCATTCGGAGCACTCTCTGGTATTGTTCTCGCGGGCCCTCGGGTCTACTTCGCGATGGCGCGAGACGGTTTGGTCTTCAATTGGTTCGGGGCAGTTCACCAAAAATATGGAACCCCCCACCGAGCAATTGTCCTCCAGGCCATCTGGGCTAGTGTGCTCGCTTTAACTGGCACATACCGTTCCCTGTTCACCAGAGTGATCTACACGGAGTGGATTTTTTTTGGGATGATGGCCTTGGGTCTTATTGTGCTCCGCAAGCGCCCGGGAGTAACGCGTGACTACGAAATTTGGGGATACCCTTGGGTACCAATCATTTTTGCAATATCTGCTTTTGGTATCGTTGGAAACCAACTTCTGACTGAGCCGTTGGTAGAGAGCCTTACGGGTCTCGGGTTGGTTCTTGTCGGTTGGCCGGTATACATGCTGTGGGCACGTAAAACCGTGGATCAGTAGCAGAT
>DCAD01000043.1:24082-24202 GCA_002311875.1 Gemmatimonadales bacterium UBA1142 | reverse complement strand
TTCGCAACGTGTACTACTACCCGAATGCCCGCTTGAGAAGAGATCGTATACGACCCTCATAGCGGCGGAGCACAAGAACAGAGGCGGGAGAGTAACGGGCAACCTTCTCTGGTATTTCCC
>DCAD01000043.1:22933-23845 GCA_002311875.1 Gemmatimonadales bacterium UBA1142 | reverse complement strand
GTGACAGACATGCCGAGTGCTGGTGCGAGCACATTCAGAACCTCAGCTGCCAGTCGGTTGTGGGGGCCACCGGTGGTCGGGAACAAACACCGCTTAGGACGTTCAGGTTTTTCGATCTTCAACATTACAAGGTCACAGGGGGAGTTTCTGATGACTTGATCGGCAACCTCCCCCGAAGATCCCTGCGCCAATCATCGCCCCGACACCGATCATTGTGGCGTCGAAAAGCCCAAGATTTCGGACGAACGAGGGTTCGCTTACCGGTGAACCTGCAGCTTTGGGAGTCACAGGGCCGGAGGATGCGGTCTCTTCCTTTGAACTGCAAGCCGGCACTGCTTGAAATCAGTTCTGACCTCTGGCCTGAGAAGCTGGCTGGCCTTATTGCTTCGTGCGCCTCTGAGCGATGTCGCATGGAAAAACAGATGATCATCGACTTCCATAACCACTACTTTCCGCCCGAGTACCTCGATGCCCTCAGCGAAGGGGGCAGTCACTTCAGGGTAACGACCGACAGTGCCGGAAACCCGGTTCTGCACTCGCCTGGAGACTACAATGTGATCGTTTCGGGCCACCGGGACCTCAACGTTCGTGAGCGTGTCCTCGACGAGGCAGGAATCCAGATGCAGGTGATCACATTCACAGCCCCGGGAACGAGTATCGAGACTCCAGAGCGTGCTGTCGAACTCTGCCAGATCGTCAACAGCGCCTTCGCATCTGCACTTCGCACTCGGACGGACCGCTTTACCTCGCTGGGCACCTTACCGATGAATGCACCTGAGGCTGCCGCCGAAGAGGTAGAGCGTGTGGTTGGAGAGTTGGGCCTTCCCGGCGTAATGCTCCTCTCCAACGCAAGTGGTGTCCCACTCTATGAGGAACGTTTCTGGCCAGTCTACGAGCGCCTCAACGAAGCAG
>DCAD01000043.1:5357-22841 GCA_002311875.1 Gemmatimonadales bacterium UBA1142 | reverse complement strand
AGCGCTTCATGCTTATGCCGATGGTCGGTTTTCTGATGGACACCACACTTGCGGCGGCAGGGCTGATTTACTCCGGTATCATAGAGCGATTTCCGGGGATTACTTGGGTACTTGCCCACCTCGGCGGTGCCGTACCATACCTGGCCGAACGGTTCGATCGAGGATTTGAGGCATATCCTGAATGTCGAGAGCAGTGCACCGTACTTCCTAGTGAGCAGCTAAGGAGCTTCTACTACGACACCGTGAACTTCGATGATGCCTGCCTGCGGCTTGCGATCGAATTCGCAGGCGTTGACCACCTAGTTGCGGGCTCTGACTATCCTCACATGATCGGAAGTCTAGGCAAGATGACGTCTAGCATAGCCAGCCTGGATTTATCTGAGGCCGAGAGAGAGAAGATTCTTGGCGAGAATGCAGCCCGGATTCTTGGTCTGTTTTGATTGCCTTGGAAACTTTCCCGGGAAAGGCCACCACCTATCGCTGAGGTGCTGGACTAACTTGCGTTCTGTCCGTGATTGCTGAGTAGATCAAGGTCCGTAGATTGGAGTGATCGTCGAGTCCAGCCGCGGGGATTACCTGAGTCAAGTAAACAACGACGAGCTGTTCCACGGGATCCACCCAGTAGGTGGAGTGGTAAGCCCCCCCCCATCCGAACTCTCCTATGGAGCCGGACGCCCCGGACGCGGTGACATCTTCCCGAATCGAAAAGCCCAGCCCAAATCCCATCCCAGGTGCTCGATACAAGTCTCCCACGTGATTCACTGTCATGAGGTGGACAGAAGCCGTGGACAACAGCTTGACGCCATTAAGCTCTCCTCCGTTGAGCAGCATTTGTAGGAAGCGCGTGTAATCTCGAGTGGTCGAGAGGAGGCCTGCGCCCCCTGAGAAGCTTTGGCGAGGACCGTCCACGTACTGACCTTGAGTCTCCATGCCGGGCCCTTCGGGTGCCCTCAGCAGCGTCTCTCGAGATCGGAGGTTGTAGACGGTTGCCAGACGGTGACGCTTTGACTCTGGCAGATAGAAATGGGTGTCGTGCATTCCCAGGGGATCTGTAATCCAATCCCTAATGAACTGGTCTAGCGGGATACCGGAAACCGCTTCGATGAGTGCACCTAGGATGTCGGTGCTATAGCCGTAAACCCAGGCTTGTCCAGGTTGGGCTGTGAAGGGTAGCTCAGCCATCCGGTCGACCGTGAGACGGATCGATTCCGCACGGTGTGCGAAGTACCAACCGGTGATCTCTGCTACTCTCCAGGCATCACCCGCGGGCCCGATTCCATAGGAGATGCCCGAAGTGTGTGTGAGCAGGTCCCGAATCGTGATTGGTCGATTGGCCTCGACGATATCGTATCCTCTTCCTTCACGTGCGACAGCGACCTTTGTCTCTGTGAAAGCAAGCAGATAACGCGCCACTGGATCGGAAATACGAAGCAAGCCCTCCTCCTGGAGCATCATCACGCCGACGCTAACCAGTGCCTTGGTCTGAGACGCGATCCGGAAGATCGTATTAGACCGCATTACTTCCCCTGCTTCGCGATCCCTGTGACCTACGGCCTCGTTATAGACTACGTGTCCTCGACGTACGACGGTCGCAACCGCTCCGGCGAGGCGTCCCTCGGCGACATACTCCTCAAGCGCTGCGGTCAGGTATCCAAGACGCTCCGCGGACATTCCGACCTCTTCGGGTGTCGCTGTTGGGAACTCCTGGGCCGACACCACACCCGTGGCCAGAAAAAGGGATATAACGATGGTGAGGCATCGAATTCTGCATGTGTTCATGAAGGATTCCTTAGTCTGCTAGCGGTCACAGGATGTAATTGGTGTAAGCAGAGCGTATTGCGCTACCGTGAAGCACGCCCCGGTTGGCCTTGAGCTGTGCCAGGGCAGCATCCAAGTTGCGGAGTGCTATAAGTCAGCTCCGCTAACCCAGGTCAACAATGAGTGATCCCCATTCTTCGGACTTCCTCGGTAGACGCGAACTCCTCAAGCTCGGGGCCGCAGGCCTTGGACTTGGTGCGACGGCGGGACTTTCTCCCATACAGGTATCTGCGGATTTTGGCCACCAACAGCAGCGCCCTGATCTGGGCCCTGCACCCATCAAGCCATTCGCTACGGATCCCATCGACATTGTGCGTGTCGGCTTCGTCGGTGTGGGAGGTATGGGGGGAGCTCACGTAAGGAACTTCCTTGGGCTTGAAGGCATTGAGATTGTCGCGCTTTGCGATATTGACTCTGTGCGTAACGAAGAAGTCGCAAGTTGGGTGACCGACGACGGCCGAGCACCACCGGCGATGTACGGGCGTCACGAGACGGATTTCGTTCGCATGTGCGAGACTGAAGAGATGGATCTCGTTTTCACCGCGACACCATGGGAGTGGCATGTGCCAGTCTGCGTATCCGCGATGGGGAACGGAAAACATGCTGCCACGGAGGTACCTGCTGCGTACACCACGGATGATTGTTGGAGGCTTGTCGAGTATGCGGAAAAGCACCAGAAGCACTGCGTCATGATGGAGAACTGCAACTACGACCGTCCCGAGATGATGGTTTTCCATATGGCGCGTCTGGGCCTATTTGGGGACATCCTCCACGCGGAATGTGGATATCTGCATGATCTTCGAGAAATCAAGTTCTCAGAGACGGGAGAGGGTCTCTGGCGGCGTGCACACTCCATGGTACGAAATGGGAACCTCTATCCGACTCACGGACTGGGGCCAGTGGCCAACGTGATGGATATCAACCGCGGGGATCAGTTCGAATACCTCGTATCGATGAGTTCACCGTCACAGGGGCTACAAGAATGGGCGGTGGCCAGCTATCCGGAGGACCACCTGAAGCGTGGAGAGCGTTACGTCCTCGGTGATGTGAACACGACGATGATCAAGACGGCCAGGGGTCGGACGATTTATCTTAGCCACGACACAAACCTCCCCCGGCCCTATTCACGGATTCATATGGTCCAGGGGACGAAAGGGCTGTTCCAGGGTTATCCTCACCGGGCACATATCGAAGGTCTAAGTCCAGGACACGAATGGCAGGACTGGATGGATTTGCGTGATAAGTACGATCACCCACTGTGGAAGGATTTAGAGGAGCAGTCAGAGGGTGCCGGGCACGGAGGTATGGATTTCATAGAGGACTATCGTTTGGTGAAATGCCTACGGGAAGGCAAGCCTACGGATATGAACGTCTACGACGCAGCCGCGATGTCAGTGATCACTCCGTTATCGGAATGGTCAGTCGCTAACCGAAGCCGTCCGATCAATGTGCCCGACTTCACACGTGGCCGGTGGGCACAGTGGCCAAAACTGGAAATTCTTAGAGCATAGATAGAGGAGGATTCTGATGAGAGGATTTCGTGTCACCGGGTTAGCCGGTCTCGCACTAGGTTGGCTGGTTATCTCGATCCCGGCTCAAGAGTTTACACTCGCTTTGACAGGGGACGCGATTATCACCAGGCGGCTGTCAGTTTACGAGGAACCGGACTTTCTCGAGATGATTGATATGATCCGTGGGGCGGACGCGGCTTTCACTAATCTTGAGATGCTCTTCCACAATTACGAGCCGTATCCAGCTCACCAGAGCGGAGGAACTTGGATGCGTGGGGATCCCTTGCTTGCGAAAGAGCTTGTATGGGCAGGCATCGACATGGTGTCGCGAGCGAACAACCATACTGGTGATTATGGGGTCGAGGGTCTGCGCTTGACTACCAAGTACGTGGACGACGCAGGGCTCGTGCATGCGGGGGCAGGTGAGAGTCTCGCTGAGGCTCGCGAAGCCCGCTTTCTCGAGACCGCGCGTGGCCGAGTGGCTCTGATCTCGATGGCATCGACGTTCCCGGATCACTCCCGAGCCGGGAACGCACGCGGTAGCATGAAATCCCGTCCAGGCTTGAGTCCGCTTCGGTACACCACCGAGCGTGTTGCCACGGCAGCTCAACTTGATCGTTTCCAAGTGCTAGCGGACGAGATGGGGCTGAATTTCAACCGCAGTGACAGGGGGGCACGCACGCTTTCGACAAACTTTGTTGAAGGTCCGGAGGTGGGTGTGGTTACCCGACCGAACCCGGAAGATGTAGCTGAGATTGCCGCAGTAGTGCGCAGCGCGAGCCGCCTCGCTGACCAGGTGATCGTTACGATACATGCGCATGAGAGCCGGGGTGAGCGCTCCGTTCCAGCCGACTTCCTCGTCGAGTTCGCGCGGGCGATGGTGGATGCTGGCGCCACGATGTTTGTGGGCCACGGCCCTCATGTCCTTCGTGGTATAGAGATCTACAAGGGTAAGCCGATCTTCTACTCGTTGGGGGACTTCGTCTTTCAGAACGAGACCTTGCTCCGGCTACCGGAGGAAAATTACCTAAGGTACGATCTGGGCTTGAATGAACACGTAGCGGACTTCAATGCTATGCGCTATCAGAACGAGACAGTCGGCTTCCCGGCAAACCCTGAAATCTGGGAAGCGGTAGTGGCGATGCCGACATTCACCAAGGATGAATTGACTGAACTTGCGCTTCACCCGATCACGTTGGGTTTCGGTGAACCAGCTTGGGTACGAGGGAGGCCTATGTTGGCGCGTGGCGATCTTGCCAAGAAGATCCTGAACGACCTTATCCAGCGCTCGAAGCCTTTCGGTACGGTCATCGACGTTAGGGAAGGAGTCGGTTACGTGCGAGTGCGGTAAGTGAACTGGACCAATCCGCGTTAAACGGGTAGGTCACCTTTGGGATTCGAACCCAGGGCTGTTTTTGCCGAAGAGCACGGTTTGGAGTCGACTCATCTCGCTCGGGCTCCGGGACGTGTGAACCTGATCGGTGAGCACACTGACTATAATGGCCTACCAGTTTTTCCGATGGCGATTCAGCGCGAGGCGCATCTGGCCTTCCGGTCTCGGGACGATGGCTTTGTGCGGATCCGTAGCATTCGTGAGGACTTCGAAGAAGTCGAGTTCGAGATCGTTCCGGGAATAGCTGCCAGCCCAGCCGGCCATTGGGGAAATTATTTGAAGGCCCCTGCCGACGAACTAGCCAGACAATTTGCTATCTCACGAGGCTTTGACGGCGTCCTCGCTTCTGATATCCCCATAGCTGCGGGGCTTTCTTCATCATCCGCGCTAGTCAATGCGGTTGGACTGGCCCTCGCCCACGTCAACGGAATTATTCTGGAAAGACTACCCTTCGCGGAAGTGATGGCCGAAGCAGAACGCTACACAGGGACCCGAGGAGGCGGTATGGACCAGGCAATTTCCATGGCTGGTCATGCTGACCATGCAGCTCGGATTGAATTTAGTCCGCTACAGATGCGACATGTTCCGGTACCGCAGGGATGGTGTTTCGTGATTGCCAACACGGGAGTGCGGGCTGAGAAATCGGGTCATGCGGGAGCGGTATATAATGCCCGCCGAAAAGAGTGCGAGGAGGCTTTCAGGATCGTCGCTGATGTTGCATTAAACCGTGGTCTGATTCACTCTCGACTTACTGGGTACAGAAACCTCCTTCAGATACTGGAAGAAGACATAGTGATTGAGGTGGGAGAGGCTGCACTCCGCGGAACTCTTCTTCAACGCTTCCGGCACGTGATCACAGAGGCTGCTCGAGTAGAGGCAGCGGTTGACCTCATGATCAGCGATGATCTGCAAGGCTTTGGATGGCTGATGGACGATTCACACAGGAGTCTCCGTGTCGACTACGAAGTTAGCTCAAAGGAGCTTGACGAACTTGTTATGGTCGCGCGCGATGCTGGGGCAGAGGGTGCCCGGCTTACCGGAGCTGGTTTGGGTGGGTGCATCGTCACACTCGCCGAACAAGGTAAGGTGGATGCGGTTCTAGAAGGCCTGTCCGAGGGGTATTATGCACCTCGGGGGATAACCACTGGTATCGATCAAGACCTTTTTATGGCCACACCTTCGGTGGGGGCGTCTGTCATCACCCTGTAATCGTCAGTGTTGGGTTGACGGGGCTCGGCACCCACGCCTTTTTCAGCTCTTTCTATGCTGGTGAGACATCTATCCAGGAAGATGTCTCACCATTCTAGCAAAACATATTTAGCCCATTATGGCTGCCAAACTAAATAGGATTTCGGTCTTATCGGCGCTCTTTTCTCTACTGGCTTCGATCACAGTAATAATAGCTTTACCAAGATTAACCTTAGCACAATTGCCTATAGGGACTGATCGTTCTGACTTCGTTGAATCAAGCTCAACGGTGGGTGCCGGTGCTATCCAGGTCGAGGGCTCTTTCACATTTGATAAGGGCACAACACCTGTCGGTAACATCGACACCTGGACCACCCCTTTCCTCTTCCGAGTCGGTGTCTCCAACTCTTGAGAACTACGGCTGGAGTCAAACTGGTTCACCCGACATCAAGTCGTACACCAGACTATTTCAGAGCCGTCTTCCGAACTCAATACCCGACCGATCGTAACTAACGGTATCTCTGACTTCTGGGTGGAGGTTAAGTGGGCTTTGTTATCTTAGGGTGGATCGACTAGACGGACGATGGCTGCACTGATTCAAGCTGACATGCCCACAGGATCCGAGGAATTCCGAGGTTTCAGAGTGCGTCCCTCCTTTCGCATGGTAGCGGAATGGAGTTGTCACATACCTTGGATCCACCGAGACTACCCGGATCAAAGCGGCCTAGTAGGAGGTGACTGGGGGATTGCTGTAATGCCTGGATTACGATTTTATCGAGATGAGTTCAACAGTTACCCCTTAGGCGTTTTCGGTTTAGTGATTAGCAGGGGTCTACTCACCCCTAGCCTGAGAGCGTTTTCTGAGATGGCTCTTGAGCAAATCACCAAAGACGAACATGGGGGGGGAGCATATTGGCGTCATACGAACTGGGGGCACGTTCTTGTTGAATGACCGGTGGCAATTCGATTCGGCAGTCGCCATCGGACTCACGGATAGTGCCCCTAACTTCGGAATAACTTTTGGACTATCGGGGTTGTTCCTTAGGTAATGAGCCATATCGACTCTGCAGCTAATGTTTGAACCTTCGTTTAAGAAGGGTTTGCTGGCAGTTCTGGTCCTGTGCTTTCTGGTCCAGTCTGTCCTCGTTTATACAGACCACGTGGATCTTGAGCTTTCTGCGAAGGCGATCGAAGGTCGTCGACTCTACCACGAGTCCGCTTGTCAAGTTTGTCACCAACTCTGGGGTCAGGGAGGGTTCCTCGGCCCCGACCTCACGAATGCTGCGAGCCGCGTCGATGAGACGCGGCTCGTCTCGCTTCTGACCGTTGGGAGTGGTCAGATGCCGGCGCTCAGTTTCAACCCACGACAGATCGATCAGATGAACGCTTTTTTGAAAGAAATTGACCGCCGGGATATCGGTGGGGGTGAGCTGAGGATGGGTGATCCCAGCACTGGTACGAATGTGCAGGAGGCGTTCGAGTCTGCGATCATCGATCTTGTGCCCCCGACTGGCACTGCGGCCGGGTTTGAAACGTTTCGAACTGGGATGTGTAAGTCATGCCACTTTCCGTTTCAGACGTCGATCGTGGGAGCACCTGATCTTTCGACCACCGGGGAGAGGCTCAGTGAAACTGAGCTTATCGAAGTGCTCACCAGCGGTAGGCCAGAGGCTGGAATGCCACCACCCGTTCCTGAACTCTCAACCGGGCAGATCGATGACCTGATCTCCTATTTCTTCTGGCTGAATGCGAATAGGGCTGAGTTAGAGGGTGATACACATGCCAGGCAGGAAGATCGTACTGTGAACTGGAGATCACTGCCTTGGTGGGAGTACAGGTAAGTGAGAACGGTGTCACTAGTAATCATCTACTCGCTCCATCTGGGGTTCTAGTGAACCCTGTCCTAGAGCACGAGTCCGTTGCTCATAAAGCCAAAGGGTCCTTGCTGTCCTTTGCCCAGGGTGATCCGGTCCGGCAGTTCGCCACAATCACGTTTATCAGGGGCGGTCTGATAGCGATTGCGATTACCCTAGTCGGGGGAATACTGGCCGCACTTTATTCAGTGCCTGCTTTAGCTCCGAGGTTTCAGTCGGTTGGCCTCGACCTGCGCCAACTCCGGCCCATCCACACCGCCTTTGCATCCGCCTGGATCTTCCTGGGTGGGGTCGCGGTCGTACACCGCTGGCTACAAGATCACGGCGGCGTGGCGACCCGGGGAGATCGTTGGCGTCTGCGAGTGCAGGTATCGTCATGGTCGGCCGCTGGACTTGGAATTCTCCTCTCACTTGGCCTCGGCGTGGGATCAGGCCGGGAATACATCGGATTCCACCCGGTCTTTAGCGTGCTGATACTGATTGGTTGGCTCTGCTACCTATGGAATTTCTTCCGTATCTCTGGGCCAGACTTCTTTCAGCGTCCGGTTTACATCACGATGTGGGGCGTGGGGATGTTCCTCTTCCTCTTCACGTTCATTGAGCAGCATTTGTACTTGATACCAAGTTTTTTCGCGAATCCGGTGCAAGATCTCCAAGTGCAGTGGAAGGCAACAGGCACACTTGTAGGAAGCTTCAATCTGTTTGTCTATGGCTCGATCATCTACATCGGGGAACGGATGAGCCGTGATCTTAGCTATGGTCACTCGAAGGTCGCATACATGCTGTTTGGTGTTGGTTTACTCAACTCATTCACGAACTTTGCGCACCACACGTATCATTTGCCTCAGAATCACCTGGTGAAGTGGATTTCATTTGTTGTTTCGATGGCTGAAATCACGGTCTTGTGCCGAGCTATATATGATCTCTGGAGGCTGGCGAGTGCGACTAAACATGGTGAGTTCTGTGCGACACGAGACAGCTTCGCAGCGTCGAAGTACTGGACGATCTTCATCCTCTTTTCGGCGATCCTGATCTCGATCCCTCCTGTCAACGCGATTATCCATGGAACATACGCAGTCACCGGGCACGCGATGGGCGCCACCATCGGGATCGACAGCATGATTCTCTTTGGTGCAATTATCTGGATTCTAGGAGAGCATGTGAGCGCGAGGGAGGGGGATTCGGCTTCTGAGTGTCTTAACACCGTGGGCATGCATAGAATCGTGTTTGGGCTGAACCTCAGTGTCGCAGCACTAGTGGTGTGGCTCCATGTCTCGGGTGCGGTAACAGGGGTGACGCGGGCGATCCTCGCCCCGGGTGAGACGTATGTTCCTCCTGCATGGTTGGCAGAGTCAAACGGGATTCTCTTCGCCGGTACTGGAAGCGTCGCCGTAGTATTCTTTGCTGCTCTCTTATGGGGACTTTGTCCGACTGCTTTCCGCTATTGGTGGGTTAGTGAAGAACGTGCTTAGTCGATATCTAGAGGAACTCGACTAGCGGAGATCGATCTTCGGAAGCAGCCGAAAGAGTCCGTAGGTCGCTATCGCTGCTGTCGTCATGCAGAGAAGCGACAAACTGTCACGTCCGTATAATGCGTAGCCAGTGCCGAATAGCGCGCCATAGATCGCCACACAACCTAGGAACCAAGCCAGAAACGCTGCAGTCGGGCTTGCCCCATCCGGTTCGGGTTCTAGGCCAAGGCCAGCCCCTCTCCATCCTCCCCCCATTGGTCGAATCAGCTGGTGGAAGGACTTTAGAGTCTCTGGGCTCGCTGGCGGCGTGAGTAAGGTCACGGTGACCCAGCCGATCGATGTTACAAGTACCCCGACGACGAGCTGAAAAGAGGGCTCCAGGGGCTCGAAGCCTATTATATTTGCGTGAACAAACTCGAAATACAGTGCGATAACGAAAGAGATGACCATCGCTGAAATTTCGCTCCACGCATTGATGCGCCACCAGAACCACCGAAGAAGGAACACTAAACCCGTTCCGGCTCCGATTTGGAGAAGAATTTGAAATGCCTGTAGTGCGTTTTCGAGCCAAAGCGATACGATGCCGGCAAGTATGATTAGCCCAACTGTCGCGATCCGAGCCAGTCGAAGGTAGTGGCGGTCTTCCCGGTTAGGGGAGACGAAGCGACGATACCAGTCATCGATGATATAGGATGCTCCCCAGTTGAGGTGGGTGCTGATAGTCGACATATACGCTGCCGCCAGAGAAGCCACGACGAGCCCTAGCAATCCCGATGGCAAGAAGACCAGCATCGCTGGATATGCCAAATCGTGTCGCACGATAGATGGGTCCACCGTCGGAAAAGCCGCCTGGATCGAATCGAGTGTCGGATACACGATCAAAGAAGCGAGTGCCACAATGATCCACGGCCACGGTCTCAGGGCGTAGTGTGCCAGGTTAAACCAAAGGGTAGCCCTGAGGGCATGGGATTCATCCTTAGCTGCGAGCATCCTCTGTGCTACGTAGCCGCCACCGCCAGGCTCGGCTCCCGGATACCACGTACTCCACCATTGAACGGCTATCGGGATGATAAAGATCGCCGCGGCACTGTGGAGGTCCGTGAAATCCGGGAGCAGTGCAAGTTTGCCCTCTAGCACGGGGTTCGTGAAGAGACCGCTAAGCCCACCTACCACAGGTTGTTGGACCGCGTAGTAGGCAGCTGCAAATGATCCCGTCATTGCCACGATAAAGAGGAGTAGGTCGGTGACTACCACCCCCCACAGCCCGGATGTAGCTGAGTACAGAGCTGTCACGGTTCCTGCAATTAGTATGACCTCGTACTTGGAGACGCCCAAGAGGACCCCCCCGATCTTGATTGCGGCGAGTGTGACCGTCGCCATGATCATCACATTGAAGAAGATTCCCAGGTACAGCGCGCGAAAGCCACGCAGGAAAGCTGCCGGCCGGCCGGAATAGCGGAGTTCGTAAAAGCCGACATCAGTGAGAATGTTCGACCGGCGCCAAAGTTGCGCATAGAAGAACACGGTGCACATACCGCTGATTGCCATCGCCCACCAAATCCAGTTCTCGCTGACGCCCCCCGTTCGCACTAGATCCGTCACCAAGTTCGGGGTGTCGGTGGAAAAAGTAGTGGCGACCATCGATGTCCCGAGAAGCCACCAGGGCATAGAGCGTCCACCCAGGAAAAACTCGTCGGTCCGACTGCTCGCGCGACGTGCAAAGTATAGACCAGTGACTAGTGTGACACCGATGTACAGGCAGACGACGATCCAATCCAGCTGGGTCAAGTGCATCTACTAAGCACTTCCGTATGCTGTGGGGTGAACTATGTGACTAGCGGAGAGAAGCCGGCTACGAGTGGCCGACAGTAGATACCTTGCTCGATTTGCTTGAGGAGCATCGCCTCGGCGTGATTCTTGTCCGAGGCGTGCGTTACTCCGAACCACTTGTCCTTTGCATGTAGAACGTGCATGGAGGTTGAGCCGACCTGAATTTGTCCATTCACTGCAGTGGATAAGAGAAATTCTCGGGATATATCCGCCACGTGATATTCAAGGAAATTATGGAACTGTGCACGCATCTGGTCGATTATTGACTGGGTGAACCCCCACAGATTCATTGACACGATTGAATCTCCGGAGAGTTCGAGGGGGTGTCCGTCCAAGTGTTGCCCAGTGATACATCCTTCAATAATGCGTACACCCTGAGTCTCATCGATATGAGAGAGAAGACCATCTCTACTCAGCATACAGACACCTCGGGACACACCACCACCACCGGAAAGCGTATCTGCGAGTGTGTATGCGACCAGTGCCCCTTCGGAGGCGTGCTGGTTCGAAGACAGGTGTGCATGGAGTATCGCGAAGGCACCGGGTCCATAAAGGTCATCAGCGTTGCAGACTGCGAAGGGTCCTTCGGTCAACTCGTCTACACACAGCACTGCGTGACCGGTTCCCCATGGCCGGGTCCGCTCGGGTGAGCCGTGGAATCCTTCGGGAAGTTTGTCCAAGGTCTGGTGGACATATTCGATTGGGAGTGCCTCGCCAACCATTGCAGATAGGTGAGCTCGGATATCGTTTTCAATCTCCGAGCGCGTAACGACGATGATGCGGTCGAACCCGGCCCGAGCAGCGTCAAAGATGTTATAGTCCATTATAGCCTCACCATCGGGCCCCAACGGGTCTAGCTGCTTCAGCCGTCCGTATCGGGTGGAGAGCCCTGCGGCGAGCACCACAAGGGGTAAGCTCATGAGCCGAGCTGAGCCTTGAAAAAGTCGACTGTCAATGGCCATGCCTGCTCAGTAGCTCTCTGGTTTGCGCCTTCTTGCCCTGATTGTGCACGCAGGAAACCGTGTCCTGCACCTTCGAAGATATGCGCCTTGAAGTTCTGGCCTCCGCTAGACATCGCTTGTTCAGCTCGTGAGATAGTGGAGTTCACACGATCGTCGTCGCCCCCATAAAGTCCGAGTACTGGTGCTTGGATCTGTTCAAAGCCTTCCTCGGGCGAAGTGCCGTAGTAAACAACAGCTGCATCCAAGTCAGCGTAGTCCACTGCGAAGAGGAAGCTCGTGCTTCCACCCCAGCAATATCCCACCGCTCCCACTTGATCACCTGCGGAGGGCAGGGCAGTCGCGTACACTGCCATTGCCTGGAGCCTTCGGTTGACGTCAAGCGGGTCGAGTGTACGGATTGCTGCAACCGAAGCCTGTCTGTCCATCGACTCCGATCCTCCGCCATTCGGTCCTGCTCCAGATAATAGATCCGGAGTAACAGCGATGAAGCCTTCAGCTGCGAGTTGGTCGGCAACCGACCTGATCCAATCGGTCAAACCAAAGATTTCGTGAATCACAATGACAACTGGAGCTTGGTCGCTGCGTTCTGGATAGGTGATCCAGGCCCGCACCATGTCACCTTCACCGGCATCGTACGTAACCCACTCACCATGCCTGGGGGATGAGTTCAGTCTTGCGAGTGCTCCCTCCTCGTCGGGTGGCAGGGATGGCGCTGCGGCTGAGCTGCAGGCGCCCATGGCGATTGCCACGGTTGTAAGTGTCATGAGCTGTCTGAAGCTCGAAATCATGATGGACTCCCTAGTTGGCATGGGTCTAGCTGTCGCGACCCACAAATCTCGTGATTCAGTAGTTTCATGCTTTAGCAGTCGCGAGACTGCAGATTAATCAGGGTACGAAGATGACGATGAGCGGATGCATGCGCGAGCACCCGAACTGTGCCATGGTGTGTAACACACTCGGGTATCAGCACGTATCGTATGGCTTAAGGTGAAAGAAGCCCCCGCCTCAATGGTTTGGGGCGGGGGCTGGGAAGTGGCCGTAGGTCGTACGACAGCCGACGGTAAAGATCAGGCAGATTCGATGTCGTAACAGACCCGCCAGTCACTCATGTTCTCGGGATCGCCTATCCCCTCATCCGTCGGTTGATGACGGCCGAGCCACTCGGAGTAGTGCCCCGTGAACTCTTTGGAGTAGTTCTCCAAGTGATCATCAGCGGACATCTTGTCGAGTTCAACCCCTGACAACTCAACGGTAAGTGATTTTCCCGGGTGACCCTCGAAAAGCGTCTTGTCGATTTTGTCGACCTTATTTCTTCTCGGATGATCAGAAATAGACCAGTAGCCCTTCTCGGGGAATTCTAGTTCGTGACTCACCCCCTGAGTCGTAATCTTAGACTGAAAGCGGAACTCCCCCTCATCATCCCATGCCGCCTCCTTGTTGTCCTTAATTTGAATCCAGCGCAGGACGACTCGAATTCTATCCGACATTCTTACTCCCAGTTTCGTTCCAACCCTTAAGGGGCGACAAATAGAGCCGTTGTGTGGCTCGGGTCAAGTGCAGGTTACACCTTGGGTCCGAAGCTCTGCTCTCCTAGCCTGTCTTTCTGGAAAAGCTATGCCCGGTCACACTTACAACCCGTTTCCCAGGTCCTGACTTGAAACCAGATTACGGTCTCCATCCCATACCGAATCTGGAGAAACCATGAGCCGTTGGAACTCCCGTATCTTGGTGGCAGTGCTGCTCACCCTGGTAATAGCCGAGCCCGGCGGAGGACAGGAGGCTCGAGCGCGCTGGGAGAGAATGTGTCAGATCCGAGCTGAGAAGTTTGACCTCGTACTCCCCAAGGCGATGCACGATAACGAGCTCGATATGTGGATCGTAGTGATGAGGGAAGGATTGCTTGACCCAATGTGGGAGGCGCTCGGTAGGGGCTATGTGGGTGATTGGGCTTACTACGTGTTTACCGACCGGGGAACGCGAGTTGAACGTACAGCGCTTGGGGTGGGGGGATACATGCTCGAACAGTGCGGTGTCTACGATTACTTCGGCAGCGCGGGGGAGTTAAATGACTTCGTCACTGAGAGAGATCCAGACCGCATCGGCGTGAACATTGCTGAATCAATCGGCGGAGCAGATGGGCTTTCTTATACATCTTATCTCCACTTGAAAGAGGTGCTGGGCCCTTACGGAGACCGTCTCGTTTCTGCGGAGCGATTCGTGTCGGACTTTCGTGCTACTCGGGTAGCTAGCGAGATAGCTGCTTTTGCGGAAGCAGGGGAGTTGTCACGAGAGATCGCGGAGCGCGCCCTATCGAACGAGGTCATAAGGCCCGGAGTTACTACACTTGAGGATGTCGCTTGGTGGATTTGGGATCAACTTCTCGAGAAAGGGCTCAAGTCTTCCTTTGATATGCCTTCCGTGTATATCACAGGGCCGGAGGGGATAGTGGGAACATCTTCTAACAGAATTATCCAGAGAGGCGACCTCCTCATGATCGACTGGGGTGTAGGGTTCCTCGACTTTTACACCGACATGAAGCGCATTGCTTACGTCTTACATGAGGGTGAGACGGAGGCCCCAGTGGGAATCCAAAATGCTTTTAATCAAGCACTCAAAGTGCGTGATGTGATGAAGTCGACGATCAAGCCCGCTCCCACGGCTCAAGAGGCACTCGACGTAACATGGGGGGCGATTGAGGCTGCTGGCTTTAACCGGATTGAATTCAATCAGCCATCCACTGATCTGGCTGTAACGGATGTTGTTATTGGGCCTCACTCAGTAGGGAACTGGGGACACGGTTTTGGTCCATCACTGGCGTTCTTCAACCCCACTAGATTGACCTACGAATTGAGACCGGGCACCCTGATCTCCGTAGAACTATTCGCGTACACATCTAATCCGGAGTGGGGTGGGGCAAAGGTGCGCATTCCACTTGAGGATGACGCAGTGGTAACCGAACGGGGAATCGAGTGGTTGTATCCGGTCAACAATCGCATCCTCCTCATCAAGTGATGTATGAACTGTAAACCCATGAACTTCGAACAGTTCGAGGCGCTCACCTTTGATTGCTACGGAACACTCATCGATTGGGAATCCGGTATTCTTGCTGGGGTCCGTATGATCCTTGAAGCCCATGGTATGGATGAGCGGGACGACAATCGGATTCTCGAACGGTTCGGACTCCTAGAAGCGGCTGCAGAGGCAGGATCTTTCCGTCCGTACCGATCTATTTTGGAAGAGGTAGCATGCGGCTTCGGGGAGATGTACGGATTCGCTACCGACACAGAAGAGGCAATAGGATTTGCGGAATCAGTCTCGGTGTGGCCTCCATTCTTTGACAGCATCAAAGGACTTCAATTGCTATCATCGAGATACCGCTTGGCTATCGTATCAAATGTCGATGACGACCTCTTCTCGAACTCGGCCAAACAGCTTGGATCAGCCTTCGAGCACGTGGTCACGGCAGAGCAAGTCAGGAGCTACAAACCCCGACCTGCTCATTTTCATGAAGTCCTGAGGCGTCTTGATCTCCTGCCGGAGCGAGTTCTGCATGTTGCTCAGAGCCTCTATCACGATATTGGTCCGGCTGGAGAACTGGGACTCAAGACAGTTTGGGTTAACAGACGGTCAGGAAAGGATGGTGGTGGTGCTACAAAGCCGTCCAGTGCGATTCCCGATCTTGAGGTCTCGGACTTGATGGCTTTAGTGGATGCGGTCGGGATCGAACCAGACTTACTAACACTGCGAGAGCAATGAGCATTATGACTTGGGCTGTGAAGCACCTGTCGGCCAGCTTCTGGCAGGCCTCGGAGTGCCAGCCTATTCTTGTGACCCCCGCAAGCGGGGATGGCTTAGCCTCTTAGGTGGGGGTCGGGCTTGTGGTTTACCTTAAATTCTTACGGAGGCTGTCGTGAGAGCAATCCTCTCCTTCCTGGGGCTCACCCTCCTGCTCACCGGCGGAGTCGCAGCCCAACAGGCGACCCGGACCGAGCCCGTGACAGGTATCCGGGACAACGGCACCGGCTTCCATGCGCTGGTGGGCGCAAGGGTTGTGACGGCTCCGGGGCAGGTCCTGGACGACGCCACGATAGTAATCCGGAACGGACTCATCCAGCGGGTCGGTCGCAACATGCAGCCCCCGGCCGGCGCACGCGTCTGGGACCTGGCGGGTCACACGGTCTATCCGGGGTTCATCGATGCCCACGCGGACCTGGGGATGGACGCAGTCCCCGAAGGCGGCGACGTGGGGCCGACCCATTGGAACCCACAGGTTCGGGCCTGGTTCAGCACCTCGATGAACCTCCAAGATGACGCCGACCGCCGAGCGGCGCTCCGCTCGCAGGGGTTTGGAACGGCGCTGGTCGTGCCCAAGCAGGGCATCTTCCGAGGCACAGCTTCGGTCGTGAACCTGGGCGACACCGGGGTCCGAGACCGGGTGCTCCGCCCCGACCTGGCCCAGGCCGTGGGCTTCCAGCGCTCCTTCGAGTTGGGTGGGGCCTACCCCAACTCGGCCATGGGGACCATCGCCCTCATAAAGCAGACCTTCATGGATACCGACTGGTACATGAGGGCGTGGGGTGCCTACGAGGCCAGTGGCCGTGCATTCCTACCGCCCGAGACCAGCAAGGCGTTGGCGGCCCTCGAGGACGCGGTGCAGGGCGATCAGCCGATCGTCTTCGAGACCGGCAGCGAGGAGGAGTACCTACGGGCTTACAAGCTTGCCGCGGAGTACGGCGTGGACGCCTGGTTCCGGGGGAGCGGTGAGGAATACCGCATTCTCGATGTGCTCCGGGGGCGCACCGATCCGCTCATAATACCTCTGAGTTTCCCTGACGCGCCCGATGTCGATGACCCGGAGTCGGCGCTGAACGCCAGTTTAGCCGACCTGCGCGATTGGTATCTGGCGCCCACAAGCCCTGCCCAGCTGGCCGGGGCGGGCGTCCGCTTCGCCATCACCTCCGACGGGCTTTCGTCGCTGAACGAGTTCCTACCCAATCTGCGGATCGCGGTGGCACGGGGGCTCTCCACGGCCGACGCCCTGGCGGCGCTCACCACCACCCCGGCAGTATGGCTGGGACTTGAGAACACCCACGGCACTATTGAGGAGGGCAAGGTCGCCAACCTCGTCGTGAGCGAAGGCGATCTCTTCACCGAAGAGGCCACCGTCCGCGACGTCTGGGTGCACGGGCAGGCCTACGGGGTCACTCGCCCGCCCGAGATCGACCCCCGAGGCACCTGGCGCATCACGTCTGACGACGAGTGGGGCTTCGAAGCGGCGCTCCGTCTTGAGGGTCCACTGAACCGCCTGCGCGGGTCCATCGATATCGTGGGCCCTGATGGCGCCACCATCGACCTGGCCTCGGCAGAGGTCGTGGCCGAGACCGGCCGTATCGAGGTGCGCTTCGACGGGGAGGACCTGGGATATGAGGGAGTCGT
>DCAD01000043.1:3345-5160 GCA_002311875.1 Gemmatimonadales bacterium UBA1142 | reverse complement strand
CCATCCCCGAGCAGCCCGCTGCCGTGGTGGTGCGCAACGCCACCGTGTGGAGCCAGGGTCCTCAGGGGCAGATGGAGAACGCCGATCTCTTGGTCCAGGCGGGGAAGGTGGTGGCGGTGGGTCCTGATCTCGACGCGCCCAGGGGTGCGATGGAGATCGACGCCACTGGCAAGCACGTGACACCTGGGCTCATCGACCCCCACATCCATTCCGGGGTCAGCGCGGTCAACGAAAGCGGTTTCGCCATCGTTCCCGAGGTGCGGATGGGCGACGTGCTGACGCACAACAACATCTGGATGTACCGCCAGCTCGCCGGCGGGCTCACGACCGCTCACATCAAGCACGGCTCCGCGAACCCTATCGGAGGAGAAAACGTCTTCGTGAAGCTCCGGTGGGGCTCCCTGCCCGAGGACCTCAAGCTGGAGGACGCGCCCCGGACGGTGAAGTTCGCATTGGGGGAGAACCCCAAGCGGCGTCAGGGGCGTTACCCGGACACCCGAATGGGAACGCAGGAGATCATCCGTGACCACTTCCTTGCCGCCCGAGACTACGAGCGGGAGTGGCAGCGCTGGGAGGCCAGCGGGGAAGGGATTCCCCCCCGCCGCGACCTGCGCATGGAGTCGATCCTCGACATCCTGAACCAGGAGCTGCTCATCTCGTCGCACGGTTACCGGGCTGACGAATTCCTGGCTCTGGTCCGCCTGGCCGAGGAGTTCGGCTTCCGGGTGCAGACCCTGCAGCACGGGGTCGAGGCCTACAAGATCGCCCCCGAACTGGCCGCCTCTGGCGTGGCCGCAGTCGTATGGAGTGACTGGGGCGGGTTCAAGATGGAGGCGTACGACGCCTCCGTGTACAACGCCCGCATCCTGATTGAGGCGGGCGTTGTGACGGCGCTCCACTCCGACAACAGCGAGATCGCCAGCCGCATGAACTGGGAGGCGGGCAAGTTGCTGCGCACCGGCCTCACTCAGGAGCAGGCGCTCTCGACGGTGACCAACCAGGCCGCGAAGGCCGTAGCCATCGACGCCCGTGTGGGCTCGCTCGAGACGGACAAGGACGCCGATTTTGTCATCTGGAGTGGCAACCCCCTATCTCAGTTCACCCGGGCCGAGCAGACCTGGGTGGACGGCCGACGTTACTTCTCTCTTGAGGAGGATGCGGCCATGCGGGAGCAGATCGATCGTGAGCGTACCCAGCTCATACAGGCCATCCTTTCCGTTGCTGGAAACGGGGACGGGGACATGCGCGAGCGGCGCGGGAGCAACTGACCATGACCATGATGAAGCGAGGAGCCATGACGGGCTATCTGTCCCGGGCTAGCGGTGTGACCGCAGTGACCTTGGCCGTAGCGATGGCAGCTGTGGTCGCCCCCCTGTTGTCACCAACCGCGGCGAGGGCGCAGGTACGGATGACCGTCCCGCCCCAGTCCGAACCGGTGGCGTTACGGGGGGCCACCATCCACACCGTGACAAACGGGGTGATTGAAAACGGCACCATATTGTTCGAGAACGGGGTGATCAGGGCGGTCGGCACCGACGTAGAGATTCCCACGGGGACTCGCGTGGTAGACGTCTCCGGCAAGCACATCTACCCCGGCCTCATCGACGCCTACAGCACGGTGGGGATCAGCGAGATCGGCTCTGTGGACGTCTCGAGTGACGTCAACGAGCTGGGCGACTTCAACCCCAACGTGCGAGCTGACGTGGCGGTCAACGCGGAGAGCCGCCATATCGGCACCACCCGCTCCGCCGGCGTGCTCGTGACCCTCACGACACCGGGGGGCGGCCTCATCTCCGGCATGTCGTCAGCAATGAG
>DCAD01000043.1:0-3251 GCA_002311875.1 Gemmatimonadales bacterium UBA1142 | reverse complement strand
TGGCCCAACCCTAACCCCGGCCGGGGCCGGGGCGGCCGGGGTCGGGGCTTCGGGCCCGGCCCGCAGGAGCCCCCCCCCACCTACGCCGAGCAGGTCCAGCAGCTCAAGGACTTCTTTGCGGAGGCTCGGGCATATCGTGACGCCACCGCCGCGGGTGAAGAAGTGCGGACCGACTCGCGTTACATCGCCATGATTCCGGCCCTCGACGGGGAGATACCGGTAGTGGTGTCAGCGGACGGTGCCGCCCAGATCAACGATGCAATCACCTGGGCCCAGGAAGAGGGAGTGCGGCTCGTGATCCGTGGAGGGGGCGACGCCATTCACGTGGCCGACCGGTTGGTGGCCGACGATATCCCGGTGATCCTCACCTCAACCATGGCGGCACCAGGCCGGGATTACGAGGGGTACGACGGAGCCTACGCCATGCCGGCCCGCCTTCACGAAGCGGGAGTAAGGTTCGCCATTTCAGGCGGCTCGGGATCCCTCTACACGAACCGACTGCCCTGGGAAGCGGGCGTTGCCGTGGCCTTTGGGCTCCCCGAAGAAGAAGCCCTCAAAGCAGTGACGATCAACGCTGCGGAGTTCATGGGGATCGGCGACCGGGTCGGTTCGCTGGAGCCCGGAAAGCAGGCGACGCTCCTTATCACTACCGGAACCCCGCTGGACATGACCAGCGATATCGAGCAGTCCTACATCCAGGGCCGCGAGATCAACATGATGGACATCCAGAAGTTTTTCTTCGAGAAGTACATGCAGAAGGTGAGGCAAAAGAGGCGGGTGGTGAGCTAGAGGGCTGCGGCGGGGCCCGCTCTTGAGTCCTAATGGGCTCCCAGCCATCAGGGGTTGGGGGCCCATGTTTTTTATTCAAGTAGCTAATTTGGTGGGAGTGTGACGCTATCTCTGAGTTGGCAGGCGAGATTTGCGGACGATCGGGTTAAGGAGAACTGAGCTAGAGGTAGGGATTCTCGCCCGACGAGTGATCGGTGATGTCGTGCACAGCTGTTAGCTCTGGGATAGCCTCACGTAGCATGCGGTCTACGCCTTGTCGGAGAGTCGCAGTGGAAAGCGCACAACCCTGGCAGCCGCCGCTCATCTCGACGAAGATTTCTGTCTCCTCCACGTTCACCAGAGAGATCATTCCCCCATGTGCTGCGATTGCCGGGTTCACCTGAACGTCGAGGACCTCACGAACTCGATCTGCGATCTGACCCTGTGGTGGATCCTTAGATTTCTTGGGCTCCTCCGGCTGCAGGGTATGCACTTCAAACCCACTCTCGTTGATTCGTTCTACATAGTCGACCGTCGCACCTTCAAGTTGGCTCACCATAGATTGCTTGACCAAAATTGAGAATCCACCCACGTCTTGCTCTTGATCGTCCGATTCACGCTCATCGGCTCCTACCAGGGTGAGGTCGAAATGGGGCTTCAAGCCGCTGTCGACCTGTCGCGTAGTGACCCGCAAGGCCTCTAGTTCGCCCTCGCTCTCCTCAAGCAATGAGAGAACAACCTCTCGAGCGCGGTCGGTAAAAGTGATCATACGTTAATCTTAACTGTTGTAATTAATACCTGGTAACACATACCCCGAGTTGGTCTTCGGGTTCGCTACATCTATGACGTTGATCAGGCCATGAGCCTCCGGTACCTTTTGCGCCCTATCTGCTGCTGTCGAAAGGCCCTGAAAACAAAGGGATTCATGGTGACTGCGGACCTGATGGAGAAACTCGTATCGCTCG
This sequence comes from Gemmatimonadales bacterium UBA1142, assembly GCA_002311875.1. GTDB lineage: Bacteria > Gemmatimonadota > Gemmatimonadetes > Longimicrobiales > Gaopeijiaceae > UBA1142. The sequence continues at coordinate 1,518 of DCAD01000043.1, read as the reverse complement.
CCAAACGGCGAGGTTACGTCTTCCAATCATCGGAGATCTACGGGGGGACGGGCTCTGTCTGGGACTACGGGTCCCTAGGAGTTGAGCTCAAGCGCAACGTCAAGGAGTTATGGTGGTCCTCCATGGTACATCAGCGCGACGACGTTGAGGGTGTGGATACGTCGATTCTAATGCATCCCCGCGTCTGGGAGGCTTCCGGTCACGTCGAAAGCTTCACGGACCCGCTCGTCGAGTGCACAAACTGTCATCGGCGCTTTCGGATAGACTTGCCCAAGGTAAGAGATGGGCAATGTCCGGTATGTGGGACGAAGGATGCTTTTACCGAACCCCGACTCTTCAACCTGATGTTTAAGACGTTCATGGGACCGGTTGAAGATTCGTCTGCAACCGTCTATTTGCGACCTGAGACGGCTCAGGGGATTTTCGTGAATTTCTTGAACATTCAGGGTACGACGAGACAGAAAGTCCCCTTCGGGATCGCTCAGATCGGGAAGGCATTTCGAAATGAGATTACGCCCGGAAACTTCATTTTTCGCACACGCGAGTTTGAACAGGCTGAAATGCAGTTTTTCGTGAAGCCTGGAGACGACGAGGCTGTTTTTGAGGAATGGAAGCACTTGCGTATGCAATGGCACCTGGATCTCGGGATTCGGGCAGAGAAGTTGCGGTTCCAGGAGCATGGGCCTGACGAACTGGCTCACTACTGTAAGAAGGCGTTCGATATCGAGTATGAGTTCCCATTCGGCTGGAAAGAATTCGAGGGTATCCACAATCGCACGGATTACGACCTTGCTCGCCACCAGGAGTACTCTGGGAAACGGCTCGAATACATCGATGCGGCTTCGGACGAGCGCTATATCCCCTATGTGATAGAGACATCAATGGGTGTAGACCGCACGGTTCTAGTTCTACTGGCGGATGCGTACCGGGAGGAGGAAGTGGACGGTAAGGAGCGGGTTTTATTGGCGCTTGAGCCAAAGTTGGCTCCGCTCAAGGCCGCGGTGTTCCCGCTGGTGAAGAAGGATGGGATGCCAGAGATCGCGATGAAACTGATGGCTGATCTTCGGTCGTCAGGGATTCCATCGTTCTATGATCATTCGGGTGCCATAGGACGGCGATATCGTCGGCAGGATGAGATTGGGACACCTTGGTGCGTAACAGTCGACGGACAAACGACTGAGGATGGCACGGTGACGATCCGTGATCGCGACAGCCTCGGACAGGAGCGAGTAGGGGTAGGTCAGGTCATAAACTGGATCACTGACCGGCTTTCTTGATTCTGCACCCAGACACTGACCCCAGGGTAAGTCCGCAGGTCGATTTGACTCGAATAAGGTCGCAATAGCTCGAGTCGCAACTTTCGCTTGCTTCAGCGCGTTGAGAAGGGTACCGGTGACATGTATGAGGTGACAGTTCGGTACCCAAGGTGTAGCCCCGAACCTATACTCACCTGCGGTCGACCGGCTTAGCCCGTCGACCCCGCCTTGTTCTGCCCAAATCCCGGGGGGTCCGGGGGGC
>DCAD01000014.1:61692-67526 GCA_002311875.1 Gemmatimonadales bacterium UBA1142 | reverse complement strand
TGATTCCTCTGGTCTTGAACTTCTCCTGGGCGAGTCGCGCAGATGACTACTCTGCTAGGGACTGGGCGCACAACCTTCTGATGAGTGTCGAACCATACGGTGTTCTTTTCACCAACGGTGATAATGACACCTTCCCCCTCTGGTATCTTCAGGAAGTCGAGGGCATCCGGCGAGATGTGACCGTCATCGTGACGTCCTACCTAAACACTGAGTGGTACACGAAACAGCTCAAGCGGATAACCGCCCCGTGTGATCCCGGTATGAGTCCATCCGAAGATTGGTCCCGAATTATTTGTCAGCGTCCGTATACTGCCGAGAACACATCCGCAGCATACGTGACTGACCCAACTTCCGTGCCTAGCAAGATCGCCCTGGTTATGGCTGCCAGCATCAAAGAGCCCACCAAATCGATCATCCCGCTCACAGATGAACAGATCGACCAGGTCTCGCAGAATTATGTGCGCGTCGAAGGAGATCGATCTGTGACGCTTGGCAACATCAATACTATCCTGAGGGATGGTGATAGCCTGGTGCCCTGGGAGCAGTACGCACTGGCACTGATTGGAGAGGTGATCGATGAACGGCCAATTTACTTCTCGTCGAGTGGGAACGCTGCAGTATCACTGGGCTTGACTGACTACCTCGTGCGTCAGGGCCTCGCCTACCGGCTTCACAATGGTCCGCTGGAGGGCGATGAGGGCGCCGAAGGTGTTCTCCGCATGTTACCATCGCCATACGAAGCGGTGATAGGTCAATGGGTGGATATGCCGAGGACTCACACCTTGTTGACTGAGGTCTTCGTGCACCGGGAAGGGATCCCAGATGAATGGATGCATTGGCCTGATCTCGCGACTATCGGCATCCCTAACTACTACGCCTGGGGATATTTAGCCCTGACGCAGGCAGCACTGCAGACATCTAATGAAGACTTAATGGAGCAGTACCGTGAGCGGGCCGAAGCCTGGTCGAGGCTAGGCACGGGATGAGTGGCCGAGTCAAGCCGGCGACCAGTAAGCTGCCTCCTTCATAGATCGAAGATTTCTCCTAGTTCTTCCGCCTCGGCAACCGAAAGCACCCTTGCCGCCACTGCAACGTCCTGCACCGCATTTCCTACAGATTTAAAGTATGTGATCTCCTCTGGCTCTGTGCGCCCAGCAATCCGACCAAGAACGATGTCTCCAATCTCTCCGGCAATCACATCTTCGCTTATCAAACCATCTCTAATGGGACCTACGATATCTCCGGCCTCCTCGAGTGCCGCTTCCTTATGGTCAACGATGACCCTTGCTCGCTCTACAAGGGTGGCATCGACTTCTCTCATCTCTGTAGTGAATGAACCAACACCGGTCACGTGTGTGCCAGGCCCTACGAGGGCACCGTTGAACACCGGAGTTGAGCTATTCGTTGCGGTGATGATGATATCTGCCCCAGCGACTGCTTCATCCGGATCGTCCAAGCTGATGGCATCAACCCCGCTCAGTTCACCTGCCAGATCCTGCGCGGACTTAGTGGTGCGAGAGACGACACGAACTTCCGTAATGTCCCTCACGCACCGCACAGCCTCAAGCTGGGTTCTTGCTTGCACACCCGCTCCAAAAAGTGCTACGGTCGCAGCCTCTTTTCTTGCTAGAAGGTCCGCCGCGAGGCCACCAACCGCACCTGTGCGCAGGGCGGTCAACCACGTCCCATCCATAAGAGCGATCGGACAGCCAGTTAGGGTGTCTAGGACTATCACGACAGCATGGATCACTGGGAGGCCTGACTGGGCATTACCCTCATTCACCGAAACGATCTTCACACCAGCAGAATCCCTCTCCTTCAAGTGAGCAGGCATGAATAGGCTAACCCCGTGAGATGTTTCCAACACTACGCGCACCGGGACAGTTGCCTCACCGGCTGCAAGCGCCCCGAACGCCTCCCTCATCACGTCAATGGCCACCGGCATGTCGATAGCGGCTCGTACGGAATCAGACGACAAGATTCGAACTCTCATGGCTTTCCTAGGGAACGCGGAGTACGAGAGTGTGGGGCTTGGACAACCCCATCAACTTTAATTCTAGCCAACCATCTAGTGGATCGCTCGTGACCAGCACTCATACCCGAACCCAAACTGGGCACCGTGCCGTTATTGTAGGTGGTGGTGTCTTTGGCTGTACCACAGCCCTAGAACTCCTATCCCGCGGTTGGTCTGTAAGCATAATTAATCCTGGTACTCCTCCACACGCCGACGCGTCTTCGACCGATGTCAGCAAGGTTGTGCGCATGGACTACGGGTCGGACATCTTCTATCACGAACTCGGAGAGATCGCAATCGAAGGCTGGAAGCGTTGGAATCGTGACTGGCCAAGGCCCCTCTACCACGAAGACGGGTTCCTCATACTCTCGCGTGGCCGGATGCAATCGGGCGGATACGAATACGAAAACCGTAAGGTATTACAGCAACGTGGCTACAATACTGAGCATCTGAATACGAGTCAGGTTTTGAATCGTTATCCAGCATGGGATTTTTCTGAATATTCTGATGGCTACTACAACCCCCGTGGTGGATGGGTGGAGAGCGGCACAGTGGTGGAGCACCTCGTTCACCTCTGTGAAGCCGGCGGGGTTCAGCTCTATTCCGGCCAGATGTATCGGTTACAGTCCGAGGGCAGTCGTGTCTCCGGCGTTCTAACTACCGATGGAGACCTAATCACAGGCGAAGTTGTCGTAGTCGCAACAGGAGCATGGACCCCCACACTGCTACCCTGGCTTGCAGATGTCCTTTGGTCCACGGGTCAACCAGTGCTGCATTTCCTGCCGAATAATCCTGACCTCTTTAGTGCTGAGCACTTCCCTCCCTGGTCAGCCGATATCGCGAACAGCGGATGGTACGGATTCCCTGCCTTAGCTGACGGGCGTGTCAAGGTAGCGCACCACGGGCGGGGAGTGCGCGTTCACCCGGAAGCCCGAGACACGGTGGATGCGAATCATGAAGCTAGCACCCGAGAGTTCTTGGGCAGGGCGATTCCCGCGCTCTCAGCTGCCCCCATCGTATACCGGAGAATCTGTATGTATTGCGACACCTTCGACGGGAACTTCCTGATCGGGCCCGACCCAAATCGCGAGGGTCTTGTCGTGGCCTCCGGAGGTAGTGGGCACGCCTTCAAGTTCGCGCCATTAATTGGCGAAGTCATAGCCGACGCCGTGGAGCACCGACACAACAAATGGGGTGACCGGTTCGCATGGAGGGAGGGAGGGACATTCGGGACCGAGGAGGCTCGTTATACAGGCGGATAAATACTGCCCTCTGGGCTACCTTGCTGACTACAGCGTCTCGAGCCCATCCTACAGCATGCAAGAAATCTCTACTCCCGACGCCCCGTCACCTGCAGGCCACTACTCCCAGGCAGTAGTCCATGAAGGCATCGTATATGTTGCCGGCCAGTTGCCGTTAGACCCAAAAAATGCCGAGGCGTTACCCAGTGACCCCGGGGCACAAACCCGCAGAGCACTTAACAACGTCGGCGTGATACTCGAAGCGGCCGGCAGCAGTCTAAGTCAGACTCTTCAAATGACAATCTATGTTACTGACATAGACCACTGGCCAGCAGTTAACGCCGCGTACGCTGAAGTCATGGGCTCGCACCGGCCCGCACGAGCGGTGGTACCTGTGGGCAACCTCAGGCCCGGCTGCATACTTGAGGTTCAGGCGATCGCCGCTCAGGAAGTTCCGACAGGTACCACGATCTAGAGTTGGTAGTCGGGCATGAATGAACTCTCCTAGCCGATCACTACGGATGAGACAGATAGACTCTGCTAAGGCTGTGTCAACCAGTAGAGTACGCACGGACTGCCTACGTGCTCCTCGGCGGTCGGGGTCGATTACCGTTTCAGCTTAGCGGGAGACTGTAGCAGGAGCTTACCCGGACCTGCCGGAGTTGGACGGAGTACGGGCCCGACACCCGAAGCTTCATCCCTAACTTCCATGATGCAATCAAATAACTCGGGGCGTGCTCCGACTGCTGTGCCACGGCTAACTACGATGATCCTAGGAATCTGCCCCAGGAGATGTTTCATGAGCACCAGGGTACGGATACCGGCCTCGGGATCCAGTCGATCGAATGGCTCCTCTAACAAAAGTGAGCCCAGCCCCTGCCCACCTGCAGCTACGAGCGACGCAGCCGCAAGCCGCACAGCCACCTTCCCCGCGGAAAGATCCTCTTCAGACGCCGGGAGTAAGGTCCTGTAATCACCCTCGAGACGGACTCCTCCCTCTTGCACAGTAATCGCCAAAATCCGGCCACCCGTGAGCCTGCACACGAAGCGAGAAGCCCTGTTCAGAAGCAGGTCTCTCGCTCGGGCCTCACGGGCAGCTCGCACCCGTAGCAGAGCCAGCATGACCTGACTCCGAGGATCATCTCTGGCGACTGGCCCTTCCCTGGGGCGGACCCCTTCTCCGACTTTGTTGAGCCTAATCCGTAAGAGTTCGACACGTTCGGACTGAGCCTCCAGAGCCACGTGTAGCTTCAGTGTCGTTCGTTCAAGCTTTCGGTGATTCAGTGGTTTGAGTTCTAACTGTTCACGCCTACTCCGCCACCAACTCCCGTCTTGGATCACTGATTCCCACTCATCCTTCAACTCCCGCAGGACCTCGTCGTAATGACCCTCCAATACACGACCGCAGAGTGGACAAGGCGCACCGGGCCCACTCTCCTCCATCCGGTGCAGCCGTGATCGAAGCTGACGGGCACGGTCGCGGTAGGCGTTCAGGGTAGTCTCGGCATCCTGTCTCTCCCTGAGCCAATCCATCATTGAGGCCTCCAGATCTCCATCAGCCTCAATCACCTCCGCCCTAAGTGACCGGAGATCCATTTTTGCTGATCGGAACTCTGTAGCGACGTGGCCAAGATCTATGAGGGTCGCCCTCCCCGGATGGCTCTCGAGTGAACGGGTACCGGACTTAATACCGGTCCTCGAATGTTCGTCCGGATCTAGCCGCTCGAGAATAGCGTCCACCACGGCCAGCCCACGGGTGGATGCTATCGCAAGGGATCCAATCGAAAACATTTCCCCCAAGGTTCCCGTATCAGTGCAAGCCCAGAGCTGCCGGAGAGCCCCGGAACCAGAGCCTCCTCCAGCCTGGACCAGAAGTTCCCTTACCAATTTGCGGGCCCGCCCGTCACCACCGATCACCGCCGTCAGACCCACCGGTATAGAAGCGCTCACCCGACCAACCCCAGGGATATCACCATCAAGCGCGTCCATGGCTCCAATCACACTGGATTTTGAAGCAGCTACGATGTCAGGATTCAGTAAGTCCTCAATGACGCCGCGGGTCGCACTATCCAAAAAACCATCTCTTTCAAGTTCCTTCTTCAAGGCATCGCTTAGGAGTGCGGGTGCATCTTCCAGTAACCAGACTGCGGGGGAGTCTCGTGGCTCTCTCCCCGCCTCGATAGCAAGATGCAACGCAGACGTCCGTAACACAGACAACTCACCGCCCTGTAAAGCAAGTAGGTCCTCCGGGGAAGCTCCCTCAAGCTTCAGGCGAGCTATCTTCCCTTTGATGCCCCCAGGAACCTCCTCGATAACCTCACGGACGCGGCGACGAAGCTGATCGTGATCCCCACCAGTGACCTTGATCGGGGCGAGAGCAGCCACTGGACGTGATGGAATAGGGTGAAATTGGTGTTTCCCGCTGAGGAGGTCCACCGTCAAGAATCCTTTTTCTCCCCCGGCGTCTTCCCACGGATCGAGTTCTACACGCTCCAAGGACCCCGCCCACTGAACATTAGGGCACACCTCCTCTCTTCGATGTTGGCCTCCCAGCGCTACATAGCTCCAGTCCTCGGGGC
>DCAD01000014.1:55282-61626 GCA_002311875.1 Gemmatimonadales bacterium UBA1142 | reverse complement strand
AGATTCCAGCGCATTCGAGGATCGGGTTCTGGGAAAGCCGGAGGATGCCGAACAGCAGCCCGGTATGGAACCAGGCAAGCATGAAGCTCAAGCCGATCCATTATAATCGAGCGTGTCAAATCAGTAGCTGCTTCGACGTTAGGAAAGCTATCCAGAACTGCAAGCGCTCCGGGATCACCAAGCCGCCTGGGGGTATCCCTTGGACCGGCCACCATAAACACCGGTGTCGCGGGAAGTGAGGACCGAAGAAGTTCGAGGCCCCGTGCAAGCGTCACCACTGCGCTTGCAGGAGGATCTGGACGATCAAAAACATCTCCCGAAACCACCACAATGCCAGGATTTACTCGGATGACATCCTGAAGTGCACGCTCAAATGCCGCTGAGACATCTCGCTCCCGTATGTCCACACCACGCTCGATGCGTCCATATGCCCGGAAGCCCAGGTGAAGATCCGAGAGATGCGCAAGAATCACTCGGAGCGGAAGCCTCCTTTCTGAACCAATGGAGGGATTAGGGAGACCGAAGTAAACAAATTGCCTGTTACTCCGCTCGGCCCAGAGTCTGTCAAATAAGAAAGGAAGGTGACTCCAATTGGAAGCCGGCGCAGCACCTCCCTGAAGAGCCCGGCATACTTTAGGTCCATAGCATCCTTAGGGATGACACTTCAGCTATCCCCACTCGAGGTTGCAGCAACCACCCCGAGCAGGCTGGCCACCACGTATCAGGTTGCCTCGAAAGGGTGCCTTGATAGCTTTGGGCCCCTGAATCATCCCTGACCCCAAAGACCGCATGCAAAGGGAACCCCTGCTGATCGCGGTGATCTTAACCGTGGCAACAGGCTGCGACAACGTTGCCTGGGGAGGGCTAGAGCTACACCTCCAAGCCCCCTCTTCTCCGACCGAACTATCTTCCGAGCAACCAGGTATCTCTTCCAATCTGATCGAGGAGGAGCAGTCCCTGGAAGTCCCCAATAGGCCAATTCTCCTTGCTGGGGCCCGGACTGGCTCAACAGCCACGCTGGTCGTAGTAGGCGAGGTAGACGGTAATACTCTCCGTGAGCTGCCGGACGAGAGTATAACGCCTGGATCCGCAGGTCATTCCAATACAAACCGCGTAGCCCGCGGTTCCGAATGGGTGCTTTTCTCAGAAGGCGTTCGGATCGGCAGGATGATAGCCCAAGAAGTGTCACTCGATGAGCGCTTCTGCACCCGAAGACCTGTCGTCTCCGGTATTGTGGAACTTGTACCCGAAGCAAGTGATGCCGAACAGCTAATGGCCCTGCCGATTGATGCCGCAGGCTCCCGCATTTTCGAACCGTACGTGGTACACCGTCACAACTACGACCAACGTGTGTCATCGCTCGCGCTCGCATCTGAAGCGATCCCGAGCGTCGGCGCTGAGTGGCCTCCGTCACTCCTAAATTCACGGGCAGACATTCATGCCTTCCAGTTTCTCGGGGAGCCGGGGGAGGCAATTGCGGCAACTTTCGTGTACCAGGATCAAATGATTGTATCACCGCCCAAATCTGGAGCTTACTCTCTATTCGTACTGGGTGATGAGGTCTCCGGGAACTACGAGAACGCCTACACGTGGTACCGGCCCACTGAGTCCCAAGGGAAGGGGGTACCACGTTACTTCGACCACATCGACTGGAACGGTGACGGATCGGAAGAAGTCCTACTGGAAGTCTTTGGTCCCGAGAATCGCTGGTTTGCCGGCCTAACTAGGCAGGGCGGGGATTGGATTCGCTCATTTGAAGACTCTTGCAGCCAGCCGACTGTGAAAAAGTAATGCGGATCAGAATGGGGTGGGAACAAATCCGTAAACTCATTTTCTGCATCACCGTTCTGACAACCGCCTGTCAGTCCGCTCCAACGGACAGGTACCGAGACACGGCTAACAACATTCTTCTCGTGGATGCTACAGGACTGGAAGTCACGCTTCAGGAACCGGCTCGCAGAATCATCTCGCTCGTACCGTCAGCGACCCAGATATTGAAGGCACTCGGGGTCGGTCACGTACTCGTCGGCCGCACTGACTTTGACAATGAGGACTGGGTTATCAGTGTCCCCTCTTTGGGTGGAGGCCTCGAACCGAACTTTGAGAAAATTATCGCGCTCAATCCAGATTTGGTCGTGCTCTTCGCTGGTGACCAAGATCCACACACTAGATCTCGGCTCGATGACTTTGGGCTCACCCAAGTGGCCATACGTCCCGATCGACTGACTGACTTATACGCAAGCATCATTCTCCTCGGACAAGCAACGGGTACGGAGCCTGTTGCTGATTCTATAATTTCGACCATCAAGAAAGATCTCACCGATCTTCAGCGGTGGACTGCCACGAGGCCAACAATCCGGACGGTATACCTCCTTGGAGGCTCCCCACCTTGGGTTGCGGGCCCTGATACCTACATTGACGAGATCTTAAGGCTCGCTGGGGGAAGAAATGTCTTCTCTGATTTGGAATTCTTGTACGGCTCGGTGAGCCCCGAGCAAATCCGATCCCGTGAGATCGATGTGGTTCTCGTCTCGGACCGCTCTCAGTTCGACGCCATGCTTACCCCTGGCGCTCGTATAGAGGAAATCGGAAACACCTTAGAGTTCCCAGGTCCGAACGTGGCGCAAGCCGCAAGACATGTAGCAGAGCTCTTGCATCGTGATCTGCTGCGATGAGCAAAACAAAGCTTGGGTTCCTGCTGGTTGTGGTGCTCATGGTCACCGCGTTGCTAGGTGTACTTTTTGGCTCCGTGCCGATCCTGATTTCTGAAATCTGGGACGCTCTCACAGGAGACGGGCAAGAAGTGCATAGAGACATTGTGCTCAATTTTCGTCTGCCTCGCGTCCTCTTAGCAGCATTTGTCGGAGGTGGGCTGGGCGTCGCAGGAGCGACTTTCCAGGCTCTACTACGTAATCCTCTAGCAGAACCCTACATACTCGGCATCTCCGGAGGTGCATCATTTGGCGCAGTGTCGGTCCTCAGCCTGGGCGTCGCTGCAGCTGGCTCGTGGACGCTCCCTCTAGCAGCATTCGCGGGCGCTCTCTTAGCGATTTTCCTCGTGTTTCGTGTGGCCACTTCAACCGGCCGAGTAATGGACGTCCGAATCCTTCTCCTTTCAGGTGTAGTAATAGCCGCTTTCTTCTCGGCCTGTATCGCCTTCATCCTCTCCATCTCTCCTGCTCAGACAGTCCAAAGTGCCGTTCTATGGTCCATGGGTAGCCTGGCTGGAGCCGACTGGGACAGGGTCGTCATCGCAGGTGCTTATACAATGCCCGCTGCGGTTATGCTCATAGTGCTAGCCAGACCACTAAACCTGATGGCGATTGGCGAAGAAACCGCCTACTACCTGGGTACTAACGTGGAGGGCGTGAAACGAATTTCTCTGGTCGTTGCAGCGTTGATCACGGCGGCAAGCGTGTCAGTGGCCGGAGTAATCGGATTCGTCGGACTGGTCGTGCCTCACACCGTGAGAATCTTGGTCGGATCAGACCACCGTGGGCTCCTACCGCTCTCGTTCCTCGGAGGCGCTGCTTTTCTAATAGCAGCAGACTTTATCGCTCGACTGGTTCTTTCCCCCATTGAGATCCCGATTGGTGTGATCACAGCGTTTATCGGCGTTCCGTTTTTCCTGGTCCTCTTACGGCAGAGTTCCCCAAACGGATGAGATTCGAAACCAGAGGTCTTGTTATTACGTACCCAGGACAAAGCCGTCCAGCCCTGAACGGCGTGAACATGTCTGCTCCCTCCGGCAGCTTTTACGCAGTCCTGGGACCGAACGGCTCTGGGAAATCCACCCTTATGAAAGGGCTCCTCGGAGTTGCAAATCCAGATAGAGGGACAGCTTTGGTTGCCGAACGCAATGTCGGTGACTGGGACCGCAAAGCACTCGCACGTGTTATCGGTGCAGTATCGCAGTCAGAGACAGTTTCGTTCCCGATAACCGTGCGGGAGATGGTTGCGATGGGTCGGTATCCCCACCTTAGGCCCCTTGAGGGGGAAGGGGAGAAGGACCGAGCCGCTATCCGTGAGGCTCTGGAAGTTTGTGACGTGACAAGTCTCGCTAATCGAGATCTATCGACTCTATCAGGCGGAGAACTTCAACGTGTTAGGATCGCTCGGGCCCTAGCTCAAGAACCGAGGGCTCTTGTACTCGACGAGCCGACGAGCAGCTTAGATATCAAGCATGAAATGGAGATCTTGGAGTTGCTGAAACAATCAGTGGCCTCCGGGCTCACCGTGATCCTGATAACACATGGGCTTGATTTGGCGGCCCGATTCGCGGATCGGATGCTGCTATTGTCAGAGGGGCAGGTCGCAGCAGAGGGGACGCCAGACGAAGTCATGAATGAGGAGACCCTCGCTGAAGTGTATGGCTGGCCAGTCATCGTTGAATGGGAACCAACCACCGGCTCTCCGAGGGTGACGCCCCTGCACTCTTAATCAAACATCTTTAATAAGAAGCTTAGCGCATCCTTGTCGGTCACCGGGACAGGCTATGATCTGCCACTTCCGAACGAGCCTTGAGATAGCTACTGAATCGGGTTGCAGTGATCACGCCTTCTCCGACAGCCGCTTGCACACCACAGTCAGGCTCAGAAACATGTGAGCACCCCCGAAACCTGCAGCGCAGCATATGTTCCGCGAATTCAGGGAAGCAATGATCAATCTCAGATAGGGTTATTCCCCAAAACCCCACATCGCCAAAACCAGGAGTATCAGCGACGAACCCGCCACAACTCAGCGATATGATACGGGCGCTGACCGTGGTGTGCCGACCAGTGCCACCTTTACGGGACAACTCTCCGGTACGCAACTCCAGTTCCGGATCGATAGCATTTAGCAACGAGGACTTGCCCACACCCGAGGGCCCAATCAGGGTCGAACTGCCTGCACAGAGTTCTTCTTGTAGCAGGTCCAGTCCTTCTCCGCTTACAGCACTCACACACAAGACCAGGTATCCGATGCTCTGGTAAAGGTCTTCGAGGGGCTCAGCAATATCTCTTGCGCCCGGCAAATCTATCTTGTTGATCACTAGTGCCGGCCTAATACCGCTGGACTCGCCTAGCACCAGAAGACGGTCTACGAGTTCAGGATTGGCCTGGGGATGCCTAGCCGCAACGACCATGAACGCTCGGTCCAGATTCGCAGCTAAGACCTTAGGTGCCCGCCTATTTCGACTTCGCCTAACAAGTTCGGTTTTGCGCTGCTCGACACTCTCGATGGTCCAACCCTCACCCACCTGGTCCAGGGAGACCCTGTCACCTATGACAACCTTACCTCCCCTCCGCTCTTCTAATTTCAGCCTTCCACGTAGTGACGCCTCTACCTCACGACCATCCTCTAGTCGGACTCGGTAAGAACCTCCACCAGTTTCGTCTACCACACCCCTCATTTATACAGCCCTAGAAAGCAAGCAGCCCACGGTGCCAATCTTTCCAGGGGGGAGCAGCATCAAATATCCGACCGGGGTATCACCGGCCCACGGATCAAGCGGCGAACGACTCCAGTGCATCGCCCTTGCCACCCTCACGCAAACGACGAAGCGCACGGTCTCTGAGTTGACGAATCCGCTCACGGGTAACACCAAGCGTATTGCCGATTTCCTCCAGCGTATGCTCTCGCTCACCCTCTAGCCCAAAGTAGAGACGCAGAACTTTCGCATCCCGCACCTCAAGAAGGGAGAGAGCATCGGCAATCGTTTCCGTCAATAGACGGGCCTCGACCTCGAGCTCTGGCTCTGCAGCCTCTTCCGTGATGAAGCGTTCGACCAGCTGTGAATCTTCTGAGTCACCGATCGGTGCATCGAGGCGAATCTCAGCAGAGTTCAGAGTCTGTAAAGATTCCACCAACTCCGGCGTAAGATACGTAGCTTCTGCAAGCTCCACCGTGGTCGGTTCTTGACCCTTCTCTTGTTTAAGGCGCTCCTTCTCTCGGAAGATGCGTGCCAGATCACTGGCTCGGTTCAAGGGCACGCGAACCGCACGCCCATGGTTAGCGAGTGACGCCAAGATCGCCTGGCGAATCCACCAAACCGCATAGCTAATGAATTTGACACCCTGCTCCGGATCGAACTTACGAGCAGCGGTAACTAGTCCGACATTCCCCTCCTGAATGAGATCCGTGAGAGACACACCACGATTCTGGTACTTCTTGGCAACGCTAATCACAAAGCGCAGGTTCGCGCGTGCCAATTCTTTGATCGCGTCTTGGTCACCCTCTTGGGCTAGAGCACCGAGCTCCTTCTCCTTTTCAGGAGTGATAAGCTCATGACGACTCACGTCTCGGAGGTATTGATCGAGGGCGCTCTGCTCCTCTACACTGGCATCGAATCCGGAGAGGAGATT
>DCAD01000014.1:51468-55095 GCA_002311875.1 Gemmatimonadales bacterium UBA1142 | reverse complement strand
TGACGTTAGGGAAGAACCCATGGTTCTGAACCCCACATTCCTCTAGACGGTTCCATTCGGCCGCGTAACCTGTGCAAGAATCTTCTCCGCTATGACAGAGCGTCGTTCGAAAGTAAAAACTCTTAGGACTCGCGCTGTCGTATACAGATTCTCTGCCAATCGTGGCAAATCAAGGAGCCCCGGAAGTCCTTCTGGGCCCAAGCGCTGGACCTGCCCATCACGACGCTCGACAAGCACGTTCAACTGAAACATCGCTGTGTTTGCTGGGAAGTCGATGACCACTTCTCCAGGATCCAGGCCAAGATCAAGAGCTAGATCGTCTTCAACTCTGCGCTTCTGCAGTGAGCTGCCCACCACCCAATCTGCCACTTGTCTGCCGGCGAGGTCGGCCGCAGTCAACTCCAATGCTCTCTTCGGGAGACGACGTTGGCGAAGTGCAGGCAACCACCGGGTGCGAATACGCTCTGCAACTGCACCGTCCCCCTCATGTGCACGTCGCGCAATCTCATGCAAAAGCTCTTCGTCCGTTGGGCCGATGAGTTCATGGGAACCGAGGAGTCCACTCTGTACTGCTTCCTCAACAATGCGCTTGTAGAGACAGGTTGCTGCCCTCACGGCATGATGCCAATACACATTTCTGAACATCTGGTACTTGGCAAACAGGAGAGACTCTAGAGCGGCCACTGCTTTCTCGTGAACCCCTACCTCATACCGTCCAGAATCCGGGTCACGCAACAGTGTGAGCCCTTGGAGAAGCCGTGAGACATCGACTTCGCCGTATGGCACACCGCAAAAATGCGCGTCCCTACGCAGATACTCCATCTTATCCAGATCGAGGGTTCCGCTTACGAGACCCCCGAGAGGAATGTCACTGTGACCGGAGATCAACTCCAAAAGCAGGTCCGGAGCAGTGGGCCCAAGAGAAGCCAGAGCATCGCGCAGGGCAGGGGATGCGAAAAACTGCTTACTGATCTCCTCATGATGGGTGGGGACGTACTCCGATTCTAGCTCCTCTAGTGCGTGTGAAAATGGATAGTGCCCGATGTCGTGAAGGAGCGCCGCGTAGGGGATGAGTTTCTCCCCATGCCACGCATCCGGATGAATCTCTCCACTATCACGAAGCCGGCGTAGGGCCAGGGTCGTGAGGTGGTAAACGCCCAGCGCGTGGTCAAAGCGCGTGTGTGTCGCTCCAGGATATACGAGATGTGTGAAGCCCAATTGCCGTATGTAGCGCAGGCGCTGGAACTCCGCAGTATCCATGATCCGGACCGCTGTGGGATCAAGTTTGATCGCATTCCACAGGGGATCCCTGATTACTTTTCCAGAAAGCTTATCACTCATTCGATGAAGACGTTCGGTAAGCAGAACCGTCGCTTCAGGCCTCGTGCACCGTCCTGCCGCCAACCACCGTCTGCACAACCTGAATCTCTTTGATGCGATCGGGATCTACATCGTGCGGGTCTTCTGCGAGAATCACGAAGTCAGCCAATTTACCGGCGGTGATCGTGCCCTTCTCGTTTTCCTCAAACGAGGCGTACGCCCCATTCACTGTACAGACTTTCAGGGCCTCGTCGACAGTAATCCGCTGGCTAGAGCCCCAAACCTGACCTGTATAATCCTTACGGGTGACCATACTCTGGATCGCCATCAGCGGTTCATAGGGTCCGGGTGCATGGTCGGAAGCCGGAGCAACTGGAATGCCAAAGTCGATGAAGGACTTGTGTGCAAACATCCACTCCATTTTCTCTTGACCGTACTCGACCCACTTCTCCCCATGGTAGTGTGCATAGGTGTAGAACGGTGCGGGGATGTAGCCCCCATCAGCTATGCGCTGAAGAAGTGACGAGTTTACCAACGAGCAGTGCTCGAGTCGGTGACGCGTATCCTGCCGGGGATACTCTCGTTGCATGCGTTCGTACGCATTGAGCACCATGTCGATCGTAACGTCACCGTTAGCGTGGATTGCGATCTGCCACCCCGCTCGGTGTGCCTCCTCGACAACCTCGTGGACCTCTTCCTGCGTCATCGTCAGGATGCCGAAATCGTCTGGCCGACCCGCATACGGAGTGCTCATCGCCATAGTTCGCTCCGAGGCTGACCCGTCCGCGGCAAACTTCACTGGGCCGATACGGATCCACTCGTCGCCCACCCCAGAGCGAATCCCGGCGGATTGAAGAGCCGGAAAAGTCCCACCCCTAGCCATCAGATTCATGCGTAGGGAGAGGGTCCCCGTGTCTCTGGCATCCTGGTAGGCGACGAATGCCGCGGATCCTGTGCCCGCCTGATGCACTGATGTCAGCCCCGCAGCGTTCATCTCACTGCAGATTACAGCTACCCCCGTGGCACGCTCTTCTCGCGTAGAGCCTGATGGTACATTGAAGACACCGCGTGCGCGCTCTGCAACCTTACCTGTGAGTTCACCATTCTCGCGATAGAAGTGACCTCCGAACGGATCCAGGGTGTTGACCGTAATGCCCGCTACCTCAAACGCCTTCGAGTTGTAGACACCCGTGTGGCCGCCACGGTGTCCAACTACGATGGGATGCTCTTTACTGACCGCATCAAGGTCAATGCGGTTTAGGGGACGCCCTTCTTCTTGCTTCGTATCATCATACATGTACCCGACAACCCACTCACCGGGTGGAGTTGCGGCTGCCCGCTCACTCAGAGCGTCCTGGATGCGGGCAACACTCCCAAGGTTTGTATTCACATTCTTGAGTGCATTTAGGCCTGCACCAGAGGGATGCGAATGGGCATCTATAAAACCTGGCAAAACCGTCATTCCAGAAACATCAATTACCTCGGTATTCACGGACGTGAGATTCCGGATGTCTTCGTTTGACCCGACTGCCATAAAGCGTCCGTTCTTCACCGCGAACGCATCCACGCTCGACTGATCAGCCTCCTGCGTGAGGACTTTACCCCCGACCACAACCAAGTCAGCCATGACATCTACTTCAGCCGCTATTGGCGCACACCCGCTGGCCAGCCCCGCAGCGGTTACAGTGCTGAGTCCCAGGAAGTCCTTTCTACTGATATCAGTCATCTTCCGCCTCCTACGAGCGATCTTTAGCCACTTTACTTCATCCAGTCATCGTATAGCACAGTCTAAGCCCGAGCCACAACCGGGGGTTACGGGCACAAACACTGGCCATGCTTGATTGAGCGTGGAGCAGTCAATCCAGTACTCAGAAAACCGGTCCCACGGCCTCTCGGACTGAATCAAGTTCTGCAGCGGTATCCCTGTCCACATCGGTCATCAAGCTTACCACAATCGTGCAGGCAAATCCCACTATGAACCCGGGAACCATCTCATATAGGTCGAAGAATCTTTCCTTGAACCATATCGTCCACACGACGGTCACCACGAACCCCCCAATCATCCCCGCCACAGCTCCTGGCTTTGTGGTTCTCTTCCAGAAGAGTGAACAGATAACGACCGGTGTGAAGGCACAGGCGATACCCGACCACGCGAAGAGGACGAAGTAGAAGATGGCTCGCGGTTCAGTCAGCGCCACTAACAGCCCCACCGCACCGATCACGACCGTTACTGCTCGCGCAAGATTCGACAGTGTGCGCTCCGATGCTTCGATCCCCATCGCCTTCTGAAGAATGTCCCGAACTACC
>DCAD01000014.1:49625-51407 GCA_002311875.1 Gemmatimonadales bacterium UBA1142 | reverse complement strand
AGCACGACTACAAGGAAGACTCCTGTGAAGAATTCCGGGAAGAGCGCCGCGCTCATCTCCGGTAAGATTGTCTCTGGATCTGCTAAGCCGGGGAACAGCGTGCGGCCCGACATTCCCCCGAGGACCGCACCGACATCGAAACCAATGACACACAGCACCGCCCAGAACCCTCCCTCAATGATCTGCTTCTGATCACGCGCCGCCATGAACCTCGTCAGGAGTTGTGGAGAGCCGAGAAATGCGAACCCAATCGCGACAAATCCGAATGCGCTGGCGATACCCGCTGGCCCGACACCGTACTGGCCCATCGGTCGGAGCAATGCAGGATCTGCAGCTTCCAACCCTGCGATCATCTCACTCCACCCACCCGCAGCTGCGATCCCAACGAACGGAAGAGTCAGTAGGCAGCCGAGCATCAAGACACCCTGCAGGAAGTCGGAATACGCTACTGCCTTGAACCCGCCGACCGTCGTGTAGAACAGGACGATGCCTAGGCCAATCCAAACGCCCTCTGTGTAGCCGGTCCCAAGGAAAGAATCGAATGCCTTGCCGGATCCCGTCAGCTGCGCGGCGGTGTACGCCATTACCATGCTCAGGATAATGAGCGCGGAGATCCACCGGAAAACGTGACTCGTGTCGCGAAACCGGTCGGTGAGATAATCCGGGACGGTGATGGAGTCGAAGCGATCCGTATATTCCTTGAAAGGACGAGCGACCCAGACCCAAGCGGAGGCGACGCCCAAAACTTCGCCGAAGATAACCCAGAAAGCATGGACTCCAATCGCGTACCCCATACCTGTTAGGCCCAGTAGGAGCCAAGCGCTTTCCCCGGTGGCATTGGAGCTAAAGGCGATCACCCAAGCAGGTAGGCGCTTACCGGCAACATAGTACCCCTTGAGGTCACCAGACTCCTTACTGCCCCAGAACCCGATCCCAAGTAGGATAAGCAGGTAACCAACGAGGACGGAGATGATCGTGGTAGAGGTCATCCAGTACCGGTCTTATCTTGGCCCGAGTATCGGCGCTCAGATACCTCCCGGCGTTTTTGAGCTCTATAGAACGCTACTTCAAGTCCCAGACCCAGGCCCACCGAGCAAAAGAGGAGAATCCATGCGTCAAGAGGAAGACCCGACATCACGATCCCACCTTGTCGCAAGCCCTCCCCAGCTTCTCCACACCTTCGGCTATTTCGTCGGCAGTGATCAGCAGCGATGGGCCGATCCGGATGACGGTACCATTGAGGCCGCCCTGACCAACCAGCAGGCCTTCATCCCTGGTTGCAGACAGTAGGGCTGCGGTGCGTTCCTTGTCGGGCACTTTCGTCTTGGGATCCTTCACAATCTCCATTGCCTGCATCAGGCCCATGCCACGCACATCACCGACCCATGGGTGACGACCCTGGATGTCAATAAGCCCTGCGTGTAACTCCTTGCCTCGAGCGTAGGCATTCTCCGGAGCTTCTTCCTCTTGAAGAACGTCCTGCGTGGCACATAGAGCGGCCATGGATACGGGAGTACCGCCGAATGTCGAAATTGTTTTGCCTCTCCACCCATGTGCAATCTCATCAGTCGTTATCGTGGCACCTACGGGAGCTCCGTTTGCGATGCCCTTTGCCATGACCATGATGTCCGGCTCAACACCCCAGTGCTCAATACCAAACCAGTGCTTGCCAGTCCTACCGAAGCCGGCCTGGACCTCGTCGATGATCAGGAGACCACCGTAACGGTGAATCACCTCCGAGGCTTTCTCGAAATAGCCGGAAGGTGGAACGACATAGCCTGC
>DCAD01000014.1:43356-49534 GCA_002311875.1 Gemmatimonadales bacterium UBA1142 | reverse complement strand
ACCTCCTCGAGGTCGGCCACAAACTTGTCCACACAAGACTCGTCACAAGGCTGCTTGAATGGACAGCGATAGGTGTTCGGGGACTTCGCATGCTTGATACCTGCCACGGGAGTTGCAAGAGGACGCCACTCAGAGTGAGCGTTTACGCTCGTGGCCATGTAAGAACGACCATGGTATCCAACACGTAGCCCGATAATTTCACTTCGACCGGTTGCGAGACACGCCATCATCAAGGCTGTTTCAATCGCCTCAGTCCCCGAATTGGTGAAGAACGTTCGCTTGAGCGCTCCTGGAGCAATTCCCGCGATCTTCTTCGCAGCCTCCACCTGGGGCTCATTCGCATAAAGGGTGGACACATGCCCGAGGCGTCGCATCTGATCCGACATGGCTTCCACAACCTGTGGATGGCAATGACCCACTGAGGTGGTAAGGATACCGCTGAAAAGGTCTAGGTACTCCCTGCCGTCGGCATCCCAAACACGAACACCCTGCCCCTCGGTAAGGCAGAGCGGTTCGGAGTAGAGGTGTAGCATGGACGGGAGGAGGTACTCCCTCTGTCCGTCAATGATGTACTTGCCCGGAAGAGCTGAGGTAGCAGTCTGATTCATAGCGCGTTTACGGAGGTGTTGATCAGCGGTCGCAGCTTACCAGCGCGAGATGACGACCCGCTGGTCGGTGAAGAAGGAAATAGCGTCCTTGCCCTGCGCCTTGAGGTCTCCGAAAAAAGAGTTCTTTGATCCACCGAACGGAAAGAAAGCCATTGGTGCGGCCACCCCAATATTGACGCCGATCATGCTAATGCCCGCCTGGTAGCGGAACTCTCTCGCAGACTTGCCACTCGTGGTAAAGATCGAGCATGCGTTCCCATATAAGCTGCCATGCATCATGTCGATAGCCTCATCGATGTCCTTCGCTCGGTTAATACCGGCAACCGGTCCGAAAATTTCCTCTGTCGCGATTGAGAGATCTGGCGAGACATTTTCAAAAACCGTAGGCCCAACCCAGTAACCGTTCTCTAGGCCTTCCACGGCGGCATCTCGCCCGTCGAGCGAAAGCTTTGCTCCGTCGGCCACACCCTGGTCGATGAACGACATCACGCGGTCACGGTGAGATGCGGAAATCACTGGACCCATGTCGGTAGTAACCTCAAGGCCGTCACCTAGCCGGATTGACGACGCAGTGTCCAGCATCCGGTCACGGATCTCAGCGTGAGCATCACCCACACCAACAATCACGCTGCCTGCTAAGCAGCGCTGTCCTGTCGAACCAAAGATTGAACCAGCACAAGCATCTAAGGTGGCCTCCATGTCGGCGTCCGGCAGCACGATCATGTAATTCTTCGCTCCGCCAAGTGACTGAACCCGCTTCCCGGAAGCGGAAGCTCGTCTGTAGACGATCTCCGCCACCCTACTCGACCCGACAAACGATACGCCCACTATATCGGGATGGTCGCAGATCGCCTCGACACTCTCTCTGCCACCGTGTACGACGTTCAAAACCCCCGGAGGAAGTCCAGCCTCTTCCAGAAGCTCAATGATTTTCTGGTGTGTAAGTGGATCTTGCTCGCTGGGTTTCAGGACTACGGTATTCCCGGTGGCTACCGCATACGGCCAGAACCAGAGGGGGATCATGACCGGGAAGTTGTAGGGGGTGATGATGCCGAAGACACCCATCGGTTGGCGCCACGATGCGCTGTCGATGCCCTGTGCGATTTGCTCGACGGTATCTCCCATCATCATCGACGGTATTCCGCAAGCGTGCTCAATATTTTCGATGCCTCTCTGAATCTCGCCGCGTGTCTCAGCGATGACCTTTCCGTGTTCTGTTGTGAGGAGCCGAGCTAGATCTTCCTTGTGCTCATCTAGAAGTGACTTGAGACGGAAGAGGACCCTGGCCCTGTCAGGTGACGGAGTGGAGCGCCATTCCGGATAGGCGGCCTTTGCCGCCTGAACCGCCTCGTCTACGTCGGTGCCCGTGGACAGCGGTACACGCCCTATTTCCCTACCGGAGGCGGGGTTAGTCACCGCAAGAGTCTCGGATCCAGATGCTCCACGCCACCCGCCTCCAACATAGTTCTGGACCATCGTGCTCATATGACAATCACATCCTTGAGCTGTCCCGAGAGTTCCGGGTCGCCAGAGTGCATGTGGGCCATTGGGCCACCCTTCCACCACGACCACCCATCACCGTTCGCCTCTCCCGACTGACCCGCTCTTCATCCTCGGAGGCCAGATAAACAAGTGAGGCTGCGAGGACCGCATTGTTCTTAAGATCATCGAAGATAAGCTTATCGAAGGTATCTCGGTGTGTGTGCCAAGTATGGGAACTGTAGTCCCAGGAAAGTGCCCCTAGGTTGAAGGCGGGAGCACCATAGCAGACAAACGATGCGTAATCTGACCCACCCCCTCCTGGGTTTCCGGGTATGTTGAGATTGACATTGCCCGCAACTTCAGCAGGAACATGTGACAACCATTTAGCCAGAGACCCTCCGGCTTCGATGAAGCCCTGGGCAGAAAGATTTATGATTCGTCCCGTCCCGTTGTCTTGATTGAAAAGGGCTTGCAGCCCCTCGACAACTTCGGGATGGTCCTCCGTGAAGGCCCTCGAACCATTGAGCCCCTGCTCTTCACCACTCCACAGACCGATTAGGATCGTTCTCTTCGGGTTCGGATAGACCTCCTTGAGAATCCGCATCGTCTCAAGCATCAGAAGAGAACCGCTTCCATTGTCTGTCGCCCCTGAGCCCCCTTCCCACGAGTCATAGTGGGCGGAGAGCATGACATACTCGTTCGGGATCTCAGTCCCCGGAATCTCCCCAATCACGTTGTAGACTGGCACCTCGCCTAAATTCTCTGCCTCAGCAGTTAACCGAAGGACCGGGTCTTGTCCATTCACGGCCAGGCGATATACGAGGCCATAGTCCTCGCAGGACAACTCGAACGTCGGAGTCTCTCGGTTGTAGGCATTAAAGACCCTCGTCGTACCGTATGAACCGGGCCACTGGGAGGTAATGATGCCGGCCGCTCCGGCCGCTTCAAGTTGGGTGTGCAGATCACGACGACGCCCATCCACAGATCCGGTGGCCTGAAGATTCCTGTTCCACGCCTGCTGGCCGCTCGCTCTATCTTCTGCCATCCGCTCCGCGGACCCTGGCATCGCAAACTCCGCCCACTGCTCATTCGCCCGACAGGTCGGCTCTGGAAACGAGAGCATGACCCATTTGTCGGTTGTTGTTTCCAGAAATGACTGCCAATCACCTGGAGAGCGGATCTCCGGCAAATACGTCACCCTGGCATTGATTGGACGGCCGCCCGTACCAGGGCTCCAAGCTAGAATCCGACCCTCGAGTGAGCGGACGCGGGGGGTGATCAGATCCACATGGCTTGGGCCCCGATTCCAGCCCTCCCATGTCCCGTAACGTTCAGTGCGTGCTTCAATGCCCCAACCGTTGAGCATCTTAACAGCCCAATCCTGGGCCATCTCCATCCCTGGTGACGCAGTCAGACGAGGCCCTATCGAGTCAAGCAGCGCCTGAGCTAAGCTTTCGAAGTGCGAGTTGTCGATCGCCTGATCCCAAATGCCCTGGAGGACTGGGTCATCCGTTGCTAACTGTTGTGCATCCAGGTTGGTTGCTGCCGAACCCATGCTCACCATCGTCACAGCGAGTACGACATATACCGTACGGACCTTCGTTACCATCCCCATCGACCTCTCCTTGGCATTTCATTGCTCATCGTAAGCCTCCTAACGCCCCGCCCACACGACGCATAATCTCACTCAGACGATCGTGCGGCAGTGCCGGGACCGTGTATCCGTTAATGCCTGTTAGCGTTTCCGCAGCGAGCATTGCATTCAGGATCGCTTCCTCAGTCGCATGGACAGACGCCGAAATGAAAGGATTCAGTAGGTCATTCGGCAGCATCTCCAAGCCAATTGCCCCCGAGCGCGCAGCGGCTGCAGCCCGGTTCGCGGTCGTGAACCCGACGAAAATATCTCCTGAGCCGTTGTACCCCATCCCACCAATACGGGCGAGCCCCAGTGTCGTGCGGGTGACGAGTCGCTTGATCTGCGTCGGCAGAAGCGGCGCGTCGGTAGCGAGGATGATGATGATCGATCCAGCACCCTCCGGGATAGGTTCCAGCTTTCCCGCTGCGTCCTCTCCGTCGTCACACCACCGCACACCTGAACGCCGCGCTTCGGCCGGTATCGATCGATCAGCATAACACGCAGAAGGTTCAGACATTATTTCTCCGACCGGCACACCTGAGACTCGGAGATCACTGCGAGCACCTTGATTACATTGGACGAGAATACCGACGGTATAGTCGCCTACACGCCGGGACGAGGATCCGATGCCCCCCTTAAAACCATGGCAGCGCATGCCCGTTCCGCCTCCGACCGCACCTTGTTGGACCGGTCCACCACGAGCGCCATCAAGCGCCGCGAAGGTGTGCTCGGCCGTAACATGGAAGCCATTGATATCATTCAGGCTCCCATCGTACGTCTCAGCCACGACAGGAAGCGCCCAGAGAAACGAGGGGTCACGATCCCGCTCCCAAGCGATCACCGCATCACGCACCACACCTACGCTATGCGTATTGGTAATCAAAATCGGACCCTCAAGCAGCCCAGAATGCTCAATCCAAGTCGTACCGGTCATTTCACCGTTTCCATTCAGGCTGAACCATGCGGCGAAAGTTGAGTCACCAGACTCGCGGCCACGGGGTAGGATCGCTGTCACCCCCGTGCGAATCGGGCCCTGTCCGACAATGAGCTGACCTTCACCCTCGATGATCGTCGTGTGTCCGACCTCGACGCCCGCCACATCCGTGATCGCATTATTCGGTCCGGGTTCACCCTGGAGCCGGACACCGAGTGCTCTAGCGTCGGGGACTTTCTGGGCACTCAGCCCGAGGACGCCGGCGAACGATCCGGAATCGTCGATCCAGGTCGGAGCCTCCACGGTACCCAGGATCAGACCCACAACCAGCAGCACAAGATTCCGGCGCGTTGTTCGAGGCACAGACAAGTGCACGGCGCCCTAGAGCCCCGCCAGGTTTTTCACGTAGTCAAACTCCGACTTCTTCACCGACTGTACCGAAAGACGCCCGTACCGGATGAGCTCCATGTCGGCCAGCTTCGCGTCCGCCTTGATCTCGGAGAGCCCAAGCGGTTCCTCTACATTGTTGATTTTCGAGACGAACTCGACATCGACCATCCACCAGCGCGGGTTATCGGGACTGGACTTGGGGTCGAAGTAATCACTCTTCTCATCGAAGGCATAGTAATCCGGATACGCCTCCTTACAGACACGAGCGATACCCACCACCCCCGGAGGTTTGGCATTCGAGTGATAGTAGAGAACTTCATCACCCGCTTTCATACTCCGCATATTGTTCCGCGCCTTATAGTTACGGACACCTTCCCAACAGGTAGAACCATCCCGCTCAAGGTCGTCAATCGAGTAAACGTAGGGCTCCGATTTCATCAACCAGTACTGCTTCGCCATGACCTGTCACTTCCTCAGGTTGGTGGATCGGGGGAGGGTAAGCGCGGGGGCACATTATGGGGCCATGAACCCGTGAAGGCGACCCGATTCAGTTTCATGCTTTAGGAAGAACTAATTTCGACCTTGATGCCCCTCCATTTTTCTCGCTTGAACACGATCACGCTGAAGCTCGCTCTAATGAGGTGGCCAAGCACTATTGCGAGCCAGATGTCAGCAGGATCAAGCGTCGAAAACGTCTGGATACCCAAGCAGAGCCCCAGCGGAACGATGACCTGCGAAACAATCGATATGTAGAGCGGGCTCTTGGTGTCACCAGTACCCTGTAACCCTCCAGTAAAAGCTAACGCTACAGTTACGAAGAGGCCGGATACTGCAAGGTAGCGCAGCAACTGTACACCCAAGTCCACAACCATCGGATCATCCATCCCGAATACCCCCAGCAGCCTGGTCGGAATCAATAAGAATGAGGAGCCAATAGCAGTTGCAAGCAGTAGTCCGAAACCCGCAGCCACGTGTACCGCACGACTCGTACGGTCAGGGCGGCCAGCCCCAAGATTCTGACCGGCTACAGCTGCGGTAGCCCCCATAATTCCTACTGACGTCCAAGTGATGAATGAGAAAAGCTGTGTGTAGCTCACTATGTACGCAGCTTGCGCCTGTGCACTCATC
>DCAD01000014.1:21385-43329 GCA_002311875.1 Gemmatimonadales bacterium UBA1142 | reverse complement strand
TCATCGTGAGTGAACCGATGAAGCCCAACAGAATGACGCCACCCACGTTCATCGCTACGCCTTGGATACCCGTCGGGAGTCCGAACTTGAAGAGCTGCCGGATGATCACGTAATCGGGACGCCAACTCATCCCGCGTCGGAACTGCACTACCCAGTGGCCATCAAACAACTTGAAAAATGCGTATACACTTATGGAGGCACCAGCGAGGACGGTCCCCATCGCAGCTCCAGTGGTCCCGAAGGCAGGAATTGGACCCATGCCCCGAATCAGGATCACATTAAGTGTGATATTGAGGATCGTTAGCGCAATGCCAAGTCTCAGGGGTGTCCTCGCATCCCCTGCCGATCTAAGCGCCCCACCTAGCATGAAGAACATCAGCATGCCGAACGAGAAAACGAACATAATGCGCAAATAGGGTAAGGCTTCAGCCTGCACCTCGGGCGTCGCGTTCACCAGATCAAGTAGCAGCGGGGACGCCACATAGCCTATTGGCGCCATGACTAATACGACAATCATGACAGATGTCAGAAACGCCTGGTACACTGTGCGGTTCACTTTTTCGGGCTCGTTCGCGCCTGCGAACCGAGCCACGAGAATGCCCATGCCTGTGAACAGTGAACTGATGAAGACAATTACGACCAAGAAGATCTGCCAGGAGACGCCGATCGCTGCGTTGCCGATATAGCCGACATAGTTACCAACCATCGCGTGGTCTATAATGCCCTGCACCCCACCGATCATGTTCTGTAGCATGGTCGGCCAGGCGAGCTTCCATACAGCTCCCCGGATTGGACCTTCAACGATCGAGCGGTCGAAACCGATGTGCTTATTTCGATCACTCACGGAAGAACCCGCAAGCGAGCAATCAGAACTTCACCAAACCAGATGGAACTTGCTCTGTCTACGGAACACCCAATGACGCTCGCCCTCCGTGTCCAGATACGCCTCTTCTTCCTGTCTACATGACGCTGTCTCGTCTCCCCACTCTGCGATCGGGGTCGTCGCCTGAAGCTCGATCGAATGCCATGTAGAAGGGCGTAGGACCGCATCACCCCGGACCGGGACACCTTCTTGCCCATCCCAACGACCAATTAGGGGTCCGGCTCCGTGCCCATGGTCACCGATCGGATGCGTATATACGGTGCCGTCGATCCCCTCAGCCTGCATCTGTGAGAGCGTGTTAGCGAGAATCTCATTACCGGTTAAACCAGGTTCCATATGAGCAAGCAGGATGTCCTGGAGACGGTTCGACTTACTGAGGCACATCTTGAGCCCTACCGGCACGGCCGTCTCATCCTCTCTCAAGACATAACCCAGGTGCTGCGTGTCGGTATGGAGATTGAGTCCTACAACGCCGAAGTCGGTCCAGAGCAGGTCTCCCCTCTGGATAACTACAGGCCCAGCAGCGTCGATCCCGCCGGCTCGCTGTACGTCTACAGAGGTGTGGAACCAGGTCGTGTAGCCCAGATCGCGGAGCTTCTGGCGCATCCACCAGACGACGTCCTCCGTGGTTGTAACCCCTGGGTTGATCACCGCGTTTGAAAACGCCTCGGAGATGATCGCGTGCACAGTCTCCTCGATCTTCCGATACCGAGGCATCATTTCGGGAAGGCGCAAGGCCAGATAGTTCATCGCCAATCGTGGCTCGTGTATGACCCGCTTACCGTACTCATCACCCAAGGCCTCGACCAAGACTTCCTGCTCACCAGCGTGAAGGCCGTCTGAAAAAGCCCATACGGGGTCAACGTTGAGAACGATGTTCTCTGGATCCCGGTCCTCCACTAGCTCACGGAGAAGATCCCACTGCTCAGCGCCAACAAGTTCTGCAGTCGGCTGGGTCGGTGCAGGCCGGGTTGAGCGAAACGCCTCAAAAATCCCACCCTGACTCGTACCACCGAGCGCTATGCGCTCTAGTGATCCGTCTTCCTCTCGAGTGATCACATAAATCGAGCGCCTCCGGGCCGCAAAGGTGGTCGGAGCAGTGATCGACCAAAACACGGGGTCCTCCGCGTACTCACGCATCGAGAGAATCCACATGTTTACGTCATATTCATCCATGAGCCGGGGGAGAATCCGTCCCATTCGCATCTCTAACCACTCCTGCTGCTCACGAGCTTGTTCACGCAAAGGCGGAAGAGGGTGGATCCGAGCTGGAGCATCCTCCGGGACCTTAGCGGGAGCCTGGGCCTGGAGCACGCCGGGTGCTGCGCACAAGACGAGAAATGCGGCTAGGAACAGCTTCGAATTCATTGATCGTGCTCCGGTCAGCATCTGGATCATGGCCTGATGACCGACAGAAGCTACCCGCCAGCACTAACAGTCGCCACGGGCGTGACGGCCTATCCGCCTCTGTGAACACCGATTGTATTTCCTGGATCCTGGCGGCCGATGAGAGGGTTCATGGGCCCAGAGAGATCCCCATACTGAATGCTAACCGCTGAAAATAACCCCCACTCAATAGGGCCCACTCCAAAGGCCGCATCACCCTCTTGGAAGTTACTTCCTAGTGCTTGACCGGGCGGACAATGAGAGCCTAGTGAGGGCCGGCGGCCTTAACCTCGTCCGATACCTGATCCGAGAACTGTTCGAAGTTTTGCCGAAACATCCCAGCCAGTTCGGCCGCTGCGGTGTCATATTCATCGCTGTCCGCCCAAGTCTTCCTCGGGCTAAGAACCTCACTGGGCACTCCCGAAATGGCCATGGGTACTGCGAGCCCGAAAACCGGGTCTGCAACGAAATCCCCATGGTCCAATTCACTGCTGAGGGCTGCGTTCACCATCGCCCGCGTGTAGGAGAGTTTCATTCGGCTGCCAACACCGTAGCCGCCTCCGGACCAGCCAGTATTGACG
Organism: Gemmatimonadales bacterium UBA1142; assembly: GCA_002311875.1. Lineage (GTDB taxonomy): Bacteria > Gemmatimonadota > Gemmatimonadetes > Longimicrobiales > Gaopeijiaceae > UBA1142. The sequence goes on along the minus strand of DCAD01000014.1, from coordinate 40,479 downwards.
AGCCAAACCGTGGCTCCATGCTCTTTAAGTCTTGCGCCTAGCATCTCTGCGTATACGCCAGGGCGTCTGGGCAAGAACGGGGCTCCAAAGCAAGCGCTAAAAGTGGCTCTAGGTTCGGTCACACCACGTTCGGTGCCTGCAACCTTAGCGGTATACCCGGAGAGGAAATGATACATCGCCTGTTCGGGGGTCAGGCGAGAGATCGGAGGAAGTACACCAAATGCATCCGCGGTGAGAAACACGACATTGCTGGGGTGGCCCGCCCGGCCAGAAATCACAGCGTTGGGGATGTAGTGGATTGGATACGAGGCCCTAGTGTTCTCCGTTATTGACCCGTCATCAAAATCGATCTCTAGAGTCGTGTCATCTAGCACCACATTCTCAAGGATGGTGCCAAACATTTGGGTGGCTTGGAAGATTTCAGGCTCACCCTCAGGCGAGAGCCGAATCGTCTTCGCATAACAACCACCCTCGAAGTTGAAGACGCCCTCCGCACTCCAACCGTGTTCATCGTCACCAATAAGCCCACGGGTAGCATCCGCCGAAAGGGTTGTCTTCCCCGTGCCTGATAGGCCAAAGAAAAGTACTACATCTCCCGCTGGCCCCACATTTGCGGAGCAGTGCATCGGGAGCACCTTAGACTCCGGGAGGAGATGGTTGAGTACCGAGAAAATCGACTTCTTGATTTCACCCGCATAACGACTGCCAGTCACCAGCACCTCTCGGGCTGAAAAATTCACCATGATAGCCGTATCGGACTGCGTACCGTGGCGGTCCGGATCAGCCTTAAGGTGAGGAGCATGCAGTACGGTGAAATCAGGCCTGAACCCGACCAGCTGATCTGACCGGAGACGAAGGAACATATTGTACGCAAAAAGAGCGTGCCACGGGCTCTCGCTGATAACCCGAACACCAACACCGTGTTTTTCATCCGCACCCGCACGCGCATCATGAACGAACAGATCCCGGTCGTTCAGATAGGTAATAACCTCCTGCCGCAACGCGGCAAAATGCTCCGGGCTAACTGGCATATTTACAGCCCCCCACTCTACCGGTTCCTCCGTAAGCTCATCACGCACGATGAAGCGATCATTCGGTGAGCGGCCCGTGTGCGGTGCGGTTACAGTTGCGATTGCACCCATGTGGGCTAGACGACCATCCCCACAAGCGAACGACTCCTCATATAAACGAGCCGGGGAAAGATTCCAGTAGACAGCTCCTGTCGGGTTAAGGCCGTGGTTGTTAAGGTCGCGGCAGTCCGGTTGCGTCAAGTCTTCTGGCATAGCATGCATCAACTTTGAGTGATACTGGGGGACCCTGCTCCTGAGATACAGTTAGAACAGAGAAGAAACACTCGGACAGCAATCGTCCGAGAAGCAATCAAATGTGCGCACTTCTTGCCTGCCAGTCTACCGCCGCAACCGTAGCCAAATTTAGGACGTCTTCGACATCGCAACCGCGCTGAAGTATGTGAACGGGCTTCGCCATCCCCAAGAGCACTGGCCCGATCACATCGGCACCTCCAAGCTGGTCTAAGAGCTTATAAGCCACGTTCGCCGCCGAAAGCCGCGAGAAGATCAGCACGTTGGCCGGACCACTAAGGTGGGTGAATGGATAGACTTTACGCAGTTTGACCTCATCAATCGCCGTGTCGGCCTGCATCTCTCCATCAATCTCCAGTTCAGGATTGGCCGCTCGGACTAACTCCACGGCAGTGGCCATCTGACGGGACTCCTCGTGGACGTTGGATGCAAAATTGGAGAAGCTCACCATCGCTACCCGTGGCCGAATACCTAGATCCTGAACGAAGCCAGCAGTCTGGAGCGCAATATCACGTAGCGTCTCAGCATCAGGATCAATGTTCACCGTGGTGTCCGCGAAGAAGAGCAACTCCCGTCCTGGAAATGCCAACATGTAGAGTCCAGAAACCCTGGCTATGCCATCCTCGCGGCCCACGACCTGCAAAGCAGGACGCAGGGTTTCGGGATAACTTGCTTCGATCCCAGCAACCATAGCATCGGCCTCCCCAGCCTCAAGCATGCTCGCTGCGAAGTAAATCGGCTTGTAGAGATCCCACTGCGCCTCAGCTAAGGTGAGACCGCGCCGGGCTCTGCGCTTAAATAGAGTCTGAGCAAACTCGTATCTCTTGTCTGTGCATGCCGCGGGGTGGACGATCTCAACACCCTTGAGATTAACTCCGAGAAGTTCCGCCTTCTCTTGGACTCGGGGTGGACGACCAAGAAGTATGGGCTCACAGATGCCTTCCTCCACCATCCGAGCTGCTGCCTGAATGACCGTATCGTTGTGCCCCTCAGGAAAAATGATCTTGGCAGAAATTTTGCGGGCACGAGCAGTCATCCATCTCATAACTTCTCGACCGGGCCCCAGTGAAGCCCTCAGCTGTTCTTCATACTCGTCTAGGTCGAGCGTACGGCGAGCCAATCCAGTCTCCATCGCCGCTTTAGCGACGGCCGGAGCAACATGGAATAACACCCTATGGTCGAAGGGTTTCGGAATCAAATAGTCTTTACCAAAACTCATCTCTGAACCTTCGTATGCTCCACGAACCGTGTCTGGCACCTGCTGTCGCGCCAACTCAGCAAGTGCATGAGTCGCGGCAAGCATCATATCAGCATTGATGCCTGTAGCCCGCACATCTAGTGCACCTCTGAAGACGAAGGGAAAACCAAGTACGTTGTTGACCTGATTGGGATAATCAGAGCGCCCGGTCGCTATGATCGCATCGTCTCGTACTGCCAGAACCTCCTCAGGCAAAATCTCAGGGTCGGGGTTGGCCAGGCTGAAGATGACGGGATCACTCGCCATTGACGCTACCATCTCCTTGTTAACTGCTCCCTTGACGGACAAGCCAATAAACACGTCGGCATCCTCTATAGCATGCGCAAGGGTTCTCTTTTTTGTCTTTACCGCTAACGGCACCTTGTATTCGTTCAGATCCTCGCGACCCTCGTGTATCACGCCCTTTGAGTCACATAGCAGAATATTGGACGATCTCACGCCAAGGCGACCCAAGTGCACTACCGTAGCAAGTGCGGAGGCACCGGCTCCATTAAAAACGACGCGCACCGTACTAGCCTTTTTCCCAACAATCTCAAGGGCATTGATAAGCGCGGCACCCACAATAATCGCTGTGCCGTGCTGATCGTCATGGAAAACGGGAATATCCAGCCTCTCTGACAGAACCTGTTCGATCCGGAAGCACCCCGGAGCAGCAATATCCTCAAGATTGATGCCGCCGACGGTTGGCTCTAGCATCTCGCAGAAGCGGATCACGTCATCTGGATTTTCGGAGGCGATTTCAATGTCGAAAACGTCTATGCCCGCGAAACGCTTGAAGAGAACTCCCTTTCCCTCCATCACAGGCTTAGCCGCAAGTGGGCCTATGTTTCCGAGCCCTAGGACTGCCGTCCCATTTGAAACTACCGCCACCAAGTTTCCACGAGCCGTATACTTGAATACATCTTCCGGATTTGCTTTGATCTCAAGGCACGGAGCAGCAACCCCAGGTGAATACGCGAGCGCCAGGTCGCGCTGGGTAGCTACAGGCTTGGTCGGTACAACCTCGATCTTCCCGGGACGGCCCCTCATGTGATACTCGAGGGCATCCCTATCGTACTTTCCCATATCAGGGCGCTCCGTTATGTGGACGGACCTTGATGGACAGTGAAGCGTAGAGAAGCGCTAAGGATCGTCTCAAACAAGACGCTTCACAACTGGAACGGCGCAGCCTCACATGGAAATTGCTCGTCCGAGCCCTCCCTCGGTCCTCTTTGGCGCACTCTTTCTCACCCTCGCATCATCACCGGGCCTGAAGGCGCAAGACCCTGAGGCCGATGACATGTGTGAAACAGGTCGGGTGACGAACATCCTTGTGGACAACCGCCCCATTTTTCAGTTGGAGACGTTGAATGAAGGCAGTCCTCTCCGCTGGGTCTACAGGCTTGCGAATTCACTGCATATCACCACACGTGAGAGCTTCATACTGAGAGAGATGTTGTTTGAGGAGAACGACTGTCTCGACCCATTCTTGCTTGAGGAATCCGGGAGGATTTTGAGGCAGTACCCTTTCATCGCGAATGCGGATGTGGTCCCGGTGGAGCAGCCAGACGGAACATACCACGTCCACATCAACACCCAGGACGAGTGGACGACCAAGCTTGACCTGGGAGTCTCGATCGACCAGGGAATTCAGCTCGAACGGGTGGAGCTCACGGAAGAGAACCTCTTCGGCCAGGGTATCCTGGCAGAAGGATACTTCGCACGAAGAAGAGAGCAGCGTGATGCCGGCTTCTTGATACAGCAACCGCGCTTGTTCGGCACCCGAACGGACGCCCTGTTCGGATATGGTCGGACCCGCGTGGGGAATTTCCTCGAGCAAACAATGGCGTACCCCTTTGTGGGCGAGGTTGGCCGGTTTGCGGGACGAGAAGTCTACCACCGGCGTGACCAACTCTATACGTACGCGACAGGGAATGGTGTTGACGTTACACAGGTGCTGCTCCCGCTCCAGGAAGAGTGGCTTGAGATATCTTTCGCCACGCGGTTGGGCCGGCCTGGAGGCCTCACTCTTCTAGGTTTGGGTTTGTCACGGGACCGGATCGAGTTTGGTGGGTTCCCAAATGATGTTGAGATGGTACTCGACAATGACTTCAATACGACCTTTCCCGCGCCTGATGAAACTCAAGATGTATTAGCGTCACAGATTAATGCTTCCGCGACTACGCGTCTCAATTTAATGCTTGGTCTGCGCCAAGTTCGGTATATTCGCCCTGCGCACCTCGACTCTCATGCTGAAGTAATCGATGTGCCGCTAGGTATAGACCTAGGGCTAACCATCGGACGAAGCATCCCAGCGTTTCGGATCAGAGGTCTCCACGACCATAACGATATTTTCACGCGCTTTCGCTTGTTCGCCGGGCACACTTCTGGTCAGGTGTTCATGTTCCTTAATGTCGGGGGCCAAGGCCGACACTCTTTCAGGGGGGATGGGTGGCGAGACCTCTTCGCTGAAGCTGATTTCTACACATATCTGCGTACGGGCCCATCGTCGGCACACACATTGTTCTTCCGAACGTCCGCTACTGGGGGATGGTCAGCTGGGACGCCCTTCCAACTCACGCTCGGCGGTCGTGAAGCGCTACGTGGGTTTTATGAAGATGATATTCCCGGCGCCCGGCGTGTCCTCTTTACCATTGAAGACCGGATCTTCCTGAGATGGCCTTCTCCAGACGTCATTGACTTTGGGTTCACCTTGTTTGCAGATGCCGGTCGGATGTGGGCCGGCGAAGTGCCCTACGGCACCAACAGTGGGTGGCGTGGCTCATTCGGCTTCGGATTACGACTGGGCTTTCCAGCAAGCACCCGCGCGGTAGGCCGCATTGACCTTGCTTTCCCAATCCGGGATCCCGCAGGTCGAGGGCCAGTGTTTCGGGTCACTCTAGTCGAGCTAATCGGGATCGGCTCCGGTTTCACTGATCACCAACTCCAACGAGCGCTCCGAAACCCCGTGGGCCCGGACCTATTCCTTACTCCACCGCGGTAGAACATTAGCAAGATCTTTCTGAACCCTATCTCGTCAGCCTAGTAAGCCCTTTGACCGCGGAAAAGGATTTTTATAGCTTGAGATCCCTCTAAAGGGATTTTCCGGCTGGTTACACCGACCCGATAGTCCAATTAGCACACGGGTTATCAGGGTCAGCTTAGCTTAACTGGCCAACCGTGCTCTCGCAGCCTGGGTTGACCCTAAACGGATGTTCACCTCCTCCCGTGGCCTTGATTCCTTCGATCAATACCTGCAGGACGTAGAGAAATATCCCCTCATCCGGGACCCACGAGAGGAGCGAGAACTCGCCCGCCGAGCGCGTGTGGGGGACAAGGAGGCGGCCGAGAGGCTAGTGACAGCGAACCTTCGCTTCGTCATTTCCTATGTGAAGAAGTATCAGGGTCGGGGCCTCGGGCTTGCGGAACTGGTGTGCATTGGCAACGAGGGCCTGCTCAAGGCGGTCAAGAAATTCGACCCAGACAAAGGCGTGAAGTTTATTTCCTACGCTGTCTGGTGGATTCGACAGACGGTGCTCCAGGCACTGGCCGAGCAGACTCGCTCCGTGCGAATCCCCCTGAACCAAAACTCGAATCTCGCGAAACTCGCACGTACCAACACCCAACTCACGCAATCGCTCGGGCGCACTCCGACCGATGTTGAGATCGCCAAAGAAATGGAGGAACCGGTTGAGACCATCCGCGCTCTTCGGCGTGTGGCGGCCTCAGAATTGAGCCTCGATGCTCCAATCGACCGAGGTGACCGGGACAGTGCTAGCTTCGGGGAGCGTTTCTCTGGAACCGAGGCCGCTGACATTGAGGAAGATGTCGAAGTAATTGCTCGGCGAGACTTCCTTGAGACGATGTTCGACGAGTATTTGACTGAGAGAGAACGGAAAATTCTCTACTTATACTACGGCCTCGACGATGGAGAAGAGAGAACTCTGGAGGAGATTGGATCTCTCCTCGGTGTTACACGGGAGCGGATCCGCCAAATTCGCAACCGAGCGTTCGAGAAGCTTCGGGATAGTGCGCACGGTGAATCTCTATTTGGCTTCTGGAGCCCTAACTGACACGAGACCGCATGCAATTGAGTGAATGGGGCTTCGTCCTGTTGGATGGAGCCCTTTTGCTTTGGGGTAATCGGCCAGAAAGCACATTAGCGTTGCTATGCCTTCCTGCGTCAGGTATTGGAACAAAGCACCTGTGACATCTGGAGGGAACGAAGTCACCTGCCACCCGTAATCAACCCTTGCATTCGTACCAGGTTCTCCCGACACCCCACTCCGCCACTAAGGGAACCCTCAACTCCACAGCTCCTTCCATTCGATCGACTACGAGATGGCGGACTTCGTCAACTTCGTCCTGAGGCACCTCAAGAAGCAGTTCGTCGTGAACCTGAAGCAACATTTTCGCTCCGCTCTCTATTTTTTCTAGCGCTTTGTGGACATCGATCATTGCTTTTTTCATCAGATCGGCAGCCGTTCCCTGTATCGGAGTGTTCTGTGCCACGCGTTCACCGAACTGTCTAACGCTCCAGCTGCTCGCCTTAAGTTCTGGCACGTAGCGGCGTCGGCCCATCAGTGTCTGGACGTACCCAACCTCTTTCGCCATATCGATCTGGGCATTAAAGAAGTCTCGGACGCTGTTGAACCGCTCAAAATACATCTCTATAAACTCACGAGCCTCGTCTCGTGAGATGTTGAGCCGTCTCGCTAAGGAGAACGCGCCTTGCCCATACAACGTAGCAAAGCTGACCGTCTTCGCCTGCCCTCGCATCTCCAGTGTCACTTGCTCGACGGGTACACCGAAAATCAATGCCGCAGTCTGCCTATGGATGTCGATACCTTCGTTAAAGGCCCTTATGAACGCTGCGTCATCCGAAAAGTGGGCTAGGACGCGCAGTTCGATCTGAGAGTAATCAACCGCAAGAAACACACTCCCTGCCTGTGAAACAAAACCTTTGCGGATTTCCCGGCCGATCTCAGTCCGGATTGGAATGTTTTGGAGATTGGGATCACTGGAAGACAGCCTCCCCGTTGCGGCTACCGTTTGGTTAAAGCTTGTGTGGATCCGACCGGTTTCTTCATGTACAAGTTGAGGTAGGGCATCCACGTAAGTCGAGCGGAGCTTTTCGAGTTCCCGGTAGTCGATCATTAGCCGCGGGACAGCGTGCCCCTTAGCAGCTAGTTCCTCAAGGACTGAACCATCTGTAGAAGGTCCCGTTTTGGTTTTCTTGATAATTGGTAGGTTAAGATTCTCAAAAAGGACCTGCCTAAGCTGAGGAGTTGAATTCAGATTGAAGTCACCGCCGGCCAGCTTGAAGATGTCCTCCCGTATCAGCTCAAGCTCCCTTATCAGCTTAGAACGCATCTCCGCAAAAAAGTCCCCGTCGATCCCAATCCCTGCGAGCTCCATGCTGACAAGAACGGGAACGAGCGGCATCTCCAGATCCACCATGAGGTTTCCGAGCAAGCGCTCTTTGAGGCGTTGTCGGAAACGCACAGTTAAGCGGAGTAGAACGTCTGCAATCTCACACAGGTAATCCCGTGCCTGCTCTATGGGCACATCGGAGAAGGACGCCTGACTACTTCCACTCCTCACCAAGTCTTTACGATCAAGGATCGTGTGGGACAGTTCTTCCAAAGCAAGCGCTGTAAGTCCATGATCCTTTCTACCTGGATCGAATAAGTAGCTCGCTATCATCACATCGAACGAGATGCCGCGTAGCGTTACTCCGGCACCTGCAAGAGAGAGAGCTGTCCTCTTCAGATTATGGCCGACCTTCTCTATCTCAGGATCTTCGAGCATCTCCTTGAGTGCAGCCGTCTCAGCACTAGCAAGGCTGGATAGATTCCGGATATCCTCCCGGTCCTCACCTTCAAAGGTCAATTCGAACGCTTGCCGATGCCCGAATGGGAGGTAAGTAGCAGTACCGCTCTCAGTCGAGAGAGCAAGTGACACCAAATCTCCGACAAGAGGGTCTTCGGTCGTTAACTCCGAGGTAATTGCGACCAGACCGGATGCGCGAATTTCCTCGATAAGAACCGTGATATCGGATTGCTGATCTAGAACTTGATAGTCAACGTCTCGCTTCCCGTGCTCCTCCGCGCTGCCGACAGCATCCGATCTTGCCGCGGCCGAAAACTGCTCTGTGAGGCGACGAAATCCCAGCTCGGCAAAGACATCTCGGAGCGCGGCGTTATCAGGTGCTTTGACCTTCAGTGATTCGAGGTCTAACTCAACATCAAGGTCAGTCATGATGGTGACTAGCCTTTTGGACAGGCGAACTTTGTCTGCGTTTTCTTTAAGGGACTTGGAAGCCCTGGGGGGCTTTAGCTCTTCTGCGTGAGCGATGAGTTCTTCTATGTCCTGGTACTGTTGTAGTAGAGATTCAGCGGTCTTGCGACCTATGCCCGGGGCACCTGGAACATTGTCGGAAGAGTCCCCAACCAGAGCTAGATAGTCCGCCACTTGGGAAGGCGGAACCCCAAATTTCTCTATTGCATTGTCCTCGGTCACCCATTCGGACGCTACACCTGTCGCACCTCCGCGTCCGGGATTCAACAGGTGGATTCCCGGCCTGATGAGCTGATAAAAATCCTTGTCTCCGGAAACAATCACCGCCTCAATGCCGTGATCTTTAGCCTTCAGCGCAAGCGTACCAATGACATCGTCCGCCTCGTATCCTGTGAGTTCCACCACCTGATCATTAAAGCCAGCTACGATGTCTCTTATTCGCCCAAGGCTCGCCCGAAGATCGTCAGGCATCTTTTCACGAGTGGCCTTGTACTCCGGGTATTCAACGTCACGGAACGAAACACCTGCATCGAAAACCACGGCCAAGTACTCGGGCTCAAAATTCTCTCGTATGTCAAGCAGGAAACGAGTGAACCCGAAGGGCGCAGAGGTGTTCTCACCTGCCGCATTCGTGAGAGGTCTCTTGATAAAGGCGAAGTACGAACGGTAGATCAACGCATAGGCGTCAATCAGGAAAATCCGGGGAGCGTTCTTGGAGGGCATCCTCAACGGACCAGGTCGTCTCTAAAGAAGGCGCCCCACGGCTGGAAGGCCGGGGGCGCCCTGGGACCTATTGCCCAAGAATGTTCACACTCGGGCAACATTAGTAGCCTGAAGACCGAAATCTGATTCTCCGAGCTCGAACTCCACTTCTTCCCCTTCCTGCAGAGTACGGAACCCTTCACCAAGGATCGAAGAGAAGTGGACGAATAGGTCGTTGCCCTCAGTTTGCTGGATGAAGCCGTACCCTTTGGAATCGTTGAACCATTTAACCATCCCCTTCACACCACTACCTCCAATTTAATTGCTTAGGAGCAGGACAGCTCGTACCCCTTTCACCTTAGAGCAGACCAGGGACGGTCGCAAGCCGACCCTAGCCAGGTTGAGAGAAGACACTTCTAGCGTGCCTGCTTAGAGTACTGACGAGGTCAATTTTGCCCGTAGAGAACCCGGTAGATACCAAGGTTTCTCCGAACATTCTTGACGTAACCCCTAGTCTCGACAAACGGAATGCGCTCGGTGAAGCGGAGTAGATCAGAGACTTCAGGATACCGCTGCCACCGAGTCGCCCTGGTTGGGCCGGCGTTGTATGCCGAAAGAATGAGGGGAAGGACACCGTCATAGCGCGCACTCATCTCGACAAAGTAAGCGGCCCCTAGATGGAGGCTCACCTCGGGTGATGCCAGATGTGCGTCCCGGAAACCGGAGGGCCCGTGCACCCTTGCGAGCTGAGCACCCGTCGGCGGCATGACCTGCATCAGTCCGATTGCTCCAGCTCGGCTGACGATGTCAGTCTTGAATGCGGATTCTTGCCGGATAATAGCCGCAAGAATAATAGGGTCCACCCCCCATTCGACCGCCTCTCTTCGGATTAGCTCAAAATATGGGAGCGGGAATGTGACTCGTATTAAACGGGAGTCCCACTCATGTCCCCCGTCACGCAACTCCCAGCCCAAGTTGATTCCATCGATCGTACGACCACGGGCGATTAAGCCCTCGGCTAGCCCCAGCATATCGCCCTTGGACGCTCGTGCTACTTCTATGAGCCTGTTGACCTCAGCAGTGACGGCCTGTTCGAGTCCCGCTTCAGCGAACAGGTCGATGTCACTAAGTCCTGTGGCCAACCATGATGGCAGAGTAGGAGCATCGGCAGTTGAAACATTGATAGTGTATGACTCACCGAGGAGGTCAGATCCCATAACTGCATAGTATGAGACGGGGTCCCGAGTCATGATTTCTCGGATGTGCTCCTCAGCACCGATCGTATCGCCTAACTCCATACGGGTTCGTCCTGCCCAATACGACGCTTCCTGCCAACGTCGTCCCTCTGGAAAATCTTCAAGATATCCCTCGAAGACCTCGACAGCGCTTTCTCTATCCGAACGCCCTAAGTGAATCTGGCCGGAACGCATCCTGGCCTCCCCAGCTCGAGCATGGGTGCGGGCGTTATCACTTAAGGAGGCATATTGGCGCAGCGCCGAGTCTACTGCGCCTTGGCTGTCGGCCTGGTTCGCTTGAGACCAAGCCACTTCCACTGCCTCCGAGCTACTCGGATGCTCCTCGATAAGCCACCGCCTGAGTGTGCGAACATGTTCATCTAGGCCCTGCCTTCTCCGGAGCTGGGCCCACAACTCAAGGTTGCGTCCACCAACACGATCATTCGTAGTTGCTTCTCGAATTGCTCGAAACTCTTCAATTGCTTCCTCTTGCCGACCTTCTACAGTCCCCATGAGTCGGGCACGCTCGACACGCATTGACAGCGGAACATCCATCCCGTCCGTTGAATTTGCATACAGGGCCGCCACTCTATCGTACCCACTCAAGGCACGGCGTCCGTCACCAGCAAGATCAAGGATACGTGCTAGTTCAAGTGTCAGCTCACGGTCGGTATCTCCCAGGTCAAGCAGTGGGGTTGCAGCCTGCTCGCGAAGAGCACCAGGAGCTTCCTGGAGGCTCTCCAATAACAGTGCCCGCGCCATAGTCGTATCCCCACCCGCGAGAAGAAGCCCCGCCAACTCAATCCCCGCAGTTACCCGACGGTCACCCCTAAGCTGCTGGTATGCCTCGCGGAAAGCCGCAGCTGAAGCCACCGAGTCCCCTGCTGCGAGCAAAGCATCCGGCATGAGACGCCAGCCGACGAGCCGGGCCAATGGCTGCTCAATGATGCCCAGGAGCTCCTCCACGGATGATACGTTACCGTCCATGGCCTCACCCAAAGCTAGTTCTAGCGCGATCCAACTCAGAGCACCCTGATGTGGCGAAAGTTGGCGTAAAGCAATGAAGGCCGCTTCTTTTTCCCCGGAATCCCAGAGACTTCGGGCCCATCGCACGACGGCGGCGCGATGTCTCATCATCCCAGAGGAAGCAACGTTCACGTAGCGGCCATATGATTCAGCTGCTGCTACCCACTGCTCCTCATCCTCGCGGGCTCTCCCAAGTAGGTAGAGCCCAATGGCGTCTGACTCTACAGGTAGCCATTCAGCCTCATCCAGAAGCTCAGCTACAGCTGACCAGTTATTCCAACCCGCTTCAGCGCGTGCAAGAAGGAGCACATCTTCAGGGTGTCCAGCCGCAGCACCGTCCTCTCGAAGAATCTGGGCGGCATGCCAAAAACGTCCGGCTTGGAACTCAGCAAGTGCTGAGTCTGCCAGTGATAATACAGGATAATGATGTGAACTACCTTGGGGAGTGATTACCGCTGCGGCGGCAGTCACAATCATGACAGTCGGAAACACTCTGAGCATCAAGGCATCCCAAGACTCGGGGCTACAGCTACTACATCCTTAATTACCGCCGGGCGTTCTCACCATGGTAAAGAACAGAAAAGAGGCCACCCCGCCTAGGGGTGGCCTCTTTTCATTCAGTCTCGTCTCTAGACCCTAGCTCGCCTTCGATATCGCGTGCAAGGTATCAACCATCTTCTGGGCTGACTCCTCCATGTCGATCACCAAACCATCGATGAAGGAGACAAAATAATTGTGAGCAATCGATACCGGGATGGCGATTGCAAGACCAGCTGCCGTCGTCAGTAGCGCTACCTTGATGCCGCCAGCAACCAGAGTGGCCTCAACCTCACCGGCAGCCTCAATCGACTGGAAGGCGATGATCATGCCAACCACTGTCCCGAGGAAGCCTAGTAGTGGCGCAATGGTGGCAAGAGTCGCAAGAACCACCATCCCACTTTCGAGCTTACTCATCTCGATTAGACCTTGGTTTTCGATCGCCTTCATCACGCGATCGGTGCCTTCATCGCTACGCTCCAGACCAGCATACAGAATGTTCGCTGCAGGGGCATCGGTATCCCGTGTCAGCTCAAGTGCTTCACGGATCCGCTGCTGCGTGAGCAGTTCATCCACATCCTTCAGAATAGCGCGTGTTTTCTGAGCTTTCAGCTGCAGGCTGATGAATTTCCAGATGATGACCCCGATTCCAACAAGCAAACATAGTGCGAGGGGCCAACGCATACCTCCCGTGTCCCCCCATAGTCGCATCACCGACTCAGAAAAAGTCTCATCCACGGTCTCGAGACCTGGAATCTGAAGGAGTGCACCGTACAACTGAATCGCCAAATCGACCTCCCGGGAAAGTCTTGTTCGTTCGCACTACAGCGCCCTTCCACTACCTAAGTGGTGGAAGGGCGTGTGGTTGCGAGGCCCCGATTATGGCCCAGGCCCTGCAGGAGTGTCAAGCCCTGATTCCGCCTCAGAGGGACACCAAAGCCGACTGCGAGGACACACCTGAACCTTGCTTCAATGGGACAAAGCTGCCTTCTCTCCTATAGCTGCAGATTTTGGCCCTGGAGACTTCGTGCGCAGCACAAGGACGGCACTCTCTTTCTGGCACCCTTGAGCTGTCCAAATATTTCGCTGATGGAGTGCTCGAAGGGGTACCCACAGGCCGTCTCCTGCCTCCTCCCTTAAGCGCATCATCGTCTCCACGTCCATGCGTACTCCCTATAGCGATGCCTCTCGAGCCGGTCCGCTTCTTTGCGCTCCTCCGACCGATATCCGCCCTCGTCCCAAAGCCCGCCCAGCACATGCTTTAGACCATCTATTACAGCCGTCACAACCTGATCCTGGTGGACTACTCCCAGGACTGAACGAAGTGTGGCTGGATGAACGACATAGCGCAGCTCCCCTGTGAGATCGTTGAGTAGCGATTGGTCTCCATCAATGATGATTGAGCCGTGTTGGAGAAGGGCATCTCCCACCCGAAGTTGTGCACTGCCCACTAGCTTCTTTTCTCCCACCATGATCTCTCCGGGAGCCGGGACTCCAAAACATGCACCGGCATCCGGCGATAACGTCTCACCATGATCGGTAACGGCGACTGCCGCTCCGATTGATGAGAGTCCTTTCACGAGACCACGGTTGATCTCGACGTAGGAGGCCCTGGGCCCACCGAGCGCACGGACCGGAGCAACAACTGCATAGGTGACCTCAGCAGAGTGCAAGACAGCTCTACCCCCCGTCGGCCTTCTTACAAATTCGATTCCCTGCTCAGCCGCATTGGCTTGGTCATAAAGGCCTTTGGCGCGTTCGTTTCTGCCGAAGGACACGGTTGCGGCCGTCCAAGAGTACAGGCGTAACACTCCCTCGCCCTCCTGGGAGCAAACAGCAAGTGCGTGGTCGAGAGCCATGTTATGTGACCCTGTGCACGGACTGTCTCGAATAACACGCCACTTGAGACCCGACCCCATCGGCTTCTCTGGCACTCTAGAACTCGAAAACTGCTCCGGGTTCCATGACCTCGACATCCGCACGGTCACCGACCGCAGCAACAAAGGCAGTAGCATCCTGTTCGATCGGAGGCCATGTATCATAATGACACGGAATCACGACCGAGGGCTCTATGAACTCAACTGCAGTAACTGCATCCTTTGGACCCATAGTGAACCGATCCCCAATGGGGAGCACTGCCACATCTACTTTCCCCTTGAGGAGTTGCATGTCGATCGACAAGCCGGTGTCACCCGCGTGATAGAAGCGCTGACCCCCACTCAAGTTGATCAAAAAACCACCGGGTACTGTCGTAAATTTTTCACCTCCCGGGAGATCAAGTTTTCCGCCATGCAAAGCCGGGGTCATCTTCACGTAGCCAAAGGGATAATTGACTCCACCACCGATATGCTGAGGGCTCACAGAGAAACCATGCTGCTGCTCCATGTAGCTCCCGATTTCGTAGGATGCGATGATCGTGGCGCCTGTCCGCCTTGCTAGTGGAATCGCATCTGCCACATGGTCGTGATGGCCATGGGTAAGCAGAATGAAGTCGGCATCGAGGTCTTCAGCGGTGACTTCTGTTACTGGATTATCAGCGAGGAAAGGGTCAATAACTAGTCTGGTGCCATCGTCCGTCTGAAGTGTGAAGGTTGAGTGACCGATGAAGGTTAGTATCGCCATATGACTCCTCGTGGACTCAACGCACGGAGTTCGTCCGTGCGCATGCTCGGAAAGGTAGTTAAAGACCAGTAGTATGAGATCGGGGTTCCCGGCAGCGAGCCGGCAAGCAGGTGACAGGACTAAGTATTAAGACGGCCGTCCGACTCAAGAGCTCTTACTCTGCAGCTCTCTCCGTATAATGATCAATCGGCGGGCACGAGCAAATAAGATTCCGGTCTCCGTACGCATTATCCACTCGTCTTACATGTGGCCAGAACTTGAAGTCCCGCGTCCAGGCGGCCGGGTACGCTGCCTGCGAGCGCGGATAGGCATGTTCCCAGTTGTCAGCAATGACCATGGCAGCCGTATGAGGTGCGTTCTTGAGCGGGTTATCGACCGGATCCGCGGTGCCCATCTGTACCTGTCGGATCTCCTCCCGGATCGAGACCAAAGCATCGATCATCCGGTCGAGTTCCTGCTTTGGCTCGCTCTCCGTCGGCTCGATCATAATTGTGCCGATCACCGGGAATGACACGGTGGGCGCATGGAAACCGTAGTCAATCAACCTCTTTGCTACATCCTCCTCAGTTATACCCGTCTCGCGCTTGAGAGGCCTTAGATCAATGATGAATTCATGGGCCACCAGACCATGTCCACCCCTGTAAAGGACCTCGAAATGAGGCTCAATGCGCTTCGCCATGTAGTTCGCGCTAAGTATCGCTACCTCCGACGCATGCCGTACCCCTCCAGGACCCAACATCGAGATGTACGCCCACGATATCGTCAGGATACTCGCACTTCCCCAGGCCGCAGCTGAAACCGGGCCGATCGCCTTTTCGCCCCCGACCGGATGAATTGGATGACTCGGAAGGTATGGCGCCAGCTTCTCATTGACGCAGATCGGTCCCATACCTGGACCACCGCCACCGTGGGGGATCGCAAACGTCTTATGCAGGTTGATGTGACAGACATCCGCACCGTAATCCCCGGGGCGTGCGAGCCCAACTTGCGCATTTAGGTTCGCTCCGTCTAAGTACACAAGCCCACCGTTGTCGTGAACGATCCGGCAAACATCTTGGATCTGCTCCTCGAAGACCCCGTGTGTAGAAGGATACGTGACCATGATCGCGGAAAGCTCAGAGGCGTGCTCCGTAGCCTTGGCTTCGAGGTCGAGGAGATCGATCGTCCCATCGTCACTGCTCTCAACAACCACGACTTTCATACCGGCCATCACCGCGCTCGCTGGGTTCGTCCCGTGAGCCGATGCAGGAATTAGGCACACTCCTCGCTGACCCTCACCCCGATCTTCATGGTATGCTCGAATCACTAGTAAGCCTGCATACTCTCCCTGCGCACCTGAATTTGGCTGAAGTGATGTTGCCGTAAACCCAGTGATCTGGGCTAACCAACGCTCAAGATCCGAGAAGATTATCTGATATCCGTTCATCTGATCAGCAGGCGCAAAAGGATGGATGCGGCTAATGTCAGGCCAGGTGACGCCCACCATCTGGCTTGTTGCATTCAGTTTCATCGTGCAAGAACCAAGCGGGATCATGCCCACGTTCAGGGACAGATCCCGGGACTCCAGTTTGTGCAAGTACCGAAGCATCTCGGTCTCGGAGTGGTAACTGTTAAAGATCTCATGCTCCAGATAACGCGTTGTCCTAGAAGCCCAGTCCGGTAGTTCGGATATCCCAGATCGTGATGCGAGTTCACGCGCACTATGATCGGGGGCGCTTCCATTCGCGAAGACCACGAGAAGGTCGTCGATGTCGTCCGGTGTCGTGACTTCATCGAGGGCGATGCCGAGCGTCCCATCCTGAAAATCCCTGAGATTGATCTCCCGTGAAATAGCACAGGCAAGTACTTCCTCCGTGCCACCCTGTGGACGCACGCGGATTGTATCAAAAAACACTCTGGTGAGGATTTGATGCCCGAGTGATTCAAGACCGGCGGCCAACACGCCGGTGAGAGCTCGGATGCGTTCAGCGATGCGTTTAATCCCTTCCGGACCGTGATAAACCGCATACGCTCCCGCCATGATCGCGAGCAAAACCTGCGCAGTACAAATATTTGAGGTTGCACGCTCCCGCCGGATGTGCTGTTCCCGTGTCTGGAGGGCCATGCGGAGCGCCGGGTTGCCATCGACATCTACCGAAACGCCTATTATGCGTCCTGGCATCTTACGCTTGAAAGAATCTGTCGCCGCCATAAATGCCGCGTGGGGACCACCGCAACCGAGGGGGACACCAAAGCGCTGAGAGTTCCCGATCACCACATCTGCACCCCATTCCCCAGGGGGAGTCAGAAGAGCTAGGGCCATCAGATCTGCTGCAACGACGACCAGTGATCCGACTTCCTTCACCCTAGAAATGAATGGCCGATAATCGAGAACCTCGCCGTCTGTGGTTGGGTACTGGAGTAGTACTCCAAACAACCCGTCGTGTGGTTCAAGGCTCTTGTGATCTCCAACCACGACTTCAACGCCAAGAGGCCACGCCCGCGTCTTCACGACTTCAATGGTCTGGGGGTGGCAGAGTTCGGAAACAAAAAAACTATTCACACTGGTAGGCTTCTCGGCACGTGCGAGGTGCATAGCCTCAGCAGCCGCAGTGGCTTCATCGAGGAGTGATGCATTCGCAATCGGTAACCCGGTTAAGTCGATGATCATCGTCTGGAAATTGAGGAGCGCTTCCAGGCGGCCTTGGGCGATCTCGGCCTGATAGGGCGTATACTGGGTATACCATCCTGGGTTCTCCATGATATTCCGCAGGATCACACCGGGGACCAAGGTGTCGCTGTAACCCATACCAAGGAACGAGCGAAAAACGCGATTCTGCGAGGCAACGCGTCGGAGTCGATTGACGAACTCCGCTTCGCTGAGAGCGGAGGGTAGATCAAGTTCCCCTTCCATGCGAATGGATTCCGGGATCGTCTGACTTACCAGTTCACCAAGCGAACTGTAGCCGACTTCTTTAAGCATTGCTGAGATGTCGGCCCGGGTTGGACCCAGGTGACGGACTTCGAAATCGGCCGGAGGATCGATAAGGGTCATGACTTCCCCTGACGCTCTGACTGAATGGTAGTCAGCTGATGTGGTCCTCGTACCGATCCGCATCCAGGAGAGCATCTAGGTCGCTTTCGTCATCAACCCGTAGCTTGATCATCCAGCCGTCCCCATATGGATCCGAGTTCACGAGTGAAGGATCGTCGTCAAGACCTATGTTGATCTCGGTAACCTCACCGGAGATGGGACTGTAAAGATCGCTCACGGCCTTTACAGCTTCGATCGTTCCGAAGACCTCCATTTTTGAGAATGAAATTCCTGTGTCGGGAAGCTCAATGTAGACAACGTCCCCGAGTTCCCCCTGAGCGTAGTCAGTGATCCCGACGAAGAAGATGCCCTCCTCACCGGAAGCCCGCAGGTATTCATGCTCTTCTGTGTACAGCAAGTCGCTGGGAATATCGGACATGCGATCTCTCGGACAGTGGTTTCTGGACTCAGAAGCCCTCAGGATGACGGGGTTTTGGCAGAAGGTCAACCCTCTTACCTTCTGCTTTGTTAAACCTTTTCGGAGCCCCGGTTACCTGCGCTCCACCATGGAACCTGATCCTCATCATGACCCCTTTGTCACGCCGCTCCAGAACGATGTGGTATCGGGCGCGAGAGTCCTCAGTCGCAAGGCGGCCGAGGTACTGAGGAAAGCTGCGATCAGGCTAAAAGCAGGGTCACCAGAAGACTTTCGATGGGCATTGGCCAGAGTCTGTACTCAAGTTTTGGAAACCCAACCTGCCGTAGCACCCTTGATCACTCTGGTGCGGGATGTCTTAAGGGCCACGGACGAAGCACCAAACGTCGAAACCGCAAGGCATGGAGCAGCCCGGCAGCAGAAACGTTTCGAAAGGAACTCGACAAGCGTGTCGAACTTGTAGCCCAACGGGCTGCGAACCTGATTCCCGCTGGATCGCGGATAGCAACATTCTCTTCATCGTCGACCGTAGCGGCTGCTCTGCTATACGATGCTGGCGCGGCCACTAGGAAAGTGGTTTGCTTCGAAAGCCGTCCAATGAACGAGGGAAAGGACCTTGCGATGAGGCTCGCTGAATCTGGAGTCGAAGTCACATTCGCTGTCG
>DCAD01000014.1:15383-21351 GCA_002311875.1 Gemmatimonadales bacterium UBA1142 | reverse complement strand
CGCTGTCGGAGCGATTGTATCGGAAGTCGACATCGTGCTCTTGGGCGCTGACTCTATCGGTGATCTCGGTGTGGTTAACAAGATAGGGTCCGCGGCACTAGTTACAGCAGCAACCCGCCTAGACGTTCCGGTAGTCATTCTTGCTGATGAGACAAAAATTCTCCCTACAGGCTTTCGCCAATTCCTGGCTGACGATCGCCCTACCGGGGACGTGTGGGTGGAACCACCGGCAGGCATAAGAATTTGGAATCGCTATTTTGAGCCGGTGCCACTGTTCGAGATCTCTAACTTTGTGACAGAGTCGGCCATATTGCCTCCAGCTGAGATGGATACAATGCGTGCATCCCTGAACTGGCCAAAATCGCTCATGAAATTGATTGATGGTGCCCGCGGCCGGGAGCTTCCAGAAACCCTTGATTAACCTGTTTCCCAATCAAACACTGGATAACTTCAAGCCCACTCTAACTAAACTACTCATGGCCAGTCGTCGTTTAACGCTGGAACCTCTAGCCGAACTGGGGCAAAGACGGTGAAGCGATGCACCTCAGAAAACGGCCTCACGGGTGGCGCAGACGTAAGTGCACACGCATGCTGGTTACCGACTTGCCACAGGATATCCCACCAAGAAGCTTCGCCGAGATTTGAAGATCACTATGATCTATGAAGACACTGCTAATATTCAGCGACAACCTATTGCTAAGGCGCTCGTAAAATGAGCTATCAAATGGCCGTATTCGGTTTCTGGGAGGCGGCCCTTTTACTCGGGCTCCTCATGATCCTCTTCGGTGCCAAGAAGCTTCCCATGTTGGCACGAGGGCTCGGCTCGGGAATCCGCAACTTCAAAGGAGAGCTGAAGGCACCTGCGGAAGAACCGGAGGATGGGGAAGAGTAGAGTAGCCACCAGCAACCCCGGCTGACGGCTGCCGTGAGTCACGACCTGCTTTCTCGTATTATTATCGTTCTTGATCACCCGAAGAACGTGGTAAATATCGCCGGAGTCACCCGAGTAATGCAGAACTTCGGACTCAAGACACTCCGCTTGGTGAACCCCGAAGAATTCAACGCTTATCGCATCGAAGGAATCGCTCACCGTAGCACCGACCTCGTCAACGCGACGACAATACACACTACATTGCAAGACGCTGTAGGTGACGCCTCTTTCATTTTGGGCACAACCGGACGGCCAAGAACTGCTGGGCGCACCTACATTAGGCCACGTGAGGCAGGAACACTCCTGGCCGAGCGAGCAGCGACAGGCAAGGTGGTGATCATTCTCGGTCGTGAGGACCGAGGCCTCACCAACGAGGCTCTGGATCTTTGCCACGCCGTAATGATCATCCCGACAGACTCAGAACACCCAAGTCTTAACCTGGCCCAAGCCTGCCTGGTGGCTGCATACGAGATCTTCCTCGCTGTAGACGGTGGCGAAGACACGCTGCCCCAAGGCCGCCGCGCAAGCCGACCTCCAACGCAAGCGGAGCTCGAGGAGACCTATGCCGCTCTAGAAACAGGGTTACATAGGATCGAGTTCTTCAAGGCCCGAGAGCCTTCAGCAGTATTGCGTACAATTCGCACAATCGTGTCACGTGCAACACCCGACCTAAGAGAAGCTCGGCTCCTCGCGGCAATCGGCTACGAAATCGATCACTACATCAACCGCAACGAACTGCTTCAAGCGGATCTTCAGGCCCTGACCCTCACTGATCCACTAACGGGGTTACCGAACCGGCGTCACCTGGAAGTCTACTTGGAGAGAGAAATTGAGGCGGCTCAGCGAGGTCGTAAGCTTGTGCTCGCGATGTTCGACCTGGACAATTTCAAGGGTTGTAACGACACATTCGGCCACGTAGTCGGGGATAAGGTTCTAATGACACTGGGTCAAATCCTCAATGCCGAAAACCGAGCGATGAATATCGTAGCTCGGTATGGGGGTGACGAATTCGTTGCAGTGCTCTCGGAGACAGACATAACCGGCGCAGAGCTTTACGTGCAACGTGTGACGGAAAGAATGGCTAGCAACACTCAATTACTTGAATATGGCATCACCGTGAGCGTCGGCCTAGCAGAATTCGACCAAACATCGGCAGCTTCGATGGAAAGCCTCATCCAGGCTGCCGATATGGACATGTACTCAGCGAAAGAAGCAAGCCGGCCATAGTCCAGAGACGATCCCTTAAATGTGGCATCCTGGAAAGCATTCGACACCTCAACCCTCGATTCGGGTGAACGATAGACTAGATAGGACTGAGATTCGTGAGTTGCTGGATTTTGCGATCGAATTAGCGCATGAGGCAGGCGCACTCACACTGGGGTACTTCGGCAGCATCGTCCATTACGACGCAAAGGCAGACGGTTCTCCAGTGACCGTCGCTGATCGCAAGTCTGAGGAACTGATTCGACGGAAGATAGAAAAGCGATTCCCAAATGATTCGATCCTCGGAGAGGAGTTCGGTGAATCCAATGAGGGTGCCCGGATCCGGTGGATTCTCGATCCAATAGATGCCACTCGGTCGTTTACTAGAGGGGTGCCCCTGTTCGGGGTCTTGATAGGTATAGAGGTGGAAGGTGAGAGTGCAGTCGGCGTCGCTCATTTCCCAGCACTCAAGGAAACGGTAGCAGCCAGCGTAGACCACGGTTGCATGTGGAACGGCAACCCATGCTGGGTGTCGTCCGTCAGCTCACTTTCGGAAGCCGTTGTTTGCACGACCGACGTTGAGAGGATCCTGGCCCGTCCTGAAGGAATCGGATGGAGACGGCTACAACAGCGTGCGGCCTTCTCCCGCACATGGGGGGACTGCTACGGACATGCTCTGGTCGCGACAGGAAGAATAGAGGCGCAAGTAGATCCGGTTATGGCACCCTGGGATGCTGGACCTTTTCTGACGATCGTGACGGAAGCCGGTGGCCGCTTCACGACGCTCGAAGGACAATCAACTGTGCACGGAGGCTCGGGTATTAGTTCAAACGGAATCCTCCATGAAGAAGTTCTTCGCGAACTGGTGGGCTAAGAAAACGACTCAATCGTTTTCCTTAAAGGTACGAGCCAGCCCCCCGACACTCCCTGGACTTCACAGCTACAGGTTGCTAATCGGTAGCAAAGCCCGCGGGTATTTCAGCTTCTCTAGTCTCAGGATCCACCATTGGCTGCCATACTTGGATTGCTGGAAAGGTTGTGAGAAACCACCTCACCGACCCCAGATACAAACCCAGGAACATCAGCCCTATGAGGGGCTGCCAGATCGTGAAGACCGGATCTCCTTCGTGGTGCAGCGACGGAGCAAGCATCACATAGCGCTCAAGCCACATCCCGACAAGGATGACTGATGTGAAGAAGGCTAACAGCACCGGCTTTGTCTTCGGCTTCCTACCAATCAGCCCCGCAAAGGGGATCACAAAGCATAGGAGAATGACTAGTCCTGATAGGCCACCCCAAACCTCATCGGAGCGTCTCACAATCCATGCCTGCTCCCACGGGAGTTTACCGTACCAGATGACTATGTACTGGCTGAAGAACAGGTAGGTCCAGAAGACACAGAACCCGAAAGCCAACTTCCCAATGTCGTGGCGCTGTTGTAGACCGATGTGCCTGTGGAAATCCTCGTGTTGCGTCCTGAGGTACATACTCCAGAGTGCTGTTGCAGCTATACCAGCCCAGAACGCACCCATGAAAAACCACGGACCGAGCATCGTGCTGAACCAGTGCGGTTCCAGCGACATGATCCAGTCGTAGCTCAACATCGTCATGACCACGGCGTACATGATCACAAACACTGGGGCAATCGTAGTCATCCGCTTGTAGCTGCGGACCTGCTCCTTCTCCTGACCCATCCAGCCCCGTGTGAGTCGAGCTCGCCACGCCTCTTCGCTCTTGCCTCCGGCTTCCGTTCGTTGGTCGGTGAGTCCCATATCGGGGCGTAGAGCGAGATAAACGAAATACAACGCGACCCCGAAGAGGGCAGCAAGTCCGAGAATGTTTCTCACAATCAAGAACGGCATATTCAGGTACGCTGACTTCTTTTGGACGACAGGGTCGCCCGCCATCATCTCGATCCACGGGAAGTAGCTCTCGCCAAGACTCAGCATAGGTAGCACGAGCAAGAAAGAGAGCGGCAGGAACGCGACGAAAGACTGGTTAACACGACGCATGGACCAGTTCCATTTCGCTTTGGTGATCCACGTTGCGATCGCGAGCAGAAGACCACCCATGGACACGCTCGTGAAGTACAGCCAGTTCGTGATGTAGCTGATCCACGCCGCTTGAGGATCCTGTCTCCATCTGATGTAGAACGACACGACTCCGACCACTATGAACGCAAGAATCAAAAGATTGGCCTTCCGTGAACGCGGAAGGTAGCACACGGAAACTTCAGCGGGCACGTGAATATGGGCCATCTTATTCCCCCGCCGGAGGGCCGCCGCCGGACACGTCGCTCCCTGGTGTATTCCCCGCTTGCAGTTGGAGTTCCCTCACATAGTTCACGATGGTCCAGCGATCGAAGTGCGTGATTCGACTGCCGTACTCTGGCATCAGACCACGCCCGACACGGATCATCGCGTAAAGGTACTGGTCGCTGTATGCCGCAACCTGAGCACCCGAGAGATTGTAAGCTGGGAGCGTTGGATGCTTGTCAGCGATGTATGCGTTTGCACCAACACCATCATCCCCATGGCACACTGCGCAGAACCTCATATACAGTTCCTCACCTCTCTCCATCGACCGAGGGTCGGTCCGATCAAGTGGATTCGTGAGGCCCTGCACAACCAGTGCACCGACACCGGGAACACCTAGATCCGCCTGGGTGAACCGTGGTACGTCAGCCCCCTCGGGCTGTCCGACGTTCACGACGCCGAATTCCAGAGGATAGTTCCCCGAAGCGAAAGAGATGGAGTTTTCGGGTGAGGGGCGGGTGTTCTCGTATGGATCGAAAGAACGCTGGTCACGCATTGACCGTCCGAAGATCAGCACCATAACGTCGTCGACCGGTTTACAGCCGCTTAACGCAACAATCGCCAACATGGCAACGAGTGCACGCGACATGCTTGAGCTAGTCATCAGCCTCACCCTCTCTGAGTTCGATGGGCTCCTGCTCGTTCATGATCCGTCGTGCTTCTTCTAGGCGCTGGTGACTCCCTTCGACATACACCCCGTAGCGACCAGAGCTGAACTCCGGATCGTATACCACCGTCGGCTTGATTGACGGGAGGCGACTGAGAACGAAGAGCCCGATAATCGTGGCAAGTGCACCAAATAGTATGGTCAACTCAAATGCGATGATGATGTACGCGGGGATAGACACCATCGGCTTGCCACCCACAACCAGAGGCCAGTCCATCGATGTCCAGATAGTTAATGCGAACCCCGTAGCCGTGCCGGTCAGCCCGCCAACAAGTGTCCACACGCGCACAGGGCTCTGGTCATAACCGAGTGCGTCTTCGATGTGATGCTCCGGATATGGAGTGTAAGCCCTTACCGTCTCAAATCCTGCCTTTTTGAGTCCCTTGATCGCGTCGACCGTGGAATCAAGATATTCGTATGAGGCGAGCAGGCCTCCAGCATTTTCCATCAGTAGGCCTCCTTCGCCTTCCTCCGCCTCGGCGCAGGAAGGACTTCCTTTAGCTCAGCGATTGCGATGGGAGGGATGAGTCTGGTGAAAAGGAGGAACCAGAAGCCGAACCAACAGAAGCTCCCCACGAGAATCGCCATTTCTGTCAACGAAGGGCGATAAATGCCCCATGCAAAAGGTTCATACTCGTGGTGCAGTGAGGTGACAACGATCACATAGCGCTCGAACCACATCCCGATGTTAATGAAGATCGCGATCACAAAGAGCGCGGGGATCGAGTGCCGGATACGTCTGAACCAGAGCATAATCGGCACTAACCCATTGCACGTCAGCATCGTCCATGACGCCCACCAGTAGTCTCCGAAGAGGCGGTTCCAGAATGCCGTCCTCTCGATCTCCTCACC
>DCAD01000014.1:0-15323 GCA_002311875.1 Gemmatimonadales bacterium UBA1142 | reverse complement strand
TAAGCATAACTTGGCCATCGCATCGAAATGCTTCGTCGTAAGGTAGGCCTCAAGACCGAAAATCTTCCTCATCGGCACAACGAGAGTGATGACCATCGCTACTCCTGAGAAGATGGCACCGGCGACGAAGTAGGGAGCAAAAATCGTCGAGTGCCAGCCTGGCACAATCGTCATCGCGAAGTCCCAGGACACGACCGAATGCACTGAGAGCACTAGGGGTGTAGCCAGCGCGGCGAGGAAAATGTACGCCTTCCCGAAGTGGTGCCACTGAGAGTCGGTGCCCCGCCATCCGAGCGAAATAACCTGATAGAATTTCTTCCTCAGACCCGTTGCACGGTCGCGAGCCGCAGCAATGTCGGGAACTGCACCCAGGTAAAAGAACGTCGCGGACACCGTGAAGTACGTAGTAATGGCAAAGACGTCCCAAACGAGCGGTGATTTAAAGTTGGGCCAAAGGAAACGTGAGTTCGGATAGGGAATAAGCCAGTATGCGTGCCAGAGTCGTCCGACATGGATGAGTGGAAACAGGCCCGCAGTCATGACGGCGAAGACTGTCATCGCCTCGGCGGCACGATAAATCGACTGGCGCCATGGTGACCGGAACAGAAAGAGGATCGCCGAAATCAGCGTGCCCGAGTGAGCGATACCAACCCAGAACACGAATGTCGTGATATAGACGCCCCACCCAACCGGTGAGTTGAGACCGCTCACGCCGATACCCTTGTAGAGCTGCCAACCCCAGGCTCCAAAGAAGAGTACCACGCCGGAAGCAGCAACCGCGAGAAGAGCCCACCAGCCCTTACCAGGCGTTTCAAGAGCTCGAAGAACGTCACGATTGACTTCGTCGTACGTCTGAACGTCGGGGTGTGGGACCGCCCCGCGAGCCATCCGCCTGTTAGTCTCTACATCCACTACTCATGCACCCCAGCAGCCACCTCGTGGAACGTGACTTTCTTGAGGTAGTTCACAGCGGGCTGAGTGTTTAGGTCCTCCAAAACCCGGTAGGTCCGCTCACTCGACGAAATCTGTGAGACTCGAGTACTAGGGTCTCGGATATTGCCGAAAACGATTGCTTCGGCTGGACAACTCTGTTCACAGGCCGGAACAACCTCGTGATCACGAACTTCTCTACCGCCTTCGAGTGCCGCTCGGTTCTCTACCTCACGGATCCTCTGCACGCAGAAACTGCATTTCTCCATGACACCGTTGTCGCGGACAGTAACGTCAGGATTCCACTGCCAGTTCAAGGGCTCGGGTATCTCGTCAGTGTACCGATACCAGTTGAAAACCCTGACTTTGTAGGGGCAGTTGTTCGCACAGTAGCGGGTACCAACACAGCGGTTGTAGACCTGAGCGTTCAAGCCTTCAGGCGTGTGGTAGGTCGCGAAGACCGGGCAAACTGTCTCACAAGGAGCGTTCCCGCAGTGCTGGCAGATCATAGGCAAGAAACGCACGTCCAGATCCCCGGCCTGGGTTGCGTCGACCTGTTCGTAGAAGCGTTCGATACGAACCCAGTTCATATCCCGGCCCATGAGAATCTGAGCCTCTCCGACCCAGGGCACATTGTTCTCGGCCTGACAAGCGGTTACGCAAGCGCTACATCCCGTGCACTTGTCCAGGTCAATGGCCATCGCCCAACGCGGACCCTCGTGCGCGTCCGCATAGATACCATGACGTGACCCTTCGAGTGGAAAAGCGGTTGGAGCTCCCTCCTCGGCAGGAACAGGAACAAACCCGCCGACCCCCTGGAGCTCCTTAAGCTCCCCGTGAGTATCTTCCTCGTGGACATCGCCTCCAGCGCGGCCGAGGTCTGCGAGAGCGACCGCTGGAGCAATTAATCGATCGTGTTGGTCGCTCGAGCCTTCTATTGAAGCAAGTCGGCGGTGTTCACCAGTGGCTGTTACAGTTACAGAAGTCGCAGTCGTCACCAGGACGCCGGATGGTTGCTCGGAAGCCGACGGAATCAGTGTAAGAGCGTTGACCCCCTTGCCATCCGCGTAGCGGCCCATCGCCGTGTGTCCGCCACCCATCGCCAAAGCCACCACGTCCTCTCTAATCCCCGGATAGAGCCAGACCGGCACTTCCAGTGACCCGTGCGGCGACCTCACGGTGACGATGTCACCCTCACGGATTCCTCGTGTTTCAGCAGTGTCTGGGTTCATCTCCAGCCAAGAGTGCCAAACAATCTTTGAGACCGGGTCTGGTAGTTCCTGTAACCAAGGACTATTCGAAAACTCACCTGCCCCAAAACGAGGAGACGGATAGACAAGAAGAGTCAGGTCGCCTGGTGCGTCTAAGGTTGGGACGCCGAAGCTAAGTGCGACGTCTGAGGGCTGTAGCTCTGGGGCATCGGACCCCTCGCGCCTAGTATCTGCCACACCGATTCGCAGAAGTTCCCGCCAAGCATCCTCGAAGTCGCCATCCACCTCATCGTATGTGGATTGGTGGCGTCCACGCAGGTATTCGTAGAACGTTGCTCCGACAGCCTCACCGCTAAGTCTGTTAGCTACAGCGAGAAGTACATCTCCCGTTTGCTTCGACTCAAAGTGCGGTACAGGCTGCATAACCGGCTGCTGGATTGACGTTACGCCGGCTAGAGGGCTGGAATCGCCCCAAGCTTCCAGGAAATGTCTATCCGGCAGGATGAGATCAGCCATCGCTGAGGTCTCGTCCTCCGCAGAGGCGAAAGAGACCTTGAACGGAACTTGAGCGAAGGCTTCAGTGAAACCAGCCTGAGGAGGCATTGAGTAAGCCGGGTTCGCACCGTGAATCATCACGACTTCTACCTGCCCTGAGCCCATAGCACTGATGGCGGCTTCCATGTCAGCGTAAGAACTCGTTGCTGCATTGACAGCGGCATCGTAGAACACTGTGCGACCAACATTCCCTGCCACATGGTTTAGGATCATGACAGCGATGTTTGCTGCAGTTGCTCCACGGTGATGCGCACCCACGCCCGGGCCCAGGGCAAGGCTCGGAGCTTCTGCTGCAAAGCTTTCGGCCAACTCAAATATTGCGTCCTCGGTCACTCCTGACACCTGAGCGGCAGCTTGGGGAGTGTAGGCTTGGAGGACGTTCGAGTACGGACCCGCAGCCGCAGAGTCATCTCCAGCTATAACCGCCGCCATCGCCAGCGCTACTGCAGCTTCAGAGCCGGGTCGAATCGGAATCCATTTGTCCGCGTTCAATCCGGTCAGTGATAGACGAGGCCCAAGGTAGACGAAGCGTCCCTTGGAGCCCACAGCGTCCACTGAACTCATGCGAGCGAGGCCCTTATTGTGTGCTACCGGTGAAGATCCGGTTTCAATGAAGTCATTTCCAAATGAGAGCAGGTAGCGGGCGTTCTCAAGGTCATAACGCGGAAGGCCGGCCGTCCCGTAAGCAATCCGGACAGCTTCAGCCAACGGGGCATCCGAAACGGCATCATAGCCAACTCGGACCCCGCCTATAGCTTCAACGAACTCATCCACTAGTGCATCAAGGCTAGGCCCCATTCGACCACTGATAAGCATCGCTCTCGCGGTCGAGCCAAGACGGGCAGCAAGCAGCGACTCCGCCGCCTCCCATGTCACCTGCTGTAATTCGCCGCCCTCCCGAATCATCGGACCGGAAAAGCGATCTGGATGATACAGGTGTTGCAGGGTCGCGTGACCCTTCGCGCAAAGACCTCCCTCCGAGACCGGATGGTTCGGGTTGCCCTCGACCTTGATTGCCCTCCCCTCCCGGGTGCGTACCCACATCCCGCACTGGGCGGAGCAGCCGTCGCAAACCGTCGTGTACCAAGTGGAGACTCCGGGTGTGATATCATCCGGAGCTACGACGTATGGAAGAAGGCGCTCTACCTTTTCGGTCGAGCAACCCGTGAGCGTTGCGCCAGCACCTGACACACCAAGTACCTTCAAGAAGTCCCGGCGCTTGATCCCATCTCTCATACTCTTGTTCTCAGCCATCAGTAGTGGCACACCGTGCAGTCTGTGGATGCTTGTGGTTTTCCGGTATCATCCGGTTGGCGGTGGCACTCCACACACCAACCCATATTGTCGCCACCCCATACCGGATCACGGCGGTTGAGGACCTGAACCTCCTGTACCTCGCCATGACACAGCTGGCACTCAAGGCCGGCGTTTAAGTGACGCATGTGAGGGAAGTGCACATGGTCGGAAACTTTGTATATACGAACCCAGGGAATGGGTTCTCCCCTCTGAACATACCCCTGGATCTTCGCTACTTCTTCAGGAGCGTTACCCCCAGGAACGACCTGGTGGCAACCCCAACATGACGAGACCGAGGGTATACCTGCGTCGACTGATCGCTCTGCTGAATAGTGACAATACTGGCAGTCCATATTGTTTTGCCCAGGCTGGCCACCAGCATGCTGATCGTGGGGAAATGCAATCGGCTGACCCGACGGGTATTCCGACTCAGCCTCATTATCACCTGCGGGAACTTCCTGAAGTCCACCCTGACTGAATGCGAGAGCTGCCGTGAGTGCGAGGAGGCTGGCAAGTCCGCCTATCAGCCAGTACTTTCTCATTCGAAGTCTTGCTCCTGAACAAAGCCGCGCAGCCCAAGCTTGGGTGTCTGAAGAGATCTTTCGACGAGCCAAGAAAACGCTTGTGACGAATTGGAACAAGCCCCTGAACGCGGCCTGAAACTACCGGGAGCCCAGGGATGGGGTCAAGGCATTCTTCGGACTGCCTTAAGAAGCTTTCTCACCCCTCCCGGTGCTCTATTTTTTCCACTCTAGCTAGCTTTGGTCGGGGTTTCTTCTGGATCCGTGCCCAGTCGTGTCCCTGCTTGTTTGGCAACCCTGATCCGCAACCGGATCAGCCAACAACACATGGCCGACATACCCCCTACAGAGCTTGCTAAGCAAGCCCCTTCCTCCCTTTAGCACTAGTGAAGTAAATCCGTAAGCGACATGCTTCGGCTGGTCATACAGCTGAGCGTATTATCACCCTCTATCTTGAGTCGAGGTACAGGGGAGTAACCTTGGGTGAATCTAAGTTACGGGAGATCGCAGCAGCACTTGGTGTCACGCGAAATACTCTGCGCACAAAAGCTTAAGTGCATGTACGAGTTCAAGGGCGTGACGTCGCTCGGCTCAACCCGTATCCTGGGATGACGATGACAACTTTACACAGGTCCTCAGGCAGAGCAGGTCCCGGCCTACATATTGCGACAATCACACATGGTGGTCGTATCTGGGGTGCGTATCTAGAGTTCGACGATGACCCAAAGAGGCCAGATGTGTATCTCGCGCGTCTGCGATTCGACGTGGCGAACCCCACCAACCTCGAGGAGCCCTTCCACACCACAGTGATTATCATCGAAGAGACCTACGAGGAAGCCGTCACCAAGGCACGCAGCTTTGACGACCGCCAATTGGAAGGGTTGTTACTGTCGGCGTTACCTGACTAGGACAATCATCCGCCGCCAAACCCAGAAACCCATATGAGGCTTACCTCCTCATGCCTCCTTCACCCACCTCCACAACTCGGGAAGAGTCGGCCTCTTCCCCGTCATCAGTATCCCCACCTTGTAAATTCTCCCAGCTACCCAAGCAATTGCAAAGATCGTCAAAAGCATTAGCAGGAATGACAAACCGATCTGCCAGGCAGGGATCCCACCACTAGCCACCCGCGCCCACATCAGGAATGGTGAGAAGAGGGGGAACAGAGAAAACCATGTTGCCATCGGAGTCATCGGTTGCACAATCACGATCGAGACCATCGCGATAGGGATCACAAGAAGCATAATCATGGGCAACTGTGCCTGCTGGGCCTCCTCATCGGTGTTGCACATCGCACCCACTGCTGCATATAAGCCGGAATACATGAAGAATCCGAAGATGAATAGGCACACAAATAGGCCCATCATTCCGATCCCAGGAAGCGCCGAAAGTACAGTTTCAAATTGGACGAGCCCAGGACTCACAGCGATCAATACAGGCATTCCGCCTGCTATGATCAGGAATCCTGATATAATCCAGACAGCGAGCTGCGTGAGACCAACAGCGCCAACACCTAGGATTTTTCCTAACATGAGATGCCAAGGTTTCATCGAGGAAATGATCACTTCCACGATGCGACTGGTTTTCTCCTCGAGCGTCGCCCTCATCACCGAGACTGCGTAGAGTAGAATCACCATGTAGAGGAAGAAGGCCCCGAGGTATGCCACCCAGAATTGGGGTTCCTCCGCGGAAGTTCCTTCATCCGAGAGTAGCTCCATCCTGAGCTCTCCTCCGCTCAGGAGTGCTCCTGCATCGAGGCCCTGCCTTTCGAGTTGGTACTCCATAGCCGCACGGGTGATGGCACTCCGTAGCCTTAACTGGTGGATCTCCGACGGTCGGCTGGTCACGTATATGATCGCCTCACCAGTCTCGAGCGTGAGTTCATCTAATACAATGAAACCCCAGAGGTCACCTTCGGTCGCTTGCTGACGAAGGGCAGTCACCACATCCACGTGCCACCGCTCCTCCTCAACCTCAAATCCTCCATCTTCCAAGTGGGGTGCAATCCGTTCGTATAACACGTTACTGCCGTCGACAATCGCGACCTTCCGCTCGGCCTGTTCCCCGAGCAGCAAGAAGTAGGCTGGAACAACCATGAGTAAAACCATGAGCAATGGTCCACCTAGCGTTGAAATGACGAACCACTTGGAGCGCACTCTCTCTAGGTATTCACGGCGGATGACCGCCCAAACGTTTACCCACATTATTGAAACCCCAAACTGGTGTTCTTCGGTGTCCCTGCATCACCAACCGCCCCTGCCCCCGCATGGCGAACAAAAATCTCGTGCAACCGTGGCCTTACGAGGTCGAAGCGGAGTATCTTCGCACCGGACTCTAGACCGCGCTTCAGAATCTGCTGGTGATCGGCGCCATCCTTCAGAATGAGGTGTAATTCCCCATTCAACTCATCGATATGATCAATCTCCGGGCCCTTAAGCCATTGATCGGAGCCTTCGAAATTGACTACGACGACACCCGTTTGCTCTTCCGCCTTCAACTCTTCCAGATCAGAATCGAGCACCTTCCGCGCCCTGGATATCAGACAGACCCTCTCGCACAGTCGCTCTGCTTGATCCATGAGATGCGTCGACAACAGGATCGTGGTCCCCCTGGAATGAAAGTCTCGAACGATCTCCTCAAGCACATCCTGATTGATCGGATCGAGACCGCTGAACGGCTCGTCAAGAATTAGCAACTCGGGCTCGTGGATAACCGTCCCGATAAACTGGACTTTCTGCTGCATCCCCTTCGAAAGATCCTGGATCCTTCTGTCGGCCCATTCGCCAAGTCCCAGCCGCTCAAGCCAATTTTTCGACCGTTTCTGGCCCTCGAAACGAGGTATCCCACGGATTTCCGCCAGGAAAGTTAAGAACTCAATGCACTTCATTTTCCTATAGACACCACGCTCCTCAGGCAAATAGCCTACTCTTGTACGGCGCATCTCGTCGGGATCGGCTCCAAAAAGACTGACCGAGCCCTCGTCAGGGTGTAGAATCCCCATGATCATGCGTATGCAGGTAGTCTTTCCTGATCCATTCGGCCCGAGGAGGCCGTATAGAGCACCCCGGGGTACATCGAAATCTAGTTCGGAGACCGCAGTATGCTTACCGAAACATTTCGTAACGCCTTTGAGCCGGATTGCGTATCGGTTATCAATCACAAACTTGTGCCATCTAGAGATGGCCTAACCTAGCTGAGTAATGATGTGGAGCCAGAATTCGCGTCCGATAGAGTCTCGGTGGCGCAACCACTCATCGCTGTCTGGACTGGATAACCAGTGAAGGATGCCCTCTCAAGATACGTACCAAAGGCCCGACACTTTGCTTACTTTATAGGGCTTTAGTGCATACAGGAGGTGCTGCATGGCCATCTATCGTACCCTTTACTATACCGATATCACAGTAGGCGTCGGTGGGCGGGTTACGATTCCCCAGGATATGAGGGAAGACTTGGGGATCAAAGAGGGAGAGTCCCTAACGGTGAGAATGGAGGAGAACCCCACAGGGGGCCGCCAAATGGTTGTGTGGCGGACCAAGCAGGAAGACGAGGAGGACTAGGCTCAGCAAACACGGACTCGTCAGTCACCCTCATCCTCCAGATCAACCCAGTGCACTAGGTCTCTGAGGGGGTTACCTCCGTCATGGTGCCAGGACGGAGGCGGAAAAGGCAGTTCCGAGAACCTTGCAACACGCGATACCCCCATACGTCCCAGTTCTTCGGCCAATACCTCCAACTCCGCACCCAAGCCCGCTACACCCACGCTTTGAAGGTGCGCCCTATCAGGACCCAACCTCTTAGCTAGATCACTACGGTTCACGATCGGCTCCACACGTAACATTCGCCCAGCGTGATGGCATTCTAGCTCCGCATCCGGATCGAAGATGACTGTCCACGAAGCTCTGCCACCGTGGTAAATTTCCACTGCCGAATCCGACGAAGCAATTAACTCCGCCGCACCACGAACTTGTTGTAGGGCAGCCATCTCTTCTAGTTCCAAGCAGCCACCGGGAAGGTCTTGTTCGAGAACTTCAAGGGCCGATGCTAGGTATCCGGCAAAGGCCCTCGGCGTGACATCTCCACTGGCCTCCACATAAATAGACCGGGGAGATACGCAGCCTCTCTGGTCAAAGACCGCCACCGCACGAGCAACGTCCCTGGCAGTGTCTTCCACCAATTCCGAGGTAAGTGCATAGCTTCCGATCACACCTACGCTCACCCGGTGATGATAAGGTACAAAGCGCTTGGTTACAGGAGTCAACGCTCTAATACCTTGCACCGACTCATCCCCACCGTAAGTGGTCACAACATCCGCTCGACTAAGAACTGCACTTTCCAAATCCGAGCTTCCACCCGACCAGTAAAGAACAGCGACAGCTTCAGCCAGATCCGGGTCAATAACTGCCAGTGCCTTCGTGAAAAGCACGGGGAGAACCACGTCTCCTCGCCCTGGCTTAAGCAACGTTGACGCCTTGGTCAACAAGCTACGAATCAATGCGGTCACTCCGACCCCAGGCACGCTACCCGCGACGATCTGGACACAGAGGTCTGCACCGATTGCCATCGTTCGGCAACCATTCTGCTGGACGAACCCGTCTAGTACATCTGAAGTGCCAAACTCGTTGCTGAGAAGCTCAGAGAGCCGGTCCTCAACCCAATCTGCCGCCATTCCATCCAGAACGGCACGAGCCATCGGAACTGACAGCCCAGAAGCCCTGGGAAGCAACTCCAATGCCTTTGCCCTAAGAGGATCACCTTCCTCCAAGAATCGACTTCCTACAATCCCGAGTACCCGTGCAAGATCAGAGGCACTTCGCTTCCGCAATGTGCTGTTCCCCTCGATCAAGATATTGGCCAATCCATCCAGCCACTGGGAATCGATGGAGAGGCAACGAACAGAGAACTCCGGTCCCAAAGAAAAGCATGTGGCACCCGGAAACTGAACGGCATCAGGGATCGCCCAAGAATCGAACATTTTTCTGCTCACCGGCCAGCGATCCTACGAGAGGCCATCAGCTCGTCCATGGTTCGAGAGCAGCCACGTGGCTCCGCACCGGCGAAGCGACCCTCAAGATAAACTCTTCCGCCAATCACTCGTCCAACGTCCTCGGTGAGAACATGGCAAACCGAACCGAGGTTCGCGAGATCAAAGAACGCAAGCAAACCTTTTTCTTGTTCCCCGACTGGCTCAAGGGTCGTGGGATTGAGTGCACGTGCCCGAAGCCATGGGGGAGGAGTATGACCTACACGTGTTTCGTGTAGTTGGGTCAGGTTCGACTCGTAGAGTTGCGAGAAGAGTTCCGTCATACCGTACTCATTCACGATTCGATTCGGTGCGAGGCCGACTGTAGCAGAAAGGGAATTGTACAACTCCTCTTTTGTAATATCGCGCGTCCGCCCCTTGAATCCTCCAGTTTCCATGATCCGACTGCCTGGTGCGAGGTCTGGTAACTCCTCGCCCCCCAGCTCGTCCAGCCAGTGGACAAAAGCGAATACAGTCCCAAGCAGAAGAATTTCCTCGCCCTGCAGCGCGAGTTCTCCTAACACTTTTCTGAGTCGTGCGCTGTCCAGCACACCGTTGCCGTCCACAAGCCAATAAGTTTCTGAAGACATCGTCTCAGCAGCTGTGCTGACCATGTAGGAAAGTGAGGAGTGCGGCAGCGCTGTGGGCGACGGGATGAGGGACACGAACTTGATCTTTTCGACATCTGGAAGAAGGTGCGCGCGAAAGGTTGATAGGAGCGAAGCCCGGTAAAGGGAAAGCCGTGAGGCTAGGTGTCGCCCAGGTGCTGTGGTCGAGCTGGTAGTTCCGCTCGTTCGAAAGACCGCTTCTACAGCGGAATGGTCACCCGTGACTAGATCAAGGTGCCTGAACGCCGTAGTTGGGACCATCGGTACATTACGCCAGCTCAGGACTGTAGCAGGCACGGTACCCCTGCGCTCGCAGAAGCGGCGGTACACAGGATTGTGCTGGAACTGGGCCTCAAAGGCCCTCAACGCCAGTTCCTCAAATTCCTCATCGCCCCATCGCAACTCAAGGCCCTGCGAAAAGAGCGATTCCAATTCACTGGCCAGAACCTCAATTTCTTCCGGGATCCTCTCGATCGGAGGCCTCGCTGTTGAGGATTTATCAGTCATGTTTGGGAATGTACGGTTGAACTACACATTACGTGCGAGAAACCCCCAACAACAACCGTTCCCTGGGTGTCTGGTTAGTGGTTAGTGGCTCATTGAACCGTTCTGGTTATGGCGGTCAATTACAATTGGGAGGAGTTAGATGAAGAGAACTGCACACTCGTGCGTTCTCATACTGTTAGCGAGCTATCTCGCTGGATTCTCCCTGGTAAATCCATCTGCTGCGCAGGAGTCAGATGGAATCAGTCTGCAAGCGCTGCAGCTTGAGGGCGAAATCGATATCGATCTCGATGGCCGAATACTGGAAGAGTTTTGGTCTTCTGCAGTCCCGATTACCGACTTCACTCAGCAAGAACCTGTCGAGGGAGGAGAGCCCTCTGAGAAGACGGAGGTGCGCGTAGTCTTCAACCAAGACAACCTCTACATCGGGGTGATCATTTACGACGACCCTGAAGGGATCTTGGCGTATCAGAGGGAGCGGGACGCCATGCTAACCACGGACGACCGATTCATGTGGATCCTGGACACCTTCATGGATGGAAGGACTGGGTACTTCTTTGAAATCAACGCAGCAGGTCTAATGGGTGACGGAATCTTGCGTTCCAGCGGCAGCAGCTGGGGTGGAGGACGTTTCGGTGGAGGATCTTCCGGTGGCGGTACAAATAAGGCATGGGACGGCATCTGGGAGGCGCGCACCGCACTGCGTCCCGATGGTTGGTCCGCCGAGATCCGAATTCCGTTCCGTACGCTGAACTTCGACCCAGATAGCGACACCTGGGGCATCAACTTCCAGCGCACGATCCGACGGAGGAACGAGGAGATCCTCTGGCGGGGCTGGAAGCGGACCGAGGGGCTCCGGAGACCCATCTACGCTGGGCGCCTGACCGGTCTCAGCAATCTCTCACAAGGCCTTGGGCTGGAGGCGCGTCCGTCCACGATTGTGGGTTGGCGCAGGATTCCCACTAATACAGATCCGACGACTATCCCTCGCGAACTCAGCCTCGATATGAACTACAGTGTGACATCGAGCCTGCGTGCTTCTCTGTCCATAAACACAGACTTTGCGGAAGTAGAGAGCGACCAACGTCGAGTGAACCTCTCGCGTTTCCCTATACGCTTCCCCGAACGGCGGGATTTTTTCCTGGAAGGCTCTAATGTCTTCTCTTTCGCGCCCAGAAGTGGTCCGTCTCCATTTTACTCACGGAATGTCGGACTGAGTGCTGGACGTCAGATCCCGATCACGTACGGTCTCCGAACGACCGGACAGGTCGGCCAGTACGAGGTTGGATTTTATCAACTCGGGACTGGGCAGGAGAAGTTCACAGATGCAACCAACCAGGAAAAGGTGATCCCTTCGGAAAAGTTCACGGTCGCGAGGATCAAGAAAAGAATCCTTGAGCAGTCAACAATCGGGGCAATCTACACTCGGCGTGCCACATCGGCCGATCCCACGGGATCCGCTCTGATAGACCGCCATACAGCCGGCCTGGACCTAGCGTTCACCACCCGGAACTTCGCCGGGAATAGCAATATGGAAGCCGAGGCTTTCGTCATCTGGAACTCTAACCCAGACCCCACGCAAGACCGGGCACTTAAGGATCTCTCTGCCCACGGCCTACGGCTCAACTTCCCGAACGATACGTGGTCGGGACACTTATCCTATCGTCAGTTCGGTAATGCCTACCGTCCTTCGCTGGGCTTCGTCACACGCAATGACTTCCGCCGTGTGGAGCCTCGCATCGGGTGGTCACCGCGACCTAACATTGACTGGCTCCGCACGATCCGCTTTTCCGCTCAATTCCGTCACCAGGAAGAGTTGGGAACGGGCCTCACAGAGGAGCGTGAGTGGGACTTTGGTCTCTTGGGCCTCGACTTCGAGAGTGGAGACGGCCTTGACTTCAACGCGAAAAGGACGTTTGAGTATCTCGATCACCCATTCTTTGTCAGCGAAGGTGTGCAAATCACCCCAGGTGACTATACGGCTTGGGAGTACCGGGTAATTGCTCGCACAGCAGGTCGCAGGCGGATCTCAATGTACGGTGGTTTCACAGTATCTGATTTCTGGAATGGAGAACGTCTGCAGTTTGGAGGGAGACTTACATTTCGACCCAACCCCGGCATCAGCATTGGGACCAACATCCAACATAATCGGGTGACTCTTCCACAGGGGCAGTTTGATGCTGATCTATACGAGATCGAGGGTCAATGGAATCCCACTCCTCGGGTCAGCGCGACTACTCAATTGCAGTACGACGACGTAAGCGATATCGCCGGACTCTTCGCAAGGCTCCGTTGGATCGTGAAGCCGGGCAATGATCTCTACCTCGTCTACACGCACAACTGGAGGAATCTTGGGCCAGGAATCCTCGACAACCCGGATCTCATAACTCTGTCTCAGGGCGGGTCGATCAAGATGAACTACACCTACCGGTTCTAGAGTTTTCCGCAAGAACTTTCGTCAGAATATGATGCCCGAAAGAACTGTATTCCGCGAACTAATTAGTTTGAGTTCTTCTCACTCGACCTGGCTCGAGTCCCCCTGCATAGAGAATCTTTTCACGTAACCGTTCCCCCTCCTCGTCCGCAAAATTGACCACAGCCCTCAAGGAAGTCGCGGCAGCTTCATACGATTGGACGGGGAAGTCTGTTTCCTCGACATGTCGCAGCGCACCCTCGAGTGAACGCAATTCCCCCGCTGCTTTCTCAGTCGCTCTACGAAGGCGGTTCAGGGCCTTTCTGGCTTCGGATTCTGCGGTTTTCATCATGATGGATTTTGGCTGCAAGTCGGGGATGTCCGAGTCCGCAAGCTGGATCAGTTTAAGGAGGCTGACAACCGTCATCTGGAACCGCTTGACCCTACGGGGTAATCAGCCCGCATGACTAAGCGATTCGACTTGATCGTCGTAGGCGCCGGGCCATGCGGTATCGCCGTCGGGGCTGCTGCTGAGAAGGCTGGACTTTCATGCATATTGGTAGAGAAGGGTTGTGTCACCAATTCGCTCGTTAGCTACCCCTACTACATGACCTTCTTCAGCACCGCCATAATGCTTGAGGTCGGAGGTGTGCCATTCACGATCCCGAATGCGAAGCCTACTCGACGTGAAGCGCTCGCTTACTACCGTCAGGTTGTCAAGAATTGCGGTGTTGATGTGAGGCAGTACGAAGAGGTAGAGGAAATCTTTGGCAAGGAAGGTGACTTTACCGTCCGGGCTCTCAGGTCAGGGAAAAGGGAGGAAACCTACCTGGCTGAAGCCATGGTGATCGCCACTGGGGGCTTCCAGACACCGAACTACCTCGGCGTCCCCGGTGAGGATCTGCCCAGGGTCCACCATTACTACCATGAGCCGTACCCGTACTACAATCAGAACGTCCTTGTCGTCGGCGGCGGGAACTCGGCAGTGGAGTCGGCACTGGAGATGTTCAGGAACGGCGCCCAGGTTACCATGGTCCACTTCGCCGATTCCATTGATCGGGGTGTGAAGCCGTGGGTCGTGCCCGACATCACCAATCGCCTCGCTAAAGGAGAGATTCCGGTTCACTGGAAGAGCCGAGTCTCCGAGATTCGAGCCGAATCGGTGGTGTTACGTCACGAGGAGACCGGCGAGGAGACGGAGATCGACAACGACTTCGTGGTGGCAATGACAGGTTGGCGCCCAAATCATGAGCACCTCGAGGCTCTGGGTGTGGAGATCGACACCGAGACGGCGATTCCGGCGCACAACGGTTCGACAATGGAAACGAACGTCCCCGGACTCTATATCGCGGGCGTGATCGCGGCCGGCTACGACGCAAACAAGATCTTTATCGAGAACGGCCGCTACCACGGGAGCTTGATCGTCACGGACCGGCTGGCTAAGGCCGCCGGCTAATAATCCCCCTCCTCGCCCACCCCAAGCTGCTGGGCCAGGAAAGCAAGCTCCCTGGCTGTGTCTTCTATCCTTAGACTGATTGGGCGTCCACGCCCCCCCGCATGCCCGCCACGTGAGTCGTACCAGAGGATCACCGGTAAATCAGACGCAGTCGCGGCCTGGAGTCGAGCGGTCATCTTTCTTCCCTGCAGGGGTGAGACTCGGGTATCCAGGTCACCCGTCGTAAGCATAACTGCGGGATATTTCACACCATCTTGAACAGCCTGATAGGGTGAGTAGCGGCGAATCGCCTCGAATTGGTGAGGTATACTTGCATCACCATATTCAAGCAGAGCCGGCATGTTGTTTGTCTCAGTGAATTGGTAAAACCGAACCATATCGAGATCTGGATACGTGCAAAGCACGGCCCGAAAGAGTTCAGGACGTTGCGTCATCACGCTTGCCACAAGAAGCCCGCCGTTACTTCCCCCACTGATTCCGAGATGGTCAGGGCTGGTGAACCCTGCCTCAATTAGCCTCTCCGCCGCAGCAATGAAGTCATCAAAGACGTGCTGTTTGTTCTCTAGCATCCCATCCTGGTGCCAGGTCTCGCCAAACTCACTTCCACCGCGAAGGGTGGCGACCGCATAGACCCCACCAGCTTCTAGCCAGGCTAATCTCGTTGTCGAGAAACCCGGCTTCGTATTTGAATTAAAGCCGCCATAGCCGTTTAGAATTGTCGGATGACTACCGTCCAGTTCAAGCCCGGCTTTGTGCATGACATAAACTGGAGCTCGCACACCTCCGGTTGACGTGAACCACAACTTGGT
>DCAD01000032.1:12133-17036 GCA_002311875.1 Gemmatimonadales bacterium UBA1142 | reverse complement strand
GGAGATCATGCTCGTGCTCTCCAGTTCTACAGGACATTCGTATTAGCTCGTGGCAGTGCTGACTCCAGGCTCAGCGCTGAAGTGGAATCCATCGCATCAAGGATCGCAGAATTAGAAGCAGAGTTGGATCAGCGCCGCTAGCCGCTGTTTTAAGAAAGTTCTCCGAGGAGTTCCTGTTCAAGCCACGTGTCCGGACGTAGAGCGCTTTAGTGAGCAAACGCAGAAAGAGGATCAGCGAAGTCGCCCCGAAGACTACTCCGAGGCTGAGCGGGACTGCACGTCTCCTCAGCGAGATTCCAACAGATCGTCTTGATCTGCATGGGTTGAGTGCCCGAGAAGCGGAGGTGAGAGTCCGCCACTTTCTCGAAAGACATGTTCGGAGTTCGCAGGGAAGGGTAGTCCATATCATCACTGGAAAGGGCACACATTCCGACGGTCCCGCGGTACTTCCCGGGCTCGTCAACGGACTCCTTTGCGGAGAGTTCGGGCAGAATGTGGCCGAGTACGCTGGATTAGTCGGTGGTGGTGCGATCGCCGTGCGGATCGAAGGATAAACTGTGCGGAGTGTCTGACCATCGCGCTGTTTGTGCTATGGGGACGCGCTCAGAGGCGAGCTACAGGGTGTACCATGGACGGGCTAGGGTCGGGATATGGGGATGACGCCGGATGGTTCTCCTACTCTATAGGTGACCAGGGGTAGTAGAAGATCATCTTGGCCCGACAGATTTCATCAGCGTGAGGGATTTCCTCTGAATCAAGATGTTCTAAGACTCCCTTCAATGTTTCCATCTCCTCTGAGTCGTGTTGATCGAGGATCAGGAGGCTGACCTCCGGCTTGCTCGGCTTGGACAGTTCATACCGTTTCGTTTTACGGTTATCCACGAGGCTCGCTGTGACGAGTTGAGCATCTTCGAGCACACCGAGGTGATGGTACAGGTTGTAGCAACTCTCACCGGTGACATCTTCGAGTTCAAGGGCCGATCTCGACGCCTCGACGTTCGCTATCTACTGCCAGGCTTTTGGCGACTGGCTCCAGCTCACTCGGTATCTGAGCAGACTCGGCCCGCTCAAGTGGTACTCCACCACCGAGAGCGGATACAGGCAAACAATCCCGGAGCTGCAGGTAAGGACTGCTCGACCCTTCCGAGGCCTATCCGATGAATAGCTTACGCCCCTATTCTTTAAATCCGCTTACTTCCTCAGTTTTCTCCTTCTAAACAGATAGGATGGGAGTAACACTCAGGTATGGTCTGTTGAACAGACGGGACTCATTGGGCAAAACAATGAATCCTGCTTAAGTGTTTATTGATGGAGAGGAAATGACCAATCGCTCGTGGGGTGGTAGCGCCGTCGCAATCGTGCTCCTGGCGTCTTGGGCAGGCCCGATGGAGGCTCAAGTCGTAACGGGGGTGGCACCAGCCTCTTCTGCAGATACTGCGAAGGTTTTGTCCGCACGTGTGGAGGTCGTCCGGACCGAGTACGGAATCCCCCACATATACGCCGAGGACTGGAAGGCCTTCGGGTTTGCGATGGGATGGGTTCAGTCGGAGGACTACGGAGACCAGGTTGCTGTCGGCATCGTACGTCGTCGAGGCGAGTACGGACGCTACACGGGTCGGGACTCGATCGGGGGGGATTTCGCGGGCCGGGAAGCGCATGCGGTCGCGGTGGCCAGATACTCGTCACTCGAGCCGCGTGCTCGGGCGGTGTATGAGGGGTTCGCTGAAGGCGTCAACGAATACGCTCGTCAGAACCCCGACGCCTTCCCCGAATGGTTGGTTCCCAACTTCACCGGAGTGGATGCGTTGACCAACGACGTGTACACGTGGAGCCGGGCTGACGCTGCTGCGTTTGTACGGGCCCAAACTCGGCGGGAGGGTGAGCGGATGGGGCAAAGAAACACTCCTGCGCCGGCGTACCCGGACTCGTGGGGTCACGCAGAGGAGCTAGCCTCCACTTTCAATCCCGCCGCGGATGGGTCGAACGCGTGGGCGCTTGACGGAACACGCACGGCATCGGGTGATGCGATTCTGCTGCGTAATCCTCACCTCTCGTGGGAGGCGGGATACTACGAAGCACACGTCCAGATCGGAGGCGACATGGAGTTCTACGGTGATTTCCGCATAGGCGGAGCCTTTGGGATCATCGGTGGCTTCAATCGGCACCTCGGGTGGGCAACCACCAACAATTCACCACGCTACTCTCAGGTCTACGCTGTCCAGCTACATCAGTCGAGGGACGGACACCTTCTGCTGGATGGTAACGCTGTCGCGCTCCAGGACTCGACGATTACGGTCGACTGGACAGAACCGGACGGAAGCATGGGTCAAACGTCCGAGACCGTGCGGTGGAGCCCCTGGGGTCCGGTTGTCCACGAGAACAACGAGTACGCCTACGTGCTGACCGATCCTCGGGACGGGCAATACCGCAGAGGAGAGCAGCTGGTAAAGATGATGACGGCGGAGTCCCTCGAGGAGTGGCTCGATGTGATGCGTATGCGTGCTCATGCGAGCTCGAACTTCACGTATGCCGATGCCCATGGAAACATCGCGCTCTATTACAACGCCCGCATTCCAAGCCTGCCCCACGAACCTACCGGGGACTCCGCCGCGATCGCCCGCTCCCGCTCTGACATGTGGACCGAGGTAGCCGCATGGGAGAGCCTGCCGCTCTACGTGAACCCTCCGGGTGGCTATGTGCAGCAAGCCAATGACACACCCGACTTTATCAATCTGAATGTGTCCCTGGATCGCGACACGGTCGTACACAATCTGCCGGAACCCAGGCTCCGCCTTCGCAGCCAACTTTCATTCGCTCTGATTCATGGCGATGCCCAACTGAGCCTAGAAGATGTTGTGGAACTGAAGCACTCGCCGCGCATGCTCGCTGCTGAGCGAATGCTCGACGATCTGTTGGCGGTGATCGACGCGTCGGAGCCGACGCCCGACCTGCAGCGGGCCCGGAGCATACTTGGCGGTTGGGATCGGACCGCCGCCGCAACGAGTCGTGGTGGCGTTCTTTTCAAGGCGTGGTTCAACGCCTACATGCAAATGACCGATACAATGGAATATCGGGTCGAGTGGGACCGTGCCGCTCCTGCTCAGACGCCTTTTGGTGTGGGCAATCCCGGGCGGGCGCTGGCCGCTTTGCGGCTAGCTATGGAGGACCTCACCGATGAAGGGGTCGCACCAGACGCCAGGTGGGGTGACGTGCACCGAGTCGTGCGCGGCGATGTCGATGCGCCGGTGTCAGGATGTGAGGGGGCGCTGGGTTGCTTTCGCACCCTGTCGTTCGCTTCCCTGGACGATGGGCGCCGCGTCGTGAACAGGGGAGACGGATGGGTTTTCGCAGTCGAGTTCGGGGAGCAACCCCGGGGTTACTCGATTCTTGCCTATGGTCAGAGTCGCCTGGAGGATTCACCCCATCACGATGATCAGGCCGCCATGTTTGCCAGAAACGAGATGAAGCCAATGCTGTGGAGGGAAGAGCAGATAGCGGCTGCTGCGATTCGACGATATCGGCCTGGTGCTCGATGAAGGGAATAAACATGTCTCATTCTTTGCTGTATTTTCGGGAACACACACAGGTGAAGGTGGACCTCTAGATCCTACAGGCCTAAGAGGGACCGTTGACTATGTCTATGCGCTTGAATTCTCTGAGGGCAAGATCAAGCATTTAACAAAAATCTGGAGC
Organism: Gemmatimonadales bacterium UBA1142; assembly: GCA_002311875.1. GTDB lineage: Bacteria > Gemmatimonadota > Gemmatimonadetes > Longimicrobiales > Gaopeijiaceae > UBA1142. Next base: position 13,343 of record DCAD01000032.1, on the reverse strand, counting down.
CCTCATTACTCCTACTAGAAAGCCAATAACCAAGCCAGATTCTCTGTCCTCTGGTATCACTGTGGGTATCTTTAGGGGTATCTGTTAGCCCCATGTGCTGGGTAGTATTCTGGGTAGTATTTGTAGAAGGGGATTCCTGACCACTCTGGTTACGAAATTTGCAGAGAAGGTCGGCGAACTTGTTGCCGGCCTTGCCCAGACCCTGTGTTGAAGTCAGATCTGTCCCGTATTGTTTAAGGACGGCCACAAAACCTCATAGCGGTGTCTCGAGATATCTCGCTGTCGAACGCCTGCAAATTGCCATCTCACTTAGACCTTCTTCAGAGAGTCCTCCCGACCCAGTAAGGTGGGAACTAGCTTCCCAGCCCCCTGTTCGGGGCCTTTTCACCGAACTGAGTCGGGCTGTTCTGGATAGCGAGTACGCGACATTCGGAAGGCTGGAGTCGGCACACATTGCCGCCACTGAAACACCGTTTTCTGAAAAAACTTGGTGGGTGGTCTGGGTCCGGTGTGGTGCTCCCGACTACGTTGCGGGTCTGAGCAGTGCAGGGCAGAATCAAGGCATGAAGAGAACTCTGCTGCTTGCGCTCGCTCTGATAGCGGCTGGGTGTGTTGAGCGAGAGCAATCGGAGACCCTATTTGAAGGTTCGGAGCAGGTTACTCCATCGGTTTCCTGCGCGGGCATAGACACGACTTGGGGGGACCCGCTCGAATCCGGCTACGCACGGCACAGCGGTAAAGCTCTGGAGAAACTCCTGGTCCTGATGCAGCAAGGCGACGTGTATCGATCTTGTGGTCGCGTTCTGCTCATCCTGAGCGGGTAGGGCGGCCGCACCGATGGCCCCCCTCTCATCGATAGAGGTGAACGGTGAGCCCGTGTTTGGCGTGGGAGTCGACGCACAGACTCGTTGCTCCCACTGGCGGGGACGACACGACACCATCGCCCTGCGGATGAAGTGTTGCGAGCGATGGATGGCGTGCTTCGAGTGCCATCGAGAGTGCACCGACCACCCCGCGGAGGTATGGTCTGTTTACGAACGTGATCAGCGAGCCGTATTATGTGGATCATGTGGGGAGACGCTGACGATCTCCGAGTACTTCAATACGTTGTCCTGCCTCCATTGTGGGACCCGCTTCAACCCCGGGTGCGCCGATCACTACCACCTGTACTTCGAAATAGAGTAGCAGGCGAAGCAGAGACCGGCTTGAT
>DCAD01000032.1:7678-12061 GCA_002311875.1 Gemmatimonadales bacterium UBA1142 | reverse complement strand
TCCTCCCAGTTGTGGAGGACCGCCGTGCGCGTATCGGCCTCGCCATTGTAACCTTCGTGGTGGCCACCAGCTTCGGTGCCCACGTGGCCGTGCCGCTTCCCTGGACTCCGGTTCCGATGACCCTCCAGCCCCTCTTCGTGATCCTGGCCGGTGCAGTGCTGGGTCCGCGCCTCGGCGCGGCGGCTATGGCCACCTACCTGGCAGTGGGTATGGGAGGTGCACCGGTTTTTTCACAAGGACACGCGGGTATAGGCTGGCTGCTTGGGCCGACCGGTGGATACCTGATCTCTTATCCGGCGGCGGCCTACGTCAGTGGACTTCTGGCCGGTAAGGCTTCATCGAGTGCACTGCGCCTCTTTGGGGCGTTGAGCGCAGGCATGCTGGTCATCTACGTGGGGGGGACCGCACAGCTTGCGTTTCTGACCCAGTTAGATCTGCGGGCGGTCATGGCTCTGAGTGTCCTGCCCTTCCTGGGAGGCGACCTCACCAAGGTGCTGATCGGTGTATTCGTCGCAAAGAGGGTGCGGCCCACCAGCCTTGCCCGACTCTGAGTCGCTGAAGCCCCCCCCTATTTCACCGCACCCACCGCTGGACTATACAACACTGTTTTGCGCGTCCGTACTGGTGCGAGCCAACACACATCGCCGTCACTGAAACGCCGTTATCTGAAAAAATTTTAGTGGCGCTGCCCCTAGCCCACCAAATTCTTTTCAGATAACTGGCGGGCCATCCTAGTTCGGCACATACGGTGTGCTGCGTACCCTCGCTGTGGTGAACTCCACTTCCTATTATCGGTCGAGCTACGACTGGCATAATCGGATGTACCACACCCTCCCTTGAGCGGAGAGAACCCATGCGACTCCTCAGCCTCCGACCCACGAGGGCCTCGCTCGCCGGACCCGGCGGCGCCCTGTTTTTCACGATCGCCGTTGTTACGATGGTAGCGGCCCAAACCCCGCGTCCCTTGACGTTCCTGGACGCGGAGAACATGCGCTCCGCCGGATCGGAGGCACCCAGCCCCGACGGTCGCTGGATGGTCTACACGGTTTCCACACCCGACTGGCACGAAGCGCAGGGCCAGTCGGACGTCCATCTCGTGTCGCTCCAGGATGGGGTCTCTTCCTCGCGGCAGATGACCTTCACCAAAGAATACGACGAGTCCTCGCCTCAGTGGTCCCGGGACGGTCGTTTTTTCGTCTTCCTGTCCAACCGTGATGCACCGGCCGACGCTGCCGTCCGGAATCAGCTTTATCTTCTGCGTCCAGACGGCGGTGAAGCGCGACGCATCACCGATGCCCCGGACGGTGTCCTGGACTTCGCCTTCAGCCGGGACGGGAGGTCGCTGGTCTTCCGCGCTGGGAAGTCCGACGAGGAGCAGCTATATCGACTGCCGGTAGCGGCCATCGATGTCGGCGATGCAGAGGAGGAACAGCTCACCCGGCAGCCCGCCGGAGTCAGCCGTTGGGAGCTGGCGCGGGACAGCCGGCGGATCTATTTCGTCTCGGCCGACAGCGTCGACACGGACGAGAAGCGTCGCCTCGAGAACGACTTCACCGTCAACGTCTATCATATGGAGACGCCGCTCGAGAGCCTCTGGGCCCTCGAGCTGGATCCGGTGCGCGCGCGCCGCCTGACACGCGACCCCTCGATTTCCGTGACCCAGTTCACGATCTCCGACGACTCCCGTTGGGTTGGCTTCCGAGGAGTCTCGTCCAACCGCTTCGAGCGCACTAGAGGCGGCACCATTATGGGCAGTCAGTCGAACCTCTACAGCGAGCTGTACTTATTGGAAGCGGCCACCGGCCAGATCGAGCAGCTTACGCGAGCCGTGGAGATTAATAAGAGCGGACCCTACTTCTCGCCTGACGGGCGCTGGGTGGCCTTCATCGGGCCTCGGGACATGACACGCTATACTCGCGGGCTGACCCAACGCGTCTACCTCCGCGCTGTAGATGAACGTGGCGGAGACTTCAGTAGACTCGGCGACTCGTTCGACGGCAACGTTGGCATCGACTTCTGGTCGCTGGACGGCAACACGATCTACTTTAACCAGGGCATCCGCACCACGGAGCAGCTGATGGCACTTGACGTCGGCAGCAACACGGTCCGGCAGCTCAGCGATCAAGATGCGCAACTGAATGTCAGCCGGGACGAGGACTCCGGCGTGATCCTGATCACCTACTCCAATGGGTCCACGGCCCCCGCGCTCTACACGGTGCCGTCGCTCGACCAGGTATCAACCCGATCGGCGTGGCGCCAGCTGACTGATGTGAATCCGCAAGTGCGCGGGTTCGCGCTTGGCGATCAGAAGGAGATCACGTGGCGCTCGACGGACGGCCAGCAAGTGGGCGGGGTGCTGACGCTCCCTGTAGGATACCAGCAAGGAGAGCGTTACCCACTCATCGTGTGGATTCACGGCGGCCCATCGAGTGCGGACTTTAACCGCTTCAACGCCTCCGTCCAGGTTTACGCCGGCGCCGGCTACGCCATGCTCAAGCCCAATTACAGGGGCTCGGACACCTACGGTGAGGCGTTCGAACAAATCAACGGCAATTACTTCCCCCAGGGGTATGAGGACATCATGGCCGGCGTCGACTACCTGATCGCGCAGGGCATCGTCGACGGTGACCGCATGGGCGCCATGGGGGGGAGCGCGGGCGGTCATTGGTCCAACTGGATCCTGACGCACACCGATCGCTTCAAGGCCATTAGCACGAGCGCCGGAGCATCCAACTGGATCTCGATGTACGCGCAGACGGACGGGCAGCGTCACCGCCAGGAGTACTTCGGCGGAAAACTCCCCTACGAGGACTTCGATGCCTACTGGGACCAGTCGCCGCTCAAGTACATTAACAACGCCAGCACGCCCACCATGATCCATGTCGTGAAGGGCGACCCTCGGGTGCCGAGCCCGCAGGCGGTAGAGCTGCACATGGCGCTCAAGCAGCTTGGCGTGCCCGTCGAGTTCTTCATGTATCCTGGGAATACGCACGGCATCCGCGATCCGCGCAACAGGATGGTCAAGGCGGTGGCCGAAATGGCCTGGATGGACTACCACGTGCGCGGCATCGGTGCGGAGTTCGCGTGGCGGCACGTACGAAGCGACCTGCTGAGGATGCTCGAGGAGCAGGCGATGTCCAGAGCAACGTCTGCCGGCAGGGGCAGTTCGCAGTGAGCCTGTGCCCGTCAGTGGCGGGCTGCACCAGCGCGGCCAAGCGCGGTGCTGGTGCGATCCCTCTCGAAGGAGAAGGTCTGGATGTACGTGCGCTGGCTCGTGTTCTCCAGGTCGTCGGTCAAACGGTTCCAGAACTTCCCGGAACCAACAAGCAACTCGGTCTTAATCGCTCAGCCTCCGAACTCTGCGGTCCTGCGGGGTGAGGGGGCAGAATTGGAGCATGAAAAGAATGGGAAGACGCCGACAAGTCACCGAACTTCGCCGAGGAGTTCCCAGGGCATGTGGAATGGAGTGTAGATCTCGATGAGTTCGAGACGGCAACGGGATTGCAGCTACCTGAGCACGTAGGCGGGGATCTTCATTTATTCGCACTGAACGAGAGCGAGTACGATCAAGCAATCCACGGCCCCGCAGAACTAATCGGTAGCGTCCTTTTCCATGATCCGTATCTGGCTGAGCTCGACCACCTTAATGAGATGCTCCTTGATGTGGTTTTGGGGTCGAACGACGCACCGCCGAGAAACTCGAAAGAGAGGCGGGACAAGGCCGAACTGGAGAGCCAGGTGGCCCAGATCGCGGCAATGGGGGGCACGGTAGACATCCCCATCGACTGAGTTGAGGTGGGTAGTTATAACCCACCCTTGGTTCTTTGGTTTTGGAGATGAGTTCATGACAATGCCACCGGAAGAAATCACCATCACTTGTCCGAAGTGTGGAGAGACGTACAAGGACTGGTACCGACCCTCCATGAATCTGATGCTGGACGATTTCGACGATGACTACATTGAGGAGATGTCGAGTGTGACCTGCCCATCGTGCGAGACGAAGGTGAGGATGGGGAGTCTGGTTGTGGACGAAGACGGGACCTTTTGGGTTCCGGGGATGACCGAAGTAGGTGCCCTTCTCGGAGCGGCTCGCTTCGCAGCAGATCGGCACCGTGACCAACGTCGAAAAGACATTAAGTCTTCACCGTATATCAATCATGTACTCTCTGTGGCTGAAGTGCTCACCCGCCACGGAATCGAAGACATAAGCACACTACAAGCTGCCCTGCTACACGATACGATTGAGGACACGGAGACCGGTCCCGACGAACTCGACCATCTCTTTGGGGCAGAGGTCCTTTCAGTGGTGCTTGAGGTAACGGACGACAAGTCCCTTCATAAGGATGAGCGAAAGCGGCTTCAGATTGAGAAGTCTCCTCACCT
>DCAD01000032.1:5013-7487 GCA_002311875.1 Gemmatimonadales bacterium UBA1142 | reverse complement strand
GCGGGAAGCTCTGGGAGTGAGTGAGCATTAAACGCTCGAGGTTATGTTGTCCAGGTGGCCTGACCACGGCCTTTCTTGGCACGCTTTCTGCTCCCCTGAATTTGCATGGATATCCAACAACTTCAGTACTGCGGAGATCTCATGCAGAGTGCTCTCGTGGCAGATCCTATCTCGACCATCTTCGGTGTCTGACATGTTCGGGGGTGGGGCGTGTACCTCCTGAAGACTGATCCTGTCGAAGGAGACCTCGATGCAGTCGAACCGAAACTTTGATATGCAGTTCTATATCGGAGAATTCCGTTGACCCGATCCGACCCACAGATCGTTCTTCGTGATGTCTTTGGATTCACCCACTTCCGACCCGGCCAGCGTGAGGCGATCGATGCAGTGCTTGCTGGTCGCGATTTCATCGGTGTCATGCCCACAGGCGCAGGGAAATCTCTGACCTACCAACTCTCCGCGCGTATGCTGGGAGGGACGGTTCTCGTGATCTCTCCGCTCATCAGCCTGATGAAGGATCAGGTCGATGCACTAAAGGAGGTGGGCTTCAATGCGGTCGAGATCAATAGCACGCTCGAATGGCAAGAGCGTAATGCACGTCTAGACGGGTTGAGAAGAGGAAAATATGACCTCGTCTACCTAGCTCCAGAAGCACTCAGTGGCCGACTTCGCGACTTTGTACAAGAATGTCCGATTTCTCTGATAGCTGTTGATGAGGCGCATTGTATTAGCCAGTGGGGCCACGATTTCAGGCCTTCCTACCGACGGCTTCAAGGGCTGAAAGAAGGCCTCGACGTACCGGTTATTGCACTGACCGCTACTGCGACGCGGTCAGTAGTGCGGGACATCGTGCGGCAGCTCGGAATGTTGAAGCCGGACGGCTACAAGGGCTCCTTCTTCCGTGACAATCTTTGGATTGCCTGTAGAAAGAAGGGACAGGGGGGCAACACAAGGAAAGAAATCCTTTCATTGATCAAATCAAGGCACGCGGGTGAGTCGGGTATCGTGTATTGCATGAGTCGCAAAGCAGTAGAAAGCACTGCTAGCTTCTTGATGCGCAATGACGTCAAGGCACGGCCGTATCATGCGCGCCTGAATGATGAAGAACGGAGTCGTAATCAGGAAGCATTCAAGAGTGACGACATCGACGTGATCGTAGCCACCCTGGCATTCGGGATGGGCATAGACAAGGCGGACGTCCGCTTCATAATCCACCGCGACATGCCAAAGGATGTTGAGTCTTGGTATCAGGAGATCGGTCGTGCTGGGAGGGACGGTCTTCCCAGCGACTGTTACCTCTTCTACTCATGGGCAGACGTCAAGCTGCACGAGAATTTTCTCAACGAAATAGAGGACCCTGAGGTCTGGCAGCAGAAACACCAGAGAACAGTGGGCCTATTCCGGCTAATTGAGTCCGCTCGCTGTCGACATCATGAAATTCTCAGATACTTCGATGAGAACATGGAATCGTGTCGTACCTCATGCGATGTGTGTACGGGGATCGGAGTTGCCCAACTAGCAGCTGACGGGATGCCAACTCTTGCGCCAGTGCGGAGGGGGCGGAGCAGTCAGAAATCTGTCGAGTCAGGGGCACAGGTTGATACTCCGGAACAGGAGGCATTCTTCCAGCGTTTACGAGCTCTCCGAAAAGACATTGCCGACGGGCAGAATGTCCCAGCCTTCGTTGTATTTCCTGACAAAGTCTTGAGGGAAATGGTCATCCAGGGGCCCAGGAATCGGGAAGAATTTCTCAATCTAGCGGGCGTCGGACCTGCTAAGTTGGAAAAATACGGGGATGCGTTTCTTGCTGCTATTCAAGCTGATGCTGACGGGAATCGGTAACCTAAGCTAAAGCACGTCTGCTGTGATTCCGCATGGGTTGCGGTTCTACAGGCTGCCCAACCAGAATTAGGTCATGGCCCTCATCTCGTAGCGACCCTGATGCGAATCTCACGCTTTTTCTGCTCTGGAGTTCTTCTCTTCGCCTTCCTCGGCTGTGGCGTTACCGCCCCAGCTCAGGTTGGTGAATCAGTCCGGGTCACGTTCCTCGACGTGGGGCAGGCAGACGCCGTCCTCATTAGGTCTCCGGAAGGCCAAAGTGCGCTCGTAGACGCGGGTCGGAGCAGTCCAGTTGCTGCCCTGAGAGCTTTGAGCGTAGACGAGATCGATCTCTTGGTAGCCACGCATCCTCATGCCGATCACATCGGAGGGATGGTGGATGTAATCAACTCGATTCCGGTTCACTTCTATATGGACAACGGCCAACCCCATACAACCGCCACGTACCAAGGTCTTGCGAGCATTCTTCAGCAACGAACAGACATTACTTATCTGATTGCCGAGCCACGCTCCATAAGCCTCGGCAGTGTCGAGATAGAAGTTCTTCCGCTGCTTCCGCTTGCCTCGACCGACTTCAACAACCGTTCCGTTGGATTAGTTGTGAGGTATGGAGATTTTGTCGCCTTCTTGAGCGG
>DCAD01000032.1:0-4870 GCA_002311875.1 Gemmatimonadales bacterium UBA1142 | reverse complement strand
ACATGGGAATTTCTCGAGGACGCGGAGCCTGAGGTTGTCGTGATCTCGGTAGGATCGAACACCTACGGTCATCCGCATGGCGAAGCTTTGCAGGCCTACACCTCCGTGGCAGAAACCGTGCTTCGTACAGACCGTGATGGGCAGGTCACCATCGTTGGGTACGAAGATGGCCGATACGAGGTCATACTTGGCCAAGAAACGATTGCGATGGGGCAGGGGCGTTCAGTGGGAGCTGGCTTAGCGATCACGAGGTACATCCATGAGTGATACTGAGAGAATTTGGGTGGTTGATCGAATCGAGAGAGAGGCCGCCGTGTTGGTAGCTGACGAGAATCAGGAGATGCTCGACATAGCTCTGGATATCCTGCCGGATGGATTGCGAGAGGGGTCAGTGTTGAAGGTCGCAGAGGATATGGACGGACCGCTGTGGGCTTCAGCGAGCTTAGATGAAGAGTCGAAGCTTGAGAGACTTAGGGAAGCCGAAGAGGTGCTCGATGAGTTGCGCCAACGAGATCCCGGTGGTGATATCGTACTGTAAGTAACTGAGCAGGAGTCGAACAACGGTGGTGAATTCCAGATGAAAATAGCTGTAACAGCAGATGCGCATCTTCGCACCAGTGGAGAGCATCCAGAACGCTACGCCGCCCTGGAGAATATCTTAGAGCAAACGCGGGATATAGGTATTGAGCATTTGATTATCGCTGGAGATCTGTTCGATAAAGAGTTCCAGAACTACTCAGAGTTCGAAACACTTTGCAGAAAATACGATGGGCTACACTTGCACATTATTCCCGGGAATCACGATCCCAACATAAACGAGAGCGATATTGTTGGTGCAAATATTCACGTATACACGGAGCCCGCTGTCTTAGAGGTCGATTCTACCATCTTCCTATTTATCCCTTACGTAGCAGGTAAAACGATGGGCGAGGAAATTGCCCGGGCGAAAGACAAGATTGAAGGAAGTGAGAGGGAGTGGGTGTTGATCGGTCACGGCGAGGTATACGGGGGTGGGGGAATGAGAGAGGTAAATCACCGGGAGCGGGGAACACACATGCCGCTTTCTCGGGATGACGTGGAGCAGTTCAAGCCTCGGCTAGCACTCCTTGGTCATATCCATAAGCCCCATGAACCTATCCCCAATGTTTATTTTGTCGGTTCACCATGCGGCTTGGATATCACAGAGACTGGTCACAGGCAGTTCCTTGTCTATGACACTGATAGCGGAAGTGCAGAGGCACTCGGTGTAAAAGGTGAGCGGCTCTATTTCAATGAATCCTTTCTAATTTTCCCGGCAGTTGATGAAATTTCACTTCTAGAAAAGCAAATTGCTGAGCGGATTGAGTCCTGGAATGTGGATCCCTCCGATCATTCGACAATACAGGTCAGGCTATCGGCTCGTGGTTATTCCAAGAATAGGAGTGCAGTGAAAGAAGCTCTTAAGCTTGGTTTTGAGGGGTTCATGGCCTACGGGGATGAGGACTCGAATATCGAGGAACTGTACTCGACTACGGATGAACAGTTGGAGGATGTACATAGTCGCACGATGGAACTCATCGAAGAACTTGATTGGGCGTGGGGGGCTGGACCTGAGCCTACCAGGGAGCAGGTGAAGATAGCGGCATTGGCAGCTATTTATGGGAAGGTTAGCTGACCATGGGGCTCAGGATTGAACGAATCAAAATTGACAGAGACGGCCCTCTCAGGAGTGATTTTGACCTCTCATGTAGAGATTTAAACCTGATCTATGGACCGAATGAGACCGGAAAAACTTACTTGGTCGAAGCGCTGATCAATTTTCTCTTCAGAGAGAAAGGCCGGCACGATTGGGATCGTAATCGAAAATGGGACTTTGGTGGAAGGGTAGTGATCTCAGGGCTAAATGATGATGGTGACCGGATTCCCTTTCCAAATGAGATTGGAGAGAAGCTGGAAGATTATTGGGAATCAAAGAGAAGTATCACGCCCCATTTTTCTCGGCTTGTGGTAGTGCGAGCGGGCGAAACTACACTGAATACAGGAGAAGCGGATGGTGTAGGCCGAGATCTTCTGAAGGACTGCCTGTCTGGCGAAGGGCTGCTTGACGGAATACAGGACAAGATCCAATTGACCGTTCAGAAAGCGGTAATAGAGAATCGGGTCATCACGGGTAATCAAACGGGAGAGCTAAGGGACAAGGCACAAGCCGAAACAAGAGTTCGGAAATCGAAGGATCTCCTGGAGAGGGTAGAAGAAGCATACACCTCAGGAAAGGCTTTTTCTTGGCGCGAAAAGATTGAGCAACTTCGACTCCAGTTCGAGGATTTTGAAAAAGCTAAGCGATACCGGGCCGGCCAACTCCAGGGCGAGATAGAGAGGCTGAGGGAAGGAAAGCAGGCACTACCCAGTGAATCCAAACTTGCGGTACTCAGTTCGGATGTCGAGAAGTGCCGAACCGACGAAAGGCAAATCAAAACCAAGTCAGGGAATCTCAAAGATCTAGCAAGTACCAAGAAGAATTATCGTTGGTCAGAAAACGCTATCGAAGTTTATGAAAAAGCTAAATCCGACTTAGCTATGTACAGGCCTAACCAAACAATATTGCTGTTTGCCGCGATCTTGGTGGCGGCAAGTATTATTGCTGCTGTGTTATCTGGATTCGAGTGGTGGTGGGTCATCTGTATCCTTGGTGTGTTGTTGGTCGGCAAGGAGATGTGGAACCGTCAACAGGCGACCTCAAGTGGATGGGAGAGTTCTGAATTAGAAGGGGTGAAGACAGAATTCCGAACACGGTTTGGCTCCGATCTGACAGAGATTGCTGAACTCAAGGCTAAAAGGCAGGAGCTAAATGATGATCTCGTGCGGGGCCAAAGCCTGAAGGACAACCTGGATGAACGCACGGAAGTCACGAGGACAGAAAAACAGAGGATCAGTGGCATCCTCACGGGTTGGAAGAATAACGAAGTGAAGTTCGAAGATTGGGATGACGTTATCCGATCCCTAACTGACCAAGCCAAAGGACTATCGAAAGAAATAGAGTCAAGAAAGAGCGCTTTGGCGTCTCTCCATGTGATGGAAGAGGATCATCTCGACGAGGATCCTGGTGTAGAATGGGACCGAGAGTTTTCCGACAAGCTCGAGCAGATGATTAATGACACTAAAAGAGAGTTGAAGGAGGAGGAAGCAAGGCTCCACGACCTCAAGCTCGAAGTTGTTATAGAAACAACGCAAGAAGATGTTGGTTGGGAAAAATTGATCGCGGCTCTTCGGAAGAAGTACGAAAGAGCAGTGCAGGAATATCAAATAATTACTGCCAAGATTCTTGCGGGACACCTAGTTACGGGGGTCATAGGGGAGTTCAGGCAGGATGAAGACAGAAGTATTGTCGAAGGGCTGAATAGCGAGGAGGTGACCAAGCCGCTCCATCTCTTAACAGGTCGCTATCGAGAAATCCGCCTTAGCCCTGAGAAGGACCTGGTTCTCGTTTCGGATGATGATGACTTGTACCCTCTGTCTGAACTGAGCACTGGGGTTCGAGAGCAGATTTTCTTGGCCTTGAGGATGGGTTTTGCTTCAAGGGCAATGGGAGGTGAGACCGGCTTCCTTATCCTGGACGACGCCTTCCAGCATTCGGACTGGAGTCGTAGAGAGAAGTTGGTCTCCCAAATCTTGAGCTTGGTTCAAAGTGGTTGGCAAGTCTTTTATTTCACCATGGATGATCATATCCGCGGTCTGTTCCAAAAGATCGGTAGTGAGATGGGGGATGGGTTCGCGGAGCGAGGTTTGGGATAGGATCCCCCCTATGTCTGAATGAATGTCTCAACCCTACACCGTGAAGAAACTTACAGGAGCAGAAGAGGTACTCGACGAGTTACGCCAACGAGACCCCGGTGGTGATGTCGTACTGTAGAAAAATTCTGAGTGATTGGACTATGTGGTATCTTCAATATCCTCAATCCGGCTGGCGCTGGGCATTCTCCAACCCGACTTTGGGTCTCACCTCTCTTCTGCCTCCGCTGTTGTGACCAACCCGCGCAGGCAGCGTGGTAAGGAATTTCGCAGACACTGAAGCTCTGTATCTTGATCGCTGGGACCTGCTGGACTCGGACGGAGTTTAGAGCTCAATAGGGCTGGTTCATCGCGCCCGTGGTAACCCGACTACCGCTGTGCCTGCCCTAGCTTCGAGTCCTGACGGAAAATACTACAGACTAGAGGAACTCTTTATGACCAAGTCGTTGCTTACCCTCGGGGGTGCAATATTCATCGGTACTTTCCTGTTGAGTTTACCAGCAGAAGCACAGCGTACTGACAGTGAAACTGACATGGCAGATGTTGAATCTATTGGTAGCATCATCATCGCCACGTACGATGTCATATCTGGATCTGCGGGAGAACAGAGAGATTGGGATCGGTTTAGGAAACTCTTCGCCGAAGGTGCGACGTTAAGCTATGTCACGCGTGACGAGGATGGCGCATACAGTCGTGTTATAAGAACCCCAAGTAGCTATATCGAAAGCAGCGGGGCTGCTTTAGAACGTGACGGGTTCTTCGAGAACGAAATCCACCAAGTGGTGGAGTCCTACGGGATGATCGCCCACGTTTTCAGTACATATGAGTCACGTCGACGAGAAAACGATACAGCACCTTTTGCGAGGGGCATCAACTCATTTCAACTGATGAATGATGGAAATCGATGGTGGGTGGTATCGATCTACTGGCAATCGGAGGGAGCAGAGAATCCAATCCCATCAAGGTACCTGAGTCGTTGAGGCTACTTCTTAAAGACACATAGGCTTCTACCCTTACATACTGGAGAACACCGTGAGGAACCACTATCCGTTAAGCTGGTCGCTCACTGCATGCATCCTCGGTGCGTGCGCTCCTCCTCCCG
>DCAD01000048.1:14531-15692 GCA_002311875.1 Gemmatimonadales bacterium UBA1142 | reverse complement strand
TAACTGAAATCCTCGAATAAAGGTCACCGCGAGACCTAACGAAGAGGCTCAAGTATGTCCCGGGACAAGATTGTCCTCGCCTGCGAAGCTTGTAAGGAAAGGAACTACAATAAGACCAAGAATAAACGGCTGCATTCGGAGCGTGTGGAATACCGCAAATACTGCCCGCGCTGTCGTACGCATACGCAGCATAAAGAAACGAAGTAGGTAGGCAGGCCTATGTCAGTTGTCGATAAAGTCAGGGACACCCGTAACTTTATGGAGGAGTGTTTGACCGAACTCCAAAAGGTCACATGGCCTGACTGGGATCAACTGAAAAGTGCCACGCTTGTGGTCGGTGCCTTCACCGTTTTGATCTCACTTGTCATCTGGATCATGGACAAGGGATCTGACTTGGTAGTGTCGTGGATTATGCGGATTTTTGGCGCGTGATGGCTTAGACGATGGTAGATACACGCTGGTATGCGATCCAGACTTATTCTGGGCATGAGAGAAAAGTCCAGAGGCTGATTGAACTAAGGATTGAGGAAGAGCCCGGAGCTGACCAAGCTGATGAGATCCGTCAGGTGTTGGTCCCGACGCACGAAGTTGTCGAGATCCGAAAGGGAAAACGGGTCACCGTAACGAAGAGACTGTACCCAGGCTATGTCCTCGTCGAGATGCTGCTCAACGAACGTACCCAGCACGTGATCAATAACATACAAGGCGTCATCAAGTTTGTAGGCCAGGGGAAGGCACCGCAGCCTTTGCGCGAGGATGAGATCAATAAGATTCTTGGCGTTGAGGAGGAGAAGGAGGATGAGCCTCAGGAGGAGATACCCTTCCACATCGATCAGGTTGTCGAGGTGATCCAGGGACCGTTTACTGACTTCAGCGGAACGGTCCAGGAAGTCTATCCGGACAAGGGGAAGGTGAAGGTTGAGGTCTCGCTATTCGGTCGCCCGACAGCAGTTGAACTCGATTACACAGATTTGCAAGGCTTCTGACCGTGAAGGCTGTAAGGACGATGATATAGAATGGCAAGAAAGGTTATTGGTTTCATCAAGCTCCACGTGCCGGGTGGGCAGGCTAACCCAGCTCCACCTGTGGGCCCTGCGCTCGGTCAGCACGGGGTTAACATCATGGGGTTTTGCAAGCAGTTCAACGCGAAAACCCAGGACA
>DCAD01000048.1:0-14414 GCA_002311875.1 Gemmatimonadales bacterium UBA1142 | reverse complement strand
TCGGTTCTAATCATGCGAGAGATTGGGCTCTCATCGGGCTCGGGTGAACCAAATCGGTCCAAGGTCGGTGAGATTACCAGGGCTCAGCTCGAAAAGATCGCTGAGATGAAAATGGAGGACCTGAACGCGAATGACATCGACGCGGGAGCGCGAATGATAGCTGGCACAGCGCGATCGATGGGTGTAGTGATCGCTGGGACGGAGGAGGCCAAGAGTGTGGAGATCGTGGACCCCTCGGTGACCAAAGCTCAGGGCGGTGATGCTGGCAAGATAGCAACCGAAGATGCTGGTGTAGCAACATACGTGGCAGAAGAGGGGTAGGGCGCTAACACACCCCACCCGCACCACCATCTGAGAGCCGTCAGTGGTGGAAGGGGAAACGAACGGCTCGGTACTAGATGGCCAAGAAGAGTAAACGATACTCCGTAGCGTGCTCGGGCATTTCGGCGGGTGTGAAGTTCGCTCCAGGAGAGGCGGTCAAGCTCGTGAAGGAGCTTGCAACCGCAGATTTTGACGAAACTGTGGAGGTTGCCACCCGACTAGGGGTCGACCCCCGCAGGGCAGATGAACTGGTCCGGGGCACAGTTGCCTTACCTCACGGGACCGGTAAATCCGTGCGTGTGTTAGTCATTGCTCAGGGTGAGAAAGAGGCCGAGGCGAATGAAGCAGGTGCGGATTACGTGGGTGTTGAATTTCTAGAAAAGATAGAGGGTGGTTGGTTGGATTTTGATGTGTGCGTTGCGACCCCTGACTTGATGGGTAAGGTAGGTCCCCTCGGGCGTGTCTTGGGCCCCCGTGGCCTGATGCCGACACCTAAAGCTGGTACTGTGACGTTCGACGTCAGCCGTGCTGTGCAAGAGATTAAGGCCGGGAAGATTGAGTTCCGAGTGGACAAGACTGGGAATGTTCACGCGCCAATCGGAAAGGTTTCTTTTTCTGAGGAACAACTCAGTGAGAATCTGGGCGCGTTCATGGATGAAATCGTGAGGTCGAGGCCATCGGGTGCTAAGGGCACGTACCTTAAGAGCGTCACCGTATCAAGCACGATGGGACCGGGAGTGGGCATCGACACCAATCTCTACGGAAAAGGTGCCTGATGGACCGTGTAGCCAAGGAGACTTTCGTCACGGAACTCCGAGACCGTCTCAATAAGGCACCCGTTATCTATCTGACAGATTTCACAGGACTAGATGTCAAGGCGATGACCGGTCTTAGGCGGTCGCTCAAGGAATCTGGGGCCGAGTATCTCGTCGTGAAGAACCGTCTCGCGAAGCTCGCATTCGCTGAAACAGAGCTACCGGATATCACCGAAAATCTCGAAGGTCCGACAGGAATGGTGTTCGGTTACGACGGACCCGTAGCCCCGGCAAAGGCATTGAGGGAGTTCGCGAACCTTCATGACAAGAAGCCGGTTTTCAAGCTTGGTATCATGGATGCCAAGATCCTTGATACCGCACAAATCGACCGGATCTCGAAACTTCCATCATATGAGGTACTCCTTGCACAACTAGCAGGTGTTATGGAGGCACCGGTAGCAGCGCTTGCCAGTGCACTAGGGGCGAAGCTTCAGGAAATGGCAGGTCTGCTTGGAGCGCTTAAAGAGGAGCGAAATAGTACCGACGACTAAGTAGCAATCAGCCCGTGTTGATAAGGGCTGGATGGGGAGATGCGGATGCGTCTCTAAAACGGACAGGGTCAACCCAAACGCCGGCGATGGTGCCGGAGTGAATCAGGAGGAATCAGGGAACATGGCGACGAATCATGAAGAGCTGCTCGAAACCTTTGGCAACATGACAGTTCTAGAGCTTTCTGAGTTCGTTGATGCCTTTAAGGACAAGTTCAACGTCACAGCTCTTGCAGCTCCGATGGCAATGCCCGGAGGTGATGCAGCAGGTGCAGACGCTGGAGTTGCCGAAGAGAAGGACGAATTTGATGTCATTCTCGAGGGCATCGGTGACAAGAAGATCCAGGTCATCAAGGTCGTGCGTGCACTCACCGGCCTTGGCCTCAAGCAAGCCAAGGATGTAGTAGACAGTGCTCCGGGCCCTGTGAAGGAGGGCGCCACGAAGGAGGAGGCTGAAGAAATGAAAGCCAAGCTGGAGGAGGTCGGAGCGGCCGTAGCACTTAAATAGTGCTTTCGGATTACAGCCGATTTTTGATCGGTCTCGCTCGACACGTTTGGGCTAGCATCGGTTCTTGCCCTAGAGGTTACTCACCTCTATCGGGGGTACCCGCGGGCCAAGAATTCATGTGCTTGCCCCATGAACACAATACATGCTGGTCGCCAATACGGGTGACTTGGTAAGGGGGATGAACCTTGGAACTGCGTAAGGACAATAGACCGATCCTCAGCTTTGCTAAGCTCGAATCGGTCATGCCGATGCCGAACTTGTTAGAGGTTCAGCTTAGCTCGTTTGGAAAGCTGATTGGTTCCGGGATGGACGATGATGGACCGTGGGATTTCGGCCTAGGGCGCGTCTTCGGAGAAATTTTTCCGATCTCAGACGTCAACCACAACTTCACGCTTGAATTCATTAGCGCGTATCTAGCGGAGCCGAAGTATTCAGTTGAAGAGTGCACCGAGCGGGATATGACCTATTCCGCCCCTCTCAAGGCGCTGCTTCGTCTCATTATTTGGGAAATGCCGGAGGAAGAAGAGGGGTCTGGCAAGAGAACGAGGAGGAGAAGGAAGGCTCCTCCGCCGGAGGACCGTCGCCCCAAGGATATTATTGAGAAGGAAGTATACCTCGGGGACCTACCGCTCTTAACGGACCTTGGCACCTTCGTTATTAATGGTGCGGAGCGGGTTGTTGTGAGCCAATTACATCGCTCTCCTGGGGTCGTGTTCGAAGAGAACATTCATCCCAACGGCACCAAGCTCTACAGTGGGCGAATCATCCCCTTCCGCGGATCGTGGGTCGAATTCACGCTCGATATTAACGATATCTGCTACGTACATATCGATAAGAAGAAGAAATTTCCGGTTACTGCCCTTCTCAGGGCGCTGGGGTACAGTTCCGACGCCGATATCTTCCAGCTCTTCTACGATGTGACTGAGTTTAAGCTTACCGGGAAGAGCGCAATCCAGACGGATGAGTTGCTGGGTAAAGTAGTAGCTGAGGAGTTTACATATTCAGAAGATATCGTCGATCCAAAAACTGGGGAGATCCTCGAAGAACCCGAAGACGATAACGTCCTCATTCGGAATGGCCAGGAAATAAACGAGGAAGTCATCGAGATTCTCGAGCGTCTCAAGGTGAAGAAGCTCAAGGTCTACACAACAGATCGTCAGACGCCCCGGGGCGACAGCCCCATGATCAAGAACACGATCAAGAAGGATCCAACGGAGTCCGAAGAAGAGGCACTATACGCGATTTACTCGCTTTTACGCCCTGGCGATGCACCCAATGTCCAAACGGCGCGTCTCGCACTAGAGCAGGTTTTCTTCAATCCTAAAAGTTATGACCTTGGCCAGGTAGGGCGCTATAAGATGAACCAACGTCTTGGTCTTGAACTACCAAGGACCCAAACCATCCTGACCAACGAAGATTTCGTGTCGATTGTCCGGCACCTGATCGAGCTAAACGAAGGCCGGGGGTATACCGACGATATTGATCACCTCGGGAACCGGCGTGTTCGTACTGTCGGCGAACTCGTCGCGAACCAGTTCAGCGTCGGCCTGAGTCGTATGGCCAGACTCGTTAAAGAGCGGATGTCGATCAACACGGATCCGTCAAAGATCAGCATCGATGAACTGGTGAACGCACGCACGGTCTCTGCTGTGATTCAGGCTTTCTTCGGCTCGAGTCAGTTGAGCCAGTTTATGGACCAGACCAATCCTCTTGCGGAGATGACACACAAGCGTCGCCTCTCTGCCCTCGGCCCGGGTGGGTTGACCAGAGAACGCGCTGGCTTTGAAGTGCGTGATGTGCACTACTCGCACTATGGACGCATGTGCCCGATCGAGACTCCTGAAGGTCCGAATATTGGGTTGATCACTTCGCTGACGACCTATTCGAGGATCAATGACCTTGGCTTTGTTGAAACACCCTACCGGCGTGTCGAAAAGGGTAAGGTTACGAAAAAGATAGAATGGTTGTCGGCGAACGAGGAAGAAGAAAAGCGTATTGCCCAGGCCAATGCACCTCTCGGAGTCAAGGGCAACTTCGAAAACGAGTTCGTGCTTTGCCGAGAGCGGGGGGATTTCCCGCTGCTTCGAGCAGCGGATATCGACTATATGGATGTTGCACCAGATCAACTCGTGTCTGTTGCAGCAGCGCTGATCCCTTTCTTGGAGCATGATGATGCCAACCGGGCACTGATGGGTTCCAATATGCAGCGCCAGGCCGTCCCGCTTTTGTATACGGATGCTCCGCTTGTCGGAACGGGTATGGAAGGGAAGGTCGCAGCTGATTCGGGTGCGGTAATCACTGCCCGCCGTGCTGGTGAAGTAGTACAAGTTACGGCAGACGAAGTTGTGATTGACACAGGCACCATAAAACCTGGAAGCGCTGACCAGCCGCTCGCCAAGCTTACCCAGTTTGACCGATATCGCCTCAAGAAATTTTGGCGTACGAATCAGGACACAGCGATCAATCAGCGCCCGCTCGTGAAAGTGGGTGAAAAAATCAAGCCCGGGACTATCATTGCCGACGGACCGAGCACCGACTCAGGGGAGCTCGCACTTGGCCGGAACGTGCTCGTCGCATTCATGCCCTGGTACGGATCGAACTTTGAAGACGCGATCGTGATTAGCGAGAAATTGGTCAAAGACGACGTTTTCACCTCAATCCATATCCAGGAGCTCGAACTCCACGTAAGGGATACGAAGCGAGGTATGGAGGAGATAACACGCGAGATCCCGAACGTCGCGGAGGAAAATCTGGCAGACCTCGATGAAAGAGGAATCATCCGTGAAGGAGCAAGAGTTACGGCAGGAGATATTCTTGCTGGGAAAATCACACCCAAGGGAGAGACTGAACTTTCACCCGAAGAGAAGCTTCTGACAGCGATTTTCGGCGAGAAAGCCAAGGACGTTAAGGACTCGTCCCTCAAGGTCCCCCCAGGCATGGGCGGAACGATCATCGATGTGAAGATCTTCTCACGCCGGATCGACGATCCGCTGCTCGAAAAGGAGCACGGGGTGAAGATTGGGGATCTTAGAAGTGTCGAACGAACTGAGATTAAGCGTATCGCAGACGTTCGTGACGAGGAGCTTCGTGAGATTCTGATTCGCCAAACTGTCAGCCTAATGCTGAAGAAGGGTACGGTCGAGCCGTTTATGGACGAGGGCTCGAAGTTTACCAAGGACATCATTGAGCAGATCAATTTCAAACAAGTCGATCTCCAGACATTCAAGGTCCAGAATAAGTCTGTGAGTGACCGCATTCGGCGCGTCGTGGATGAAGCTCAACGGCGGATTCAGCGCATGAAGGAGAGCACGGAAGACCACATTGATAAGGTCTTTCAGCCTGACGAACTTCCGCCGGGTGTGGTCCAACTCGTTAAGGTCTACGTGGCTGAGAAGCGAAAGATCTCAGTGGGTGACAAGATGGCTGGGCGGCATGGCAACAAGGGGATTATTGCCAGGATCGCGCCTGAAGAGGATATGCCGTTTCTCCCAGATGGAACACCGGTCGAGATCGTTCTCAATCCGCTAGGTGTGCCATCGCGTATGAATGTTGGTCAGATCCTAGAGACCCACCTAGGGTGGGCGGGGCGGGTTCTCGGTTTTGAGGCCAAGACCCCAGTATTCCACGGAGCGACTGAGAACGAGGTCGGAGGATTGCTGAAGCTAGCCGGCCTTAAGTGGCTTTGTGAGGCCTACGACCTGAAGGCCTTGCCCCCAGTGGGGCTGAAGGACATCGAGACACTTGTCTCGGCGACAGGCCAACTGCCACCTGTCGTGGCTGGTAGAGGGGATGGGAACGGAAACGGTGCTGGCTCGCATGCCGAGACTTATGGAATCGGACAGTCACTAGACGCGTACCTTTCACTCAATACAAATAAGAAGCACAAGAAGTTTTTCGACCAAATGACAGCGTTCCTTCTGGAAGCTGGTGGTGAACTTGCTACGCGTAAGGGAGAGAATTTAAACAGCCTCTTCCCGGCCATCCAGAAACTGAAGGGTCGCTCGGTGATCCGATCCGGTCTTGATGAAGCAGTCAATGAGTTGATGGAGTACTGTGAAATCTTACCCAACGGAAAGATTTGGCTCAGGGACGGACGTAGCGGTCGCCGCTTTGATCATCCGGTGACAGTTGGTGCAATCTACATGCTCAAGCTGAGCCATCTCGTAGATGACAAAATCCACGCGCGCTCTATCGGGCCATACTCTCTAGTCACTCAGCAGCCCCTGGCTGGTAAGGCGCAGTTCGGTGGTCAGCGTTTCGGTGAGATGGAAGTGTGGGCGCTTGAGGCCTACGGCGCCGCACACACACTTCAGGAGATCCTCACCGTCAAATCGGATGATGTACTAGGACGGTCGAAGGTCTACGAAGCGATTGTCAAGGGTGACAACCTTCCTAAGCCTGGCATACCGGAGTCGTTCAATGTGCTCGTTAAGGAGCTTCAAGCTCTTGGTCTGAGCGTCACCTTGGGTGAGGAGAAATAAATGATCGATTTTCCTAGAACTCAGGATCAAGGCAGGTCGGACTTTGAGTTCATCCGAATACGACTTGCTTCGTCCGAAGAGATACGGGGTTGGTCCTTTGGGGAGGTGGTGAAGCCGGAGACGATCAACTACCGCTCCTTTAAGCCTGAGCGAGACGGCCTCTTTTGCGAGCGCATCTTTGGCCCTGTCAAAGACTGGGAGTGCCACTGCGGGAAGTTCAAAAGGATTCGGTTCCGGGGGCATGTTTGTGACCGCTGCGGTGTCGAAGTGACATTGTCGAAGGTGCGCCGAGAGCGTATGGGTCACATTAAACTTGCAGTTCCAGTGGCCCACATATGGTTCTTTAAGACGTTGCCGAGCCAACTCGGGTATCTGCTTGGCATGTCATTGCGTGACCTTGAGAAGGTGATCTACTACGCAGCGTATGTCGTCACGCACCCGGGTAAGCAGGACATTGATGGAGTACCTGTCGAGTTTCTGCAGCTCCTCGATGAAGACGAGTATTACGACTTACGTGTTAAGGCGCGTGACGAAAGCGACGAGGAGTTCAAGGCAGAGATCGGTGCAGAAGCCGCGCGAACACTGCTAATGTTGCTTGACACACCCGATAAGAAGATTAAGGACCGAAATGTTGACGGTCGGGGGCTTGACCGGCTCGCTGAATGGCTCCGACATGAAATTGCCACCGAGACGTCACAGCACCGTAAGAAGAAGAAATTAAAGCGGCTTAAAGTTGTCGACGCTCTCCGTCACTCGGGTGACACACCTGACAAGCGGAACCGCCCGGAGTGGATGATTCTTGAAGTGATTCCGGTTATCCCACCCGACCTACGGCCGCTGGTTCCACTCGACGGTGGGCGGTTTGCAACCTCAGACCTCAACGATCTCTACCGGCGGGTCATCAACCGCAACAACCGGCTCAAGAAGTTGATTGACATGAAGGCTCCCGAGGTCATCCTCCGCAATGAGAAGCGGATGCTCCAGGAGGCTGTAGACGCTCTGTTTGATAATGGTCGGCGCTCGAAAGCGATTAGGGGTCGTGGCAAGCGGCCGCTCAAATCACTCAGCGACATGTTGAAGGGCAAACAGGGACGTTTCCGGCAAAACTTACTTGGCAAGCGCGTGGACTACTCAGGCCGCTCGGTCATCGTAGTTGGGCCTGAACTCAAACTCCACCAATGCGGCCTTCCGAAAGTGATGGCGGTCGAGTTGTTCAAGCCCTTCATCATCCATGAGCTTGAGAAGCGTGGAGAAGCCGAGACGGTCAAACGTGCGAAGAAGATCGTGGAGGAGAACGACCCGATTGTCTACGAGGTTCTTGAGGACATCATCAAGGATCATCCGGTACTATTGAACCGGGCACCGACCCTGCATCGACTAGGCATCCAAGCTTTTGAACCGGTCCTTGTCGAGGGTAAGGCAATCCGGATTCACCCGCTCGTGTGTGCGGCATTCAATGCCGACTTCGACGGCGACCAGATGGCGGTTCATGTGCCCCTGTCGTTTGAGGCACAGCTCGAGGCCAGAGTTCTGATGCTGGCCTCAAACAATATCCTTCTGCCGTCTAATGGACGTCCGGTAACAGCACCAACACAGGATATGGTGATTGGGTGTTACTATCTCACCAACCCCGGGCTCAGGATCACGGATCTTGAACGGTTGGTGGGCGACCCCAAGATGCCGAAAGACCGTCGCAGTGCCGCGGATGAAGAACTTGACAAGATCTACGAGAACGCATCTCGCTTCTCCACTTATGGAGAGGTCGAGATGGCCCTCGCGCAGGAGTACCTGACGTTCGAATCGCCCGTATGGTACTGGGCTGACGAACAGCATGGCGAGAAGAATGGCTATTGGGTTAGAACTACAGCAGGGCGGGTACTTTTCAACTCAATCATACCCGACGAACTAGGCTTTTTGAATAGAACGTTTGGCAAGAAAGAGCTCGGGGACCTTGTGTTTGACTGCTTTGAGACCACGGGCCTTATTAAGACGACCGAATTTCTTGATGACTTAAAGACTTTCGGGTTTGGCTACGCGACGATGGGTGGGATCAGCGTTGGAATCTCGGACCTCGAGGTGCCGCACGCGAAGGCAGAGATCCTGAAGGAGGCCGAGGAACAAGTCGCGCGGTTCCAGAAAGCCTATGCGAGCGGATTTATCTCGAACGGTGAGCGCTACAACAAGGTTATTGACACCTGGACGCACGCCAATAACGATGTTGCGGACGCGATGGTTCAACATCTAGAACGCTCCAAGGATGGCTTCAATCCAGTCTACATGATGATGACTTCGGGCGCTCGTGGTAATAGGGACCAGATGCGCCAGCTTGCAGGTATGCGGGGGCTGATGGCAAAGCCACAAAAGAAATTGACGGGTGGGATTGGTGAGATCATTGAAAGCCCGATCAAGGCGAATTTCCGAGAAGGCCTCTCTGTGGTCGAGTATTTCATCTCCACCCACGGAGCCCGGAAAGGTCTGGCGGATACTGCGCTGAAGACCGCTGACGCGGGGTATCTGACAAGACGCCTGGTCGATGTCGCTCAAGACGTGACGGTTGCAGTAGAAGACTGTGGCACAATCCTCGGCCTCGAGATGACCGCGCTGAAGGAAGGCGAGGATATTATCGAACCGCTGGCCGACCGTATCGTTGGTAACGCGGCTCTGGAGGACATCTACGACCCAATAGATGGTGAGTTGCTCGTGGAAGCCGGGGAGCTGATCGACGAGACTGCGGCCACGTTGATCGAAGATGCGGGTTTGCAGATGGCCCGGATTCGATCCGTTCTAACATGCGAGTCAAAGCGCGGTATCTGCCAGATGTGCTACGGGAGAAATCTTGCGACAATGAAGCCGGTAGATATCGGGGAGGCTGTGGGTATTCTTGCTGCGCAGTCGATTGGAGAACCTGGTACGCAGCTGACGTTACGGACCTTCCACATCGGTGGAACAGCCGCACGCATTGCTGCACAGACTCAGCGCAAGTCGAAAATAGACGGGATTGTAGGCCTTGAGCGCGTTACCACGGTCAAGACTCTTGATCAGGACCGGATTATCACATCGCGTGAGGGGCAAATTCTCCTCAAGACCAGCGAAGGTGGGATTCGGAGCCGCCTGTCAGTTCCCTACGGAGCAACGCTAACCGTCACGGAAGGTCAGGCGATCGAATCCGGTGATTTATTGTTTAGCTGGGACCCATACTCGGAGCCGATCGTTGCTGATGCCAAGGGTGTGGTTCAGTTCACTGACATCGTAGATGAACAAACGATGCGCGAAGAGCTTGATGAATCCACCGGTCGTCGACAGAGGACGATTATCGAGGATCGCGAGAAGAAACTTCACCCAACGATCCAAATCCAGAAGAAGATGAAAAAAGGTGAGAAGCAGCGGGAGTTCATTATACCGGTTGGTGCGCAGCTCACGGTAAGGGACGGCGACGAGATCAACCCTGGTGACATCATTGCCAAAATCAGTCGTGCGGTCTACAAGACTCGAGATATCACTGGTGGCCTACCTCGGGTGGCCGAGCTCTTTGAGGCACGTAGGCCGAAGGATCCGGCCGTCGTCACGGAGATTGACGGTGTGGTTTCTTTCGGGGGCATCAAGAGAGCAAAGCGCGAGATACATGTGACCCCAGAGATGGGTGATCAGCGGACCTACCTTGTTCCTGTGGGTAAGCACATGCGTGTGCACGGGGAGGACCGTGTCCGGGCGGGAGACCGCCTGAGTGAAGGTCCGATCAACCCGCATGATATTCTGGCTATCAAAGGGCCAAGGGCGGTTCAAGAGTATCTTCTCAACGAGATCCAAGAGGTCTACCGTTTACAGGGTGTAAAGATCAACGACAAACACATTGGTGTGATTGTTAAGCAGATGCTCCAAAAGGTGCGCGTAAAGGACTCAGGTGACACGGATCTTCTTGAGGGCGAGAACGTCGACCGATCAGAGTTCCGGTCCGTGAACGAGAAGGCGACCCAAGAGGGTTTGAAGCCGGCGCGCTCTGAACCACTACTACTAGGGATCACGAAAGCGAGCCTAACGACTGAATCGTTCATTTCTGCGGCATCCTTCCAAGAGACGACACGTGTACTTACGGATGCCGCAGTGAGAGGTGCCACTGATACCCTCAAGGGCCTGAAAGAAAATATCATAATCGGACACCTAATACCGGCGGGTACTGGTGCCCATCGCTACCAATCGGTGGAGTTCATGGTCGAACAGTCTTATTACGACGAAGAGATCGTCCCGCTCACCGAGGCCGGCGAATTAGTTACAGTCGAGTAGGGGTTTAGCGAACTGGCAAGGGTGCGTTTGACTACTCCTTGCATGCTATAGTCCTAGGGTAAAACAGGGGCTCTCCCCAAGTCGGAGAGCCCCTGTTTTACGTTTCGATAGAACCCGAAATGCCCTTCAGGCCGGGGAGTGTGAATCAGAGCAAAGTTTTTCTTCCGAAAAGTGGCTAATAAGTCTCACTAGAAGCCCTGAAATACCTTTCAATGAAGCGGAATTTTCCGTTGACACTCCTTACCCCCTTTTCTACCTTTTACTGCTATACTGAGAACGAGGGCTCGGAAAAGTAGCGAGTCTTCTTCTTAAGCGCCGTGAGGCGCATTTTTTTTCAAGATCATGAGGTTGCAGACCAGCATCTAATGCCGACCATCAACCAGTTAGTGAGGAAGGGCCGTAAGGCGGTTCAGAAAAAGAACAAAGCCCCGGCCCTCCAGAGGAACCCGCAGAAGCGGGGTGTGTGCACCCGTGTGTATACCACGACTCCAAAGAAGCCGAACTCGGCATTGCGGAAAGTGGCGCGAGTGCGCCTTACAAATGGTTTTGAGGTCACAGCTTACATCGGTGGGGAAGGTCACAACCTACAAGAGCATTCGATCGTGCTAATCCGTGGTGGTCGTGTGAAGGATCTTCCGGGTGTGCGGTACCACATTATACGTGGCACGTTAGACGCATCCGGAGTAAGTGAGCGACGGCAAGGCCGCTCCAAGTACGGCGCCAAGCGGCCGAAGTGAGACACTGATTCGCCATGAGCCGCCGTTCACAAGCTGAAAAAAGGGAGACCCCTCCCGATCCCCGCTTTCAATCCTCCGCGGTCACTAAGTTCATCAATAACTTGATGCTTGACGGTAAGAAATCGATTGCGGAGAGAATTTTCTACGATGCGATCGACATGCTTGAGCAGCGTTCGGGCCAGTCGGGCTTGGAGGCTTTCGAGCAGGCGCTAAACAATGCTAAGCCGGCGCTCGAAGTGAAGAGCCGTCGGGTGGGTGGGGCGACGTATCAGGTGCCGATCGAGGTTCGACCGGATCGGCGGACGGCGCTTGCTACGCGCTGGCTTATAGGATTCGCGCGTGCGCGGTCTGAAAAAACTATGGCCGAACGGCTAGCAGGAGAGTTCCTGGCGGCGAGTCGTAGTGAGGGGAATACCATAAAGAGAAAGGAAGACACACACCGGATGGCAGAGGCGAACAAGGCGTTTGCCCACTACCGCTGGTAGCGATCAGCGTAAGGATACGAACACGGACAATTAGGGACGCGACGGCCTCTCTATTAAGGCAGGGGCCCTCTCCGATCATAGGAGCACGGACGACTGTTAGCCCAGCAGTGGGTTACAGCGGCGAATGCCGTGCTCTTTTTTGCGCCCATGGGCGATGAAAGAATGATTAATCAGAATAGAAAGGTTTAAGAGAGAGGGACTTAGAGAGATGCCCAGGATTACGCCACTGCCGCAGCTTCGAAATATTGGCATTATGGCGCACATCGATGCCGGTAAGACAACGACCACCGAGCGTATTCTGTTCTACACCGGGCGGGTGCACCGGGTAGGTGAAGTGCATGATGGTGCGGCGACTATGGACTGGATGGAGCAAGAACAGGAGCGCGGCATCACGATCACATCGGCTGCGACTACCTGCTATTGGCATCGTTTAGATACTGATTACCGGATCAATATCATCGACACGCCCGGCCACGTAGACTTCACGGCCGAAGTCGAGCGTTCCCTCCGCGTGCTGGATGGTGCAGTCGCTGTTTTTTGTGCTGTGGGTGGTGTCGAACCGCAGTCAGAAACCGTGTGGAGGCAAGCGGACCGATACAGCGTGCCGAGGATTGCCTTGGTTAACAAAATGGACCGGGTCGGTGCGGATTTCGGGAATGTTGTAGAGATGATGAAGGACCGACTGGGCGCGAATGCTTATCCTGTGCAGTATCCTCTCGGTGAGGGCGAGCTTTTCACGGGAGTGGTGGATATCGTCGAGCGCAAATCCATTATTTACCAAGACGAAATGGGGTCGGAGTTCACAGAGGGTGACATTCCAGACGCCCTCAAGGTCAAGGTTGAAGAGTTGCGCCAAGAGTTGCTTGAGGCGGCGATTGAGCACGATGATGACTTGATTGAGAAGTATCTAGGTGGAGAAGAGCTTACGAATGATGAATTCCGTCACTGTATCAGGGCGGCCACCATCAAGGGAGTGATCTTTCCTGTCTTCTGTGGCTCTGCTTTCAAGAACAAGGGTGTCCAAGCCCTTCTCGATGGCGTTATTGATTATTTGCCATCACCGATTGACGTCGCGGCGATTCAGGGGCACCTACCGCAGCATAACGAGACTTTCGAGACCCGTGAAGCGAATGATGACGCTCCTTTCTCGGCCTTGGCTTTCAAAATCGCCACCGACCCATATGTAGGAAAACTGACCTTCTTCCGTGTCTACTCGGGCTCGCTTCCTTCGGGCAGCTACGTGTATAACTCGACTCAGGGTCGACGAGAACGTGTCGGCCGGATTCTTCAGATGCACGCGAACAAGCGCGAAGAGCGGGACGAGGTTTTCGCTGGCGATATCGCGGCAGCAATTGGTCTGAAGGCTGTGAAAACTGGGGACACGCTCTGCATCGAGACGGACCAGATCATTCTGGAAGCGATGAAATTCCCGGAGCCCGTAATCGCGGTAGCGATTGAGCCCCGAACGAAGGCTGATCAGGACAAACTCGGCAGCGGTCTCGCGAAACTTACCGAGGAAGACCCAACGTTCCGTGTCCACACTGATCCCGAGACCAACCAGACCATTATCTCCGGGATGGGTGAACTCCATCTCGAGATCATCGTGGATCGGCTTAAGCGTGAGTTTAATGTGGAAGCGAATGTCGGTAGACCGCAGGTGGCTTATCGAGAAACGATTCGCAGCCGCGCAGAAAAAATTGAGGGTAGGTTTGTGCGTCAGACCGGAGGTCGTGGGCAGTACGGGCACGTGGTAATCAACATTGAACCAAGTAAGCCCGGAACAGGCTTCATTTTTGAGGACAAGGTGAGGGGTGGGGTTATACCACGTGAGTACATCAGTTCGGTCGAGGCTGGCATTCGTGAATCGCTTGATTCAGGTGTGCTAGCTGGTTATCCAATCATTGACCTCAAAGTCGAGCTTGTCGATGGATCTTACCACGACGTGGACTCGAGCGAGATGGCATTCAAGATCGCCGGATCCCTCGCGCTCAAGAACGGGGTTAGGCAGGCAAGTCCAGTCCTTTTAGAGCCAGTAATGGACGTTGAAGTTGTGACACCAGCTGACTATATGGGTGACATCATTGGGGACCTTTCGGCCCGCAGAGGAAAGGTCGGCGGTATGACTGAGCGAGGGGGCGCGCGAGTCATAGGAGCGTCAGTGCCCTTGGGCGAGATGTTCAGTTACTCCACCACGCTTCGGTCCTTAAGCCAGGGTCGTGCTGTATTCACGATGGAGTTTGCGCATTATGAAGAGGTGCCTCATTCCAAGGTGAACGAGATCATGGCTGCTAATGGTGG
>DCAD01000031.1:95612-115345 GCA_002311875.1 Gemmatimonadales bacterium UBA1142 | reverse complement strand
CTTTTCAGCTGCCTTTTCAGCCTTGGTAGCAGCAGCTTCTGCAACTTCCTGAGCGGCCTTCTCTTCTGCAGTCCGTCTGGCAACCAGTGCCTCTGCGCGCTTGGCCTTTCGCTCCTGGGGGTCAGCCTCACCCAAAGCTACATGGGTGTCTCCACCCCTCCTCGCCTTAGCTATCAGCGACTTCATAGTTCCCGACGGCTGAGCTCCCTGACCGAGCCAGTGGTCGACACGTTCAAGATCCAGAACCAGACGCGCGGGGTTGGAAAGTGGCTTGTAGTAACCGATCGATTCTATGAACCGTCCATCGCGCGGTGATTCACCATCTGCCACCACGATGCGATAGTGTGCCTTCTTCTTACGGCCCATCCTTCTAAGTCGAATCCTTGCAGGCATCTTCTTGGGTGTTATAGGGTGCGCCAGCCGTCGCGCGTTCGCGAGTACGGCCTCGGAGGTGTGAAGCCCCGAAAAGGGCGGAGGCCAAGGATAAAAGAGTAGTGGGTGGCTGTACAGCGATAATCAATAAACATGTACTTGGCTTGCTCACTCCCTGTTAACACTTGAATGGCAATCCTCCCAACCTGCTATCCGAGCCCGGAAGCCCTCCTGGAGCACCGATTACCCTCTTCATCCGCTTCCTGAACTTCTGCATGCACTTGAACTGCAGGACCTAGAATCACGTTCGTCAAGCCACTTCAATGATCTGGCTGCGCTTGCTCCCGACAGAGACCCACCGGACGGGAGCGTTCGCCAGCTCTGCTATCCGGTCCAAGTATGCTCGCGCATTAGCCGGAAGGCTCTCAAGCTTGCGCACCTCACCCGTTGGCTCTTCCCAGCCCGGTAGGGTCTCGTAGACTGGCACGACACGGGAAAGCGACCAGGTATCAGCAGGAAAGCCATCTATTACGGTCCCGTCTGGCATCCGATATCCTGTCGCCAGCTGAAGCTCGTGCAGGGTGTCAAGCACATCTAGTTTCGTTACTGCAAGCCCAGTGAGCCCGTTGACCTGTGCGGCAAAACGCGCGAGTACTGAATCGAACCAACCGCATCTCCTGGGCCTCCCCGTAGTAGCTCCAAATTCACCACCGAGTGTCCGTATACGCTCGTCCATCTTCGGATCAAACGCTGTTGGGAACGGCCCCTCGCCCACACGAGTAGTGTACGCCTTGGCCACCCCAATCACCGTATCAATCGAGGTGGGTCCTATCCCGGTCCCGGTCGCTGCAGCAGCGGCCGTAGTATTAGATGACGTAACAAATGGATACGTTCCATGGTCGAGGTCCAGTGCCGTACCCTGCGCGCCCTCGAGAAGTACCCTTTTGCCATCCAAGAGCGCGCTGGTGATATTTCGCCCAACATCCGTCGCGAGCGCCAGAAGTCTATCTCCTAACCCCAAAGCTTCTGCCATCGCGGTATCAAGCTCTTCGGTGGTGGCCACCCCTAGCTGCTCTAGCCTTCGGCAGACACGTTCTTGAGCTATGCGGACTCTCTTTTCGAGCTGTTCGCGATTTCCGAGGTCCACGACCCGAACCCCCCGACGGCCCGCCTTGTCCTCGTAGGCCGGACCGATTCCGCGCCCGGTTGTACCAATTTTTTGTACAGCCGTATCTTCTACCGCCTTATCTAGCAGTCGATGATAAGGGAGAAGCAGTTGAGCTCGCTCGCTAACACCTACTCTGCCCCGGAGGTCGATGCCTCGAGCGACAAGAGCGTCGTATTCCTCAAAGAACTGCTGAATGTCGAGTACGACACCGTTCCCAAGGAGGCATCTCTTCCCGTCGTGGAGGATACCAGAAGGGATCTGATGGAGCACAAACTCATCTTCCCCAACATGCACCGTGTGCCCGGCGTTAGCGCCCCCCTGGTATCGTGCGACGATGTCTACACCTTCGGTGAGAACATCGACGATCTTCCCCTTGCCCTCATCACCCCACTGGCAACCGACTATTACGGTGCAACGCCCTTGAGCAGCCATGGTTCCTCGGCTATGGAATCGAGAGTTCTTGAGGCCCCGACCCATAAAAAAACGGGCCCGCCCCGTTTGGGGAAAACCCGTTGACTTGTGCATCCTCTGGGAAAAGCTAGGTGCGACCCCAGGGGGTGTCAACGAAGCTAGACCCGGCCCTCTGCAGGCTAATCTACCTCAGTTCAGATTCCGACATACTCCAACAGATCAGCAGTCTCTAGAATACCCCTCACTTCTTCAATTCGTAGCTCAGAAGCCGGCGTCAATGGTGGTCTCGGAGCTCCACCGCAGAAGCCCAGTAAGTCTAAGGCTGCTTTGATACCAGGAACGCCCATACCTGCTACGATACTTTGGTTTAGTGGTGCTATCTGCTCCTGAAGCCGCTCCGCCTCTGAAAGTCTCCCTTCCCGGAAGGCGACCGAGATATTGGCCGCCTGATCAGCCGCCATCAAACCAACCGCAACGATCCCTCCCACCGCCCCAATTTCTAGGGCCATATATAGCAACGAACCACTACCCGTGAGTACCTGGAAACCGTCAACACTCTGATCCATGAGTTCACCCAGTAGATCAAGTTCCCCCCGTGAGTCCTTGATTCCAATGATATTCGGGTGTTCTGAGAGGTCAGCAACCAGGCCAGTGGAGAACTCGATCGTACTGAGCCTGAGGGGCACCTGATAAATCAGCACCGGCACCGGTGAAGTATCGGCCACGGCCCGGTAATGACTTACAAGCGTTTCCGGCGTCATGGCACCCTTGAAGTAAGCCGGCGGACTCACTAAAGCTGCATCAGCCCCTGCGTCCGCAGCTTGCTCCGTAAGCCGAATTGTGTGACGGGTCGATTCAGACCCGGTGCCTGCGATGATCGTCGCCCCGTCGGGCACAACGGCACGAGCTTCCTCGATGAGCCCGATCCGCTCCCCTTCATCGAGGAAGACTGATTCTCCGGTGGAGCCAGCAACGAGGATTCCCCGAATAGGGCTACTAAACCACCGACGCAGGTTAGCTCCGAAGGCTGCGTAGTCCACATCTCCCGTAACCGGATCGAAGGTTGTTGTGACGGGCAAGAAGGTCCCGTCGAGCTTCACCAAGTCCGCGTGCGCCAAGTTCCGCTCCTTATTTGTTTGGTCTTGTTCGATGTTGCGAAGGCCTTAGAGAGCAACCTAGAACACTTGAATCATCAAGATGAATATGTTCGGTAACCGTGGTAGTAGGCGAGTCTAGCTCAAGCTGATCTCTACAAAAGCGCATTTCTCCATTGCAGTCCCATTTTGTGCCGTACCTCCTCCATTGTCTCGGACGCAATCGTTCGAGCCCTTTCAGCACCCTGGTCGAGGACGTAACCCACCTCATTGGGGTGTGCCCTGTAGTGCGCAGCTCGCTCACGATATGGAGCGAAAGATATTTCGATGTTGTCAGAAAGAATGCGCTTGCAATCGACACATCCTAATTCCGCCGAACGGCAACCGGCATCTATGTCCGTCCGAGCGTTTTCGTCGGTGAAGAAGCGATGGAGGGAGAATACGTTACATACTTCGGGGCGACCCGGATCCTCTCTCCGTACTCGCTGGGGGTCAGTCACTGCGGTACGTACCCTATCCCATACAGCGTCGGGCTCCGCTAGGATCCCGACTGTGTTACCCAGGGATTTGCTCATCTTCGTGTCTCCGTCGAGGCCTAGAATACGGCCAACATCCTCGCCGATCAGTGGCTCAGTGATCGGAAAGGTCTCACCGTATCTCGCGTTGAACTTTCGAGCGACCTCGCGGGTCAACTCGAGATGCTGCCTCTGGTCCTCACCTACTGGGACCGCATCCGCCTTGTAGAGTAGGATATCGGCTGCCTGCAGGATGGGGTAATTGAGGATGCCGGCAGGAATCGACTCGAAGTGCTGCGCCTTGTCCTTATACTGAGTCATCCGCTCGAGATCACCCACGGGCGTAACTGCATTGAAGAGCCATGCAAGCTCCGTGTGTTCGTGCACGTCTGACTGCACGAAGATAATCGAGCGTTCGGGGTCGAGTCCAACTGCCAGAAAAGAGACCGCGAGATCAAAAACGCTGCTCGGCATATCAACAGGGTCACCGCCCGAGGTGATCGCGTGGTCATCCACAATACACCATACACAGTCATATTCGTCTTGCATGCTGACCCAACGGCGCAACGCCCCAAGGTAGTTTCCCAGGTGTGCTTCCCCGGAGGGCTGCATCCCGCTGAAGATTCTCTTCTTGCGTCTGGTTTGCTGGATTTCTGTCATGCCTCAAAGGACTGAAGAACTGGAGCGCTACTCATTTCGCACGAGCAACGGCACGCTAACTTAGCGTGCTCAAGCTGGACTGCTACAGTCCCGCGTGGAGATCGGAGAATCAGAGACGGAGAGAGGAAATCGAGCTCGACCTACTCCTAAGGACCGCGCGGGCCGCCGCTGATGCTGCCGCGGCTATTCACCGCCAGGATGCAGGCAGGGTCCTCGTAGGTGATGCTTCCATGAAGTCTCGTGCGAACTACGTGTCCCAGACTGACCTAGCAGCACAACGAGCTGTGATATCGGTGATTGAGGAGCATCACCCTGGCCACCTTATTCTGGCTGAAGAGAGCGATGAGTCAGTCCAAGACCAGTTAGCTCGGTGGGATGGTCGTCCCCTATGGATTGTGGATCCTCTCGACGGCACCACCAAT
This sequence comes from Gemmatimonadales bacterium UBA1142, assembly GCA_002311875.1. Taxonomy (GTDB): domain Bacteria; phylum Gemmatimonadota; class Gemmatimonadetes; order Longimicrobiales; family Gaopeijiaceae; genus UBA1142. The sequence continues at coordinate 110,703 of DCAD01000031.1, read as the reverse complement.
TTTTTGCATAACCATCCGCATTACTGCGCCTCAATCGCTGTTGCTGTTGATGGCCGCCCGGTCGTGGGTGCAGTAACAAGCGCTCCGGGGGGAGAGCGGTGGTGGGCTGCAGAAGGCATCGGGGCTTTCAAGAATGGCAAGCCGATATCAGTGTCCAAAGAGCGGCGGCTTATTCACTCAATGGTTGGCACAGGGTTCCCCTTCAAGCTACTGGACGTCCTCCCTGAGTACTTGGAGGAGTTCGACCGAGTCCTGAGAGCCACTTCTGGTATCCGCAGGGGGGGTTCAGCGGCACTCGACCTCTGCTACCTAGCTCAAGGCTCTCTTGATGCGTTCTGGGAAAAGATCCTCATGCCCTGGGATTTTGCGGCCGGACTCGTCCTCGTGCGTGAAGCGGGCGGAGCACTCGCCCGACCCGATGGGAGCGAGTTGGGGCTTCATCCAGGTCCCTTGTATGGTGCCAACAGTCTCGAACTCTTGGAAGCACTCTCGTCTGTCCTGGAGGGTTAGCAAGCAAGCTTACTGACACGCGCTACTATCCTATATCCTCCGACAGTTGGTGGGCCACACGCTGACCAGCCAGCCATACAGCCTCGGCGATCCCAAACGTGTAGGTCTCGATATACCACTGCCCCGATTCAGATTCATACTCAGCAATGGCTTCCTTGAGAAGCTCGTCAGAAACTGATTCAAAGCGGTAAAGGAGTGACAAAACTGCCATCCTCGTCTGGCTCTCGTGCTCTCTGTCGTATTCAGCACGAGAGAGTGCGACGAAGGCAGGAGCGTCACCTCGGAGTGCTCTCAGCACCTCATGGGCAGTCTCCCGCTCGGCTTCGGCCAGGATAATATAGAAATCTCCAGTGGACCGAGCGGCAGCCCAACGCCCAATCAAATTGACGCGTTCCCCGGAAGGCATCGACACCTCTACACTTGCCACATATTCCTCAAGGCTCTGAGAAGGGCTATATGCGTCCTCAATTCTCCTGATCTTTGAAGTTGCCCCGGTTCGTAGTTTTTCCAGAACGTCTGCTACCAAATCGTCGTCTGCTTCGACGGACATAAACTCGACTATGTCCGAGCGGAGATCGTCTTGGATGAACCCGTGAGACATAGCCGAACGCAGGTGGGTCTGTTCTTCCGAAGATAAGTCACCCGCGAGCGCAGAGACCCTAGCCATGAGCGATTCAGCTATACCCGATGTGATGCTCTCAATCTGCGAAAGCTCGAGGACTTCCTCAATGCTAGCCCGTCGCGAAGACGGAGTCTGCGCACAGATCCCGTAGGCAGATAGCATGAACGCGCAACTCAACAGAAGGCCCCTTACTTGAGTGGCCTTCTCCTTTGTTCCCGGTCCGCCTGATCCGTTCACGGCGTCCGCCCCCTTAGAAGCCCTCCGCCTCTGGCTAACCGCTGGACAGCATACTCATCGTGAGACCATATGCTACCACTTCTATGGGGGCTTCGGCGAACGAAAGGGCCAAACCCCAAGTACACGGCGCTGGACAGTGCTCAAGAGGCAAGAGTCAGCTATCGTTTTCACATGCGATCAATCACCACTATTCCCTCACTCGTGCTTTTCTTCTTCTTCTTTGGCGGAGCTCCTGGGACACCGACAAATGTCAAACCACAGGCTGACCCCGGCCTGCGGTTAGCTGACTCCACAGTGGCCTCCTGGGTTGCCGCAGAGAAGGTGCCCGGAGCGGTCCTCCTCGTTTCCCGGCGAGGCGAGACAGTACTGAAGGTGGCGTACGGATCCGCACGGCTGTTCGAGTACCAAGCTCACCCAGGCAACCCAGCTATTCCTGGTTCCCTTCGTCGTTTGAACAAGCCTGAGCCTATGACCGCGGTGAAGGTGTTCGATCTGGCTTCGGTTACCAAAGTTATGGCAACCACCATGGCCATTATGATGCTCGTGGACCGAGGCCAGGTTTATCTAGATTCTCCGGTTAGTACCTATCTGCCTGACTTTTCAGGTGCGGAGAAGGAGCACATTACCGTCCGCCACCTGCTCACACATCGGTCGGGACTCCCCCAATGGCTGCCGATCTACTACCACGCGGGCAACACAGAAGATGCATACGACTATATCCGGAGATTACAGCTAGCGTGGCCTATCGGGCTGCAACGCCATTACTCTGATCTGGGATTTATGCTGCTGGGCCTCATTGTAGAACAGGTATCACGAAATCCGCTGGATACCTTCCTCGACAATGAGCTTTATACGCCGTTGGGTCTCTCTTCTACTGGCTTTCAACCGACCGGTGCGCGCGACGAGGCAAAAGATGATGGTGCCTTTGCAGCTACCTCCCATGGCAATCCGTACGAGCACCGTATGATCTACGACCCAGCGTTTGGTTATCGGATCGAAGTGGATCCTGACACATGGGATGGGTGGCGCACCTATACGCTGTCCGGTGAAGTGAATGACGGAAACGCATTCCACACGTTCGGTGGTGTTGCCGGACACGCGGGTCTCTTCTCAAGCGCGACCGACCTCCGGGTTCTCCTGCAGTTGCTTCTCGACGAGGGTGAGTATGAGAATCGTCGCTACATGAGTGCTGGGGTCATAAAGACTTTCTTCACCGACACAGGGGATGGTCAAGCCCTGGGTTGGCAGATACCAACTGAGGCACCACACGGCAGTTTCTCGCACACGGGCTTCACGGGAACCTTCGTGTTAGGCGTGCCGGAAGAGGACCTCGCGGTGGTGCTCCTAACGAACCGCCAGAACAGCGGCGTGGGTGCAGATGGCATGTATTCCGACATCGGTCCTCTTCAGCAAGCCATCAGCCGCGCGCTGACCGAACAACGTGGCGGGCCCACGCCGTAGAAGACTAGGGCCCGCCTGAAAGAGCCTTCTGCTTCAAGCCTCAGTTCTTAGATATCTTGATCGTCCGCCCGGTCGCTTCGGGGATCTTGGGCATGTGAATAGTTAGAACACCGTTCTTGAAAAGCGCGCTGATATCGTCAGTCCTGACGGTTCGCGGCAATGTGAACGAACGGCTGAACGAACCATATCTCCGCTCCCATACATGGTTGCGCTGTTCAGCATCATCCTCGCTACGGGTTGCAGTCTTCTCTCCTGAGATTGAGAGCACGTTGTTCTCGAGATTGATCGTGACATCATCCTCGGATAGCCCCGGCAACTCCGCTGTGAGCATGAGTTCCTCATTTGTTTCACTTACATCGACATGGGGCGCCCAACCCCAACCGACCGTGTCGGTCGAGAAGGGCACCGAGTCAAAAAACCGTGACATGCGGTTAGACACTTCTTCAAGATCCCTCCAGCCGGTGCGTATCGGCCTCCGGCGGATGTATTTCGTGATCGCCATGATTTCTCCTGACAGAGTTGGTTATACCATGCAATGACCTATGCAACCTGCGTGCCACACGTGAGCACCTATAAACCTGCCAAAATGAACGGGAACAAGGACTTAGGCAGAGCACTTACCTGTCAGTTTGACTCAGATTTGAGAGTCTTACTGCCGATTCGACAACCCCTGCTCTACGGCCAGCCGGGCAGCTCCAAGAGCCGGGTCAAGGTCCCGGTTCAGGATTTCCAGTCCGCACCCCTCCACAACCCCGGTAAGCTCATCACGCAAAGGCCCGCCGCGCCATACGAGTCCACCCGAGAGTGCGATGATAGCTGGCTGATCGACCCATGGTCCTGAGACTTCGAGGATAGCTTCCAGATGCCCTCGAAGCCCCTGCACTGCAAACTGGAGGATCCTCTTCGACGCCCGGTCACCTTGACCGGCCGCTTTGGTCACGAATGGCACAAGGGCGGCGACTTCACGCTTGGAAGCTGTCCCAATCCATCCCACCAGACTCTGGACATCCTCGAAGCCAAGGTGTCCCAAAATCAGGTCGCGTAGTGCTGTTGGTTTTTCTCGGCCATCCTCAGCCCTTGCGATACAGCGGAGGGCATCCCTGCCAATCTGGTAGCCGCTACCTTCATCGCCCATATGCTGACCCCAGCCACCGACACTAACCACAGTACCATCCAATCGTCGCGCCCAAGCTATAGAGCCGGTCCCCGCAACGAGCATAATCCCAGGTCCTGAATCGAACGCATCGTGGAACGCCACCTCAACATCGGTACCAACAACAACGCTCTCCGCCACCCCTGTTTTAGCCAATGCATCCTCGATAGCTCTACGCGCTTCATCGTGGCCAGCGCCCGCAAGACCAGCCCACAGGATGTCACCCGGAGCACTGAGGCTGGCATTCGCAAAAGCTAGATCAACCGCATGGCAGACAGCCGCAGCTGCAGCCTCTGGCTCATGGGTTGTGACAACCGCTCCTGTTGCTTCACCTCTTCCCAATTCATAGCCGTCCTTGTTTACCACCACTGCTCGTGTCCAAGTCCCTCCACCATCTACACCAATCGCGAAGTTCACGCTGGGTGCCTCTGGTCCTCGAAAAGTCCGGCGAACGAGCCGACGGCGAACGTCACAGCTGACCCCATGAGCACGTACCATGGCCAAGCCATCTCGTTTCGCAGGAGTGTGACAGTACCGATCCCAACTGCCACCCCAATTATCACAGAGATCTGACCGGGACGCTTGGTGAAGACGCCCAGGGCGAAAGCGCCCAAGAGTCCTCCGTACACAAGCGAAGCGATTCCGAGTGCTACTTCTACTGCAGTCGTACCCGTCGACAGTGGAATGAAGAGCACAGCACCGAGGGTTAGTAACCCCGCCCACAGGAGAGTGAAGACTTTGCCTGCCCTGAGAATCCTGGCTTCGTCATCACGAGCACCCACGATCGGAGCCCAGTAATCGTATGCAGTGGCAGAGGCGAGTGAGTTGATCGAAGAGGACAGAGAGGACATCGCCGCAGCAAAGACCCCGGCGATGAGCAGGCCGGTTATACCCGGGGGTAGTTGCTCGACGATGAAGAGTGCGAAGATCTCGTCCGTTTTCTCAAAAACCCGTCCTTCGTAGAAAGCCCAAAGTCCCAGCCCCACCATGAGAAAGAGAAAGAACTGGAAGATGACAGCGATTCCACTGCCGACGAGGGCCTTCTGTGCCGCTCCGCGATCGCGGCACGTCAGTAGCCGCTGAACGATCAATTGGTCCGTTCCGTGAGACGCCATCGCAAAAATCGCCCCTCCAAAAACACCGGCCCACAGCGTATAAGGCGTCATACGGTCAAAGGACAGGTCGAGCATCGCCAGTTTCCCTTCGGGGCGCGCGCTAGCGAGCACAGATGACCAACCGCCCGGAACAAGGGCTTGGATGCCGATGACCGCGACTAGAGCGCCGAACAGGTAGAGCATCATCTGGGCCGCATCAACCCAGACGACAGCTTTGATACCTCCAAAATACGTGTAGATCAGGGTAAGAACGCCAATTACGATAATTGAGACCGCATAAGGCCACCCGGTGATCAGTGCTAGGGGAATCGCCGTCGCAAAGAGACGAACTGAGTCAGCTAGTAGGCGGGTCACCATAAAGATCGCCGATGTGAAACGCCTCGCCCCCAACCCAAAACGCTCCTCCAGGAGGGCATACGCAGTCGTCAATGATCCGGCGTAATACGCCGGAAGCAAGAATAGCGATACAAAGATTCGTCCCAGCAGATACCCGAGCGTCAACTGAAAGAATACGAGGCTCCCAGAGTAGGAGACACCAGGGATACTCAGGAACGTAAGAGTGCTGGTCTCGGTCGCGACGATTGAGAGCATAACCGCTACCCACGGGAGCGACCGACTCCCGAGAAAGTAATCCGTCCCCCCCTCGTTTCCGCGTCCCAGCCAGGCACCCCAGATTGTGATTCCGCCGAGATAAATAATCAGGACCACGAAATCGAGTGTCGTAAACCCAGTCAAGAGATATCCCTGAGCACAATTCGTTTGGTGGCAATCATGAGTCGGCAATTGCCGACCAACACTCTAAAGCTTAGGGGACCCGAGTAGAGAAGGGTCACGGGGTCCGCTTGCTGATCGGCCGGTCTATGATCGCTAACGTGGCCGCGTCGTGCACTGCCCTGCGGAGTGGGATGTGCTTCTGGTTGTCCCGGGTTGGGTGTACCCTGTTCGTTAGAAGGATCACCCAGAGGTCCAGCTCAGGATCGAGCCAGATGGACGTTCCCGTGTAGCCCGTGTGCCCAAACGCGCTATAGGTCAGGTAGTCACCGCCCGAAGACTGCTCTGAGGGAGTATCCCAACCAAGTGCACGGGACGATGTAGCGTCGTAGCGGCTTGTGAACCCATCAAGGACATCTTGCTCGACAATCCGGCGCTGTTCAGTGCGAGCCACGGGGCAAGGTTCTCCCGGTACCTGGATCGGATCGCAGGCTGGACTCATACCCCCGTTGAGAAGCATGCGAGCGAAAACAGAGAGGTCGACAACCGTACTGAAGAGGCCCGCATGCCCTGCGACCCCACCCAATGCATCCGCGTTCTCATCATGTACGCGACCCCACACCAGTTCTTTGCGCCAGAGCGTGTCTAATTCCGTGGCTGCAATCCGTGGTCGGAGGAACGGCTCGGGACGGTACCTTGTCTCTCGCATGCCGAGTGGATTCCACAAGCGGTCAGAAAGGAACCCGTCTAGAGACTGCTGAGTGACTTCCTCAATCACCCATGCCAGTGTCATGATCCCGATATCTGAGTAGACGGTTTCTACTCCAGGATTGATGTCGAGCAGTTCGTCCGCAGCTGCACGCTTATAGTCATCCGGTCCCTCGTGGTCGAAGAACCAGCGCCGGAAAGGAGGCAAGCCAGAGCGATGAAGAAGCAATTGACGCACAGTGATGTCGTTCTTCCGTGCGTCACCCCGGGACCACCAGGGCAAATACGACACTACCGCTGCGTCGAGGTCCAACCGACCCTCTCCGACAAGGATCATCGCAGCAGTCGTAGTACCAACAACTTTCGAGACCGACGCGAGATCCCAGAGCGATGTCGAAGTCACGGGACGTCCACTGCCGTATGCAAGTTCACCAAAGGCACTCAGGGACACCAACCGTCCATGACGGCCAATCGCAAGCGCAGCACCCGAGGCAGCGGAGTCAGCCAGCGCTGCGTTGATGATCGAATCGACCTTAGCGAGCCCTTCGCCTGACATTCCTACCATGGACGGATCGACTAATGTTTGCTGCTGTCCGAACGGACCGGGGCCTTGATCACGTTCGACGATGCCAGCAGCTACTAGAGGATCCTCTACGGTCCTTGTGACGATTCGGGTTGTGATTTTCGGACGATCCAGACCTTCACCGATTCGGTGAGCTGGCGGAAGGGGAATCGGTAGCCGACCAGAGATCGCCTCTTCCCCGAAGAGCGCTGCCACGGCAGCGCGCTGCGAGACTTCTCGATCTCCCCATGCGATCAAGTAGCTCCCCACACCTGGTAATGCACGAACAAGGTACGGACTAGCGAAGGACAGCAAGATGGTGGGTAACCGAGCGGCACTCCCTTCCACGAGTTCTCTGAAAACTTCTGGAAGTGCTTCAGGCCCTGAGCCAACCGAAGGCGGCACGTACACGCTGACGATGAGCCTATCCGCATCAGACAGAATATTCTCGGCAGCAGCATAGGCTTCAGGGCCGCTACGTTCGTCCAACAAGACCTGGGTCGCATCAGGCATGCGTGCCAGAAGCCCAGCGGAGAAAGACCGATTCGCCCACAACCAGGTCGAAGGAGCATACCGCACATGCACGGTTGATCCCGGCCCATCAGGACTGATAGGGATCAGCCGTTCGTTGTCACGCACAAGGGTGATCGAGCGGGCAGCAACTGAGTCGGCGAAAGCAAGATGAGCACCTGAGCCGACGATCTCGTCTACTGCATCAAGCGAGACAGTCCGGCCACGGTGCAACCCCAGTTTGGCTTTCATTTCAAGGATGCGACGAACTGAGTCCTCAATCCGAATCCGGGTCAGGCGTCCAATTTCGACAGCCATCACTACCGCACTGATGGCTGTCGACACATCCTTGGGTGAAAGCAGCACATCAGCACCGGCCTCTAGTGCACGCACAGAAGCTTCACCGATTCCGAAAGCCTCTGTGATCGCGCGCATTGTGAGTGCGTCGGTGAATAGTAGCCCCTCGAATCCCAAGTCATCCCTAAGCAAACTTGTCATGATCTCAGGTGACAGTGTCGCCGGCACTGCGTCCGGGCCCAGCACACCCGGAAGTGACACGTGGGCAGTCATGATCGCGTCCACGCCTTCTCTAATGGCTCGAGCGAAAGGCAGAAGTTCGAGCGTGTCGAGTCGTGCCCGGTCAGCTTCTATGACCGGCAGGCCTACATGCGAATCGACAGACGTGTCACCATGTCCGGGGAAATGCTTGCCTGTCGTGAATGCCCCGCCATCTCTCGCACCTCGTACAAAGGCTGCACCTAACCTGGCTACAAGCTCTGGATCTGCTCCGAAGGAGCGGGAAGCAATAACCGGGTTTTCGGGGTTGTTGTTGACGTCCAAAACGGGTGCAAACAGTATGTGTACGCCAGTCGCTCTTGCTTCCCTCGCAGTAATCCGACCGTACTCATACGCAAAGCGCTCGTCCCCAACTGCCCCAAACGCCATCGTGGGCGGGAACGCCGTACCACCTCCCTGTGGCAACATCGAAGGGAGAGCATACGACCCGTTGATCCGCATTCCTGGGCCGCCATTCTCGAAGTCGGCCGCAACTAGGAGGGGGATTTCTGCAAGCTTTTGGAGTGCGTTAAGCTTTGCAACGTACGCATGCGGTGTACCGATAGAGGGTGATACCCCTCCAATCCGATCTTCGACAACCCAACGCTCGAGGGGTTCAAAGTCAGCACTGGAAGGAGAAACATAGCCACCGGGTATCCACTCAATGACGAGTTGGCTGACAAGTGCCTCGATTGCTAGATCGCGGACAGTTTCCTCGACCCACCGGCGTGCATCAGCGTCCAGGTCACCTATAGCCCGAACTGGAAGTGGGTTAGCAACGCTGTTAGGCCTGCAGCCCATTAGCGCCATGATAAGCGCAAGTGCAGTCACGAAGCGCCACTGAGCAAGAACCCTAGTCTCGACCATTCCCACCCGGTTTCTGAGGAATCACGATCCCGTCCCCTATCTCATAGAGTGGCGGAATTTTCGTCGGCACCCGGCCGGAGATCTCAATTTCACCGAAAAGAGCCCGCACGGCAGCCGTCTGACTCGCCTCCGAACCACTCCAGGCTAGCATGTACGCCTGGACGTCGGGCAACTCAGTGATGAGGTATGGATTCCCGAATGAAACGACGATGTGTGGAACTCCGATTTCATTGAGTTGCTCCGCAAAATCGACAAGCTCCTCAGGCAATGCGAGTGAACCCGAATAAGAAACCGCCGTTACATAGGTGCTCAAGATCACGAGCGCCTGCTGGCGTGCCTGGCGCGCGAGGTCTTCATAGAGACCCGGTCCTGAATCAACATCCAACTCGGCTGTGGTAAGTCGAGGGTACGTCTCCCGTAGTCGCGCATTGAAATAACGTCCCGCAAGCACGTCCGAAGTCCTGCGAAAGGAGACTGACATCACCCGCGCCGTGCGGGTACCTAAGAGAGGCAAAAGGTTTCGGCTGTTATGTAGAAGTGTGATCGAGCGCTCTGCGATCTCAGCAGCGACCTCTGTGTGAGCTGGAACACCGACTACCTCACCGATGCGATCGATCTGCACCTCGCGGGCCACGTCCAACCCCATCTGCTTCTTGGTTTCTAAGATCCGCCGGACAGATGCATCGATCCGGCTAACATCAATGCGCCCCGACTCGACAGCCGCGACGATGCCCTCCACCGCCCGCTCGACTGACGGAGGCATAAGGATCACGTCAGCTCCAGCCTCAATTGCCCTTACAGACGCCTCTTCTGGGCTGTGTCTACGTGATATGGCACTCATGTCCATGGCGTCAGTAAACAGCAGGCCATCGAAGCTCATCTCCTCACGCAAAAGATCCGTGAGGACTGCGGATGAAAGAGTAGCGGGTTCGCCAGCGCCCCCATCTAACGAGGGCACAGATATATGGGCCGTCATAACGGCGCCCATACCAGCTTCGATAGCACGCTGGAACGGGAAAAGCTCGACACTATCCATGCGCGCACGAGCATGAGGGATGACCGGTAACCCCAGATGTGAGTCCGTCTCGGTATCCCCGTGCCCTGGGAAGTGCTTACCGGTCGCAATCGCGCCGTGCTCCTGGACACCGCGCACGAACGCGGCTCCCATATCAGCAACCTTCTCGGGGTCCTCACCAAATGAACGCACGTTGATAATCGGATTATCCGGGTTGTTGTTCACATCCAGAACTGGCGCAAACGGGACATGGATTCCAACTGCCCGTGCCTCGCGTGCGGTAATGCGCCCCATTTCATATGCGAGTTGGGGATCACCGGTCGCTCCAACCGCCATGAGTGAAGGGAAGTCCGTGGCTCCACCCAGGTCGATTGTGCCAGGCATATGAACGGCCCCTCGCATCCGGAAGCCAGCCCCTGTCTCCAGGTCCGCCGCCACCAAAAGTGGGATTTCGGAGTGTGTCTGAAAATCGTTGAGCTTGGCCGCCACCTCAGTAGGTGAACCGACCGACATGATCACACCACCGATGCCCTGGGCTTCGATGTACTCGAGAACCCGATCATGACTCGGTGAACCCTCAGGGGCGAAATCGCCTAGAACCCAAGGCATGATCAACTGCCCGACCTTCTCGCGAAGTGTCAAGCCAGTCAGTGTGCGTTCAACCCAAGCTCCATCTTCGGTCTGCGGAACCAATGCTGGACCGATGGGAGCTGACTCGGTCGTGGACTGCTGCTCTCCGACCTCCTGAGCCGGCGCTTCTACGGGCCGCTGCCCAGGTGCCACTTGAGTCGGGGTCGGTTGGGGTGGCAATCCGCAGGAGAGCAAGACAACTGCCGCCACCCACCCCGAAAGTTTAGAGAAAACCGCTCGGCTGTAGGAAAGCGTTCTTGGCGGCATCACTTGAGCGACTCGTGGGGTCTGGTTCCTGATGCGTTGACTGGGTTAAGCGTGACCACGAAGCTTGCCCTATGAAGCTAGCGAATCGAGGGCATGGCCGACGCGGCACCCTGAGCACAGGTCAAGTTAGGCTGAGACTGAAACCGTCACAATCCTGTATTATCGGGCTCTTCGTGGGGGCAACCCTAACAGCATGCGGAGCCTCGCCAGGAAATACCACTGACTCGGATGGTCCAGCGGGCAACGTTAGACAGGTCCGCAGCGGGATCGAAGTACTCCTCTCCGACTCCCTCCACCTGGTCCGGGGACAGCGCGTAGGCCTCCTGACCAACCATACGGGGATCTACTGGACCACTGACGGTGAAGCCGATGGTCTCGTGGGTAGCACGATCGACGCATTGCACGAGGCTAGCGATATCGAACTCGTCGCGCTGTATGCACCCGAGCACGGAATCAGGGGAGAGGAGCAAGCGGGTGCTGCAATCGACAGTGGTACAGACGAGAGGACAGGCGTGCCGATCCACTCGCTATACGGTGAAGTGCGGAAACCGACCGCCGAGATGCTGGAAGGCGTCGACGTCCTTCTCTTCGACATGCAAGACATAGGTGCTCGCTATTACACGTATGTCTCCACTATGGCGCTTGCCATGGAGGCAGCGGGTGAACAAGACATACCGTTCATCGTCTTGGACCGACCAAACCCCGTGCGTGGCGACGTCGTGCAGGGCAACATCCTCCGGTCCGGGTACGAGACATTTGTGGGGATGTACCCGGTCCCGATGCGTCACGGGATGACAGCAGGCGAGTTGGCACGGCTGTACGTCGGTGCGTTCGGCGTGGACGTTGACCTCCACGTAGTGCCACTCGACGGGTGGGCCCGCAATATGACCTTCGATCAGACCCAGCTTCCTTGGGTGCCACCTTCACCCAACATGCCAACTGTCGAGAGCGCACTCGCCTATCCGGGCACCTGCCTATTCGAAGGTACACCTATTTCGGTGGGCCGTGGCACCGATCGAGCGTTTCAGTGGATCGGGGCACCGTGGCTCGATGGCGTCCAACTCGCGAAATCACTGAACGGTTATGGAATCGACGGAGTACGCTTCGAGGCAGTTACCTTCACTCCGAGAAATGCCGGTGATGGGAAATTCGAGGGTCAAGAGGTGAGCGGCGTACTCCTCGTAGCGGAATCAACCGACTACGATGCGCCGAAAGCCGCGGTGGCCATGCTCCTTGAGACCCGCTCGATGTCCGGGGACAATTGGCTCTGGTCCGAGGCACACTTCGACCGCCTCGCCGGGACAGACTCTCTCCGCCTCGGTATCGAGGCGGGTGCTGATTTCACGGAGTTGACGTCCACATGGGACGACGACGCCCAGACTTTCGAGGAACTTAGGGCTCCCTTTCTAGTCTATCGATAACCAAGTTTTACTTTCTGGTTACGCGCTGGCCCACTAAAGCATGACAACCACGTTGCTCGCTCCAGAAAGTCAGTATGTTTTGTAAAAGAAACTTCTTGCGCAGCATACAAGAAACGGCACAAGGCCGGTTAAGCCTTGTGCCGTTTCTTCTGCTCCTAGGTCAATAATGCCATGAGCTACGGTCTAGCCACGCCGATACAAAACGAGGACAAGCAACAACGCGATCAGACCAGCTACACCCTGGTCACCGAATTGATCGACCACGATAGCTATGTTCTCGATTATCCGGGTCGAAGTGGGGAAGAGGACATCGACCACAACGAGCGCCACAATGACCGTGAGACCGAAGTCAGTAACGGACTTCGCGTAGCCACCAACAGTATTGAGGACGGCCATAAAACCACCCATACCACGCCTCCTTATGTGTTAAAAAGGTCCCTAGAGACTAAGGGAGACGCTTAATCCCAAAGTGCCAGGAGAAAGAGAAGAATGACAAGGCCGGTGAGGCCCTCACCCGTGAAGCTGTCAACCAATGTGCCGAGGTTGCCGACAACGTTCGTCGTTCCGGGGGATATAATATCGACAACGAGGAACAGCGGGATAAGGGTCAAGGCCGCGCCAGTGACACCCTTGACCAGACCTCCCACACTAGAGAGAAGAGCGTTGAGACCATTCATCTACCACATCCTCCTTTCAGAGCAGATCCTGTAACATCTGTAGCATAGATCTACTCTCTACCACTGCTTACCCGCAAGTTCAAGAGCTTGGCGACCAGAGTATAATTCTCGTCAGTCGGGGCACACCGGCTTTGATCCCATGACAGGATCAGGCACAAAACCGCCAGAACACAGCTTAAACAGTGAGGCTTAGCGGGTCGGGAATCGGAATTCGGTCCACAGCTCAGGTTTCCACCACTCACCGTCAAACACCCGCTCTAACCGGTTCTCGAAGTGCGCGAGATTCGTGAGCGGATCGGCAGGCGATATCGGGGCAGAAAAAAAGTTCTCCCAGTGTCCCAAGAGCACGCGTTGAGGTTGGAGGTTCTCGACGAACGCCTCCGGGTGCCAGTCGACCTGATCGAACGTCGCGGGTACAAGGATCGCCACGTCGACACCTCGCTCACGGATGATCGACTCTGGAGCGAAACCAACGGGCGGCGGCGCCACCGCATCCTGGTAGTAGATACGGAAGGCGACTGACTCATCAGGGTTGAGGAAGTCGACCAAGTACGCGTGTGTGGTGCCGTCCAGCCACTCCGTCGCCCAACGTGGCTCTGCGTTCAAGGCACGGACACGAGTTCCCTTATAGAGTGTGTAGCCCTCAAAGTGAGGGGCGTGTAACGAACGTAGCGCCATAATCCGAACACCTGGTCCATACCGTAGCCATGTCCCGACCGTTTTTTGGTCACCCGCGATGTCGTTTACTTCGTCGACTCGCTCTCCAATGCCCGACCAGGTACCCAACGTGTTTTTCACCGTTCTACTCCCAAGGATACGCGCACCTGGCGCGTGCTCTAACGCAATCCGGGGAACGTCCATCAGATGGTCGTAGTGCGCATGGCCGACGAGAATCACCTGGGCCCGTGACACGTCATAACGAGACATGAACTGGTCAACGACATCCAGGTCAGAGTGAATCGGCAATAGTCCGGTTTTCAACAAACCCGGATTAGAGAAGAATGGAGCCGCAATCACTTGATCGTCGCCACGCTCGAAGATCCAACCGCCGGTGCCGAGATAGATCAACCTCACTCCATCCTCAGCGGGGGCTGTCCGATCGATGACCCCAGACACTGTCGGACTTGCGCTGGCACAGCCCGTGATCGAAATCGCGAAGCCGCAGAAAATGCCGATCGGCAAGAGTCGCCACCAAGGGGCGGAAATCGTCCTCACTAGTGCGTGTCGAAGATCGCTTGGATTTCTTTTGCATCGCGAGATTGTAGCAACGCCAGCATCAACAGAACTCGGGCCCTGTGAGGCGGAAGATCACCCGCAGCGACTATGCCGGCTTCTGCCTGTTGCTCACTACCAATGACACGCCCCTCGGCAACCCTCGATGCCAGGACCACCGGTGTACCTTCTGATGCTATCTCTGTGATGGCCCGGCGCATTTCCGGGCTCGCACGTCCCCCACCGAAAGCCTGGACTACGACACCAGCCACTTCCCTCTCAGCCCAACTCCTGAGAACTGCGGCGTCATTGCCGGCGAAGTCAGCAACAATCGGTACCACAGGCAGGGTCTCGACGCCTGCCAGTGACGGCAAAGCGTGCACAGTGTGAAGCGTCTCACTACTCCGTCGGAAGGTCACTCCATCCGAATCGACAACACCCAAGGCACCCCACTCCGCTGACACGAACGTGTCCATGCGGTTGTTGTCCGTTTTCCTCACATCTCGGGCCGAATGGATCTCGTCGTTGAGAACTACAAGTACCCCGCGGCCGGCCGCCTTCGTGTCAGCCGCAACGCGCACGGCTGCAAGCAGATTCGCGGGGCCATCAGCTGAAATAGCTGTTGCGGAGCGCATCGATCCAGTTAATACCACTGGGCGAACATGCTTGATCGTCAGGTGGAGGAAATATGCCGTTTCCTCCATGGTGTCAGTCCCATGCGTCACGACAACACCGCTGATATTCGGCTCCGCATCTAAGAGTTCGTTGATACGTCTCGCGAGTAGCAACCAATGGTTTGGTGTCATCGCAGACGAACCGAGTCGACTGAATTCCTCGACCTCGACACGCGCGACTCCC
>DCAD01000031.1:44587-95553 GCA_002311875.1 Gemmatimonadales bacterium UBA1142 | reverse complement strand
GTCCCACCGGTGGATATGACACGCACAATGGGTAGCTCCTGCGCCCCTAGAAACGACACCGCCACCAAAAGAATCAGCAGCCCGGCAAGCACACTCCGAGATCCGTGAGTCAAGCTATGGATTCCTCTGCAGCTTTCTGGATTTCCTGCACCTTCCCGTGGAACAGATCCGATAGCGTCTTAGTCAAAGGCCCGACACTTCCATCTCCGACCACCGTTCCATTCAAGCAAGTCAACGGACGTACCTCGCCTGTGGTACCTGTGAAAAAAAGTTCGTCAGCCTCCCTGAGCTCCTCTACCTGAATCGGGCGCTCCTCCAGAGCAATGCCAGCTTGCCCAGCCAGCTCGAGTACGATCTCTCTCGTGATACCAGGTAGGATGTTGTTTGTCACGGGATGGGTGACGACTGTCCCATTGAATACCCCCCAGAAATTCATATGCGCACCTTCGATCGCTACACCATCACGCACTAATACCGCATCGTCCGCACCAGCCTCTATGGCGTCCTGAAATGCGAGCACATTGGGTAACAGGCAGATCGTTTTGATGTCGACACGACTCCATCGCCGATCAGGAACGGTTACGGCTGAGAAACCCCGGGCCCACCGCTCGGGTGATGGGCGCTGCCAAGTTCGCGCAAAAGCGTACACAGTCGGCTCAACATCTTCTTGGGGGAAATAGTGCGTGCGAGGAGCAGCACCTCGGGTTATTTGGAGATAGACATATGAAGTCGGTGCATCCTGTAAGTCATTGGCTCGGATGAGCCGGTTATGGATGTCTTCGAGCCCGTCGAGCGAGTAGTGAATCCTCATCCACGCAAGTCCTCGTTCCAGCCTAGCCATGTGGCGGTCAAGACCGAATGGAACTCCGCTATAGAACGGTGTCACCTCGTAGACGCCATCAGCCAATAGGAATCCGCGGTCGTCCGGCGAGATCTTTGCTTCATCCTTGTGGATGAAGTCACCGTCCAGGAAGACGATGCTCATTAAGTCTCCAGCGAGTAATTGGGATCTTTCAGCTAAAGATGTGGATGGATCTATCAATTCCTCAATAGTGATTTCAGGTGCTGACCTGTATGCGATTTCTTTGTGGCCGCAACCTCTTCAGGCGTTCCAGTTACAAGGATCCGGCCTCCTCCAGCACCACCTTCGGGTCCCAAGTCGATGATCCAGTCTGCAGTTTTCACCACGTGCATATTGTGCTCGATGACGATGACGGTGTTACCAAGATCAACCAAGCGATGGAGTACATCGAGCAGAACCCGGATATCCTCAAAATGCAATCCCGTGGTTGGTTCATCGAGGATATAGAGTGTTTGTCCGGTAGCGCGTTTCGATAGCTCCGTTGCCAGTTTGACCCTCTGAGCCTCACCCCCAGATAGGGTGGTAGCCGACTGGCCTAGTTGGATATACCCAAGACCAACATCGCCTAGCGTCTGTAGCTTGGCCTTAATGCGGGGCACGGCGTCGAAAAAGTCGAGTGCATCGTCCACCGTCATGTCGAGCACATCGGCAATGTTCTTACCCTTGTAGTAGACGTCGAGAGTCTCACGGTTGTATCGGCGACCTCGACATACGTCGCATGAGACGTACACGTCAGGAAGAAAGTGCATCTCGATCTTCACGAGTCCATCACCCTGGCATGCCTCACACCGACCACCCTTCACATTGAATGAAAACCGGCCCGGCCCGTATCCACGCATCTGTGATTCCGGAAGAGCTGAAAAAAGTTGACGAATCGGTGTGAAGAGCCCCGTGTAGGTCGCAGGATTAGAGCGGGGGGTACGGCCAATCGGCGATTGGTCCACATCTATGACCTTGTCGATCAAGTCAACGCCGTCGATATGGTCATGCCCTGCAGGAACGAGATTGCTCCGGTGTATACGACGCGCCAGTGCATGATAGAGGGTCTCGTTCACCAGTGTCGATTTCCCAGAGCCACTCACCCCCGTCACACACAAGAAAATGCCGAGGGGGAAGTGTGCGTCTAGATTTTGGAGATTATGACCGCACGCACCCCTAACGCTGAGCGATCGCTCTTGATCAACCTTCCTGCGTTCCTTAGGTACGAGGATTTGGCGGTCGCCGCGTAGGTACGCGGCCGTAAGCGATCTCTCCTCCCTCAAGAGAGTTTCTAGGGGTCCACTAGCAACAACCTCCCCACCGTGCCGGCCTGCCCCTGGCCCAAGGTCCACTATATGGTCCGCACGTCGGATAGTGTCCTCATCGTGCTCGACCACGATGACCGTGTTACCTAAATCCCGAAGACGTTCTAGTGTCACTAAGAGCCGCGCGTTGTCGCGCTGATGCAAACCAACGGAGGGTTCATCCAGAATGTAGAGCACGCCAACTAAACGGCTGCCGATCTGCGTGGCGAGGCGAATCCGCTGTGCTTCCCCCCCTGAGAGTGAACCGGCAGAGCGACCCAGCGTGAGGTAATCAAGTCCCACATCACAGAGAAAACGCAACCGTTCCCTGACCTCCTTCAGGATTGGGCCAGCAATCTCGACCGGGATAGGAGGGTGCTCCCAAGCGCTTGACCGAATCCCACTCTGGTCCTCCTCCTCAGCGAGCAGTGAATTGAAGAACTCTCCTGCTTCGCCGATCGACAACTCAGCGATATCGCCAATGGAGCGCCCAGCGATCGTCACTGCTCTTGACTCAGGCTTCAGACGAGTCCCATCGCAAGCGCCACAGGCAAGCGTGGACATATAGTCCTCAAGCTGTCTGCGAACTGCTCCCGAAGTCGTCTCACGGTAGCGCCGGTCAACATTAGCTCGTACACCCTCCCATCGATCCTCGTAATACGCCTTGACCTTCCCGGATCCCGATTTGTATGGGAACCGAAGCTTCATCGTGCCCGAACCACCAATGATCGCTTCTTGCACTTCCTGGTCGAGTTCACCCCAAGGCGAGTTGGCATCGAATTCGTACGCTGCTGTAAGGCCCGGGATTACGGAGTTGAGTAGGTTTCCTGAGGGGGTACCCCAAGGAAGAACCACACCCTCAAGAATGGAGGTCCCAGAGTCACCAACCAGAAGATCCGGGTTCACTTTCTTGCTCGTGCCGAGACCGCCACACTCACCGCAGGCCCCGTATGGCGAGTTGAATGAGAACTGTCTGGGCTCAAGTTCCGATAGGTTTGTTCCACAACTGCGACAAGCATAACGCTCGCTAAAAACGTGCTCTACCGGCTCACTACCCTTGATGTGTTCGACTACTTGCAGGATGCCATCTCCTGTCCGCAATGCCGTTTCGACGGAGTCTGCCATACGATCTCTGTCCTCAGCACGCACCACCAAACGGTCCACGATCACCGAAATATCGTGGTTCTTATATCGGTTGAGCTGTGGAGGTTCAGTTAGGTCGTACGTCTCACCATCAGTTCGGACTCGCACAAAACCCTCCCTGCGAGCCCGCTCGAAAACCGCGGCGAATTCTCCTTTCCTGCCGCGTACTAGGGGAGCGAGGACTTCGATCCGGGTTCCTTCAGGGAGGCCTAGGAGTTGATCGACAATCTGCGTGGGCGGCTGTCTGAGCACAGGATCGCCGCACGAATGACAGTGCGGAATACCAATCCGGGCCCATAGGAGTCGCAGGTAGTCATATATCTCTGTCACTGTCCCCACAGTTGAGCGCGGGTTCTTGGCAACGGTCTTTTGCTCGATCGAGATCGCGGGAGACAGGCCCTCGATCGCATCGACATCGGGCTTCTCCATAAGTCCAAGAAACTGGCGTGCGTATGCTGAAAGAGATTCGACATACCGCCGCTGTCCTTCAGCATAGATCGTATCAAACGCGAGGGAGGATTTCCCAGATCCAGAGAGACCGGTGATGACGATCAGCTTCTCACGAGGGAGTTCTAAGTCGATCCCCCTGAGGTTGTGTTGGCGCGCACCACGGATAACCAGCTTCTCTTCAGCTGTCACGGGTGGGGATGATGGAGATCGGGGCATAGCCTGCAATACTAACCGACTAGCCAAAACAAACCCAATCCTTGAATAGAGCTATAAGGGAAGGGAAATCCTCGATGCACCAGCCTGCCAGACGAGTCTCTTAGATCCTCATGCGTCGAAGCTTAGCGACCCGTTCCTCGGTCGGTGGGTGGGTGCGAAAGAACCTGGAAATCGTGTCGCCAGCCGAACCTGCTAGTGGGTTAATGATCGCCAGCTGCGCTGCTGCTGGATTGACCTGCATAGGAATCTTTTGCGCATAGCCTTCGATCTTTTGTAGTGCATTCCCGAGTCCCACCGGATCACCGGTGATCTTCGCTGCTGTTGCATCGGCCTGAAACTCGTTGGAACGGCTAATCATCATCTGGATGATCACTGCTGCCATAGGTGCGATGATCATCATAGCGATCATAACTATCAGGTTCCCTCCCCCGTTAGATCGCCTTCCTCTTCCTCCCCCAAAGATCAGACCCCACTTCGCGATGCTCGCGAGCATCGTGATTGCCCCGGCTACCGTAGCAGCCACAGTCCCGACCAGCATGTGACGGTGCCGAATGTGAGCGAGCTCATGTGCGATCACTCCCTCCAATTCTCTTGCGGAAATCAGTTTGAGAATCCCAGAGGTAACGCACACAACTGCATGGTTCTGGTTCCGACCTGTGGCGAACGCATTCGGCTGCTCTGAGGGTGCGATTGCGATAGTAGGCATCGGTAGATTCGCCTCTGATCTTAGGCGGTCCACCATCGTATAGAGTTCGGGAGCATCATCCGGACCAATCACCTTAGCACGGTACATTTTTAGCACTGCTCGATCACTAAACCAGTACGCCCCCACATTCATGATGACTGCAAGAACGAGCATAGCAAGAGCCATGCTCGGGCCGCCCAAATAGTCTCCAGCTGCCACAAGAAGCACAGTAAGCCCTGTCATTAGAGCAAAAACCTTCATCATCTGCATGTGAGAAACTCCTGATCCGGAAAAAGTCAGTGCTGGCCGCTCAGCCTCGTGCGCGGAAAATCTAGATGTATCTGTGCACTTTCTAAGAAGGTCGGGCTACAAACGGGAAAGTCATGTTGGGCCTCTTTAATACTCTCATCTATTACACCGTCGACGTTCTTAGTATCCCCATTCCCTGAATATAAAGACCCCCACGACCTGTGCCTGCGGGATTCCCAGTGATCCTAATCCAGCACTGCCGCTTCTCAGGAAGCGGTCCTCGAAGAAACCCTGAACGACGTAGTCGTCCGAGAAGGCGTACTCAAGCCTTGCTCCCCCGAAGATGCTCGCTCCGGCATCCTGGCCTGACAGAGGGCGGAAGACGAGCACGATGAAGGTATCCGGACCGACGTACTGCCCAATCTCAACCTGCGTGTCCGCAAGAGAGTTTGTAACGCCACCGGCTAGCATGAAATCACCAGCTTGTGTAATCGAGAGGTAGTCGATGCCTATGCCTTGAGCGAGCGCCGCCCCGAGTTGTGTCGCTACTGCTCCTGAGACAAGTGTTGTCGCGAACGATCCCACCGCTCCTTGTAAGAAAGCCGTCTGTCCGGTCGCAAGTTCAGAACTCGCGCGCCCAAAGATCAGGTAACTGATCAAGTCTGATTGAACGAGACCGGCTTCATCAGTGCTCAGCGCCACACGCGGCAGCGTCAGTGTTCCCTCAACATTGGCAACAACTTCTAGAGGTTCATCCTCGATCCGCCGAATCCGGCTCAGCGCCTGGATGTTCAATATTGGATTGATTCCCGGAGTACCGAGGAAGCTCACAGTGCCCTCGCTGACTTCGAAGCTCCTTCCAAGCACCGAATAAGAGCCGCGCAGAGCCTGGAGATCACCAATCAGAACGAGATCGGATTCCCTACGGTCGTAGGTCACGATTAACTGCTCACCGCCCATCTCTACATTCATTTCGTTCGAGCGAAGCCAGGTGTTCCGCGGTACTGAGAGATCGACCTCGACCCGGAGGTTCTCCAGGAACGGGTTGCGGATGTCTCGAATCAGAGACTGTCTAAAGAACTCCGTGGTATCTGTCCCCAGATCCATAAAATCGACCACGGATGCGTTACGAGCGAACTCATCCACGTATAAGATCGCCTCATCGACGCTCACACTCCCACGTATCTCGGGGCGCGAGAACCGCCCTTCCACCGTGAGGTTACCGCTTATCATGCTCTCTATGTCAAGACGCTGCACCGCCTGGAAGCGGTTGAAATTCATCCCTAGGTCTAGGATAGGATCGCGCGCTGGGTCAAGCGTAATCGTTCCATCAATTTCGGAGCGGCCGGTCGCGTCAGTTACAAGATGGACCGCCACCAGCTTATCCGGATTGAAGGTCAGTGATCCGTTCACATCGCTGTGCCTGACACCCAGCGCTCCCAGGGACCAAGCCGCTGCCTCCACATCGATCACACCTTCGGGTTCCGGATCCTCCGTAGTACCACGGACCCGGACAAGTCCGGAAACCAAGCCCGCCACGTCCTCAAAAGTTCCGAAGTAATCAAGTGCATCGGCCATATCCAGAGAATCAGCCTGGATCAAGAGGTCCATCGGCAGCCTCACTGATCTCGAATCACGTTCTTCCAGAGAGAGATCATATGGAATTGATCCTGCCACCCTCAGAACGGTATGCGCACCTTCTAGCGCCTCAATACCGATATTTCCTTCCAACCCTCGGTAGTCGAGGCGACCCTTGATGGTGGAGAATCCAATACCGGCGTATCTAGGCTCGACAACCTCGAAATTGGCAGCGATAACCGGATCGTCGGACAACCCTTGAACTGTCAGGACAAGGTCCATATGACCCTCCGCCAGGGCATCAATTTCCAGGACCTCAATCACCCGGTCTAGGTGTAGCCCTCTTAGATCGAGACGGAAATCAGACTGCCCTTCTCGTGACAATACACCGGAGGCGACCATGTGCATCGGATCATCGCCGAGGCGGGTGATCTGGGTCGAGTCGAACGAGACAGATGCGCCCTCCCAAGCGATGCGTGTTGGCTCGGCTAAGGCATAGACCAACGCATCAAGCGTCGCGGTAGCCTCCTCTAGATCCAGGCGACCACCCAGCGAATCAAATGCAAACTGAGCTTTCGCTGCAAGTTCCTCACCCGGCCTCCGCACTATACTCAAGGATACATCACCCCTGCGATCGGACATCTCAGCATCGACCTGTGCACGTTCGAGAGACCTACCCTGCCACTCGACCCCAAATGCCTCAGTCAATATATCCCAGTCACCGAAGATCGAAGGAAGAGAATCAGCGCTGAACACCACGTGAGCACTGTCAACGCTATTGCGCCCGTATATGGCGCCGGACACGTCCATTTCCAACTCCACGTTGAGCGCGTCTACAGAGCCTACCAAACGGGCACTGCCACTCATCGCACCGTGCATACGGACGTCGGAAGTGTCAGGCAGAGCGTCCACGTCCACACCCTCGAAACGGAGCAACTCGGTTTCGAGTAGTGTGAGCGTATCCTTCGCAATCACGGTGTCACCAAGCAGAAGTGGTCGGAGACCTCCCAGGGATTCGGTGGAAAAGGTCAGCCGAGCTTCCCCGTCCAGAGGAGCCGCCATTCCCAGCCGACCATCACCGGATAGAGACACGCCACCAAGATTAGCATTGAGGCTATCCACGGTGAGAATGCCCGCAGACGCAGTCAGATGTGCCATCACCGTGTCTACGTGGAGCCCGCCAACACGGGAGCGAGACCAAGCCAGGGTCACGGCAGCATCCATGGAATCTAACTGTAAACCCCTGCCTTCAATCGATAGGGCACCAGTCCATTCGGATTGCCTTGGGAGCTTTGTGAAGAAACTCGACAGAGGGACACTCTCGCCCACGATATCAAAACGATAAAATGCTCCGGGCTGAGTGAGGTCTAGCACCCCTCCCAGTCCTACCCGTCCGCCAGCGGCATCGAAGTCTCCAGTGACTTGCAGATCACGAAGGCGCCCAACTCCCCGAATCGAGCCCGTCAACTCACCCTCAAGACCGAATTCCGGATGCGTTTGGGCAAGCAATCCTAGCGAGAGGGGTGAGACGTCACCCTGCACGTCCACAATCCACTCTCCCGTCTCTGTTCTCCGCAGGGCACCACGCAATAGAGCGCGTGACCGGGGTACAGAGTCCGCCTCGAGTGAAGCATCAAGTGCGAACCGCAGCCCTCCAAGGGCTCTCCCCGAAAGCTGGAACTCGAGGGTCCCGGATCCCTGTAACGGTAGCCCCGGTGCAACGACCTCGACCAAGCCGTAGTTGACGGGATCCAAACGTACTTCTAAGTCGGTTGCTCCCGGGTTATCTCCCCAGTGTAAGATGCCGGAAAAATCAGTCGTTGTTGCTGCTCCTCCATAACCGGTAGGCACAAGCGTTGTGCGGCCATTAATCTGGAGATCCGCTGCTGTTCCAGAGAAGTGTGCTTCCCCGCTGAGCCAACCCCCTAGTGGGATATCCATCCCGAGCCACGGCTCAAGCCACTCCAAACCGAGTGGATTCATGACCATATCCATTGCATCAATAGTCAAGACATCGGTGAACGAGAGGCCGCCGTCTAGCTGGAGGCTGCTGCCCCCCAAATCCACCTCGAAACCCTCGAGAACAACGTTCACCCCGTTCTCGGTGTTAATCCTTATACCGCCGCGGAACAACCCGTTCGGAATGCGGTCGTCTAGCCACGTGAGGTCGGAAAGGTCTCCTGCTCCGTCAGTTTGTAGAGATGCGAAGAACGCCCAAGCCTCACTCTCTCCCCAGGAACCGACTCTAACCTCACCCCTGACGAGCGTTTTATCGAAACGAAATGCCCCCTGGCGTACCCGAATTCCCCTCCGACCGTAGTCGATCTCTCCAAATGCCTCCTCAAGACGGAACGGTTCAGGGGTTACCGCATTGAGCATGGACAGAGAAGCGAGCCGCGCTTCCAGAAGCTGATCGGTGTTGCCCGGACGAAGTATTACGTCCTCGAGATCCAGATCAATCTCCTCGAGAGACCTGTGCAGCAGCTGTCCGTTACCATCCGAAGATGGAACCATCCGACCTGTGCTTTCATCGCTTGCGGGCGTGAGGATTCTTAGTAAGCCCTCGCGGACCGCGATTCGCCCGACGCGGATCGGTTGGGAAATGCTTTCCCCGCCCCTATCTACTTCATCAATCTCCGTAGCCGACCGCACTACACGCTGGATGTTGAGGACTTGCTCGGATTCAAGCTGCGAGATCTCGACCTCCAGACCCCACGCGATGATCGAACTAACTCGCGGGCCTGATGTGATCCATGCCAACGGTGAGTAGCGCACTCGGATGGAGTCAGCCCGAAGTACGCTGGCTCCATCTTCCGCATCCAGCTCAACCCCCGTCAAGGTTACCCCAGTGAATAGGGTCCCACTTTGTACCCCCTCGATTCTGAGTTCTCCGGCCAACTGACCCTGAATCCTGGATAACACCTGGTCGACAAAAACACGCTGACCCGGACCGGTGGCAGACAGGAAGGCTATCAGGACAAGAAGTCCCCCCAGAAGAACGCCGCTCCACCTTAAGAGGCTAAGCCCCAGTCTCCGCGGCGGCTTGGTGGATGCCTCAATTACTGAGTCGCCGACCGGTACCTCCTGCAACCTTGAACCATCGAATTCCTCGGTCGGACCCCCAGGCATTTCATTCATCAGAATGCCTGACCGATCGAGATATGCAATTGCAACCTCCGGAAGGAGAACGGTGAAGTCTCTCCGAAAATGACAGAAGGGTTAAGCGCCACGAGCTCTTGAGTCTGCACGTACGAAATGACTTGATCGTCGATCCGGATACGATCGTCCTCTTCGTGCACGCTCGGATCGAACATCCGCACCCTTGAAGTGATAACCGCGAGGGGCTCTCCACCCCCGAAGCGATACGCGAGGTCGATCCGGATCGGCCCGACCGGACTGAGGTAGCGTACCCCGACGCCAGGCGTTACCTCGAGGTTGGATAAATCGACTCCCTCGTACCCCCCCCAAACCTGGCCAATGTCCGTGAATGTCGCCCACTCGAAGCTCAATCCGAGAGGGAAACGGAGTTCAAGATTGGCCTCTAGTACCCGAGTGCCGCCCGTAGGGCGGGGAACAAATCGCCCCTCATCCATTGAGACGACGCTGCAAGATAGATCCACCAGCTCCGTGGGGTCGCACCCCGCCCCTTGCGGCACGGTACTTAAGAGCCGCACAGGATCAACCGTGAGAACCCTAGGGCCCAGGCGACCTTGAGCAAAGCCTCGGACAGAGTTGGCACCCCCCGCATAGAAGCGCTTCTGCGGATGAATAACGTCCACTGGTCCAGGTGTCTGAAGTAACGCTTTAAATGCACCCGCACCGACCCATCCACCACGGAGTCGAGCCGCAAGGACGCCGGACCGTCCAAGGCCAGAATATAAAGTGCCCTCAGCCACAACCCGGTCATACCGGAAATTCGATCCCGTCCATCGGGAGGCATGCTCGATCTCGAGGACAACGCTGTATCCGCGAGTGGGGTTGAGGACGTTATTAGCGAAATTTCGAGAGAAACTGAGACCAATCGGAGAAAGCCAGTTGGCGTCCTCCAGAATCGACACATCCTCTGGGTTGCAGACCAGTAGGTTCGTGCAGAAGAGAACCTCCGCAGCATCGAGGCGAACCAGTTCCGGCCTGTATGAGAGCGTCAGCAACGTCTGCGGTCCGATCAGGCGTATGAGCGCGAATTCAATACCGACGGCTTCCCGGATGAATACATCCGGGAGGCTCTGACGCTCGAGGAAGACGGACGCACTGAACGAGTTGCGCGTCGAGAAGATCCAAGGCTGAGCAAAATCCAGCGAGATGGTTCCGGTCAAATCTCCAAAAGCTCCCCTCCCGCCTTGAGGGCACAGTATATCGTGGAACTGGGGTGTTAGTAGATTCGCGGCCCTCCCGCGAACCTGCAGGAGTCGGCCTCCTCCAAAGAAGTTCCGCGCAGCCCATTGCGCTTCGACACCGAAACACTCCGCCGTAGTCCAACCACCCCCGTACCGTACGCGGTAAGCGTCTCCCTCTACCACATTGACCGTGATGGGGATCACAGAGTCGGGTCCCACCTGAAAGTCCCCCCTCACTGCCGCACTGCGGATAATATCCAATCCGAAGAGCCTGGCCTGGCCCTGCTGCATCTCATCCCGGCGGTACAGGTCTCCCGTGCTGAACTGCAGCGTATTGAGCACGGTTGCTTCACTCAGCTTGGAGTTCCCGGATACCATGATGGGTCCGTAGCGGACCCTGGAGCCGGGGTCGATGTCGAATGTAACCAGGGCACGATAGGGTTCCACGGCCGGTATCAGGTGCCTGCGAAGAACACTGACCCGAGCATAGCCCCTGTTCGCAAGGCGGCGTTCGAGGGTATCACGAGTCGCATCCAGAGCAAGTAAGCTCAGACGGTCACCCGCCTGTAGAGGAAGTGCTTCGAACAGACCGTCCTCGCTGAGTCCATCACCACCTTCGAAATCGACTCTGGCTGCTATAACGGGTTCACCTTCATCGATGATGAACGAAACTGTGGCTCGACCTTCCTCTCCCAGCGATGTAACAGTATCTACGGCGATCTCGCGGAACCCTCTCTGATAGTACCAGGCCTCAAGCCTCAGTCGGTCCAAGGGCACGTCACGCTCGGGCAAGTAGAAGCGCCGCAAAGCAAAATCTGCACCTGCCCAGCAGAACGGTGCGAAAACCACTGACCGGCATTCCGTCTCTCTCGTCACGATCGCTCGAGCCAAAGAGTCGTCCGGAAATGATTCGTTTCCCTGGAAGGTCACCCGGGTGACTTCGGCCCGACCCAGTTGTGACGCCGCAGGTGAAGGGACCAATATCCATACGCACAGTGCAACCCATACGAGCGAGGGTAGGAAACTGGGCCGACTCATGGCCGGGATGCGTCCTTCTGGGCTGCACCCACTGGTCTTTCGTTCGTTCGGGGAAGCGGCTCCCGAGCCAAGAAAATTCTTGTCAGGTAGAACGCAGTAACTCCGACACTCAAGGCGACAACGGTAGACGCTATGGCAGCGCGGAAATTCTCTCTGCGAGTAGGTGCATTACGGAGATAGCGCATACCCAATCCTAAACTCCATCCTCTACCATGAGCTGGACAGGTGGTGGGGATTCATTAAGCATACGGGATCGCGGCAACGAAATGGTTTCTGAGGCTTCGAAGACTTGTTCGCTATTCCGTAACAGATGTGGAGTAACCTCGATTCGATCGTCTAGCAGATCCAAGACGTTCACACTGTTTTCCCCTCTTTCTTTGCCTCTGCCTCTTCGCGATGTCGCGGTCCCAGCAGTAATAAGCGGGACCCCCGAACCTTCGCCTGGAAGCAAATCCCTTGACATGGCGACTTGCATCCTATGAAGGTGCCCACTCAGCACTACATCGACGCCCATTTCCTCAATGTGCTTAAGGATCCCTGGCGCCGCGGGAAGAGGTCGGCCTCCACCTCCGGTACTTTTACATATAAAGTGGTGATGTATGACAAGGACTCGACCCCCTAGTGTCGGCTCGTTCTCGAAGCTCTCACGGGCAAATCTGAGTTGGGCTCGAGTTATGCGCCCACCAACAATCGCGCTCCAGGGAGAGGCAGAGTTGAGCGCGACCACCGTTGCTCCGGGAACCACAGTCACCGAATCGAGATCACGAGGGATATTGCGACTCCAACTTCGGTACGGGAGCGTTAAGCGCTCCCAGAATCGGTAGAGTGGGACATCGTGATTCCCTGGTGTCACGATAAGAGGAACCCGAGGCAATTCCTCAAGAAAGTTCCACACAGCCTGGAACTCACGAGCCTTAGCCCGCTGGGTGAGGTCACCTGAAATGACCACGAGATTCGGGGTCACCTCGAACGCGAGCTGCCGAAGCGCCTGAGCCGCACGAGGACGAAACGGTCGTCCCATCTGTAGGTCCGATCCGTGGAGGATCCTCAGCATTGACCCAGCGCTACTCAGGAGCTGCTAGCGGGTTCAGGACCGCCGGCAACCTTCGTGCGCACTACCCCGACTAGTCCAACAGCCGCGATGGCAAGGCTTATCACCTGTGCTAAGGTCAGAATACCGAAGAAGCGATCATCCTTAGCACGTAAGAATTCAACCAGAAAACGCTCACCGCTCGCCAGAACCAGCCATAGCATGAAAAGCCTACCAGGACTGTGTGGATTTTGGCGTACACTCCAAAGGTAGAAGAAGATCAGCGTGCTGATACCCACCTCGTACAGTTGAGTTGGGTGGACTGGCACGATCTGACCATATTTCTCAATGAGTTCCGGATCTACTGCAATCCCGAAATCCCGCTCGATGATGTCCACTCGGGTAGGAGGTGACCCCTTTGGAAATGCTATCCCGAAAATTGAGTCAGTAGGGCGACCCCAATCATCTCCAACCAGGAAGCAGCCGACACGGCCTACTGCATAGCCCAACGCAAGAGCCGGGGCGCCAGCATCAAAAGTCTGACGCAAAGGAAGTTTTCGCCGACGAATCTCCCATATGACGAACGCCGTAGCGAGCAGGAAACCCCCGTACCAGACAAGGCCACCACGAGAAAAGATCTGAGCCGCAGGGTCAGTTATGACTCCCTCATAGTTAAGCAGGATGTAGTAGCCTTTAGCTCCCAGAATCCCACCTACGACACCCATGAAAACTAGATCCCAAGCTCTCTCGGGATCCTCGCCTATTCGAGCCAACTCCAATCGAATTAGCCAACCACCGGTCAGGAACGCGAAAAGCATAAACACCCCAAATGAGGTGATCGGCATTCCACCTACTAACGGAAGCCAGTCCGGAAGCTCGAAAATGACGGGATACATGCCAGCCTAACTTTGCGTGACTAGGAACTCACTGGAACAGCCTACTACCTCGCTCTTCATGCCACCCTCCGCTCAAGTCCCGGAAATGTCATCGTTGCAGAGGCTGAGACATCAGGTTCGGCCAAATCGCCTCGATCGTATCGGAAGCGTGCTGCCCTGGCGACCATCGCAGCGTTGTCTAGAGAGAGACGCGTTGAGGCATGGAAAAGTTGACCCCCAGCACCAAGTCGGCCTGCAAGCTCTCCGCACAGCCTTGTATTGGCACTAACTCCACCAGCGACAAGAACACGCCCGCACCCAGTGTGCTTAACGGCCCTCATGGTCTTGGAGGCAAGTACGTCCACAGCAGCTTCTTGGAAGCCAGCGGCAACGTGTGCGATCTCTGAAGACAGTACACCATCTGATTCGAGCCTTTTTACCAACTCGCCGACAGCTGTCTTCAGACCGCTAAACGAGAAGTCATAAAAATCGGGGTCACCCTGTCGTTGATTACCGCGAAGCATCGGCCTGGGAAGCCTGTAGCGGGAGGCATTACCCTCAGAAGCAAGAGACTCAATCAGGGGTCCGCCAGGATATCCCAACCCCAAGAGCTTAGCCACCTTGTCGAAAGCTTCACCAGCTGCATCGTCCCGCGTCTCTCCCAATAGCAGATACTCTCCCCACGCTACCGTGTGAACTAGGAGGGTATGTCCACCTGAGACGAGAAGAGCTACGAAAGGTGGTTGTGCAGCTTCGTTTTCCAGTGAAGGCGAAAACAGGTGTCCTTCCATATGATGAACAGCAACGAGAGGACGATCACACGCGAAAGAAGCCGCCTTACTCCAAGATACGCCGACTAGCAGCGCACCGATGAGCCCAGGTCCAGCTGTAACCCCGAACACATCGATCTCTCCCAATGAAACCCCTGCCTGGCGGAGCGCTTCTTCCACAACCAAATCCACCTTCTGCAGATGAGCTCGCGCTGCGAGTTCCGGTACCACTCCACCGAATAGTTCATGCTCGTCTTGAGAGAGAATCACGTGGCCGAGAATCAAGTTTTCTCCATCGAGAACAGCAGCCGATGTTTCGTCGCATGACGTCTCAAGGCCTAAAACCAACGGGCGGGAAGCATCGCTCAACGGAGTTTCTGACCGGTCCCAGCCGATCCCCTTACAGCCCTCCGGGCAGTCACGGCAGCAGTCTCAGAAACAGCGGTCACAAAATCAGGAACCCCCTCTAGACGCAGGGGAACACGTCGCTCTTCACCCGGGAGGATGCCCGCGAGATCCTCAGGTGATACCCAAACCCTGAGCAAGCTCGGGTCTAGAGCGTTAACCAAGCTTTTGGGCCCAGAAAATCGAATCTGGACCAATAACGGTTCGATAGTCACCTCCATGCCGACCCTCTCGGCATCAAACTGCACAGTGAAACCCTGCAAAACGCGTTCAATGTCGTCTTCGACATTGAACCCCATAGTGACAACCTCAGGAGACACGTACACGCTGGATAAGCCTGCAGTGTCGACAGCTACACTGAAGACTCCGGATTTCTCAACTGTGGCGAGATCGAAACGCTCAAGGAGGATCGAATCCAATTGAGCAATCCGACTCTCAGAACCGCGAACTTGTACGCTCACTGGAGCCACCCCAACAGAGCTGGCTAACGCAAGATTACTACGTAAGTCACCATAGATGCGGGTCGCAATGGGCAAGGTGCGCGTCATCGTAGGCTCAAACATAATCTCTATCATCGCCGGCGAGATGACTTCTACAGTGAGGCCTGTCCACTGACCAAGTTCAACCCAATCACGGTCAAGCAATACGCTTGTGTCGGGTGTTCCAACTTCACTGATTGGGATGCTAAGAGCCGTTCCTTCACGAGCCAGCCTTATGATATCACGGGATGGGCCACTGAGCTGCAGTTCGACCTCCGTAGGAGTCGTAGGTCCCGCAAGAGCCCACAACGTGTCCGTCAATTCGACCTGAACTGGTACTCTCTGGAAACTCTCGGAAGTGCGTGGCTCAGTTTGAACCAGAGCCCACAGGAAGATCGACAGGCCTAATGCGGCCAGCTTCAGCCTCCAATTGTGGATCAGCACATTTCTTGGTCCGGACATTCTGCTATCCGCTCGCCAGTAAGCGGCGAACAAGATCTTGGTTGACAGGAGCATCCCAACGCGTACCACCTGCGACCTTCTTGTAGATCACCCCGTCTTTCCCGATCAGGAACGTCTCGGGAACGCCTGTGGTTTGATAAGTTCGCTGGATCTCACCGGATGGATCGTGGAGAATTCGAAACGTCAGGCCCAGCTCCTTAGCAAATACATCAAGATCTCCTCCTGCTCGTCCGAAATCATCGGACTGACCCAGAGGCGCATCGATGCTAACAGCAAGAATCTCAAAGTCATCGTCGTCGAGTTCATCGTAGAGGCGTTGCATCGAAGGCATCTCCTCAAGGCAGGGCTCACACCAGGTCGCCCAGATGTTCAGGAGGATGACCTGTCCATCGAAGTCTTCCAGCGACATGGTTGCCCCATCGAGGGATGACGCGATGAATGTCGGCGCACTCGCACCGGTAATCACCGGCTGAAGGCTCTCCCGCTTAACCCAAGCAAAGCCAACGACCATTGCTACCACAAGCATCGCCCAAAGATAAGGCGAACGGAGGAATCTTCGCTTCATGCGATGTCTCCGAATCCTTTTGGGGATAATGATTTAGAGCTCACTTCAGCTCTCCGATTCCTACGGCCACTCGAAGTCATTGTTCCGTGGCCCTACCACTCATGCCAACCTTAAGGCGCACTTTCGCTCCTCGCTCCAACTCAATGTCAGACGCAGGCTCCTGCTCGACCACAACACCCTGGTCTCTGCCGAAGCGGAAGACTTCCGTAATCTCGGAAACGATGAGCCCGACTGAATCAAGCAAGATCAACGCCTCCTCTCTATCCAGCCCGAGAACGAGTGGCATAGCCACTAAAGCTGGGCCGGTGCTCACGACCATACGGATTCTAGCTGGCAGCGGGAGGATAGCATCTGGACGTGGAAAAACTTCTAGCACTCTACCCCGGGGCAAGTCAGCCCGGGCCGTATCCACGGACACGAGAAAACCACTGCTCTCCAGAACGATTTGAGCACGGTCTTCAGCAAGCCCTGACACGTCAGGCACTGACCGTAACTGGGGACCGAGGCTCACCGTAACCCTCACCTGACTCTCAGGCCGCAGCACTTGTCCTGGAAGTGGTGACTGGCCAATGATCAACGCCTCCGGTACGGACGGATGCAGTAGCGAGTCAATCTCCCCTAAAACCAAGCCAGCACCCGTCAGGCGTTCACGGGCACTTGCGAGCCCTCCCCCACGTATGTCCGGCACTTCGAAGAGATCCCCAGGAGGAGGAGGAGGAGGGAAGATGAGTTGCGTGGTTATCAGATACCCACCGAGCCAACCCAGTAGAGTCAGCATCAGCATGCTGAACCACAGGCGAGAACCACCCCGGCCCCGTCGTCCTTTGCTAGACTCGACAATCGTCCCACGCAATCTATCGCGTCGACGGTGTCTTCGCCGGGCGAGCGACCCTCCCAACCTCAATGCATCCTCCTCAACCGGGCTGCGAACGATCCATCTCGCCCATCCTTGTCGGGGTGCACCGAAAGGTAGCCACTCTCGTCCAGGAATTCCCTGTCTACAGCATCGCTCGGTGCTAGTTCGAAACCACGGTTCCTCAAAAGGAATCGCTCCACCAACTCATGGTTTTCTTCGGGTTCAAGAGTACAGGTGGAGTAAACGAGGAGCCCCTCCACACGTACGAGAGGCGCGGCCGAATCCAGGAGTTCGTCCTGGATTCTAGTCATCTGACTAGATGATTCTGGGCTAAGACGCCAGCGTATATCCGGACGACGTGCGAGAGTACCCGTACCCGTGCATGGCACATCAAGCAAGACTGCATCCGCTGATATAATGGGCGGATCATGGGCATCAGCGACGACACAGCTGATATGAATACCCGTCCTCTTAGCATTCTCCTGAACCATACGCATCCGTGACTCCGAGCAGTCAGCGGCCAAAGTAGACCGTACCCCTGTGGCAACTGTGAGGGCTTTGCCACCGGGTGCAGCACACAGATCCGCAACTTCCATGCCTGGGGATATATTTGCGTACCGAGTCACAAGATTTGAAGCCGGATCCTGAATGATTGCTTCAGGAAACGCCGCCAGTGCAGCTACCGGACTCGAAGACCGGTCCAATCTCACGCATTCCGTGCCGTAGCCTACGGGCTCTCCATCTAGTCCGGCCATCCTTAAGCTT
The DNA here is from genome assembly GCA_002311875.1 of Gemmatimonadales bacterium UBA1142. Classification (GTDB taxonomy): domain Bacteria; phylum Gemmatimonadota; class Gemmatimonadetes; order Longimicrobiales; family Gaopeijiaceae; genus UBA1142. The sequence goes on along the minus strand of DCAD01000031.1, from coordinate 77,505 downwards.
TCAAGAGCCTCTTCCGCTCGTGCTCGGAGAGGAGTTAAGCAGGCTAACGAACGAGTGTTGTTGGTTTCGACAAGCTCGAAGACCTTCTGAGGTCCCCATCTCTTGAGCCAACGGTCGATCAGCCATCTGGGATGGGATCCCCACGTCGTGAGGAATCCTGCTGGATCAGATTCAAGATCTGGGAATTCCTCCCTATCAGCTCCCGCTTCGGCCAACCTTCGCAACACAGCGTTCGCGAGTCCAGCTGCACCCTTTCCAACTAGTGAGCGGGCGTGGGCCACCGCCTCCGAAACCGCCGCGTAGTCAGGCACCGAGTGCATATAAAACAGCTGGTAGGTAGCAAGCCTTAGTACCTCCCGCAGGTTGGGATCGAGTGCATCCATACCCCTGTGCACGTGACGTGAAAGTAGATGATCAATCCGACCTCGAAGTCTCGTCACACCATAGGTGAGTTCATGAGCGAATGCTCTCTCCCGAGCTTCTATACCTTGAACGCATGACTCCAGAGCCCTGTCGAGCCGACGTCCACGGTCAACCTGTTCAAGTACTTGGAATGCGGTCCGTCGGCCAAGGCTGCACCCGTCTCTTGTCACGGCTCAGTCCAGCATTCCCACCCTAGGAGACGACGGCACTGCAATTTCACGAGATGTCATACGCCCCGCCAGAAAGGCGAGTCGTCCTGCAATCGTGGCGCACCTCATCGCATGAGCCATCCTGACTGGGTCCTCCGCTGCTGCTAGTGCAGTATTCATAAGCACGCCGTCCACACCCTGTTCCATTGTTACACACGCGTCGGACGCCGTTCCCACCCCTGCGTCAACGATAACCGGGACCTCGAGCCTACGCTTGATCTCCCTAATGAAGTAAGGGTTCACAACACCGAGCCCGCTACCGATTGGACTCGCAAGTGGCATGACCGCAACGCAACCAGCCTCCTCAAGTCGGAGCGCGGTAACGAGATCATCGTTGGTGTATGCCATTACCTTGAACCCCTCATCGGAGAGGGTGCGCGCCGCTTCGACCGTAGCTTGGACATCGGGCAAGAGCGTCTCGTCGTCACCGATGACCTCCAGCTTCACGAACTCGTTGAAGCCCGCTGCCCGAGCCAATCTTGCGTATCGGATCGCATCCTCTGCCGTGTAGCATCCAGCAGTATTGGCCAGCAAGAAAAACTCTTGCGGGTTCAGGTGATGGAGGATTGCCTCCTCTTGTGTTCGGTCGAGATCCACACGCCGCACTGCGACTGTCACCATCTCGGCGCCGCTCGCCCTAATGGCATCGACCATGATCTGGTTTGTAGTGTACTTGCCAGTACCGACAATGAGGCGTGACGTGAATGTGACTCCTGCAATTTCTAAGGGATTGTCGAGTCCCTGCGACACTTCAGGGGTGGCACGAAGGTCAGTTGTTGTCATCGCACTAACCCCCACCTACGAAATGGACAACCTCGATTGTATCCCCTTCTCGAATATCGAAGTCAGAGTACCTGTTACGGTCTAAGATCTCCCTGTTCAACTCCACGACTACCGCCAACGGATTGAGCTCGATGGCCTCGAGCAGACTTTGGACTGTATGACCGCTCGTAACGTCACGATCCTTACCATTTAATCGAACTTGGATCCTTTTCGTACTGTTCAACTGTGTTCTCCTTAGCCTCCCTTGAGTTCAGAAAGATACACCTGAACAGCCTCCCCTGGATTTTCAGCATTCCAGACTCCACGCATGACAGCCACCCCCTTGGCTCCCGCGCTTAGGACCATGCCTACCCGCTCAGGAGTGATTCCGCCGATGCCTACAAGCGGCATTTCCCTAACAACTGAGCGCACACTCGACACGAGAGAGAGACCTGCCGGGTCTATCCTATCGTGACTAGGTGTCATGAAAAGTGTACCCACAAACGCGTAGTCTGCACCCTCTTCCTCTGCGATAGTGGATTCCCGCTCGTCGTGAACTGAGGCCCCGACCGCTAAATCGTACCCCACAAGCCGACGCACGACATGGACCGGAAGAGATCTCTGTCCTAAATGCACACCGTCCGCCCCTGCTGTCAGCGCGACATCCAAACGGTCATTTAGAAAGAGGCTCCCGCCTGTAGCATCCGTTATTGGGCGCATTTTTGTGACCAGTTCGTGGATTTCGCGCCCGTTCGTGGAAGGACCACGAACATGCAGGGCCACGTCCGCACCCCCCGCTTCCAACACCGTTTTCATCATCGAGACGATTCCCGGACGTGCTAGAACATCATCATCAGTCACCAAGTGAAGTCGTGGGATCCGCTTCACTCGAAACGCTGGCCCAATTCAACTCCTCGCCCATTAATCCAGTCTCGAGTACTCATCCGATGGTGACCCGCAGGTTGAACTTCCCCGACTAGCACACCGCCCGAACTCGTGGAGATCACTAATCCGTGTTCCAGGTCGGCTCCCACCACGGTACCAGGGGATAAGATTTCAGCCGAGGTCTGTGCTCCCGCCTGAGGAGATTCCAACTCAGGCACCGGGCTTGGCCTGAAAAGTTTGACCGGCATATCCGCCAACTCCGACCACGCCCCTGGTACTGCATCCATACCACGAATAAAGAGTGATACCTCACTGGCCGGTAACGTCCAGTCAATTCGGGCAGTTTGACGGTCTACCTTGGGAGCATAGCTGACAGCGTCCTCCACCTGCTCCCTCTCCTCCGGGTTCCCATGGGTGAGAAATTCGAGCGCTTCTCTGAGTGCAACGGCGCCGAGATCCGAGAGCCGAGACATGAGTTCTGATGCATTGTCCTCATCGAGGATGGGCTCAGAACGCTGGTGGATTATCGGCCCTGCATCCATGGCCTCAGTCATGCGCATGACCGTAACTCCTGTCTGCCCGTGTCCGCGGATAATCGCCCAGTTCACGGGGGCCGCTCCTCTCAGTTGAGGGAGAAGCGAGGCATGCACATTGATCGATCCACGCGAGGGGAGATCCAACACTTCCCGCTTCAGGATATGCCCGTAGGCCACCACCACTGAGAGTTCGGGTCCCAGCCCCTTGATATGCTCAATAAATTCGTCACCGTGGGGACGATCAGGAGTCAGCACCTCATAGCCAAGGTTGAGCGCGGCCTCCTTTACGGGTGACCCTTTCATTCGTCGCCCACGTCCGGCAGGTCGATCCGGCTGTGTAACAACTCCCACGATCTCTATACTCTCGTTCGCGAGCGCCTTCAGAGATGGGACTGCAAAGTTCGGTGTCCCCCAGAAGAGGATCCTCATCGCACTCGCTTAATCCTCTTCGGCCTGAATTTTCTTCCACTTCTTCATGAGTATACGGCGCTTGAGCGCGCTGACCCGGTCGACGAACAGTATGCCATCGAGATGATCCATTTCGTGCTGGAGCACCCTCGCGAAAAGCCCCTCAGCCTCCAATTCCATACGCCCACCATCAATATCGACCGCCTCCACACGGATAGCTAACGATCGCTTTATGACCTCTTCGAGCCCGGGAATGCTCAGGCAACCTTCTGGCTCCTTGTCACTTTCGGCGCTTGCCCACACCACACTAGGGTTGATGAGAGCCAGACGGGCCTCTGGCTGCTCCTCACTTCTCAGGTCGATCACAATCACGCGCCGAGAGATTCCGATTTGGGGAGCTGCGAGACCAATGCCCTCTGCATGGTACATAGTCTCGAACAGATCGCGCACGAGCATCTTCAAATCTCGGTCGAACGCATCTACTTCGGCAGTTGCAGTCCGAAGGATTGGGTCGCCCATCACGACGATTTGGCGTACAGCCATGAAGCGAGTCCCTACTCCTCTGGCACGTTGCCTTTATGGTCGAGCACCGCTGCTATGCGGCTGCGGTCCACAGTGACCCTCGTATTCTCACCAGTTCTCACTGTGAGCTGCTTCTCTTCAGCGTGAACGACCTTCCCGATGATACCACCCGTAGTCACGATGTCGTCCCCTTTCTTGACCGAGGACAACATCTTGTCGTGTCGCTCTCGCTCCTTTGTCTGGGGCCGGATCAGCAAGAAGTAGAAGATTGCGAACATCGAGCCGAACATAACCACGTTGATGATCGTGGAGTTTGGCCCCCGGGGAACCATCATCAATGCGTAGAAGGCAGAATTCACCGAAGATCTCCGTGCAGGTTCAAACGTAGTCCGACGATTCAGCGCCGGAACCCCTATATCGCTCAAGCCACTCCCGTGACCAAGATCGGAAGCTTCCTTCGCTAATCCGGCGTCGCGACTCCTCACTCAGCGCTGCAAGAAAGCGTAGATTGTGGATCGAGAGCAGCCGCACCGCGAGCCACTCTGACGCGACGACCAGATGGCGAAGATAAGCCCTGTCGTAGCATGAGCACGTGTAACAGTCACACTCAGTATCGAGCGGGCGGGTATCTTCACGAAACCGTGCCATCTTCAAGTTCACCTGGCCTTCCTGGCTCGTCCAGGCAGTTCCGTGTCGAGCGTTTCTTGTCGGGGCAACGCAATCGAATAGATCACAGCCCCGAGCGACGGCTTCAAGTAGATCGTCAGGGTACCCAACACCCATGAGGTATCTTGGCCGGCTCACCGGCAGTTCATCATGTAGCAACTCCAGAACCCGCCACATGTCGTCCTTGGACTCCCCAACGCTTAGGCCACCAATTCCGTAGCCAGACCAGTCTTCTAATTCCATAAACTGGCGAGCATGCTCCCTGCGTAGATCGTCGTAAATGTTCCCCTGTAACACTGGGAATAGCGTTTGACGGGGGAACTCGCTCCGTTCTTCAAGTTCCTGGAAACGCAAATTACACCGTTCAAGCCATCGCATTGTGCGGACATTCGATGCGCTCACGTACGAATGGTCTGCGCCACCCGGCGGGCATTCGTCGAAGGCCATGATCACATCTGCTCCAAGCGTGCGCTGAATATCCACAATGTACTCGGGAGTAAAGGCGTGCTTGGATCCATCAATGTGACTCTGGAACTCTACTCCATCCTCGTGCAAATCCCGGATTTTGGTCAAGGAAAATACCTGGTAGCCTCCCGAATCGCTCAGAATTGGACCATCCCATCGCATGAAATCGTGAAGCCCTCCCAAACGACCAACCAGTTCATGCCCCGGGCGCAGGTAGAGATGGTATGTATTGGCGAGTACCATTTCCGCTCCGAGTGCACTGACCTCCTCCATTATGAGGCCTTTCACCGTGCCGAGCGTGCCAACCGGCATGAACGCTGGTGTCTTTACCTCTCCGTGGGGTGTACAAAAATTCCCCTGTCGGGCAGCACCCTCACTGTTTTCTATCTTGAAGTCGAACATGGCGGGCAAAATCTAACCACTGCCAGCCCGAATGCAGTCTAGTTTTGGCTTAGAAGCAAGATCCAAACAGGCCGCCGGCTGCAACACTATCACGACCAGTTAGTTCACCGGTGACCCACAACTGCCATAGCGTCCCCATAGGAATAGAACCGGTAACCAAACATGACCGCCTTCTGATAGGCTGCCATAGTGTTGTCGTAACCCGCAAACGCGGACACAAGCATCAGTAATGTGGACCGCGGAAGATGAAAGTTCGTCAGGAGACAATCCACGACTTGGAAGTTGAACGGGGGACGTATAAAAAGTCCCGTAGTGCCTGACCCCGGCTGCACACAACCTTCGTCGTCCACGGCCGATTCAAGCGTCCTCACTACGGTCGTCCCGACCGCCCAAACGCGTCCGCCTGCGGCGCGGGACCTATTGATAGCAGCGGCGGTCTCCTGCGATATACGGTACCGCTCTTCGTGCAATGCATGCTCGGCTGGGTCCTCGACTGCCACAGGGCGAAAGGTCCCGATCCCAATATGGAGCGTCAATGCAACTCGACGGACTCCGCGTTCCTGCAAGAGTGCCAGCAGATCTTTGGTGAAATGGAGCCCAGCTGTGGGTGCCGCTATCGAACCCGGCTTACGAGCGTATACGGTTTGATAACGCTCACGGTCGATTGGCTCATCAGCCCGGTCAATGTAGGGCGGCAGCGGTACGTGGCCGTGTTTGTTGATTACTGCCTCCGCCGTGAGGTCCGTGACGAGCCTTACAAGTCGACCACTTTCCGGCGTGGAATCAAGGATCTTTACCGTCAGATCGGGCGCAACGACTACGGTTCGCCCTGGCTTGAGCTTTGATCCAGGTCGAACAAGGGCTTCCCACACGTGGGGGTCGTCTGAATTTGATGATGGCCTCACAAGGAGAACCTCGGAGGCGGCACCAGTTGACTTCCTTCCGAGTAGCCTCGCAGGCAAGACTCTACTCTCGTTGACGACGAGCACGTCACCTGGCTGGAACAATTCGACCATATCCTTAAATCGCAGGTGGCGGACCTCTGGCAAGTCCTGTACTCCAAGTGACCAATCATCCGCGGAACGTCCCACCACCAGCAGCTTACTGGCATCCCTGACCTGTTGTGGGTATTTAGCCACACGCTCGGGAGCAAGCTGGTACTCGTAGTCAGATACGCGCGAGCCGTCAGGCGATGATGTCACCTAAGCGCGCGAAGGAACTCTTGTTTCACGACCCCTCGGTAAAGAACGATTCCTGAGCGTTCACCTCACCATCCGGGATTGTGTACCCGAAACGTCGGAATGCTCGAGGGGTCGCGACACGCCCTTGGGGAGTCCTCATCAGGAAGCCCTCCATAATCAAATAAGGCTCATAGACCTCTTCCAGCGTGGTCGCATCCTCACCCATGGCAACAGCTAGCGAGTTCAGTCCTACCGGACCTCCTTCGAACTTCTCGATGAGTGTCTTGAGGACCCATGCATCCATCTCGTCTAAGCCATATTCATCCACATCAAGCATTTCTAGTGCGTCCTTCGCAACTTGGCTGTCTATCTTTCCCTGGGCACGAACTTGCGCGAAATCACGGACCCTTTTTAGTAGTCGATTCGCAACTCGGGGGGTACCGCGCGCGCGTCGCGCCAGCTCAATGGCTCCTTCTTCGGTCACCTCCACTGCCAGGATCTCAGCGCTGCGTCGGACGATGGTAATGAGTTCTTCAGGCGGATAAAAATTTAGCCGGTGCACGATGCCAAAGCGGGCACGCATCGGAGCCGTCAACAGTCCGAAACGAGTGGTAGCTCCTACGAGAGTAAAACGCTCGATTTTCATCGTCATCGTCTGGGCTTTTGGCCCGTCCGAAAGGCGTATATCGACGTGCCAATCCTCCATCGCCGGATAGAGGAATTCTTCGATTACCGGACGTAATCGGTGAATCTCGTCGATGAAAAGTATATCCCCTTCACGCTGGTTGGTGAGAATACCAACTAAGTCCGCTGGTTTCTCAAGGATGGGGCCCGACGTCGTCTTTAAGTTGACACCCATCTCCCGAGCTAGCAGTGCAGCTAAAGTCGTCTTGCCAAGACCAGGAGGTCCGTGGAAAAGAATATGGTCGAGAGGATCGCGCCGCTGTTTTGCCGCTTCTATCGAGATCGAGAGCGCTTCCTTGACCTTCCCCTGCCCGATGAACTCTTGTAGCTGCCGCGGTCGAAGAGTTGTCTCATTCGCTGAGTCTTCAGTCAATGACTCAGGTGTCGTGATATGCGTGTGCTCGGTCATGGGGAAATCTCCCCGAAGTTCGACATGCTAGGCAAGGCATATTTCGAGCCTGCTGAGTCCAACCCCTCTGGCGGCGGTATCTCTGTGTGCCAAGAAAGCTCTGGGGAAAGGGCGAACGAAGGGTATCCCGTCCACGCCACAAGATCCGGCGTCATTCGGCTCACCACGCTCTCAATCAACTTGGCATGCCCTTAGGTAGCTGAAAGAGCCCGCCGAACAAGCTCTTCCGTCGAATCTGGCACCCCGTCCTCCAATATAGCCCGGACCGCTGCGTCAGCTACAGAAAACGAGTAGCCGAGAGTCACCAACGCCTGTACAGCCTCTTGCGCGCCACCCGCCACACCGTCCACCACCGGGGTCACGATCACGAGGTCGGCAACCTTGTCTGCAAGATCGAGTGCGATCTTCTCCGCCTTCTTCTTTCCTATGCCACTTACCTGTTGAAGCGCCGTGGAGTCCTTCTCGACGAGAGCCCTGGCAAGGCGTTCAGCTGAGTACGTTGACATCATTGCAAGGGCGAGCTTAGCACCAACCCCCGTAGCAGTCAGCAGTCTCTGGAAAAGCAGTCGCTCGTGACCGTGGGAAAATCCGTACAGAGCAACAGAACTCTCTGTCACGACCTGGAGGGTGCGCAGCTCGACCGAACCACCCGGAGAGGGGAGTCTCTGTAAGACCGTGAGCGGGACCTCTACCTCGTAGACGACTCCTCCGGAAGTCTCAATCTCTACACAAGTAACATTCCGGGATAGAAGCTTTCCCTGAAGACGTGAGATCATGGATGGGTCTCCACGGGAAAGCTGCCAATCAGGCAGTGACAGAGAGCTGTCGCCACACCGTCAGCGGCATCTGCAGGTTTCGGGGGTTCTTTGAGTTTGAGCTGCTGCATCACCATGAAGCCAACCTGGTCCTTGGTCGCATTACCACTCCCGACGACAGCTTTCTTGATCTGCCGAGGAGCATACTCTGCGGCAGGAAGTTCATGGAGTGCTGCAGCCAAGAGAATAACACCACGAGCATGTCCCAGCTTGAGCGCACTTTGGGCATTTTTTCCGTGGAAAACATCCTCCACAGACATGACGAAGGGTCGGTGACGTACGATTAGCGCCACAACCGCATCGTAGATCTCCCGAATGCGGTTGGCGAGGCCATGCTCGGGTGACGTTCGGATGACACCGCACTCCACAAGAGCAACCGCACCGCCATCCCTACGAGCAACTACGCCATACCCTGTAACCGCGGTCCCAGGATCAATCCCCAGGACTAGGACGTCAGCGGATTTCTCCTTCACATCGCCTCTACGAGGATGTCTTCATCAATGTCCGCATTCGAGTGGACCTTCTGCACGTCATCTAGCTCATCTAACATTTCGAGAAGCTTCAGCATCTTCTCCGCATCCCGACCCTTGATTGCCACCTCATTCTTAGCAACCCGAGTGAGCTCGACGGAAGTCGGTTTAATTCCGGCCTCCTTAATTCCCTCCTGCACGGAAACGAAATCCGCTACTTCTGTAGTCAATATGAACTCGTCCTCGTCGGCGATGACATCTTCCGCACCCGCCTCGATAGCTGCCTCAAACAGGGAGTCCTCGTCGCACTGTCCCGCATCAATCACGATTTGGCCCTTACGGTCAAATTGCCACGCAACCGAGCCGTCCGTTCCGAGACTACCATCGTACTTGGTTAGAGCGTGCCGTATTGCAGCAACCGTGCGATTCGTATTGTCCGTGAGACACTCGATGAAAAGCGCCACCCCACCCGGCCCATACCCTTCGTAAGCAACCTCTTCGTAGTTGACACCTTCGAGTTCACCAGTGCCCTTCTTGATTGCTCGCTCGATATTCTCAGCTGGCATGCTAGCAGCCCGCGCGGTGTCGACTGCCATCCGGAGCCGGGCATTGTATTCCGGCTCTCCACCCCCGTCTCGGGCCGCCACAGTGATCTCACGTATGAGCTTGGTGAATAGTGCGCCGCGTTTCGCATCGTTGACGCCCTTCTTTCGCTTGATCTTTGACCACTTGTTATGGCCAGACACTAACCCTCCGCTCGCTCGTCCTCATTTACCTACGCTTTGACGACTGAAAGTACGTGAGCGTGGGCAGGCGGACCAATCGTCCAGAACCTCTTCTTACTGACAAACCACGGGATCGTGCCTGATACGGTCCGGAGAGATTCAAATTGCTAACCTTGGCAAGAAGAGCTAACGGCCCGGTGGCGTAGCATCGCCGTCTTCCAAGCCGAGAGCCCACCGGATACCACCTACGAGATGAGCGCGGAATACAGGGTCATTGCTCCAGATGTCATCCCTGTGACCAAGTGATGTGTAGAATGAGCGCCCTTCCCCAAAGTTCTGAACCCACGACTGAGGGTAATCGCCCCCCGACTCAATCTCCTCTAACCCAGAGATGTCAGTCACCTTCGTATCGATACTAAGCAGCACACGTACCCGGTCACGCGAGAAACCGAGCGGTATGCGATTACCGAAGAGTACGTCGATGTTCTCCTGCGGCCTATCCTCACGCCAAGCAGCGGTCCCGAACTGGTAAAACTCATCCATGATAGGCCAACTCTCACCCAACATTTTCGTCGCCGGGTGCTCTAGGTCTTCAACCGTTAGCACGACAATATGGTTCTGGCTAACCGTTCTACGGAAATATGCACCCAGCATCCCCCCGAATTCAGGATAGTTGTACAGGGTTAAGGAAGCATTGTGGACGCCGACAAAACCCCCTCCGTTCCTTACGAAGTCTACCAAAGCTCGCTTCTGTGAGTCTTCGAGTGGGAGGTTCCCATTGGTCATCATCATCAGGCCATCGAAACGCGCCAGATAATCGGGGGTGATAATCGACAAGTCGAGAGCTTGCGGGTCCTGCAGATAGCCTTGCAGGGTAGTGAGTTCATAACCTGCTTCGGGTCCCCAAGAGGCAACAGCTTCCTCTGCCGGCCGCAGACTCGTGTGTTTGTACAGCCCAGCATGTGTAAGGAAAAGTAGCTTCTTAGGAGCTTCCTGGTGCGGCTCTTCCAGGAATGGAGACTGACCCACTGCCTCATTCGCGAGTAGCACGAAGCTTAGACTGGCAATCCCTACCAGGGTGAGGTTCAAAGCGAATCTCATGACACACCTCCATCGAGTCGTGTTAGGCGGGTGAACCCCAAGGGCCAAGATGCAGGTTGAGGTCAACCGCGCCAGGCAATCTCTGTCTCTAAGCCACTAGCCTTGACACTCTAACACACCTGCGGGACGTTCCCACGATCCCGTCGCGTGGAGGTCCACATTCGCCGGTTCTTCTTAATCTTGCTCCTCATGGGTGTTGGACCTTTGGTCGAATGCCAAGACGTCGATTGGCCAGTCTACGGGGGTGACCCCGGGGGGATGAAGTACTCGGCCCTCACACAAATTGACAGAGAGAGCGTCACCGGGCTCGAGGTCGCGTGGACATGGGATGCAGGTGAGCAAGCCGTGGCCAGCTCCAGCCTCGCATTCCGGGGTGAACGTGTTCGGCCCGGTCGCTTCGAAGCCACCCCCATCGTCATCAACGATACGATGTACGTGAGCACACCGTACAGCCGCGTCGTCGCTCTCGATGCGCGCACTGGCGAGGAATACTGGAGCTACGACCCACGCGCATACAGCTGGGGGCAACTGCCCCGTAACTGCGGCTTCTGCCACCGCGGGGTTGCGATGTGGAGTGATGAAAATGAAAGGCGGATTTTCATCAACAGCCGCTGGCACTTGATCGCCTTGGATGCGGCCACCGGGAAGCCAATCGAATCCTTCGGAGTAGGCGGAAAAGTCGACCTCACTGAGGAACTCATCTGGGAAATCAACAAACTCCATTACACAAATACATCACCCCCGGTCGTTTGGAATGACCTGGTCATCCTTGGGAGCGGGATGCCAGACGACCGGGTATACCGTCGTAACCCTCCGGGGGACATCCAGGCCTTCGACGTGCGAACAGGTGCCCGTGCCTGGACTTTCCATACGATTCCACAGCCCGGTGAACTGGGTAACGACACTTGGGAGGACGACTCCTGGTCTTACACCGGCTCCACCAACGTATGGGCCCCTTTTACGGTCGACGTAGAACGCGGTCTGGTGTACCTGCCCGTGGGCACTCCGAATGGTGACTACTATGGTGGGCACCGAAAGGGCTACAACCTATTTGCAGAGTCCCTATTATGCCTGGACGCTCAGACAGGCAAGCGTCTGTGGCACTTTCAGACCGTGCACCACGGAATCTGGGACTACGACCCACCAGCCCCACCAAACCTTGTCACGATCGAAGTGAACGGACGTGTTATCGACGCGGTAGCGCTAATCACCAAATCTGGCTTCACGTTTGTTTTCGATCGCGTGACCGGGGAGCCTGTCTGGCCAATCGAGGAACGTCGAGTCTCCGTAAGCGACGTTCCTGGTGAGCGCACCGCCCCTACACAACCTTTCCCGACTAAGCCTGCCCCATTCGCTAGGCAGGGTTTCACATTGGACGATGTGATCGACTTCACACCGGCAATCAAGGCGGAAGCACTCGAACTGCTGGGATCATACCGCCTAGGCCCACTCTTCACCCCTCCATCTCTGGAGGGGACAGTTACGATGCCCAGTGCGACTGGAGCAGCAGGCTGGGGTGGAGCAGCGTTCGATCCCAGGACGAGTGTGCTATACATCCCAAGTAAAGACCAACCCCTAGTCCATCAACTGGTCGAGCCGGAACCAGGCACTGCAGATGCAAGCTACGTGCAGCGGTTACGGGGACTCACGGTTTCGGGATTGCCGATCCTAAAGCCTCCTTATGGCACACTCACAGCGATCGACCTGAATTCGGGTGAGCACCTGTGGCAGGTGCCACTCGGTGATCAACCAGGGATCCGGGACCACCCGATGCTCGCTGGTATGGAATTGCCCCCACTAGGGCGGATGGGCAACGCAGGTCCCCTCATCACAGCTGGTGGACTTGTTTTCCTGAGTGGATACAACCCTCGGATATACGCGGTAAATAGCGAGACAGGCGAAACCATGTGGGAGGGTGATCTCCTTGGCAATGAGGGCACGGCGAACCCGATGACGTACCAAACAAGTGATGGACAACAATTCATCGTGATCGGTACAACTGGCTCCGACTCGGAACGAGGCCTGATAGCGTTCGCTCTGCCCGACGCATAGCACTCTTGGCTACGAACCCACCCATCAATCTATTTGAAGCAAACTCCTACCTGCCGCCGCCGCCGCCGCCGCGTGCACGGTAAGCCGCCATCGCGGCTGTACCACCTGCTCCACGGAACCGGTTGTTCACAACGTTGTTAAAGATTGATCCGAACAGAACTGAAAAGCCAACAGTGAGTCCATAATTGAAGTCTGTTGCCCTCGTGCGAAGTCGCAGGAGAGCTTCCTCGTCTGTCACGCCGCCAGCGGACAGATAAATCTGGTCGTCGACCCAGCCGACGTCCCCACGAGCGTTGACACTGAACCCTCTCACAATCCGGAAGTCCACGTTGCCACGGAGTGAAACGTTGTGACGTTGGATGTCATGTAGGTAGTGCGAGGCCCGCACGGTGATTCCGGCGTCACCCCAAGGTTGGCGCTGGGAGAGCTCGATCTCTAAAGACTGTTCCCACTTGGTCTCCTCGAGTTGTTCGAATACCGTCTCCTCGATGTAGTCCCTGTAGGCGGCGCCAATCTTGTAGAAGACCGTTAGCGACCGCCTGGTCGCTTCATCATAGGGGAAGAAACTGTACTCGATTGCGGGTGTTAGTTCCGCCGTAAAGTTCTGGTTGGAGCGGGTTGAGCGGGATACAGTGCTTTGGGCACCGATCGACCAGTGGTCGCTCAGTGCATAGGCGATCAATTGGCTGAAGTTCCAGTCTGTACGTTGATCAGTGAACGTCCCATCCTCCAACTCAAACTCGACTCGGTTGAGGTTGGCGTAGGCGAAGAAATTGATCTTCCATGTGGGTGATACGCGTGATGCAGACAAACTGCTGTTCAGCCGCACACTCGATCGAGTCTTCTCGCCGTCTAAGTTGCCACTCCCGTTGAAACGGAAAAACCAGAGGTTCCATGGGTCATCTACTTCCTCCTGCGACACCAAGGGTGAGCCTCCCCGACCTCCGCCGGTGAGGTCGGAACCTTGGAGGGTCACAATCCCTCGGAACCCCGACTCGTTCGCGAAGCTCGCAAGACTAATGCCGAGCGTGTGTGTGATCGCATCCAGCCGTTCTCGATCAGTATCAGTAGATAACGTTTGGAGGAGAGTGGTGTCGTCGTACCCGTCGTAATCGCGGTAACCAAGCAGATCGATCTGGTATTCCAGACCGCCGGAACCGGTGCTCAGGCTGGTCATGATGACATGAACATCCGCGACCCCACGATCCCGGACCCAATTCACCCAGTTGATCTCGGTACGGTAGTACTCGGAATTACAGTCTCGCCCGTCGCAGTCGAAGAAAACATTGGGTCGAGGGCCAGGCGCCTGATCCCCTGCCTGTTGGGCAGAGACAGGAACCGTAAGCAACGAGAGAGCGCAAAGCCCTAGGACTGCGCCGCACTTATGGGTAAGGTGCATCGTTACTTTTTGTCCTATTAGGATAATGTCGAGGAACCCGTCACCAAAGTCGAGACACGCAAGTAGCCCGGTTAGTTGAATCCTACAACTCAGCCGCTGACCTTTTTAACGAGTTTGGGAGGACGGCGAGACCTGACGGCCTGTTCGAAAATGTAGGCGTAACCGAGTAAATCAGCCTCGGTCCACATGTCCCCGATGAACGCTAACACAAAGGGTGTACCGTCCTCGTAGTACGCATATGGGACAGTTACGACTGGGACCCCGAAGTCGTTGATGATGTTGCTCGGTAACTCCGGCCAATTGTTCGGGTTGTAATCCGGACGTTCTGGATCTTCGACTAGATCCCGGTTGGGCGCACCCGCCTGCGGAAAGAAAAGAGCGTCCAATTCATGGTCCACCAATACACTGCGGAAGAGTTCTCTAATCTCCCTGCGCCAAGATTGGAATGCATCACCCTCCTCAGTAGCACTCGGCCTAGCCGGTGGAGTCCGACTTCTTTCACCCTGCCCACCACGTCCTCTACCACCTCGGCGGAATACTTCTCCCGACAGTTCTTCCCATTCTTCGATGCTGTGGAACGCTGCAGCCGGACCGAGACCCTGTAGGTAGATCAGCCGGTCGTATGCCCCCTGCGAGGGAACACTCGGGCGTTCTCCATAAAGATCGATGAAGCCTGTCTCCGCAAATGGATCCTCGATGACCACGGCTCCAAGGTCGGTGAGGGTAGCAACAGCCTCGCGATAGACTCTCTCAGTCCTGGGGTCTAGGGGGAGCCAACGCTCCCGCCAACCCAAACCGACAAGACCGAAACGTTTCCCCTCGATGGTTGTCTCAGTAAGAGCGCTTGCATATCCGCCCTCAGGGATGTGATCCACCGCGGCGAATGTCGCCAAATCATCTGTTGTCGGACCGGCAATGACGTCTAGGGTGACTGCAGCGTCATATACGTTTTTCGCCATCGGTCCGACCACATCGACGTAGCTCCCATTTATCGGATAGATACCTTCTAGCGGCACAAGGCCGTATGTGGGTTTGACGCCCACAAGTGCTTGAGCTGCTGAGGGATTCTGGATTGACCCTCCAGTCTCAGTCCCTAACCCGAGCACGGCAAAGCTTGCATTCACCGCAGTAGCGGTGCCTCCGCTAGAGCCACCCGGAGCCTTGGTAACATTGTAGGGGTTAAGCGTGATACCAGCGACAGAGCTGTTTGTGCGTGTCCCGTGACCCGCAAAATCGGGAAGATTTGTCTTACCGAGAATGATCGCTCCTGCATCACGCAATCGCTCGACTACAGCGGCATCGTCGCCAGGGATCATGTCGATCCCACCCATCGCAGTGCTGAAGCCCCAGAAACCAGCTGTCGTCACGAGGCCGCCATAATCCATGTTGTCCTTGATTACCACCGGCACTCCATGAAGCGGGCCCCTTGGACCAGAAGAGCGGTACTCTTCGTCGAGACGCGCTGCTACCTCCAGGGCTTCGGGGTTCATCGAGACGAACGCGTTATAGTAGTCCTCGTACCGACCGATTCGCTCAAGAAACGCCTGGGTGAGGTCCACAGCTGTGTACTCCCCAGCGGCGTAGGCTCCCTGGATCCCCTCCGTAGTCAGTTCGACCAAATTAATACCCTGCCCAACCAGTATCCCCGGGCTAAGTAGGGCCGGAAGAATGGCAGTTATGCCAACAAGTGCCGAAGGTTTCATCATCTGGTACTCAGTTTGTGCCCGAACACCTCAATAACCACCGGGCGAGCTAATTTCCGGTGTGTCCTCTTCAGAAATCGGCCGGGTGCGCACCGTCGGATACTCAATACCGAGCTGTTCCAGATACGTGCCAAAGCGACTTGAGTCGTAGTAATAAGCACGCATCTCCGGCCGCCACCGTGCCATGATGTCTTCGTTAAGCCAGATCGCCGGCTGATCTGTCGGCAATATGAATGGGGTGTAGACGGTCTCGGCAGTTTGGACGTCATTGAAGTAATTCCATGCTGCTTCAACCGTCTCACCGTCTAAGAAGAGGTCTAGAAGCGTACGAGCCTGAACCCTGGCACCTGCGACGGCGCCCTTGTGCGCAATCGGTGTCGCCATCGCGATTCCGTTCGCCCAGTTGTGTCCAGGGCCACCCGCCATATTCGATGGATACCGAAGAGTGACCGTCGGCATATTCCAGGACACGTCCCCGATATCGTCCGAGCCACCACCGAGCGATTGAGACAGGTCAACTGGTCCGCGCAGAGCAGGAACCGAGTCTGACAGGCCAGTCACCTCAACGTCCATTTCGCGCTGGAACGCCTCTGCAAACCGGATATCGTCCTCACTCCAATCTGGTAGTCCTACCGCCTGAATGTTTGAGTAGGTGACCTCGGCAACCGGCTTGCTGAAGTGGCGTCCCCACGCAGCACCCACAGTCATAATCGTATCGACCTCTGTGCCAGTCATTAGAGCAGCACCCTGAGCCATCAAGATTGAAGCGTCGTACTGTTCTTTTGTGAGTTCGTAGTCCCGCTCTCGGAAATAGAACCAAATCGTGGCGGTCTGAGGGACAACGTTTGGCTGGTCTCCGCCCTCGACGATGATATAGTGGGACCTAGCTGCTGGTCTCAGGTGTTCCCGCTTGAACTCCCAACCTTGGGCCATGAGCATAACAGCGTCGAGCGCTGACCGACCGCGCCAGGGTGACCCTGCTGCGTGGGCAGTCTCACCTGTGAAGCGGAACTGCACCGACCAGAGAGCGTTGCCACCCGATTGGCCCCACGAAACACCAAAATTGTTACCAACGTGAGTGAAAAGGTTGACGTCTACGTCATCGAAAACCCCTTCCCGAACGAAGTATGCCTTTGAAGCAACCTGCTCCTCAGCGACTCCGGGCCAAATCAGAAGAGTCCCGTTTATGCCTTCCCGTTCCATGAGTTCCTTGACCACAATTGCCGCGACGATGTTCACAGCCTGACCAGAGTTATGTCCCTCACCATGCCCAGGTGCCATCGACAGAATCGGATCACGGTATGCGACGCCAGGCTTCTGGTTGGATTGAGGAATCCCGTCGACATCAGAACCCAAAGCAATGACGGGTTCAGCTGAGCCGTTCGACCACCTCGCTGTCCAAGCGCTCGGCATCCCCGCTACTCCCAACTCAATATCAAAGCCCTCTTCCTCAAGCAGCCCTGTGAGGTAGCGCTGGGTTTCGAACTCCTGCATTCCAAGCTCGCCAAAAGAGAAGAGGTGATCGACGATCTCCTGAGCAAGCTTGGCCCGATCCCGGATCATTTGCTCAGCCTCTACCTTCAGGTCCTCAAGTCTCGGATCCTGCTGGGCCAGGAGGTCAGGTGCGAGCGATAGGGTCGCAATCATAACTGTCGACAAGAGAGATAGGTGACGCATGGAATGGGTTCTCCAGAGGGTCCTAGTTTCCAAGGGAGCGATACGAATGCCACCCTCGCTTGTCCCGGGCAAGTGGCCACAAGAAGATTGCTAAGCCTATCCTCGGACGGAGCTATATCAATGACTAGAACCCGGAGAGTATTCCTCAGGGACTTGGCGAAGAGCCTATTAGCTGTGGGAGCAATGCCTAGACCATTCGTGAACAGTGCTTCCTCACCGAACCAGACGGGTACAGGGCTTGTCACAGATCCGAGGTACATTGAACACGAGTTACCCGATCGCGCCGGTGAGCCACACCCGGAGCGTCCACTACGACTGATCCGAATTGCCCAAGCTTTCTCAGAGCGCGGCCTGGACTCAGAGTTGACACCCCTGCGACTGCATCCCGATTCAATGCCGTTCATTCGGCGTCACCATACCCCGGAACACGTGGACGCTGTTCGGCAGATCGAAGTGACCGGGGGAGTTGCAGAGCTCGCCGTAGCAGGAGCCTTAGGTGCGATTGACGCGGTGGCAACCGGACAGGTGCGCAATGCGTTCTGTGCTCTCAGGCCACCGGGACATCATGCGAACAACACGGGACAGGAGGAGGGCTTTTGTTTTTACAGTAACGCGGCAATCGCTGCAAGGTACGCACAACGTTGGCACGGTTTTGAAAAAATCTTGATCGTCGACTGGGACTACCATCACGGGAACGCAACGCAGAATGCGTTCTACGATGACCCAAGTGTGCTCTTCTTTTCAGCTCATGACTGGCAAGCATATCCAGGCACAGGTGATCCCTCGCTCCGTGGGCAAGGAGAAGGTTCAGGACTCAACCTAAATGTTCACCTGGATTGCGGATCGAAGGACGTAGACATGCTCAGGCACTGGGATAGTGTGCTGCTCCCAGCCGTGAGTGCATTCAGGCCTGACTTCGTCATTGTGTCTGCGGGCTTTGACAGTCGTATGGATGACCTTCTTGGCTGCTTTGACCTCACCGACGACGTATTCCGTCGCATGACCCGCACTACAATGGATATCGCTGACGATTCCTGCGGTGGACGTCTAGTCTCCCTGCTAGAGGGCGGCTATAACGTAGACGGGACAGCGCTGGCTGCAGCCGCACACGTCGAGACACTCCTCGGAGGCACGTAACTCAAGCCACTAGCGCACCAGGTCCGAAAATCAGCACGAGGTGCCGCAGTCCCATGCCCGCGGCACCTCGTAGGAGCCTACATGTCTGGGAGCGTGGGCCGTCTCAGATGCCACTCAGTAGCTGACTGGAAAGCGTGAGCCACATTAAGAATCTTATCGTCAGCATATAGATCGCCCACGATCGTAGTCGTGAGCGGCATCGTGGTTGGTGACTCGGAATCGGGGTTACGCACACCGAAATCATACTGGACAATAGTGGCTGGGTGTCCCGTGTCATTCGTCAGGCCTACTTCCCCGGAACCGCTCACGAACATATCGAAACCATCCATCGCCTCTTGCATTCTCTTCATGAAGATCAGACGCCGCCTCTGTCCGTTGATATAGTCCATCGCCCGAGCATCCCGACCGCGACGGAAACGACCTCGACGCCGGGCCTCGTCTTCTTCGAGGTCTTGAGGGATTGGTTCAGGCTCAACCCCGCCCGGCGCTACATGATAGTCGAACGCCGCCGCTGAATCCGCGCCGAGCTGGTCCGATCGGAATTCAGGGAGTTCATTCATCTCTTGGAGGTTCGCACCTAAGTCTGAGAGTTTCTCAAGAAAGGACTCGGGGGCATCTTCTGTGAACCCAATGCGGTATGACCCCAAGTCGGCCCTCCGGTCGAACACGAACGGAGTAGTGACCGTCGCAGGATCCTGCTCACTCGCTCCGTGAATCTCATTGAAAACCAGCGCGCAGTCCTCGATAGTGCGACACATCGGCCCTGCCTTGTCCATGCTCCATGAAAGGACCATCCCACCGTACCTGCTCACTCTACCGAAGGTTGGTCGGAGCGCGCTGAGGCCGTTGCGTCGGGAGGGTGAAACGATTGACCCGCGAGTTTCAGTGCCAATCGAAAACGCAACACAACCCGCTGCAGTTGCCGAACCCGGACCAGCAGAAGAGCCGCTTGAGCCTTCTTCAACGTTCCAGGGGTTCTTCGTGCGGCCCCTGAACCAACGGTCGCCACTAGCGAACTCACCTGTCGCGAGTTTCGCAATCAGTACGGCACCCGCCTCTCGCAGCCGGACCACAAGCTCGGCATCTTCGTTGATCACCTGGTTCTCAAACTGGGCAGAACCCCATGTAGTGCGAGCTCCTGTGACCGAGAATAGGTCCTTCACACCGTATGGGATCCCGTGGAGTGGTCCTCTCCAGTTCCCCCTGCGGAGGTCGGTGTCTGCCTGTTGAGCTTCCTCACGAGCCCGATCCTCGAGAATCGTCACTGCGCAGAGCAGGATTGGATCGTAACGCTTGATTCTATCGAGATAGATTTCCGTGAGGTCAACGGATGATATTCGGCGGGCACGCATCAGTGCTGAAAGTCTATGTACCGGGAGGAACGCGATATCCTCCTCGCTCTCCGGGACCACGCCTCGCCACGGCAGGACACGGATAGGTGACCGCTCGAACATCTTTGGGCCGTGCTCTCGCCATAGCTTCTCCATGAGCGATCCCGTACCACCGGGGTACGCCTGGAAAACCAATGCCGGGTGCTCACCCTGGCCGAGCGGAATCGGCGGAGCGGCTTCCTCTTGTTGTTCGATCCAACGAGAAAAAGTGGGATCCAATGCCTCAAGAGCCAGCGGGTGCACCGCACCTGCTGCTGCCGCGGCGGCGGCCATAAGGAAGTCACGACGCTCGATACCGCTTCGTGTCTCGTTGTTCTCTCCCATCAGTTACCTCCTGTCTATCTTCGAACGTATTCGGGTCTTCCTAATGTGTTTATCACTCAGCGTCTCTTCGGAGGGTATCCATCTAAGTCATCTTCCGATATTGGGCGGGTACGTATCGTCGGATACTCAATTTCTAGCTGCTCGAGATACGTATCATAGCGCGAGGGGTCATAGTAGAATGGACGCATCCGCTCCCTCCACTGCGCCATTATATTCTCGTTCAGCCATATCGCCGGCTTGTCGTCTGGCGTAATGAACGGAGTGTACGTCATCTCGGCCATCTGGATCTCGTTGAAGTAATCCCAAGCCGCTTCAACCGTCTGTCCATCGAGTAAGAGGTCTAGAAGGGTAAGCGCTTGCACCTTCGCTCCGGCGAGCGAACCTTGGTGTGCTATAGGTGTCGCCATAGCAATCCCGTTGGCCCAATTATGTCCTGGACCGCCTGGCATGTTAGCGGGGTAACGCATCGTAACAGTCGGCATATTCCAAGACACGTCCCCAATGTCATCGGAGCCCCCACCCGAGTAGTTCGCCAGGTTGATCGGACCCCGAAGGGGCGACACTTCAGTGGGCAAGCCACGCTCCTCTTGGCCTAAATCACGCTGGAGGCCATTCGCCAAAGCGATGTCCCCCTCGGACCATTCCGGAAGACCCACGCGCTCTATGTTTGTTTGTGTGACCTCGGCGACAGGCTTGCTGAAGTGGCGGTTCCAAGCTGAGCCGACCGTCATGATCGTGTCGATTTCTGTACCCGTCATCATCGCCGCACCACGGGCCATTAACTTTGCGGCATCGTACATTTCGATAACACGTGCGTAGTCGACCTCACGAAAATAGAACCAGATAGTAGCAGTCTGAGGCACGACATTTGGCTGGTCACCACCCTCCACAATGATGTAATGCGAACGCTGTGGCGGACGCAGATGTTCTCGCTTGTACTCCCAGGCCTGTGCAAGCAGCATTATCGCATCTAGAGCTGATCTCCCCCGCCAAGGAGATCCAGCCGAGTGAGCTGTCTCTCCGGTGAAGCGGAATTGCGCAGAGACAAGCGCGTTTCCGCTCGTGTGGCCCCACGTCACTGAGAAGTTCGAGGACACGTGCGTGAATAGGTTGACGTCCACACCGTCAAAGACGCCGTCCCGCACGAAAAAAGCCTTGGAACCGAGTTGTTCTTCTGCGATCCCCGGCCAAATCATCAGCGTTCCGTCTATATTTTCGCGCTCCATCAATTCCTTCACATTTAGTGCGGCCACAATATTTACCGCCTGGCCCGAGTTGTGGCCCTCACCGTGCCCCGGAGCCATCGAGAGAATGGGATCGCGGTATGCAACTCCTGGTTTTTGGTTCGACTGTGGAATTCCGTCTACATCAGAGCCGAGCGCGATGACAGGCGATCCCGAGCCGTTCGACCACCGAGCGGTCCAGGCACTAGGCATGCCAGCAACACCGATCTCTATCTCGAAGCCGTGATCTTCGAGAATGCCTGTTAGATATCTCTGAGTCTCGAATTCCTGGAAGCCCAATTCACCGAAACTAAACAGCATGTCGACGATCTCTTGAACCATCTTCGCATCTTCCTCTACCATCTGCAGCGCCTCGTCCTTGAGGTCTTCGAGCCGAGCGTCTGTCTGGGCTCCAAGCCCTAGCGGAGCCAGTGTCACGAGGAAGAGGACGGCAAGATGTTGACTGAACGTCGTACGATGCACGGCGAGTTTCTCCTTTCTCAGGTGCTTTAGGGACTAGGATGATGGGCGGGGAGCATGAGACGGATTTTCTAGCAGGGCAAGCGGACCGAAGCTAGTTACCAATTCTTTTCTCCCGCTCGACCCAGCTCTCGCCCTCCGTAATCCAAGCTGCTGCCGGTTCGCCCTTCAGATAGTGCCCAAACCAATCGAGGATTCGCCGGTGATAATCCACCTGCTGCTCCTCTCTCCTCAGGCTGTGGTCTGCACCGGGGTAAACAAGCAACACGACTTCTTTTCCAGCCCGACGGGCGTAGTTGTAGTACTCCAGTCCCTGTCGGAAGTCTACCACTCCGTCCTCGTCACCGTGCATCAGTAGCACCGGCGTCTCCAGGTCCGCGATCCGATGGGCCGGTGAACTCTCTAGGTGCCCTTCGAAGTCATCCCAGTACGGCACGGCCATCCGTGCCTGTCCGGTCTCCCAGTGACCAGTTTCGGGTAAGCCTCCGTTCCAGTGGACAGCACCCATGAAGCTCAAGAAGTTTGTGATCGCTGCCCCGGCGACTGAAGCCGCAAAGCGGTTAGTCCGGGTCGGGAGATATGAAGCCTGGTAACCACCCCACGAATGACCAATCAGGCCAATCTGGTCGGGATCAACATGGCCGGTTGCAACGGCAGCATCGAGCGCATGCTCAACTGCATCTAGAGCCGACGGACCGGGGCGGCCAGGTTCGTAAACAATGTCGGGCATCAAAACGAAATACCCTTCTTGGGACCAGACTTGGTAGTTGTAGTAACTCCGCTCGCTAGGCGTGTAGTACCTGTGCAGACCATCTGACAATCGCTCGTACTGGTACAGGATGAGTGGGTACTGTTCCCCTTCGCGGAATTCAGCGGGAAATACGAGGATCCCCTGAAGTTTGTGCCCAGCATCAGTGGTATACTCGATCAGTTCTGACTGGCCCCATGCGTAGTCGGATTGAAATGGGTTTGTGCGCGTTACCTGCTGAAGATCCGAAAGATCTGTCCCTCCGACGAAAACATCAGGAGAGTCGTCCCAGCGCTCGATACGCAAAGCATACCGATCCGTATCTTCAGCTTTCGTCAGCGACCCCACCGCCGCGGATTCTTCCAATAGAACATCGACTCGGCCAGAACGAAGATCGGCCTTGGAGTAGCCCGAATCTTTTGAACGCACGTTTCTAAACGAGAGCCAGACTGGCTGACTCGAATCTATGACATACGGGTCCCCGAAACCGAGACTAGAATCCATTCGGACGAGGCGATAGATGCGGCCTTCTTCCGCACCACGTGTAAGGCGGGACGCAGACGAACCGTCCATTGCAACGAGCCAGATGTCGTGCTTGTCATAAAGAACCACGACTCCGTCAGTGTCCACCCACCCTCCGACGCCCCAAGGAGGGTGAGGTCCTGGGTAATCATGGTCGAAAAGCGGTTGTGTAAAGCTGCGGCCCTCAGCCAAAACAGTCTTCTGCATCGAATTCAGGTCGATCGCAGACCAACGATCATCCCCGTAAACCAATATCGGGCTATCCCCAGCTCCAGCTTCGACACCGAATTGGGCTTCGCCGGCAAGAAGTGTGCGTTCACCCGTCTGCAGATCAACGCGGTACCAGTCTGCAGCGCCATCGCCAAAGCGACGCTGAAACCTGTACGGCGTGTAGTCGGGCACGATGCCCCAGCTTCCATTAGCGACAATTTCGACTTCTTCCTCAAAATCTTCACCGAGGATTACAAGGTCATCTTCTTTAACATGCCATGCCGCCGCAAAAGTCTGGCGCGAGATCTGTTCTGCACGGTATTCCTGGCTCCTGAGGATCTGGTCATCGTCCCAATGCCAGACCTGCACATCCGCCGGCTGGACTTCTTCTTCCTCGCTACCCTCATCGGACTCAGCATCATTCACTTCTGTGATATTCGTTTCTGAGACCACCCAGTCCCGAAGGCCGATAAAAACTGTCTCTCCAGTAGCGTCAAAATCGATCCCAGCATAGTCCGTCACTCGCAACGTATCAGGAATATCGTCCCTCCCGAGGGCTGCTAGCACCCATGGATCCGAACCAGAGCTGACATCTTCCCAGACGAGCACATCATGTGTATCGCCCTCACGACCCTCAAACTCTACCGAACGCATGACAGCGAGCTGTGCTGACTCATCTTGCCAACTCAGAGCGCTGTAGTGTGCATCACGGGAGTCGAGAGTCCTAAGCGTCTCAGCCTCGGGATCGAAAAGCACGACACTGTTCGCGCTCCCCCAAAAGGTGCTTAACGTGGCAGCTATCAATTCGCCTTCATCCTGCCAAGCAAACTCATCAACGTTGCCAATGAGTGTCTGCGCGCCAGTAGAGGGATTCATGATAATGAGGTCAGCACCCAGTGTGTCAGCAGGTGCATGACTTCGAGCAGCCAGCCAAGTCCCATCATCTCGGAAAGAAAAGCGTTGAACCTCGAAGAGCACCGTGTCCACACCGTTGGCTAAGTTGACCAACCCAAGTCTGTCGTGGATTGGTTCCTCTGAATCCTCAAGCTCATCCGGATGGACGCCAACACTGTAGGCCATCCAATTTCCATCCCGACTGAACACAGGTGCCGTAGCGTGCTCAAGGACAAGTGGTTCACCGCTTCCGTCGCTACGACTCAACCGCAACTCGACAGTTTCGTCCACACGTCGGATGGTGAGGACGAGCCAGTCTCCCATCGGATCCAGCTCGAATCCTCCAAGGTTCTCGAACTGCCCGTAGTCGGAGGAGGTAAGGGCAGGCACTTCCTGAGCCATCAGCTCATTTGGAAGCATCAGAATAGCGCAGAAAAACAAGGCCGATATGAGAGTGCGATGCATCGGTTTCTACCTCAGGTCCGGATAAGCTTGATCAGACGGCATCAAGACGATGCCCATGACCACACGTGGTTGCAACCAGCTTGAAATCATGCAGAAGTGCTGAGGGCGGGTCGAGAGGCCCTGTTACATTCCCCGGCTGATCATGTCAGTTCTCATAATCACGACTTTTCACTCGCTAAGGGCTTGTCTATGAGGGTGCTTAAGCGTCAAGCTGGCCTACTGGATACTAGGAATGCGTATACACGGAGATGGCCAAGGGCTATCTGGAGTACGATTCCAGTTCTCACGGTTCAGCTCAGCATCGCAGGCTGCGGGCAAGATTTCACTCATGAGCCCTCTATCGATCCGGCCGATTGGCCTCACTACGGTCGTGACTTGGCCGCTACTAAGTATTCCCCTCTAGATCAGGTGTCCGCAGCTAACGTGGATCAACTCGAGATCGCCTGGATCTGGCAATCTGCAGATTACGACCTTCTGGCTCGCGACCCTGGAATCAGCATTAACCCGAATTACCAGGTGACGCCGATCAAGATTGGCGAGAGGCTCTACGCAACGACGAACATGGGCCAGGCAGTGGCGCTAGATCCAGGGACGGGTGTCGAGAGGTGGCGTTACGACCCTTACGCTGAAGGACTCCGTGATCAACCCGTCGGCCGAACGAACAGAGGTGTGGCATACTGGAGTGATGGGACGAACGAGAGGATTTTCCTCGGATCAGGACGATATCTGGTAGCGCTAGATGCAGTCACGGGCAACCCTCTAACGGAGTTCGGTGAAGGAGGTGTGATCGACTTAGCAGTTGATTCTGACCATAGGGTTACGACATACCGATGGAGATCGCCTCCAATCGTCGTCCGGAATGCAGTGATTGTCGGCTCGCAGGCGATGGCTCCTAACAGAAACTGGCAGACCGCCCCACCTGGTTATGTGCGAGCTTTCGACGCCCGATCTGGAGAATTGCTTTGGCGCTTCAGCCCAATCCCAGAACCAGGGGATCCAGCAATCGAGACCTGGGCAGACTCCTCTTGGGCCTATACTGGTAACGGTAATGTCTGGACCTTAATGAGTGCTGATGAGGAGCTAGGGCACGTCTATCTTCCGCTAAAGACAACGACAAACGACTGGTACGGGGGACACCGGCTAGGGGATAATCTGTACGGGGAAAGTGTAGTTGCGGTCGATGTAGAAACAGGTGAGCGAGTCTGGCACTATCAGATGGTTCGACACGGACTTTGGGACTACGACCCACCAGCGGCTCCGAATGTTTTGGATGTAGTTATCGATGGCCGAATGAGAAAAGTGGTGGCACAGGTTACCAAGCAAGCCTTCGTGTTCGCCTTCGATCGTGAGACCGGCGAGCCAATCTGGCCGATCGAAGACCGGCGCGTTCCTTCCTCGGAAGTTCCAGGGGAGGTGGCAGCTGAAACCCAACCCTTCCCTACGCACCCTGCCCCGTTTGATGTACAGGGTATTACCATCGACGACCTTATCGACTTTACGCCGGAACTTAGGGCAGAAGCGGAGGCGATCGTCTCAGAATTCGTGTATGGGGAGATGTACACACCACCTACGGTGCTTGATGACCGACCTGGAGGTACTAAAGGAACGATCCTAATGCCGGGATGGGTTGGGGGTGCAAACTGGGGTGGAGCAGCGGTGGATCCGGAAACAGGCGTTCTATACGTACCATCGGTCACATCTCCTAGTGTCACCGCGCTCGTTCCTCCTGCTGACCCCGACAGCTCTGACTTCAATTACGTGAGAGGCGTACCACGAGAGGTACCTATGCCCTCAGGACTCCCACTGCTGAAGCCGCCATACGGTCGAATCACAGCGATCGACATGAATACTGGTGAACATCTGTGGATGCGACCCAACGGCCAGGGACCTCGTACCCATCCGGCCATCGCTGAACTTGACCTTCCTTGGCTAGGTCAGCGTGGCAGGGCGGCTCCTCTCCTCACCAAAAGCTTGCTGTTTCTGGGAGAAGGATCAGAAGCAGCACTCTCAATCCTGCCTATCGCAGGCGGTAAGTTCTTCCGTGCTTGGAACAAGGAGACTGGGGACGTCCTATGGGAGATTGAGCTAGCTGCGGGTACGTCTGGTGCCCCGATGACTTATATGGCTAACGGGCGTCAGTTCATTGTGGTCGGAATCGGAAACGAGGAAACACCCAGCCAATTGGTGGCACTGGCACTGGCTCGTTGAACAGAGCTCGGCGAGGCTACATGAGTCACCACTCATGACCCCACTGATGGTCGATGTGCTACTTGCAACACTCCCGATGGTGGCTGGTGGTGGCCATCACTTGGTGTCTCGTATGGCCAAGATGGAAGCTCGTTGTAAAGATTCTTCTGCACCCCTGCCTCTACGCCGCATTGTCTTTCTACGTAGGTCATTGGAGTGTGCTTCTGGCTTGGCTGCATCAGGGCCTATTCGGTCTAGGGGGGCACATATGGTTCTGCAGCAAGCATGGCTTCACTTGGTACGCCGTGGAAGATCCCCAATGCTACGTACGGATTTCCAGAGAGGCGGTGCGATCCATGGGTAAACGTATGTAAGAGCGTCGGGGGTCGTACGGAACACGACACCCGATACGCGGTCGCCTGAACAAGCCGAGTCACGCATTACTCTGACGGATGACATGGCTAAGAAAAATGAAGACTAGGGTTGTAGCATCGCACTGAACGAAACTCTCATCTCACGACCCTGGCTCTGCTGGAATGAATGCAACGATCCTGAGAGGTCCGCCGCTACCTCCTTCGATCTTCATGGGTAACGCTACGACAAAACTCCCAGTAGCCGGTAGGGCATCAAGATTCGTGATGTTCTCGAAGCCCGAGATGTTTTCTCTGTAAAGAATCACATGAGCACGGAAATCTGCTGATTGCCCGTAGTCGATGCTTGGCGTGTCGATCCCAAGAGCGACGATTCCGCGCTCGTCTACCAACCACTGGGCTAATTTTTCACTGAGACCTGGAAAATGAAGCTGAGCTACGGCCTCTTCACCGGTCATGTTGGTGCCCAAATAAGCGGTATGATCGTCCCAACGGTCCGACCACCCAGTGCGAATCAAAAGTATGGCGCCATCTTGAATCTCTCCGTTTGCAGCCTCCCAAGTCGTGAGATCCTCGACTGAAATCAGGTAGTCTGGATCAATTCTTGAAGACACATCGACAACAGCTGCCGGCCCAATGAGCCCCGACAGTGGGATCTCGTCGTTTGTGAGCCCGCCATCAGCGAAATGAATCGGCGCATCGAGATGCGTGCCTCCGTGCTCAGCGGAGGCAAGCTGATATGAGGCGTAGAACCAGCCGCCCTCGGTCGGACCGAAAGCGAGTTCCTCAAGCTGGAAGCCTACGGTGTCCGTTGGCCAGTAGATCGTTGACTCAGCGAACGGGTGAGTAAGGTCTACCCACCGTCCAGCAGTGCCATCGAATACTCCTGTGTAATCTGCTGGTGCAGCCTGACAACTAGAGATTATGGCAACAACTAGGATGAAGAGTATCGCGCCTCTACTCCTAGCAGACCCGAGAAAAACATCTCTCTTGGACAGACGATTATCCATAGTCTTGCCTCCTCGACACTACTCCAAAGCTCCACCTTGCTTCTGAGATCTCAGGGCCGAGTAACTGCGTAGAGCGTATCACCTGTAGGCTTCCAACAGCCCCAGCACATGGTCGATGTCTGCCTCAGTATGGTCGGCATTGATCTGTGTACGGATTTCCTCGTCCCCGCGCGGTACCACGGGGTAGGTCAAGCCGGTGACGAGTACTCCATTGTCATACAAGTAAGAGACGAGGTCCCTCGTTTTCTCAGTATCCCTGATCATGAGCGGGACGACTGGATGCTGGCCGGATATGGTCTCGATCCCCAGCCGCACAAGCCCTTCTTCGAAACGCCGGGTAAGGGCCCGAAGCTGCTCCAACAGCGCAAGACCTTCGGGACTATCTACGATTTCGATAGAGCGTAGCGCAGCGGCGGCCTCCCCTACCGTGATCGGATTCGAGTAGATGTACATCTGCGAGGATTCCCGAAGGAAACGAACCGTCGCAGCATTCGTCGCGACATAGCCACCGTTTACACCGAATGCTTTTCCGAGCGTGCCCAAAAGGATGTCAGCCGGTCGGCTATTCGTGAACTCCTCAACACCTCTTCCTGTATGGCCAAATGCACCGACTCCGTGAGAGTCGTCGACAACACACACGACGTTCTCTTCATAGTCCGGATCGTGCCGAATGCAGAGCTCCACTATCTCGTCAACTGGCGCATGGTCACCACGCATCGAGAAGATACCATCCGTGACTACGAGTGCTCTCTTGGCCTTACCCTTCCACTCGTCGAGCGTGGCATCTAGCTCTGCCATATCGTTGTGAGGGTAAATAGCCTTACCGGCTGGCCGACTCAGCCTCATCGCGTTGATGATGCAGTTGTGGTTGAGTTCGTCTGACACCACGACGGTCTCGGGCGTGGTCAGCGGAGTAATCGTAGACACGACGGTCGCGTACGCTGATGAGAAGATCATTGCTGCTTCGCGACCATGAAATGCTGCAAGCTTCTCTTCAAGGGCGACATGCGCGCCATAGCTTCCTGAGATAAATCTCACTGCACCAGGCCCTGCGCCGAACATCCGAGTAGCCTTCTCTTCCGCAGCAATCACTTCCGCTCTCAGGCCCATGCCGAGATAGGAGTTGGAATTCATCCGGATGAATTCCTGGGCTCCCTCACCCTTCAGTAGGAATCGGGGACCGCAGTCATCCTCGGCGGGTTTGACGGAAATGACAACGCTTTCCGCGCCCTTCGCTGTACCAGCCTCTTCAAGGTCCGCCACGTGAGCGTCAAGCACCCTTGTTAGTCTGTCTAGGGGCACCGCGTCACACTCAGCTGAGATGTTTGAGCATGTCTTCGGTCATCGATGCGATATCGAATAATGGTTCCCAACCCCACTCCTCCCGAGCTGCCGCATCATCGATACGGTCTGGCCACGAGTCGGCAATAGCTTGCCGTACCGGATCCACATCGTAATCGATCGTGAAACCAGGAAGATGCTTCTGAATCTCATTAGATAGCGTCTCCGGTGTAAGCTGCATCGCAGTGACGTTGAAGGCATTTCTATGTTCAAGCATATCTTGGTCAGCCTCCATGACACCGATGGCAGCGCTGACCGCGTCACTCATATACATCATATCAAGCTGTGTCTGTGGGCCGAGGAAGCACGTGTAATGCCCATCCCGAACCGCTTTGTAGAAGATGTCAATGGACCAATCAGTCGTACCGCCACCAGGGGAAGTCCCGTACGAGATCAGGCCAGGGTAACGTACTCCGCGCGTATCTACTCCGAACTTACGGTGGTAGTAGTTACAAAGGAGTTCTCCAGCCAGTTTGGTGATCCCGTACATCGTAGTCGGTAGCATCACCGTGTCCTGAGGGGCGGGATCTTTAGCTGTACCGTATCCGAACACAGCTATCGAGCTGGGCATGAAGAGGGCGCAACCCTGCTCTCGGGCAACCTCGAGCACAGTTCTAAGGCTCCGCATGTTGACACCCCACGCCCGTAGCGGATGAAGCTCGCCCACTGCTGATAGGATCGCTGCTAGGTGATAAATGAGGTCGACCCTATGGCGCTCTGCAGTCTGGCCAACTGCCTTTGTGTCCGTTGCATCAAGGACCTGGAACGGTCCCGACCCCATAATCTCATCACAGGGTTGACGAATGTCAGTAGCAAGAACGTTCAAGTCACCGTAGAGATCTCGGAGTTTGGGAACTAGCCACGAGCCGAGCTGACCACCGGCCCCAGTCACGAGAATTTTCTTCATTTGAAGAAAATTCCGGTGTCGGCACCTCGAGTCGCTCCCACAAGAGGTATCAGAAAGACGAAGCTGAGGGAAATGCCGAAGATAGCTTTCGTGTCCATCTAACCTCTCGGATGGACCGTGTTTGGGTCTTCTAGGTCAACATAAATTTCGCTCCCCTTCTCACGAAATGCCTCAGACATCTGCAGCATGCCGACCTCGTTAGCCTCGGCCGTATCGATCCCCTGTTCTTTGGCAAAGCGCCGGATGTCCTCCGTGATCTTCATAGCACAGAACTTGGGGCCACACATGGAGCAGAAGTGAGCTACTTTCGCACCCTCAGCCGGAAGTGTCTCGTCATGATACTCCTCTGCCGTGACGGGATCCAACGCCAGGTTGAACTGATCTCGCCACCTGAACTCGAAACGTGCCTTGGAGATCGCATCATCCCACTCTTGGCTTCGAGGGTGTCCTTTTGCCAAATCTGCGGCGTGGGCGGCGATCTTGTACGTGATTACACCATGCTTCACATCTTCTCGATTTGGAAGGCCCAAGTGTTCCTTGGGTGTTACGTAGCAGAGCATCGCCGTCCCGTACCACCCAATCTGTGCTGCACCAATCGCACTCGTGATGTGATCGTAGGCCGGAGCAATATCAGTTGTGAGTGGGCCAAGGGTGTAGAACGGTGCTTCATCACACCATTCTAATTGCTTATCCATGTTTTCACGCACGAGATGCATGGGAACATGTCCGGGGCCTTCATTCATCACCTGGACCCCGTACTCCCAAGCAATCCGCGTGAGTTCACCTTGAACCTTGAGTTCCGCGAACTGTGCCTCATCATTCGCGTCCGCGATCGAGCCCGGTCTGAGACCATCGCCAAGTGAGTACGAGACGTCATATTTTGCCATGATCTCGCAGAGCTCGTGGAAGTTGGTGTAGAGGAACGATTCTTTGTGGTGTGCCATGCACCACTTCGCGATGATTGAGCCCCCGCGCGAAACGATCCCTGTCATACGCTCAGCGGTAAGTGGAATAAAGCGGAGGAGCAGACCCGCGTGCACGGTGAAGTAGTCAACCCCCTGTTCGCACTGCTCAATGATCGTGTCGCGGTAAATATCCCATGTGAGTTCCTCCGGAATGCCGTCAACCTTTTCCAGCGCTTGATAGATCGGCACCGTTCCGATCGGGACGGGCGAATTACGGAGAATCCACTCGCGCGTTTCATGAATATGTTTGCCTGTCGACAGATCCATCACGGTATCCGCACCCCAGAGGGTCGCCCAGCGGAGCTTTTCTACCTCTTCCTCGATCGAGGACGTCACTGCCGAGTTCCCGATATTCGCGTTGATTTTGACCTTAAAGTTCCGGCCGATGACCATCGGCTCGATCTCGGGATGGTTGATATTCGCTGGGATGATCGCTCGGCCCCGAGCGACCTCATCCCGAACGAAATCGGGCTGGACCCCCTCTCGTATCGCCACAAATTCCATTTCCGGAGTGATTTCTCCTCCACGCGCGTACGTCATTTGGGTCACGGGACCTCCTCCGCAGAGTGTCCGGCGACTCAAACCAGCTGGCATCTCGACCTCGGGAGCAGACTTGCGAATCCGGGACGTCTCAACAATCTCCCGATCTTGGATCCATTCTTCTCGGAGTAGCCGAAGACCCTTGCGAACATCAACCTCCCTGGGCCCACTGGTATCGTAGACCCGGAGTGGAAGCTCACCGCCTGTGAGGTGTATCTCACGCATCGGCACGCGGATACCCCGACTCCCATCGATGTAAACCTTTTTCGAGTTGGGGAAAGCTTCGGGGTAGTCGCTCCCGACGTCGGATGTCCTGGGGGCGACGCGTATTTTGCCATTCTCGCTCATAGTGCTCCACCTCTTCCAAGGTTAATCAGGAGCGACGTGCCACAAGCAGAGTTAGATGTTCCCAGGACAACTCATCGGCCGCACTCCCTCCGCCG
Source organism: Gemmatimonadales bacterium UBA1142 (assembly GCA_002311875.1). Lineage (GTDB taxonomy): Bacteria > Gemmatimonadota > Gemmatimonadetes > Longimicrobiales > Gaopeijiaceae > UBA1142. The sequence goes on along the minus strand of DCAD01000031.1, from coordinate 44,853 downwards.
GTCTGAACCGGATCAGGTTCCGAGGGTCTCTCTCAATCCCCTGGCAACGACGATGTCCTGGTCACCGCACGCCATAAAGATGCCCCTGGCAGCTACCTGAAGCTAAGACTTTGTGGGCGGATCTGGTACCAGCACAGAGAGTACCCAGTTAAGGGTGCCCCTGGGACCCGGAAACGCATTCCAGATCTCTTGCGACCGGACCCGGAGGGTAACTTTTGCGGAATAGCGGTATGAAGCCTCTTCACCAGGGGATACTTACATGTGAT
>DCAD01000031.1:0-44498 GCA_002311875.1 Gemmatimonadales bacterium UBA1142 | reverse complement strand
CGACCTCGTTCTCCATCTTGTAGTCGATCCAGCCGGAGATAACGTCGTCCGTGAAAACTCCTCCCTTGGTTAAAAAAGCATGATCTTCTTCAAGGGCCGCTAGCGCCTCCTCAAGAGATCCTGGAGCTTGAGCATACTGCGCCAGCTCTTCCCGGCTCATGTCATAGATGTCGCGGTCCAGCGGAGCACCAGGATCAACCTCATTCTCGATTCCGTCTAGCACAGCCATAAGCATCGCAGAAAACATCAGGTACCCGTTGGCGCTGGGATCGGGACAACGGAATTCGAAGCGTTTCGCTTTGGGGCTGTTCGAGTACATGGGAATGCGAACCGCTGCCGAGCGGTTGCGCTGTGAGTAAGCAAGGTTCACCGGAGCCTCGAAACCCGGAACAAGGCGTCGGTAGGAGTTACTCGTAGGAGCCGCAAAAGCGAGTATGGCACGTGCATGATGGAGTATGCCACCAATGCCCTGCATCGCCATTGAGCTTAGCCCCGCATAGCCATCCCCTGCGAACAGAGGTGTGCCGTCCTTCCAGAGGGAGAGGTGGGTATGCATGCCACTCCCGTTGTCATTGAAGATCGGCTTCGGCATGAACGTGACAGTCTTCCCATGCTGTTTAGCTACATTTCGAATGATGTACTTGAACCAGCCCAACTGATCCGCCATGTGCAAGAGTTCAGTGAACCCTAAGTCGATCTCGCCCTGGCCGGCAGTGCCCACCTCGTGGTGATGCGCCTCTACGACCATGCCCATATTGCGCATCGTATAGACCATCTCTCCCCGTATATCATGGTGGGTATCCGTGGGACTGACCGGGAAGTAGCCACCCTTGTACCGTGGCTTATATCCCAGGTTGGGTTCTTCGTACCGCGCGGTATTCCACGCACCTTCGACAGAGTCGATCTCGTAGTAGCCACTATGCTCATTCTGCTCGTAGCGAACATCATCGAAAATGAAGAATTCGGGCTCAGGGCCGATATAGCAGACGTCCGCGATGCCCGTACCCTTCATGTGCCCAACCGCCTTGCGTGCTACGTGACGCGGATCGCGGGAGTAGTCCTCCCTAGTGACCGGGTCTACGATATTCGCAAGCACGCTGATCGTGGGACGCGCGTAGAACGGGTCCATTCTGGCTGTTGAGGCATCAGGAACAGCCAGCATGTCCGATTCGTGAATACCTTGCCATCCACGAATTGAAGAGCCGTCGAAGCCGACACCGTCTTTGAAAGTGCCCTCGTCCCAAGTATCGGTCGGATAGGAGCAATGCTGCCACGAGCCAAGAAAGTCCGTGAACTTTAGGTCTACCATCTCGGCACCGTGTTCTTCAGCAAGCTTAAAGAACTCTTTGGGGGTCATGAGTATCCGGGCCTGTGTTTGATCGTCTTGCGTCCAAAGGATGGATCCAAGAACCGCTCGTATATGGTGCTTGAGTCCGCGGGTGCGCGGGGAGCCTACACTTCCAAACCCCGTCCCGGCAAGGGGGCATGTCTCAGTTACTCATGGCTACCCCAAGTCACAGTTAAATTGGGCTAGACCGGGTGTGCGAGATGCCCCCGCATACGAACGCGCTGACGGTGTATGGGGCGGAATGCATCTCAGCTCACTTTGACCCAGTATACGACAGACACTGAATCGTCACTCGTACTTCCGCCATACCCTATACACCCTAATTTTGTGGATCCCCTCCGGGCACACTTTCGTTCAACACTTGGTGATGTTGCAGTAACCGATACAGAGTTCCTCACGCAACTCTGCGACACGGTGTAAACCACCTGGCACGGTGATCGTCATGCCACCGTTGATCGCGCCCATCATGTTCCAGTAGTTGTTGTCGGGCTTCGAGCCGGACGACGAGCGCGGCCATGCTACTACGGAGTATCACCTTCCTCCTCATGTCTCAACCAAGCCCCCAGAGTACGTAGGCGCCCGCCGCTGTCAGGGCGGTCGCGATCCCGTACGTCAGCACGGCAATCAACTGCGCCAGGTGTGACAGCTGAAGGCCATCGTAGAGCGTGTAGCGGAACCGATGCGCCCAATGGAAGAAGCACAGGAAGACGAAGCCGAACAGGCCCAGGCGCATCAGTGGATGTCGCACGAGCCTCTGGAGTTCGTCGAAGGTCACCAGCTCCACCCATTCCAGGGGAGACGCGATGAAGAGCACGACGAGCAGAACAGGGAGAAAGAGCGCTGCCATCATCCCTCCGCCACCGAACAGCACCCACAGAATGGGCTCCCTGGATCGCCGCATCGTCACTTCTGGATCAGGGCCCACGCCAGTACGGCGGAGCAGACAACCCAAGCGAAGTAGTGGCCGAGGAGCACCGCTCTCGCAGGCACCCTCCGTCCACTGACCTTCAGGACGATCGCCATCGGGGCCACGTTGAGCCAGGTGACGGTGTGGAAGAGCGCGCCTAGGAGTACTGCTACATGAAACGCCACCACGCTCGGCCTTGAAAGCCAGTCCACAAACTCGAGATACGCGGCTTGCCCCTGATCCACCACCACCACGAGCACGAGCAACATGACAGCTGAGTAGGCCACCAAGACGCAGGTCAGCTCACGGGCGATGAACTTCAGGTAGGCCCACTGCCTCAACCACCAGAAGATCGGGACCCTGGGGCGGTACGATTTCGGATGGTACGGCCTGTACTCCGGGTTCACCGCTCCCCCCAGGGCATGAGGACGGATTTGAAGAAGTCCACCGTCGCGGAGACCTTGTAGCGCTGGATGGCTCCGGCCGGGTCCACATTCTTCGGGCAGACCTCGGAGCACTCCCCGACCAGCGTGCATCCCCAGATGCCTTCATGCTGCGACAGCACGTCCATCCTCTCCTGCATCCCCTCGTCTCGGGAGTCCATGTTGTAGCGCTGGGCCAGCGCGATCGCCGCGGGGCCGATAAAGTCGGGGTCAATTCGGTAGACCGGGCAAGCGGCATAGCACAGCATGCAGTTGATGCACATGGAGTACTGCTTGTATTCGGCCAGCTCCTCTGGCGTCTGGAGGTACTCCCCTTCTTCCAGGGGCTTCTCCGTGTCCCGGATGATCCATGGTTTTACGGCGCTCAGCTTTTCCATGGAGTCAGTGATGTCTCCCACCAGGTCACGGATCACCGGAAAGCCGGTGAGCGGCTCGACCCGAATGGGTCCGGGAAGGAGGCTCTCCAGGTACGTCGCGCACGTGAGGACAGGGCGGCCATTCACCATCATGCCACAACTGCCGCAGACACCCATGCGGCACGCCCACCGGTAGGACAGAGTCCCGTCCAGCTCGTCCTTGATGTGGTTGAGCCCGTCGAGAACCATCCACTCGGAGTGGACCGGAACCTCGAAGCTCTCCCAGGTGGGCTCCACCTCTTCCTCGGGGCGGTAGCGCAGGACCTCCATCGTCACGGTTTCGGGCATCGGTTTTGACCTAATTTCCATAGACTCGTTCACCTGGTGGCCACTTCGTGATGGTCACGGGCGCGAACTCGATCCTTGGCGTCCCCTCGTCGGAGCGATACGCCATGGTGTGAGCAAGATACTCGTCGTCGTCTCTCTCTGGATGATCCGTCCGCTGATGCGCCCCCCGAGATTCCTTCCGCGCCAGCGCCGAGCTCAAAATCACCTCGGCAAGATCCAGGAGGTTCGCCAACTCCAGGGCGGAGATGAACTCAGTATTGAAAGTCCGGCTCCTGTCGTCGAGGCCGACCCGCCGGAACCTGTCCCTGAGCCCTCGAATCCGCTCCTCCGCCAGCCGGAGCCCCTCTTCGTTTCGGTAGATGCCCGCCCCTTCTTCTAGCGCATCCTGCAATTCATTGCGCAACGGAGACACGCGCTCGGACCCCCCAGAACCGTCGAGGAAGTCCCGGTGAAGGCGCCGTTCCTCGTCCACAGCCTGGGCTATGAGTGCGGTGCTCGGGTCCGCCTGACTCGCCGCGAACCGGGCAGCCGCCCGCCCCGCTCGCGCGCCGAAGACGAGGAGCTCGGTGAGGGAGTTGGATCCGAGTCGGTTCGCACCGTTGATGCTCACGCAGGCCACCTCGCCAGCCGCGAACAGGCCCTGCAGCGGGGTGGCGCCTTCGAGGTCTGTCTGGATGCCACCCATCATGTAATGGACCACCGGGCGGACCGGGATCATCTCCTTCACTGGATCGATCTTCTGGTACTTCAGACAGAGCTCCCGGACGAACGGGATCTTCTTGTCGATCGCCGCCTCACCCAAGTGTCGGACATCGAGGTGGACCACGTCGCCGTAGGGGGTCGAGACAGCCCTCCCGGCCTGGCTCTCACCCACAAAGGCCTGAGATAGGCGGTCGCGCGGTCCCAGCTCCATGGAACGCTTCACGGGTGTCGGCTGCGGAGTGCCGAGATCGTAGTCCTGGAGGTAGCGGTGGCCATCCTTGTTGAGCAGCCAACCACCTTCCGATCGGGCCGCCTCCGTGATGAGAATGCCGGTGAACGGCAACCCGGTCGGGTGATACTGGACGAACTCCATGTCCTTGAGCGGGACACCGGCACGATAGGCTAGCGCCATACCGTCACCGGTCTTGATGTTGGCGTTCGTCGTGAACCGGAAGACCTTGCCCCCGCCACCGCTGCAGATGATAACGGCCTTGGCGAGGAGCGCCTGGATCTTGCCGGTAGCTAACTCGACGGCGACCACACCCTGGCACCTACCCTCGTCAACGAGCAAGCGTGTCACGAACCACTCGTCGTAGCGAGCGATCGGAGGATAACTGAGCGTGGTCTGAAAGAGGGCGTGGAGCATGTGGAAGCCGGTCTTGTCCGCGGCATACCACGTGCGCTCGATCTTCATCCCCCCGAAGGAGCGGGTAGCGATGTGGCCGTCAGGTTCGCGGCTCCAAGGACAGCCCCAGTGCTCGAGCTTAACCATCTCCTCGGGAGCCTCTCGCACAAATGCTTCCACGGCGTCCTGGTCGCACAGCCAGTCACCACCGCTGATGGTGTCGTAAGCGTGCGCCTCGAGGCTGTCCTCCGGTCGGACTACGGCGGCCGCCCCTCCCTCGGCCGAGACTGTGTGGCTCCGCATGGGGTACACTTTGGAGACCACCGCCACACTGAGACCGGGATTCGTCTCGGCCACGGCGAGAGCTGCACGAAGACCAGCCCCCCCACCTCCGACCAGTAAGACGTCATGCACTACGTGGTCCATGTACCTCCTTGATGACCGTTAGCGGGGGGCATTGAGCCGCCCGCGATGCGCGCGGAATCCGGCAGATGCCAGGGCCCTTCTGGGAATGATCCGCGGGCAGGCTATCACCAAGTGTCAAAAACTTCAACCAAGCCTCTATAGGCTCGGCGACTACTCGATGCCGAGTTTCGCGCTCTCCTCGGGCGCCGGAACGAGTAAAAACAACAAAAACCACAGCGGGTTGAACCCACCACGCGTCAGTCTGGGCAAGGGTCCGCCGAACCGGTAGAGCCGTGACTTTAGGCGACCTAGGTCAGCTTTCGATGATGTTGAAGCACCGGTGATATGGATCGGTATCAGATGACTCAGGGGTATTACAGACGTAGCGGGTACACAGCAGCAGGGGTACAGGCGCGCCACCATAATATGATGAGTAGCTGGGCAGGAGGAAGTCCTCGTTCAAGTGCTGTTTCCAGTCCTTGGGCGACCCAACTTAACGATCATCACCAAGCCCAAGCCTATGAGCCTGTCCGGCTTAACCTATCCGGACCTCTCCGCCGCTCGCTCAGCCCTGACCTTTTCGATGACTTCGTGCGGTGCAGGTTCGTAGCCAGCGAAGTTACGAATATGATGGCCACGGCCCTGAGTGATCGACCTAAGTGTCGCAGCGTACTTATACAATTCCGCTTCTGGAACCATCGCTCGCACCGTAGTGCGACCACTAGAGGGGTCCATCCCCTGCACTTTTCCGCGCCTAGAGGTCAAGTCGCCCATGATGTCTCCGACGTATTTGTCCGGGGTGGTTACTAAGACTTCAATCACGGGTTCGAGCAGAACCGGGCCACACTTCTCCGCCACATTCCTAAAAGCCAACGAGCCAGCGAGTTTGAACGCGATATCGGACGAATCTACAGAGTGATAAGAACCATCGTAGCATTCGGCCGTGAAATCGACTAAGGGATAGTTCGCCAGCACTCCATTTACAGATGCTTCCCTTATCCCACGGTCCACGGACGGCACATATTTCGTAGGGATGACCCCACCCTTGACGGAGTTGACGAACTCGTATCCTGCGCCCCGGGGCCTGGGCGACATTCGTATCTTGCAGTCCCCGAACTGACCACGCCCACCAGACTGTTTCCTATGGCGACCCTGCCCCTCAGCCTGCTTTGTGATCGTTTCTCGATAAGCGATTTTCGGCTGTTCAGTTTCTACCTTGACACCGTACTTCCTCTCCATGCGCTCGAACTGCACGTCGAGGTGCAGTTCTCCCATACCCCTGGCTATGGTTTGGTGGATCTCTCCGTTAAACGCTGCGGAAAAGGTCGGATCCTCCTCATGTAGTTTGGGCAGGACCTCTCCAAGTTTGTCCTCGTCGTGTTGGGTCACCCCCTTAATAGCCACAGCAATGTCTGCGCTCGGGAATCCGATCTTCTCTACCGCGATCTTTTTTCCTTTGTTGTTCAACGTGTCATTGGTATGCGTGTGCTTGAGTTTGGCCACGACTCCAATGTCTCCAGCATGAAGTACCGAAACTTCATGCCGCTCCTTGCCCATAGGGATACTCAAGTGGTTGAGCTTCTCTACTCGGCCGTTTGATGAGTTCAAGACCTCTGCCCCGTTGGCAACCTTGCCTGAGAAGATCCGAAAGTACGATAGCTCCCCAATGTGTGGCTCAGCTGCAGTCTTGAAGACGAGAGCTGCGAGCGGCCCATTGTCATCGGCAATGAGGTCGTGGTCACCAGCTACCTCAGCCCCCGCTTCTGCCGGATTAGGACACAACTCCACAAGCTTGCTAAGCAATGCCTTCATTCCGTACGTAAGCGGCGCGGCACCACAAAAAACTGGGAATACATCGTTACGTGCCATGCCACGAGCCATGGCATCGATCGCTTCTTCGCGGGAGATTTTTCCGCCTTCCAAATATGTCTCCAAAAGATCCTCGTCCGTCGTGGCCAGGGTCTCTTGGAGTTCAGTCTCCCACTGGGCTTCCTTGTCCTTCAACTCCGCCGGGATGTCAGCTTCGTCATATTCCCCTTTGACCGCTCCCTGCCTGTAGATATGAGCCTTTTCGCTGAAGAGGTTGATGATCCCCTCGAAAGCGGGCCCTTCACCTATAGGGATCTCTACAGGGAGCGCGCTCTCACTAAGCTTCTTGATCTGCTGGAAGACCCCATCAAAATCAGCATGCTCTTTATTCATCATCGAAACAAAAAAGATCCGGGGAATTCCCCGGGCCTCGCAGTACTCCCAAACGCGCTCCGTGCCAACCTCGATGCCAGAGGTGGCACTGACGACAATGATGGCGGCATCCGCTACTCGCACAGCTGAAAGTGCTTCACCCGTGAAGTCCAGGTAACCTGGTGTGTCGAGCAGGTTGACCTTCACACCGGTGTGCTCGGCATAGGCCGGGGTCATCTGGATCGAAATTTCATGGGCATGCTCTTCAGGGGTATGCATTGTCAGCGCAGTCCCGTTATTGACATTGCCGTGACGGTTCGAAGTTCCGGAAACAAAGCATAGAGCTTCTATGAGGCTTGTCTTTCCTGAACCGCCATGTCCCAGGACTGCGATATTCCGTATGCGGTCCGTGGTGTACTCCTTTCCCGATACCATTCAGAGTCCTCCGGGGTCTCGATGATTCGGGGCCCTCCGCCAACCCGACCAACTCGGGTAGAGTTGAGTCCCTGTTTTATCTCGGGAGGCACTCCTAGGGGGCCACCTCACCTTGTGGGGACAAGGATTGTAGAAAGGCCCGGGGGGGCGGGCAAGGCACTGGAGGAATGTTCGGCGTTACTTCTGTTAGGTGGAACCCGTTACCGCTTATATGCGGGTCTAAACAGCCGACATCACCAGGAAAAACATTAGTCCATTATCGAGTCCTGGCAGGTTTGCACGCTCTCCATTCAGAACGAAGCTGCTCAAAAACGTATCAGCCATCGGCTACCTCGACGACTGAGGTGTCTCCGCACATACAATAGCTGCCTCAGCTATCAAAAAAGATGCGTTTTCTTTCACCACATTCAGTACAATTAGCTATCAACGCCCTACCTGGTCCGCCTCTTCCTCAGTCTCGAAGAGACGTCCCGTGGTCAGTTCAAGCACGAGCCGATCAAGGTCATAAATCTCATCGAGAGCCTCGAGGATTACCCGGACATCAACGCTTACCGACCGATTCTTTTCCGGTAGATAGATGTAATCTCCCGGAAGACTTTCGATATTTCCATCAAACACTAGACCGACTACCTCAAGGTCACGATCCAGAACCGGAGAGCCCGAGTTACCACCGATGATGTCTGCGGTCGACACAAAATTTACCGGGGTAGAAAGGTCGAGGGAGCTGGGCGGATCCATCCACCGCTCCGGCAACGCCCAGTCCTCTTTTCCGCTATGAGAATAATGACGGTCATAAAGTCCGAAGAGCGTAGTGAACACGGGCGCGATTGTACCGTTGTACTCGTAGCCGCTAACGAATCCGTCTGCGATGCGCAGAGAGAACGTCGCATCAGGCGGCACCTCGGTTCCGTAGATCTTGAAGCGGGCGCGCCCTAGTTCGGAAGAGATCACTTCCTCCTCGGGTGCAACCTCCGCAAAGAGGCTGTTCAGTTCTAGGAAGGCCGGTAGGAAAGCAGTAACCGCCTGGACCGCCGGGTCCTGACGGGTGATACCACCGGACTCGAGCGCAGCTACAGCACCGGCGGAATCACTGAGCATGCTGTTCGACACCACCCGTTCTGCCACTGTTTCAGGGGTGCGCCCAGCAAGCAGACTCATCACCGCGGGATGATCAGCACCGAGATGCTCAATCAAATCCCTAAATCGGTCCGCCATTAGAGCTATGTCGAGTTCCGCGGGGACTTGGGGAGTTCCTCGAACGTTATCAATCATCGACTCGAGGGCTTCAGCCGGCGCACCGCCCTGCTGCATCGAGATAACCTGGAGTCCCCAAAAACCCCTGATGAGGGTTGATGAGTCGAGAATCGGATTTCCGAAAACTGAGAACGCAGCGACCACGTCAGTGTGGTTCCGCTTCAACTCTTGGAGTTCTGCCATACGATCGACAAGGCCGCCATAAAGATCTTGCAAAGTGGGATCAGCGTTGATTGCCTCCCGGAAGTCAGCCTCAGTGTCAGCTCGTTTGGCGAGAATCACCGGGTCACCAAGCCCGTGAAGTTGTCCCTCATATGCCTTTTCGGTGTTACTCAGGCTAAAGTACTGGTTCCGCAAATCGTACTGCTCAGCAATCTCGGGGTTCTCTCGTATATAGACATCCAGAACTGTCATACGTTTCCTAACGGTTTCCAGGAGGAATCGATCACTCACATCGCGACGATACTCGAGTTCTGCGACAGTCTGTAACCTGCTGGTTGATCCAGGATTGCCCACTATGAAGATAGGATCTCCCTCAGATAGCCCATCACGGTCAAACGGGAAGTACGTATCGCTTGAAAGCGGAGAGCCATCTTCGTCGTACAGACGGAAAAACGAGAAATCCATGTTGTATCGTGGATAAGTAAAGTTGTCTGGATCACCACCGAAAAATCCGATCTGAAGTTCGGGAGCCATCACGAGTTTGGCATTCGTGTAACGCCTAAACACGTAGGCAGACGTTCGTGCTCCGTTGTATAGGGAGATCATTTCTATTTCGTGCCCTGAGTCCTCACCACCACGCTGCTCGAGAATGCGGTCTTCGATCTCCTCCAGAAGCTCTGCGCGCGCACTGGCACGCTCCTCCTGAGGAAGAACGTCGAGTTGAACGTTGACTTCATCCGTGACGTCAACAATCTCAATTAGCTGATCTGCCTCGAAGTCTTCGACCATCCGTTCGTCCACAAGATCTTTCGCCACAAAACCTTCATCCAGCAGGGCCTCTCCGTCCCCCGAGACCTGTGAGACGAATTCCCGGGCGCAGTGGTGGTTGGTCATGACCAGACCATGAGGAGACACAAACGATGCTGAACAGCTCGGGATGCGAAGTGCTCCTAGTCGAGCCCTTTCGAACCACTCTGCATCCGGTCTAAAGCCGTACACATCAGCGATATAATCCACAGGTGGGAATTCAAATGTCCACATTTTTCCCTGGTCGAACGCTCCTGCCTGAACCGTATCGAAATTGATACCAAGTACCTGGTTCTGTAGAGTCGATTCATCAGGCATAGGGATCTGCATTACTTCCGGAGAATTCTGTGATCCCTCCGGGACAGGCGCCGGCGGCGGCGCTACCTGCGGACCACCGCAGCCCGTGAAAAGCAATAGAGTGATCGCCGAGTGTAACTCCCGGGAGTAGGCCCGAAACTGCCACCTCGAAACCATGAGCACCTCTCTGGGTCAGATCGCCGCTGAACCCATGCGTTCAGCGAATGGTTCAGTAAGCTCGCAACCCGCTACGGGGTGAACAACCGAGTAACGGGCTAGAACGGGATAGGGAGTCCAGAAAAAGCTGGTGACTCGGATTTAGATCCTAGTTAGTCCGATGGTGCTTGGAGACCCGATCCAGCAGCCTCAATTCTTCAGGAGTCAACGAGGACATTCCTTCCGCAGAAATCTTATCGAGAACCTCGTCAACCCTATCAAGAAGTACCGGATCCTCCCCATGTCGCTGCCCCGGGGCATCAGCGGCGGAGTAACCCGCGCTCTTATCGCCGCGAACAATTACGAGATGATGACTCTTAGACGTCTTTTTCTTGAGCCAGCCCAGATAACGATTTAATCGCCAGTCAGCCCTTAGGTAGATAAAGCCTGCGGCCAGACCCCCGAGATGCGCGAAGTGCGCAACGCCATCGTTCGTGCCCCCAAAAGCGCTCAAAGCAGCTACGACGACAATGAAGCTCACGAGGTACTTAGCCTTAACCGGGAAGATACCCCAGATGTATATGGGTACGTCGGGCCAATTCATCGCGAAGGCAAGCATCAGGCCATACATCGCAGCTGAGGCTCCGACCAAATTAACCGGCAGGAAAATATAACTGAGAGCGACTCCCCCAAGGCCACAACAGAAGTAAAACCTCAAGAACTCGTTATCACCCCAACGGCTTTCAAGTGGGGGGCCAAAGAAGAACAACACCAGCATATTGAAGAATAGATGCCACCAGCCAGCATGCAGAAACATGTAGGTGAACACCCCCCACGGCCGGAAGAAAATCTCCGTGGGCTGGAATGCGAACCAGTCGAACATGAACCCTCGTCCGACCAGCAGAGTCAGAAAGAAGACCACCACATTGGCGATCATCAGGCGCTTCACCACGGGGGTAAGCATGTACCTGAATCCAAAGCTCGTGGTCGAGTACGCCATTTTCTACTGTCTTAGTCTTCCTTATTACTCGGCGGATCTATCGAACCCCCGCCCCTTGGGCATGTTCCGGAATCGGCATCTCCTTGAATCACAAAGCCTTAAGGACAGTCGGGATTCCGCTACCTCCTCACTCCCGCAAGTGTAACAATACGGTCACACAATTCTGGGAAAACCACCCCTCCTGCTGCTGCCGCCTTGGGAAGTAAGCTGTTGGCGGTCATTCCAGGCAACGCATTCGCCTCCAAGCACCACGGCCGTCCTTCGTTGTCTAGAATGAAGTCTATCCTCGAATAGTCACGAAGCCTAAGCGACCTATGAGCCGATAGCGCAAGAGTTCCTAGTTCGGAAGCTAGGTTCGGCGGAATGTCAGCCGGAAAGATTTCCTGGGCCATCCCAGGCTGGTATTTGCATTCATAGTCGAAGATCTCATTCTCAGGAATGATTTCTCCTACTGGAAGTGTCTCGTCTCCCAAAATGCCAATCGTGAGCTCTCGGCCCACATGATACCTCTCGAACAAAACCAGATCATTCCATCCACGACTTTCATCAATAGCAGATTCGAGTTCGTGGAGATCATGTGCAAGGACCAATCGAAGTGATGAACCACCAGATGACGCCTTAACGATCACCGGAAAACCGAGTGTGTGGGCGACTTCCGGAGCTGAGCGTTCTCCAGACAGCCAGTCCGGCGTCGGGACGCCTGCCTGACGCAATAGGCGCTTGCTGACCTCCTTGTCCATCGCGAGTGAACAGCCGAGCCGATCACTACCCGTATAAGCAACGCCGGCAACCTCGAGAAGAGCCTGGATCGTACCGTCCTCTCCCGAGCCTCCGTGAAGTGCGAGAAAGAAGACATCGATCTCGCTGAGTGCCGGATCGCGACTTATCACCACTGTGTGCACTTCGTCGAGGGACGCTAGTTCTCCGACTGGTGGAGGGGCAGCGCTGACACCCTCCTCAAGTAAGAGGACTTCTTCAGCCACATCGAGGGATCCGCTCACAGTGTCCACCGCCACGACTTCGTGACCCGCGTTACGAAGGGCATTCGCGACCTCAACTCCCGATGACAGCGATACCTCACGCTCGTCCGAAGTTCCCCCCATCAGGACTGCGATCCTCATGCAGTCAAAGCTCGCACGACGTCGTAGCGCGTGATGATCCCCGAGAGGTGGCCGTTCTCGCTCACCAGACAGGCCGCATTACCCCGCGTAAGAAGAGTTCTTACTTCCTCAGAGTCCGCCTGGTCGGCAATCACTGGGAATGGGGCACCCATCATGCTGTCGACAGGCCTGTCGAGCAGCGTGGTATCCGCTATCACTTGGCTCATCAGGCTCGTTTCCGTAACCGATCCCACACAAGAACCATCAGAGACAACCGGTAACTGCCCGATGTCATGCGCGGTGATTGTCGATAAAGCAATCCGTACGGACGTGCCCGGCTCTACCGTGATCAGCTGCGGGGCGTCAACGCTCTTGTTTTCGATAAGGTCGCGAGCCGTTGTCTGCTTGGATCGCTCAAGGAAGCCATTCTCACGCATCCACTCGTCATCATAGACCTTGCTCAAGTAACGCTCACCCCAGTCACAAAGGAGTGAGACAACGAAAGCATCAGGATCATCAAGTTCCTTGGCTAACTCAATCGCTCCGTGCACCATGAGACCGGATGAGCCACCTACAAATAAACCCTCCTCACGTGTCAGGCGCCTTGCCATCACGAACGCCGCTTGGTCAGGGAGTACGCGATAATCGTCAACGACATCCAGATCCAGTGTTCCAGGAATCTTGTCATTACCAATGCCTTCAACTTTGTAGGGCCTACTCTCTCCCGCTTCTCCAGTATTGAAGAACGCAGCGGTTATAGAGCCCTCAGGATCAATCCCAACTATACGGACAGTTGGGTTTTTTTCCTTTAGGTAACGTCCGACGCCCGTGATCGTGCCCCCGGTGCCGGCAGAGGCTACGAAATGGGTAACCCGACCTCCACTCTGTTCCCAGATCTCCCGTCCTGTTGTCTCATAGTGGATCTGCGGGTTCGCCTTGTTGTAAAACTGATCTGCCATCACCGCACCAGGAGTCTCAGCAGTGATGGCACGAGCCTTCTGGAGATAGTGATCAGGATGATCGGGGGGTACAGCCGTAGGTGTGATGACCACCTCCGCCCCGAACGCCCGCAAGAGTTTCACCTTTTCACTGCTCATCTTATCTGGCATCGTGCAGATGCAACGATAGCCCTTGAGCGAAGCTGCCATCGCTAGCGCGAGACCAGTGTTACCTCCCGTGGCCTCGACAATCGTTCCGCCCGGCCTGAGAGTCCCCTCTCTCTCAGCTGCCTCAAGCATTCCGATACCGATACGATCTTTAATTGAGCCCCCTGGGCCCATGAACTCCAGTTTCACATATACCGGTGTGCGAGTAGCATCGACAACCGAGCCTAGCCTTACCATCGGTGTCCACCCAATAAGGTCTAGCACACTGTCGTATGGTTCCCTGTGGCGTTCCCGCATTGATGACAAGGTTTTAGTAACCCCTATAAAGTTGGATTTGACACTAATTTTCTGTATCAGGCAGGGGTCGCTTTGAGAACTGAACAGGCAGCGTCACCCACACTCCGATTCTTTTCCCGTCTCGGGTGGCCGGATTAAAGAGCAGGCCCGTTGCTCCAGCAACCGCTGCCGAGTCGAAAGCACGGTAACCAGAGAACCCAAAGATCTCGACTGAGTCAACCGCGCCCGTTTCAGTGACACGGACCCGGAGCAACGTTTCACCCTCTATATCCTGATCCCAAAGGTTTAGTGGGTAATCAATCGTCATCTCACCGAATAGTGGCGTCGGTTGTTCAATTTGACTTTCCCCACTACACGAGAAGGCTACAGCAAGGATTCCAAGAATCACAAAGCTCTCCAACACTCTCCTTTGCAGACAGAAGTTTTCGGTTGATTTCATTCGTCATCCTCGCCTCCGTGGACAGCTTCCCTCAACTCGTACAGAAGTTCGAGAGCAGCCCGTGGAGTCAAATCATCTGGAGCCAAAGCACTCAAGCGAATCAAGGCAGGGTGATCTACCCGAAACATCGATAGCTGGTCTGGTGCAGTCTCCGACCCTGGCCGATGAGTACCGTGCCTACCGAGCCCTTCCCCACCACTCGTGTGTGTCCCCTCCAACTCCATGAGAAGTTCCTGGGCACGGTTGACGACCGTGTCAGGCAAGCCAGCGAGGCGTGCAACTTGAATCCCGTATGAACGATCTGCACCACCCTCTATGAGTCGGCGCATGAACACGATTTTTGATCCCACTTCTCGAACCGAGACGTTCATGTTCTTCACACCCGGCAGTAGGTCGCCCAGTTGGGTCAACTCGTGGTAGTGCGTGGCGAAGATAGTCTTGGAGCCGAGCTCCTCGTGTAGGTACTCAGTGACCGACCAGGCAATCGACACACCATCATAGGTAGAAGTTCCCCGCCCAATTTCGTCCAGCAAAACGAGGCTCTTCTCAGTGGCGCCATGGACGATCGCTGCAGTCTCACTCATCTCTACCATGAACGTCGACTGGCCCCGTGCCAGATTATCTGAGGCACCAACACGGGTGAATATACGATCCGCTACCGGTATTCTGGCTTGGTCGGCAGGTACGAAGGAACCGATCTGCGCTAGAAGCTGAATCAATCCGACCTGCCTAAGCACGGTACTCTTCCCCGCCATATTTGGTCCTGTTAACACGACGATCCATCCGTTCTCGTTCAGGCAGATGTCATTCGGAATGAACTTCTCACGGGGCATCATCGTCTCTACTACAGGATGCCGGCTAGCGACGAGTTCAAGCTCGAAGCCCGAGTGGATCTCGGGCCGCACGTAACCTTGGCGCACTGCGACTTCCGCAAAGTTCGCCAGCACGTCCAAGGTCGCGATTCTTACGCCGGTCTCTTGGAGCCGAACTATCTCCGCAGCGACACGTCCCCGGATATCACTGAAGAGTTCAGCCTCCAAATGTGAAATCTGGTCCTCGGCCCCGAAGACTTTCTCTTCCCATTCTTTGAGCTCAGGAGTGAAGTAACGCTCAGCGTTGGCAAGCGTCTGCTTCCTGACATAGTCAGTTGGCACTTTGCCCAAGTTTGCACGAGTAACTTCGAGGTAGTAACCAAAGACTTTATTGAAGCCGACCTTCAGAGATGCGACACCGGTTCTTTCGCGCTCGCGAACCTGGAGGCTGGCGATGAAATCCCGTGCCCCGTCCCTGACTACACGAAGCTCGTCCAAATCCTCGGACCAGCCCTTCTTGACCACTCCCCCTTCCTGAAGTGTCGCGGGTGGGTCATCCGAGATCGCCCGTTTCAGCAGCGTGAAGACGTCCTCCAGGCAGTCGTTGTCCACCGCTGACCCACGAATCAAAGGGTCTTTCGCCTCAAGACCTGCTGCCCTGATCTCGGGGAGCTGCTCAAGAGATCGCCGAAGCCCTACCAAATCGCGCGGAGTAACCCGCATTGTACCGACCTTGCCGGCCATCCGCTCAAGATCTGTGACGCCGGAGAGGGCCTCTCGAATACGCTTCCTCAGGTCAGGGCGCTCCACGAACTCCTCCACCGCACTTTGTCGAGCCCAGATCTCCTCAGCCCGAATAAGGGGCTCTAGGACCCAACGACGTAACAGTCGTCCACCCATGGGCGTAGTAGCGAGATCCAGTACATCAATTAGCGCGCCCCCCTCCTCTCCAGTGCGGAGAGGCTCAATCAACTCGAGATTTCTTCGAGTCATCTCATCGAGAAGCATGATCTTGCCCGGGCGACGAATCCACGGCGGTTTCAGGTGCGACATGCCCCCTGGGCGGATCGTTTTCAAATACTGGACGAGTGCCCCGGAGACGCGCACCAGTGATTGATCTTCGGACTGGAACCCAAAACCATCGAGCGAATGGACTCCAAAAGAGTCCAAGAGAGCATCTGTTGAGACGTCCACTTCGAACATCCAGTCTTCGCGCAGGGTTCGGGGAATGGACGTCCCAGCAGCCCAGGTCAACTCATCTGAAGTTTCAAGCGAGTAAGGCAGCAAGAGTTCTGAAGGCTCAAGCCGCCCGAGCTCGGCACGAAGCTCGCTAGTGGGCACGAGCTGTGCAGACATCTCACCGGTTGATACATCGAGGACAGCCATACCGAAGTGATCCATCCCCGCATCAACAAGTGCCACCAAGAAGTTATTCCGGTGCTGCACCAGGAGTGAGTCGGCAAGAACTGTCCCGGGCGTAATCACCTCCGTGACTTCGCGCCGGACAACTCCCTTCGCTTCCGACGAGTCTTCAACCTGATCGCATATCGCGACCCGTCGACCCAACTTCACGAGCTTTGATAGGTATTCGTCAAGCGCCTTCGCGGGAATCCCTGCCAGGGGAACTCCAGCAGCGGCCCCGTTATTCCGTGATGTCAGGGTCAGGCCCAGTAGCCTGGCTCCCTCTTCAGCGTCGCCATGGAACAGCTCATAAAAGTCACCAACGCGGAAGAATAGCAGTGAGTCTCTATGCTGCGCTTTCGCTTCCCGCCACTGCCGCATCAGGGGTGTGTCCGCCGAGGCCATGCGTGAAAGTATGTTCGAGGAACTCAGGCTCAAGGATGAACGTCAGTAATCGAAGATAGGCAGTGTCCACCCATCGGAAAGCCGAGAGCCACGAGAACCCAGTCCTTACTAGATGTTGGGGACCCTGAAGCTACTGCGGACCCGCTCTTCATCTCGCGTATCTCGAACGACAGCCGCTGTGAATCCGAGCCCAGTGACTCGTCTGGAGAATACCGTCGCCTCCATTGAGGTCCCAAAGCGTCCGACTCGGACATGGATCAAGCTACTTCCCGGCATCCGCACTAGCCGGACATTCAGATCGGCTGCACGAGCAAGATCAAAGAGCGCCGAGGCACGCCCCTCATTCGAGAATGCCCCTAACTGAACCGAATACCGCGTGGTGTCAGACTGCATCACGGCATCGTCTTGATCCTCGAGAGTTACCTCGGGGATTGCAGCTCGCACAACCAGAGGAGGGGGGGCTAACTGGACTCCACGCACCCACGCTTCGGCGTCAGCCAGCACCGACGAGCCAGGATAGTCCCGGGATAGTGACGCCATGTGTCGTTCGAACTCCTCAGTGTCACGTCTCTCGTAAGCTTCCTGGGCAAGCCTATAGAGTGCCCGGTCAGTAAAGGGACCAAACGGGTATTCTACAACCAGACGTTGGAAGTCCCTCACTGCCTGCGAGGGGTCAATTGTAAGCCTGCCACGCAGCCAGAGAGCGTGTTGGAGTTCTTCTCTCGATGCGAGGCCCCGGGACTCTTCCCACCAAGCCAATAAAGCAGCCCGCGCCTCGTCAGCACGGCCAGTTAGAGCAAGTTCTTCAATCTCCGGCAGCGTACCAGCATCCGTCTGAGCGGCTACGGGAAGAGGCGCCAGCAAGGAAATAGCGACCACCATCGTCTTGATCCCACCTGAACGGATGATCATGCGGCAACAGCCCGTGACATCAAACCCAGTAGCCACTCTTCGACAAAGTGTTGGTCACTGTGCGGTGAAGCCTTCAGGAGCCGGTCAGCTCGGAGCAGTCCTTCAAGCGCAGCGTCCAGTTCACCACTTGGCCACTTCTTGCCCTGAGCCATCGCACGCTTTGCTAACCATTTTTGGTGAGGTGGCAGCGCCGCCTCCAGACTCTGGAGACCTTCTGTCGATGCGACACCGAGCCGCAACAGATGGGTTGCTAGGCCTATCACGAGTCCAACCCCCGATTCACCTTGTCCAATCAGAACGTCAAGGCCTGTTAGGGCTTCCTGGAAACGGCGTTCGCCAACGAGATCGAACCAACGCCAACGATCCTGGGAAGGCAGTTTCGTACCAACAGCCTCGACGTCCCCGATCGTTATGAGTGAGCGATCTCCCACGAAGTCAGTGAGCTTCTCTAGTTCGCGGTCGAGTACCCCTAGATTCGTGCCGATCGCCGCAGAAAGTGCCTGCGCTGCCTCAACCTCGATTTCGACCGAATAAGCTTCCTCGGCCCTGTGAATCAACCAGCCCGGAAGGTCGGCACCAGTGAACGCTCTGAATTCTACTGAATGCGCAGCGCTTGAAAGATCTCGGTAGAACTTGGCTCTGGAACCCTGTGGTACTGTGCAGCTCAGGATTAGCGCGAGACCAGGTGGCGGATTATTAACAACCTCCAGCATGGTTTCACGAGCCGTCTTGCCCGATGCGAACCCCTCTACCTCCCGCACCACGACTACACGCCATCGAGCCATCATCGGCGGAGTTGCCAAAACCGAGGCTAAAGTCTCCACATCAGTTTCAGTGCCTCGTAACTGGTCGAGATTAAAGTCCCGGGTCGCCGAATCAAGGTGCGCATCAATCAGGGCAGAGACCACCTCTTCCTTACGGAAAGCATCTTCGCCGTAGAGATAGAAAACACCACCCCGGACCTTGGCAAACACGGGGGGGAGTTGGAGCAGTGTCACGGCATCAAACTAAGCAGGCATAGGTCCGGTGAAAGTGTTGCCCTAGACAATCCCGCTGAGATAACTCTCTATCGCTCCTGATTGAGCCCTGTACGACGGAGCACACCCCGCTGCCGGGAACGCTGGGACAGAGGTGAATACTCGAAGAGCAACACGTGAGCGTCGTCCCACAATCCTTCGCGGAAATCCGTGAGTGCGCGTTCACTGAAGTTGGTAAAGGGGGGTGCAACAAACTCTGAAGACGACATTATAACCAAGGGCTGCCTCGGAGCCCTCCGCGGAGTCTGGTCCACGACAACGGCGTCGAGAGCTGCCTCGGGAGTAGTGTCCCTGAGGGTAGGCAACCAAGAAACCACTGTGAGGATGATTGCCATCCCCAGCACGGCGAGTGGAGTGGTAGCAGTGGTTGCGCTACGAAGAGAGCGCTGATCATCAACGTGATAAAGCCGGTGCCGCAGCCTGGGTACAAAGTTCTCGCTCAGCCGGGGCTCTGGCAGGGTCCGCAAGAGCGCCGACCCTTGTTCAATCACTTGCCGGTAACGACTACATACAGAGCACTCGTTGAGGTGCTCCTCGAACGCCCGTGAGCCCTCCTCTAACGTGTCCCCGTCGATAAGGTCGGAGAAATTCTTGAAATATTCCGAGCAAGTCATTGAGTCTGATACTGCACCCACCACTAACGGGTTCCAAAACCTGCGGGATCAATCCGGTGGGGCTTCGAACCCATCCGCCTACTCTCTCTTAGTCAAGAGCCCGTTTTCAGATCTCGGCCCTTCACTCAATCATTGGCGCGATGATCTTCGCAAAATTGTTTCGAGCCCGGTTCAAGCGGCTCTTTACTGTCCCGAGGTTGCATTCAGTGATTTCAGCGATCTCTTCATATGTCTTGCCCTCCAACTCCCGAAGAACGAAGACCATCCTATGGTGCTTTGGCAACTGCTCGACCGCCTCCTCTACCCTCGCCCTCAGGTAGCGCTTCCGGTATAGGTCGTCGGGTTTGTACTTCGGGTCCTCCCATTCTAGTGGTCTGTGGTCGGCGCTCCAGTTTTTCTTTATCGTCTGGAAAAGTACCAGCGGATTACGCGACCTGTTTCTGAGTTCGTTTTTGGCCAAATTGCTTGAGATCGTATAGATCCACGTCGAGAACTTCTTCGATTGATCGAACCGGTGCAGATGCCTGTAGACTCGAACAAAAGTCTCCTGAATCAGATCCTCACTCCGCTCTCGGTCTCCGATAGTGCGGTAGACGAAGTTGAGGAGTCTCTGGTCGTAACGGCGGACGAGTTCATCAAATGCACGATCATCACCGTCCAGGGAAGCCTGAACGACATCCGGGTCACTGAGTTCACGAAGCCTCAGCTTACGCTCGCGAGCTTCGCTCTTGGGTGCAGTGGGTTCAATGCTGCTGTTTTCGCGTGTACGGGCCAAGTCTAAACTCCTCTTTTTTCCGCGAATCCACCGTTACTGCAGGGAAGGCTCCCCGCCATCGTCTCACTGTGCAGGCACCGTGCCATGACGAAATGCCCTTTCTTCAACATGTTGGTCAACCTTGCGTCCTCTCTATGTGACGCCTACCAGCCCCGGATGTGACACCTTGCCTATGCGTTTGCCCCTTATCAAACAACCTGTAGCGGCCCAAGCGCCAGGGCTTCCACCGAACTTAGGATACTGTCCGCATCACCCACGATGATGACCTGGACTTCGTCAGGACGCACATGGGCCCTCACCGCTGCTGTTACCTCGTCCGTCGATACGGCACGCATGTTGTCTCTGTAGAGATGATAGTAGTCGTCCGGAAGCCCATAAACGATGATTTGATTGAGTCGAGAAGCGATCTGACCGGCAGTCTCCAGATGCAGACCGAATACTCCGGCAGCGTAGTCACGCGCCGCATCTACTTCCTCTTCTGTCGGTCCATCACGGACCAGCGTTTCTAGCTCCGTAAGGATCTCGCGGACGGCAGGGGCGGTCACGTCATTACCTACCGCGGTTGATACCGTGAAAGGGCCTGGTCGAGAGCGAAAACTAAACCGTGACCTGACCCCGTAGGTGAAGCCGTGTTGCTCTCTCAGGTTCAAATTAAGGCGGCTGGTGAAAGTTCCACCAAAGAGGAGATTGGCGATGGAGAGTGGAAGATAGTCTGGCGTTGTCCGTGCGACGCCCACATGACCCACCCGGAGTTCGGACTGCACTGAACCAGGCCGGTCAAGAATCCAGACGCGCCGCTCACGTGTCTCTGGATTAACGCAGAAGTCGTCCACCACAGACGGAGAACCCACCCAGGCACCGAAATGCTCACCCGAGAGTGACCTAATCTGGTCCGGATCGATGTCACCGACGACTACCAGGCCTCCACACCCCGGTTGATAGCAGGCGTCTGCATAACCCCTTATGTGATCACGGGTCACTGACCTAATCGACGCTTCCGTCCCTCCCTGTGGCCGGGCGTATGGTAGGCCCTCTGCATAGTAACGACGACTAGCTTCGTCTGACGCAAGCGCAGACGGATCCATAGAGCGTTGTCGGATCTCCGCAAGCCTTTGTTCACGTACACGGTCAACTTCAACGCTTGGAAAGTCCGGTTCCAGCACCACTTCAGCTAGGAGGGAAAATGCTTCCGGAAGCCGGTCTGCTAGAACTGATACTGAGATGCTGGTCCCTTCCCAGCCAGTCGACACTCCGAGTCTTGCACCTATTCCCTCAAGTGCTTCCGCAAGATCGGACCCACTGCGTTGACGAGTGCCACCTTCGAGAGCATCACCGGTAAGAACCGCGGTTCCTGCTCGCCCTTCAGCCAGACTCCCCTCCCCCGCCCGCAGAAACAGATTGACGCTTACGATCGGGAGGCGCGGAAGCATGCAGATCCTGAGATCGAGACCATTCGGCAACGCGCCGGTCTGGACTTCCGGAAAATCAAAGTGCCGGATTTCCCCACTTGGAGGAGGCTGGGTTCGATCCAACCCGCTCAAGAGTTCCTCTTTGGCTCATAAACGAGAAGTGCCCGATTATCAGAACCGAGTTGTGAGGTAGCGAAATCTCGTATCTGATCAACCGTAACTGCCCGAAGGCGGTCGATTTCGTGGTTTAAGCGATCGGGATCATCGAAATAGAGATCGAACATGGAGAGTAGGTTGGCTCGCTCACTCACGTGCTCTAGCGCTCGCACCAAGTCGGTTTCCATCAGAGTTATCGCACGATCCACCTCTCTTTGCTTGGCTTCTACTAAACCTTCAATCTCTTCCGTGAGTGCCGCTTCGAGTTCCTTAGGCGTCGAATCAGGATATCCAGTCGCCCAGGTCAGAAGCATGGAGGCGCTCGTTAGAAGGGGGAACGCATAAGTAACAACCCCTTTCGCGACACGGCGCTCTCGGACGAGGCTGCGGTAAAGCCGGGATGCGCGTCCCATTCCAAGGAGCGCCCGAGAAACCTCAGCGACGGCAAAGTGCTCTGAGGAGTAGGGGGGAATACGGAATCCCATGATGACCCGTGTCAGAGGTACGTCAGCCAAGATGTGCTCTCGCACGGTGTCGCCGATGATCGGCTCCAAGCGAGAGTCTCCCGGAAGCGGGGGAATGGCCGCGCCGGTTTCGATCTCTCCGAAGTAGCGTTGGACGAGATCTATCACCTGACGCTCGTCGAAGTCACCGGCAATCGTGAGTACAGCGTTATTCGGGACGTAGTAGGTGCTGAAGAACGCGGCCACATCTTCGAGTGTCGCGCCGTCCAAGTCTTCTATCGACCCAATCACCGGGTGGTGGTAGGGATGCCCCTCTGGGTACATCAATGCCTGGAGACGCTCGTCCCAGTCTCCGTAGGGTTGGTTGTCATACCGTTGGCGCTTTTCGTTCTTCACGACATCGCGCTGGTTGTCAAGCTTCTCCTGATCCATCGCCGGGAGCATCCAGCCCATTCGGTCAGACTCTAGCCAAAGTGCGAGTTCAAGGTCGCGTGAAGGCACTGTTTCGAAGTAGTTGGTCCGATCGAACCAGGTGGTTGCATTCAAGGTCCCACCAGCACGTTCGATCAGTTCGAAATGTTTGTTTTTGGGTACATGCTGGGAGCCCTGGAACATCATGTGCTCAAACAGATGTGCGAAGCCCGTGTGACCGGGAAGTTCGTTTCGAGACCCAACCCCATACCAAATGTTCACCGCCACAACCGGCACGGTGCGGTCCTGAGAAAGGACAATCTTTAGCCCATTATCCAGGCGGTAACGCTCCCAGGGGACCGCAAGTCGGTTCATGGGTCCACATCCCATCCAGCACCCTGACTGGAAGTAACCAGGTTACTTCCAGTCATCTGATCGGGAAGAGAAATGCCCATGAAGTGCAGTACCGTTGGCGCTACATCGGCCAAGCGCCCGAACACCTTAAGTTCATAATTGTCATATCGGGGATCGAAGACTATGAAGTCTACTGGCTCCATCGTGTGAGCCGTATGAATGTCTCCTTCGTCGTTGAGCATCTTCTCGGCATTTCCGTGGTCAGCAGTGACCAACGCGACCCACTCTGGTTGATCAGCGACTACATCAATCAGTTTGCCAAGGCATGAGTCGACTACCTCGACTGCTTCGATAGCGGCTCGGATTGAACCCGTGTGCCCTACCATGTCCGCATTCGCAAAATTTACCAAGATGAAGTCGTGCTTCCCCTCGTGAAGAGCTTCCGCAACCACGTTTGCTACTAGGCGAGCGCTCATCTCGGGCTGCAGGTCATAAGTGGCGACCTTGGGAGAGGGCACGAGAATGCGATCCTCACCATCGAATGGGGCTTCCTCGCCCCCGTTGAAAAAGTAGGTGACGTGAGCATACTTCTCGGTTTCCGCCGTCTTCAGTTGTTGCCGTCCGTCTCGGGACATGAGTTGCGAAAGGCATGGCTCCACATGCTCCAGGGGAAATGCCACTGAGACTGGAAAATTCGGCTCGTATTCCGCCATTGTCACAACACGGCTAGGAATGCCTCCTTGTCGCGCGAAAGCATCGAAATCGGGCAAAATCATCGCCGATGTGAGTTGCCGCATGCGATCCGCACGAAAGTTCATCAAGAGCAAAGCATCTGCCTCGCTGATTCCGGCCTCACCGACACCGCGTATCCCGGTGGGCTCAATGAACTCATCGGTAACACCACGAGCGTAGCTCTCCTCGAGGAAGTTCGGCGAGTCCATCCAGTTCTCAGCTTGACCATTAACGATTAGTTCGTAAGCACGCCTGGTCCGGTCCCAGCGCTTGTCCCTATCCATCGCCCAATATCGACCTATGACTGAAGCAACAGCCCAATTGGTGCTCTTCGCACAAAGCCGTCCGATCTCTGAGACGTACTCAGTGCCAGCCTTGGGAGAAGTGTCACGTCCATCCGTGAAACAATGCAAACGCACCGGAACGTCAGTCGGAAGAAGGTCTAGGACCGCGGTGAAGTGCCGTATGTGACTATGAACCCCTCCGTCGGAGAGGAGGCCCGCGATGTGCAGAGTCCCGGCGTTCTGCCTCAATCCCTCGATGAGAGTGTCGAGACCCAAGCGGTCGGCGAGCACTCCATCCGCGATAGCCTGATCGACGCGAGCTATATCCTGATAGACAATCCGTCCCCCACCGAGATTCAGGTGCCCGACCTCGGAGTTACCCATCTGATCAGCGGGAAGCCCAACGTCGATACCCGAGCAGGCAAGGCGGCTTCGAGGACACCGATCATAGAGCCGACGGAAGTGTGGCACCCTCGCAAGTTCAATCGCGTTCCCGGCAGCAGGGGACTCCTTGAAGTCGGAGTGGCCCCAACCGTCTAGGATGATTAGGAGAACCTTTCTCATCCCAGAATTCTAACAGGTCAATGCTGGGTTCAGGCTAAATTTGATTCGGCACCTGATTTGAATACCGATGTTTACTCCTAGTACCCACCTACATACAGTGGTGACACTGACACCTGATCAAGGAGCCTCAGGCGTGCGCTACACCCCTTTCCGCATGGAGCGGTGGCAGTCGACTTACGAACACCGCGTGCGATACAACCTCTCTGAAAGTGGGGTACACCCGCTCACGGTCGGCGAACTCCTGGAGATTGCCGGGCAGGAAACAGGCATTGACCAAATCCAGTTGGGATATACTCAGTCCAACGGGTCCGACGAGCTAAGAAAGAGGATTGCTTCCCTCTATCCAGGCGCAACAGAAAACTCAGTGCTTGTAACGGTGGGTGGGGCAGAAGCAAACTTCACGTGCTTTTGGCACTTCTTCGAATCGGAGGGCAAGGCTGCAGTCGTATTGCCCACTTACGGTCAGGTACCTGGGTTAATTGAATCGTTCGACAACCGGCTTCTGCCAGTGAACCTAGTGGAAGCAGACGGCTGGCAACCTGATCTCTCCGCACTCGAGGCCGCACTCAATAACGGGGCTCGCTTCGTCCTCATTACCCACCCAAACAACCCTACGGGGGCCGCACTATCTCGTGAGTCAATGAGGGTCATCGCCGAACTCACCGAACGCCATGGTGCGTGGATCATGGCTGATGAAGTGTACCAGGGGGCTGAAACCAACGGAGAAATCTCACCTTCGTTCTGGGGCTGCCATGACAGAGTCTTGATCACGAACTCGATGTCGAAGGCTTATGCTATGCCCGGACTCAGGCTTGGGTGGATCGTCGGACCACCGGACTTGGTACAGGAGCTCTGGGGCAGAACTGATTACACGACAATTGCTCCTCCTTCTGTGTCGGATACTCTCGCTTGCCTGGCCCTGGAGCCTACGACCCGAGCACGCATTCTAGAGCGCACCCGCAAAATCGTGCGTGCCAACTTGGGTCTCCTCGAAACGTGGATGGCCACGCAGGAAGGGCGTTTCACCTATCGTCCACCGGATGCCGGGGCGATCTGCTACGCCCGCTATTCCGCGAACATCAACTCAACAGAGTTTGCCGAAAAGCTCAGAGTCGAGAAGGATGTACTCGTAGTGCCCGGTGATCACTTCGGGATGGACTATTACCTGCGTCTCGGGTTCGGAACTCACGCGGAGAAGCTGCTCGAAGCACTTGATCTCATCCAAGAGGCGTTCGACGAGGTGACAAAGTAAATGAAGAAAAGACTTCTAGTTCCTACGCTAGCGGCCATAGCCACTCTAATCGGGTGCATAGAGCCCGAATCTCCCAGCACCGCCGAGGCGGCGCTTGAGCCCCAGCCGGGAGCGCGCTACCAGCCCGGTACAGAGATGGGCATCTATACGCCTGAGCAGCACATAGACTATGACGGGCGTTTCATTGTGAGCGCGAGCCAAGTTTATCATGTGGGAACGCTGGACGACATTTCTCCTTGGGACCACATGGGTGATGATGGGAGCAATGTGCGTGCGGTAGGAGGCATAATCGAGTTTGACGTCGATGAACGTGCCAACACCGGCACATTTCAAGCTGAACTCGAGCTACCAGAGGGCCGCTATGTTGTTGAGCTTGATCGGTTCGAGGAATTCTCACCATGCCAAGATGGGGGTGTCGCAGCGTTCCTGTATGAGCATGGCAATGCCGGCTGCGGTGATGCGAACTGGCCCAAGAGTCTCCTATACCTAGCCGGATGGGGTTGGGGAAGCGCCACGCTTGACGGCGAGACACTATACGATGAGTACCAGATCCACTTCATGCTCACTCAAGGCATGAGAGATCGTGAAACGCTGGTTGTTCGGAGAGGTACAGATAGTGATGCTGGGGCAGTTAATCCTGCTCAGATGCAGCTAGATTTCTATATTCGAAGCCCTCAACCCAACGAGGGAAACCATCCGACTCGGCAGGTCTTTGATCACTTCTTTGCGATGGAAGTCACCTGGCGGTAGGAAGGCCATCCTAAAGACTTGAGATTAGGATTTGGTGGCGACTAGAAGAGTTTTCGCACGTTCTCTAACGGGCGGCCAATAACAACCCGCCCCGCCCGCTCAACGATCGGACGTTGGAGTAGCCCCGGCTCAGCTACTAGGGCATCCAAAATCATATCATCATCTAGGTTAGGATCGGCTAGACCCATCTCCTTATAGGACTTCTCTCGGGTCCGAAGTAGGTCGCGTGGACCTAGCCCACCCTTCTTGAGCAACGTGACCAAGTCCTCCTTTCTGAGGGGCTCCAAGAAATAGTTCACTCGCCTGAAGCTGACTCCTTCTTCCTCAAGAAGCTTCACGAGCTTCCGACACGTTGTTCAGGTGGGTTTCTCGTAGATAGTGACCCACTCATCAGTCACGGGAGTAGTCATCGGTGAGACCTATTCAGGTCAATCCACAACAATAGCGATCTCCTCAATGGGTTTTTTCGTGATCTCGGGGACCGTGGCACCATCCTCCGGATATCCACATACAAGAACTAGGAATGCACGCTCGTTATCTGGTCTATTGAGTACCCGATTAAGAAACTTCATGGGGGACGGTGTATGGGTCAGGGTAACAAGACCAGCATAATGAAGAGCGGTGATAAGCATGCCTGTGGCGATACCAACTGACTCCGTCACATAGTAATTTTTCGTCTTAGTCCCATCAGCGAGGAGTTCGTAGCTCTGGGCGAATATCACGATGAGCCAAGGCGCATCCTCAAGAAATGGCTTCTTTTCATCAGTCCCGAGGTGTTCGAGCGCCTCGAGCCACTCTTTCGGCGCTTTCTCCCGGTAGAAGCGCCTTTCCTCCTCTTCGGCTGCTTCGCGAATACGGGACTTGAGTTTGGGGTCACCCACCATGACGAAGCTCCACGGCTGACGATTAGCGCCATTGGGGGCAGTCCCGGCAGCTAGAATACAGTTCTCGATCACGTCCTTCGGCACGGGTCGGTCAGAAAACTCCCTTACCGTGCGGCGACGTCTCATCTTGGCCAGAAACGCCTCAGCCTCTCGACGCATCTTATCCGGGGGAAGTTCCTCGTATGTAGAGAGCGGAACAAAGTGCGCACGCGCCATGGAGTCCTCTGAATCGGTCGTTAGTGAATCAACTCGCCAAAGAGTTTAACGAACGAATCAACCGCCTCCGACTGAGCAAGCACTTCCGCTGGTGAGATTCCGAGCGTTTGAGCCAGCAGTCGGACGTTCACCAGCGCAATGATCTCCGCGGGTTCAAGTTGGATATCAGCCCATCCGCTCTCGGGTATGCTCCTGTATTGCCGGTATAGTGGAGCAATCTTACCAGCCGAGCTCTGCTCGGGTATCGGCACATGGAGGACGGCCGCGTTAACTCCGTAGCGGGTAGCAAGCTCTGCCCAGTTCCGGCCCGAGCGCCTCAGGGCTACCAACGCCTCCGGGGACACACCAGCCCGCTCGGCAATGAACAGGACGACGGGGATCTCGTCCGCATCAAGCTGCCATTCGTTCAGAATCGCAAGCTCAGACGAAGGGACAGCAAAGAACTCTCCCACTGCCCGGAAATATCCTTGCCGGATAACCTCCGATGCTTGCGTTTGAGTCCGTGCCGGCTCCGGACCACCAATCACGGCCAAGAAAGACAGCAATACCATCCGGGTTCGGTTCGTACGCCCTACCTTAGAAAGTCTCATACACCAAATCTTCTTCTCATGCCCTTTCGGTGCCAGGGGGGGACCTTTCTTAATAGCCTCTTCTTTCGGCACGGAGAACAACTCCGTCATTCGCACCCAATGTAACGACACCGATCTGGCATGACTCTTGATACTAGCTTGATACTAGAGTTAAGGGGGACAAGCACGCCAACGGTGAGGCCACCATGAAAGACGGCGGAAAAGAAGACAGCAACAAGCGGCCCCGAGACCCATGCACTGCCTCAGTCGTTACTGAACAAGGAAAAAATATTGCGGCTTCAGATGCGTATGTGGTTTTTGATTTCACGGACCTCCACAAGCCCACAGTTTCCGATCTCGCCCTGGTTCTCACCGCACGTTTGCAAACACCTCCAAGCGAGAGTGTTTGGGCTCGGGCGATTCATCCGAGGACCGCAAGCATCCTTAGGGCGCTGAGACTCGACCACATGTTCCCGGGCTACCCCGACCCCGGCGATCTACATTGATGATCGCCATGACCGTCCATACAAGAGGACGGCTCATGCCCCTCGCCTCTTAGCGTCCTAGGACAATCTGGCGATAGCTCTCCGGATTCCACTCTGGAGGATTTAGAGCATTCCCGATGTCGACGCCAAGATAAAAAATCAGCTTGGCAATCCTCGCTGCTTTATCGTGATCGATTCGGTTAGGCTCATCATCACGACCATGGTAATCATCATGCGTACCATTGAAGAAAAACAGAATGGGCACACCCTTTCTGGCAAAATTGTAGTGATCGGATCGGAAATAGAAACGCTCATCAGGCCACAGATCATCGATCGCCGTCATTCCAATCTCGGGGTGCTCGGAATTCACCCTCCTCAATGTTTCGCCTAGATCGGAGTGCTCCTTCCCTATAGCGACGATCGTGTCAGGCCAGTTCCTTCCAACCATATCTGCATTGAAATTGGCGACGTACTGCTCAATGGGGGCACTCGGATGTTCTGCATACCATTCACTACCCCAAAGCCCCTTTTCCTCGCCGCTCACAAGTAGAAAAACCATCGATCTCTTAGGAGCAACTGGCAGTGCTGCCATTGCCTCTGCCACAGAAACTATAGCTATCGTCCCTGAAGCATCGTCGTCAGCCCCGTTGAAGATCGTGTCTCCATTTGCGTCCGGTTCACCTATCCCGACATGGTCCATGTGAGCTGAAAAGACCACGTACTCCTCAGCAAGGGCAGGATCACTACCATTCAAGATGCCAACCACGTTAGGTGCTAGGATGCCCTCGTCTCGGACCACCTGGTTAAGGGTAAGTTCGAGACCCTCTACGAGACGGGCTTCGATATCACTGCCCGAGCGCTCCTGAAGAGAACTAGCATTGATTCCGTGAGGCTCTAGAATCTCTCTTAGGGCTGACATCCGTAACTGAAGAATCGGTGCGAAAGAACCTTCTGCTCTCCGCTCACCCCAAGCCTTACGTACGGTGGGGCGTAGTGCTCTCCTAGCACTCGCGCTCCAGGACTCATCACCACTAGAGTTGGTGACCATCACTGAGAGAGCTCCAGCAGTTATTAGGGCAGAGAGCCTTTGTCGCATACTTCGATCTACTCCATCTGAATCCGCAGGAGCGACCACGATCACGTGATTCCCTGCAAACGGTCTTGCTTCAGAGGTTTCGAGAGTACCGGACCCTGAGATCAGAATTAGTCCACCTTGAGCATTACCGGTTACGGTAGTTCCTGAGACGGGGATGAGATCCCGGCCAAATACCAACCGCGTACCTGGAGCGTTAAGGCCCGATGCCTCGCTGTCGACGACGATGGAGCGGAGTGGGTACCTCTGAATGAAGCTGCCATCTCTCGCTCCACCCCGAAGGCCTAGTCCTTCGAACTCTTTTGCGATCCAGGCGGCCGTCATTTCGAGGCCTGGGCTCGGCGTATTTCGACCTCCCATAGAGTCGTGAGCGATCACGCCAATCCGCTGGGCGTAAGCAGCTTCCGTAATGGTTGCAGCAGCTTGCGCGAGACCCGACTGTTGGGCGGAGACCCCTACCGGAAGGATGAGCACGACTAGGGCAGCTAGCGACCTCTTTCTCATAAGGGATTCCATGTCGACGGGGTATATGGGCAACGAAGTCTGAAGGAGAAAGCGTTGGCACACCAGCCCTTAGGCTACACCCATCCGGGTCACATAATGCACGACGTGTCCCCCCTCGCGCAGATTGGTCTCGGCAGCCGGATTTCTCGTCGCGGGAAGACCTGGATATGGAGCGACGCTTGGGGTACTACCGGTGCCTTTTTGTAGGCCCTACATATCATCGATCGACCGCAGGTACTCCCGGTCCCATGCCGCGATCATGCTCTCCAGCTCCGAGTAGGGGCCGGGCGTGTAGGCCTGGGACGATATGCCCTGTTGGGATAGGGCGCTCACGTCCCAATCCTGTTGGTTGGTCATGCTCCAGAACTCGATCGCGCCTCTCGGGTCGAAGTCCGGGGCCACCATTGCCGCGGGATGGAAGAGCCAGTCGCAGACCACCCTCGATCGTTCCGGCGCCAACCGTTCGATCCGGTGAATGAGCACGTAGTCGGGAAGCAGGCTCAAAAGCATGTTCGGGTAGACCGTGTAGTAGTGGACGCAGCTGAGCGCCTCGCCGCTCAGGTCTCCGAGTGAAGGCGCACATGTCTGTCCGCTCATGGTCATACTCCCGCCCTCGATCGACATCCGCATGGGGCCACCGAGAAACGGTCCCTCCTCCAGGTCGTTCGACGAGTTCTTGAAGGGTGTGAGCTTGTTCAGGACGGGATGGAGGCTCGGACAGTGATAACACTCGGAGTAGTTCTGGAAGATCAGCTTCCAGTTCGCGGGGATCTCGTAGCTGATGCTGTGAGCGATCTCCAGCTCATCCATTGTCCATGAGCCGAACTTGTCGATGAGAGGGGCGAAAGCCCGCTCGAAGGGCTCGGGGTCTTGGGCGAGGTTGATGAATATACAGCCCTCCCAGACGGCCACGGCTACGGCCTTTAACGGGTAGGCATCCTGGCAAAACGATTCGACCTCGTCCATGAACGGCGCGCCGATGAGCGAGCCATCGAGCGCGTACGTCCAAGCATGGTACCTGCACTGAATGGACTTGGATAGCCGGCCTTCAGACTCCGTGAGCAGCCGTGTCCCGCGATGCCGGCACACGTTGTGATGCGCGCGGATCTCGTGCTCGCCGTCCTCAAGGACGATGATGCTCTCCGACTCGATCTCGCACAGGAAGTAGCTGCCGGGGCCATCAAGCATGCTCGCGCGCCCAGCGTAGATCCATTGCTCGAAGAAGACCTTCCGGGTTTCGGCCTCATAGACGTCTTCACCCGTGTAGTATCTGCGGGCGAGGGTCTTCGCGCCTTGGGCTGTGCGAGTCGACATGGCGTATCCCTGAGAGCATGGTTTCGTACGGCAATCTGTTGAAAATATTGGCCTTTCTGAGGTCCGGAAAGCTCAGGCACCAATGTCTTGCCCGTGGATTGGCTGCCCGGTAGACTCCGCGCCATGCTGAGAACCACTCCCTTCCACTCTCGTACCGCACCTCTGAGCAAGGCGCAGAATTGGCGGCGCTGGTCAGGGTATCTCACGGCGAGCTCCTACGAACTCCATCACGACCGCGAGTACTGGGCGATCCGTAGCTCGGCTGCACTGATCGACGTCTCTCCCCTCTATAAGTACGGGATCGAGGGGCCGGACGCTGAGCGATTCCTGGACCGCGTCGTGACACGGGAAGTCACCAAATGCAAGCTGCATCAAGTGCTCTATACACCCTGGTGTGACGCCGACGGCAAGGTGATGGACGACGGAACGCTCACTCGGCTCACCGACGACTCCTTCCGGCTCACTTCGGCCGAACCGAACCTGCGGTGGCTGCTGGACAACGCGCTCGGGATGGACGTTTCGATTAGGGACATCACGGACGACCTGGCCGCGCTGGCCCTCCAGGGGCCGACTGCCCGTCGGATCCTGCATCAAGCCGCGGATGCGGTCGCGGACGACCTGGGCTTCTTCCGTCACACGACCGGTGAGATCGGAGGCGTGCCTGTTGAGATCACACGGACTGGGTATACCGGTGACCTCGGTTACGAGATCTGGACGGAGCGCGGCAACGCGGAGGCTCTCTGGGACGGGATCATGGAGGCGGGAGACGCCCACCTGATTCTCCCCGCGGGCATGCTCGCTCTTGACATCGCGCGCGTCGAGGCGGGTCTGGTGCTGATCGGGGTCGACTACGTGCCCGCGCATCGGGCCGTCATCGAGGACCGGAAGTCCTCTCCGTTCGAGCTGGGGCTGGGCTGGACGGTCAAGCTCGACAAGAAGTCGTTCGTGGGACGCGACGCGCTGATAGCCGAGAAGGAGCGTGGTCCTGAGTGGAAGCTCCGGGGGCTCGAGGTAAGTTGGGATTCTCTCGAAGCTCTGTACGGCCTGGTAGGCCTTCCACCCCAACTTCCTTCCGAGGGGTGGCGCGCGAGCGTACCCGTCTACAGCGGGAATGCACAGATCGGGTACGCGACGAGCGGGTGCTGGTCTCCGCTTCTCAAGAAGTACATCGCGCTCGCACACCTTCAGTCCAGATACGCCAGCGC
The DNA here is from genome assembly GCA_002311875.1 of Gemmatimonadales bacterium UBA1142. Taxonomy (GTDB): domain Bacteria; phylum Gemmatimonadota; class Gemmatimonadetes; order Longimicrobiales; family Gaopeijiaceae; genus UBA1142. Next base: position 11,528 of record DCAD01000031.1, on the reverse strand, counting down.
AGGGACCGACCTCAGCATGGAGGTCACGGTCGAGCACCACAGGAAGAAGGCCAAGGTACGCGTGGTCGAGACGCCCTTCTTCAATCCGGACCGCAAGCGGAGCACCCCGGAGGTCGCGAGATGAGCGTGAGCCGATACGACGCGATCGTCATCGGGGGTGGTCACAACGGGCTGGTGACCGCGGCCTATCTCGCCCGGGCGGGGAAGAAGGTTCTGGTCCTTGAAAGGAGGCACGTCCTCGGTGGCGCCGCAGTCACCGAGGAGATCAATCCCGGGTTCAAGTACTCGGTGTGCTCCTACGTGGTGAGCCTGCTTCGGCCCGAGATCATCCGAGACCTCGAGCTGCCGAAGCACGGACTCCGGATCCTGCCGCTCGAGAGCACTTTCACGCCGCTCCCGAATGGCGACTACCTCGCGCGTTGGGCAGATCACGATCACACACGGCGAGAGATCTACCGGCACTCTCCTCGAGATGCCGACGCGTACGACGACTTCGGTAAGCTGATGTATCAACTCGCGGTGGCGGTAAAGCCGATTCTGGCCATGGTGCCGCCCGATCCGACCTCGATGAGTCCCAAGGATCTCATGGGATTCCTTAAGCTCGGAAAGCACTTCCGCAGCCTCGGCCACGAGCAGTTCCATGCGCTGTACAAGCTTATGACTATGAGCTCGGCGGACTATCTGGGGGAGTGGTTCGAGACGGAGGCGCTGAAGGCAACGATGTCGGCGAGTGGGATCATCGGGACCTTCCTCGGCCCGCGGTCGCCAGGAACCGCCTACGTACTACTGCACCACTACATGGGCGAGATCGACGGGGCGATGCGCGCATGGGGTTTTGCCAAAGGTGGGACCGGTTCAATCAGCGAGGCCATCGCAAGCGCCGCCCGGTCGCACGGCGCCGAGATCCAGACTGGGGCCAGAGTCGTTCAGGTTACTGTGAAGAACGGCAAGGCGACCGGTATCGTCCTCGATGATGGCAGGGAGTATACGGCTCCCGTCGTGGTCTCCGCGCTCGATCCGAAGCGCACCTTCCTCGAGCTGGTCGATGAGGAGTATCTGCCGGAGGACTTCGTTTCTGACATCGAGCGCTTCAAGATTCGCGGCTCCTCTGGCAAGGTGAACCTGTCGCTCAGCGAGCTTCCGGACTTCACGTGCAAGCCCGGCGTGAACCAGCTGCACAGGGGCGCGATTTCGATCAGCCCGAGTATCGATTACCTGGAACGTGCCTACGACGAGGCCAAGTACGGTAGCTTCTCGAGTCGTCCGTATATGGACATCATTATCCCGTCGATGATCGACCCGGGCATGGCCCCACCGGGCAAACACGTCATGTCGATTTTTGTGCAGTACGCGCCGTCGGATCTGCGCGGCGGTTGGGACGAGACCAAGCGAGAAAAATTCGGAGATGCCGTCATCGACACGCTCGCCCAATACACGCCGAACCTCCCGGACGCGATTCTGCATAGGCAGGTGTTGACGCCCTGGGACATCGATCGTGACATGGGACTCACCAATGGCAACATCTTCCACGGAGAACTCACGCTCCATCAGCTCTTCTGCATGCGGCCGGCCGTCGGGTACTCGGACTACACCACCCCACTGCGCAACTACTACCAGGCTGGTTCGGGGACCCACCCCGCCGGCGGCATCACGGGTGCGTCCGGGCGCTTGGCCGCGCTTCGGATTCTGGCGGATGCACCCCGGTGAGCATCTCCTACGACACCATCGTCATCGGGGCGGGGCATAACGGCCTCGTCGCGGCGGCATACCTCTCGAGGGCCGGTCACAAGGTGCTCGTGCTGGAGCGGCGCGACACAGTCGGAGGGGCCACCACCACCGAAGAGGTATTCCCGGGCTTCAGGGTCGACACCGGTGCTCACCGGACGGGCGGGCTCAGTAACCGGGTGGTGACCGATCTGGGGCTTGCTCGCCACGGGCTCGAGTTGCTCGATGCCGACCCCACCGTGTTCGTTCCCGTCGTCGAAGGAACGCCGCTCATGCTCTGGCGCGACCCTATAAAGACCGCAGAAGCGATCCGTGAGATCTCGAGCGCAGACGCCGACACTTGGGTCCCGTTCACCGAGTTGATCGGCAAGGCCGCTGGCTTTCTTGAAGCGGCATGGACAACAACCCCGCCGGACGTGACCGGCAACAACATCGGGGACTTGATCGCTTCAGCCAAGCTCGGGGCGAAACTTCGGAGGCTCGGCAAGAAGGACATGGTCGAGGTCATGCGGATTCTACCGATGTCCGTGTACGAACTCCTCAGGGACTGGTTCGAAAGTGACCTCTTGAAAGGCGCACTCGCCGCGTCCGCCGTGACTGGTCTCTGCCAGGGGCCGATGGCGGGGGGGACGGTCTACACGCTGCTTCACCACCACGTTGGCGCCGGAGCTGGTGTTATCCGTCCAACGCGGCGCGTGCGGGGTGGAATTGGGCGGCTCAGTGACGCGCTAGTGGCCGACTGTGAAGCGTCCGGGTCGGAGGTCCGGACCGGCGCAGCCGTCGAACGCATCATCGTCGAGGGTGGGCACGCCGTGGGCGTCGTCGTCGATAGCGGAGAGATCCGTGCCGAGCGAGTCGTCTCGAGCGCCGATCCACGTAGGACGTTCTTCGATCTCATGGAACCCAGCGAGATGGAGCCGGAGTTCGCGCGGAAGATAAGCAACATCCGCTACAGAGGCGTGTGCGCGAAGGTGCATCTCGTGCTGAGCGGGCTGCCCGACTTCACATGCCGGCCCGGAGTGGGGGACCACCTTAACGGCGTTATCTCTATCAGCCCGAGCCTCGAGTACGTGGAGCACGCGTTCGATGCGGCCAAATACGGCCACCCCTCGCGTCAGCCCTACCTAGAGGTCTCCATCCCTTCGCGCGCCGATCCCGGTGTGGCTCCCAACGGGAAGCATCTAATGTCCATCGTCTTCCAGTACGCCCCCTACATGCTTCGAGAGGGCACCTGGGATGACTCAGCCCGCGCCAAACTGGGTGACCTCGCTGTGGCGACCCTTGTGGAGTACGCCCCCAACCTGAGCTCACTGGTCGAGGCTAGCCATGTGATGACGCCGCTCGACCTGGAGCAGCAGTTCGGGTTGTCCGAGGGCAATGTCTACCACGGCGAGATGACGCTCGACCAGCTGCTCTTCATGAGGCCGGTGCCGGGCGCCTCACGCTACCGGACGCCAATCGCGGGCCTCTACCTGTGTGGCGCGGGGACACACCCGGGCGGTGGCGTCACCGGGGTACCTGGGTTCAACGCTGCTCGGGAGATTCTCAGGGACTGACGTCTTTCATGGGGTTAAGGAGATCTGACACTGCAGCTATATCTAGAGATAAGGATCGGCGACTAACGAACTTCTGGACTCTCCCTAAGTATCGGAAGCCTACCACCTTCGATTTCGTCATCGAGAATCGCCCAAGAAACAAACCCGTCATCAGAGCGTGGTTCCAGCAAGGTGAAGGCGAGCCGACCCAGTGGTTGATCAACGGAGACGTAGGCGGTTCCCACTGGGAGTGTCTCAGTTGTCAAAACCCATTCGCCCCAGACCGTGCGCTCGTTGCGCCCCTGGAATGCATTCGGGTTAGTCCGGGTGGAATCGATTTGGAAGCGCTGGACTAGACGTTCACGCTCTGTCGTATAGCGAAGGACTGTGATCCCGTGTGCTTCCAGCCTTTCAATCACCGCCTCTCCCTCCGGAAGCACGTAATACGCTTCAGGTGCGGTCTCGATCTCTGACGGACGGAAGGTCCCGTACTCGTACATTTGTGTCGGGATAGAAATGTCACGGCGTAGAAGCATGATCTCACCCGTGTTCGGATGCCGAACCTCGTCTACTTCACCCATAAGGATCATCACCTCGGTTTCCGATTGATTGAAATCAGCCCGCGTAGCGAGCTCAGTCCCAACCACGGATTCGAGGTCTACTGTCTCCACAATCTCACGGATTTCTGCAGCGTTTTGCTCAGCATAATCCAGGACTTCCTCGACGAACCAAAGGGATCCAAGAACCCGATCCTCAAAACTCGCATACGCATAGGCTTCACTTAGAATCGCGACACGATTCCTCAGTCCCACATAGTTGTTGTTGAATCGAGGGCGGTGGTCGAACGTCCGCCATCCGGAACCACCACCCCGACCTCCAACATTACCGTAGTAGTAGTAATCCCAACCGTGCTTTTCCTTGATAAGCCGTGTGATTTCAGGCAACCAGCGATCCCTGAGAAGACCGTCTATCGCTGCAGAAGTATTCGGATGGAGTGGTGGTGAATAGGTCAAATGGTAGGCGTGGCGGGTCCCGTTCGTGGTATGGAGGTCTACCGCAACGTGGGGGTCATATTCAGTCATGAGGCGAACCAACGAGCGGGCCTCTGGCGAATCGAGTTTGGTATGGTCTCGGTTAAGATCGAGTCCCTGAGCGTTGGGACGCTGCCCCATTCCACCGATAGGGCCGTGTTGCCGGGGCCGGTTGCGTAACGACACACGTTCGTTCCCATCTGCGTTGTAAATGGGAGCGATCAAAAGAACAAGCTCGTCCGTCCAGCTAGGATAAACACCCATGGCATAGCGGCGGAGCAGCATGAGCAAAGCCTCCTTTCCGCACACTTCACCTCCGTGGATGTTGCCTTGGACATAGACACGGGTCTTACCAGTCCCGAGGACAGATGCAACTGAGGCGTCTGGAGCGCCGACGACGAGAAGCGGGAGCGCCCTACCTTCATTCGTATATCCGAACGTGGTCAGATGAATATTGTCCGACAATTCAGCTAGGCTCTCAGATAGCGCTATTACCTCCTCATAGGAGGTCGTTTCGACGAAGTCCGTCAGTTCCGCTCTGGTCAACAATTCCTCAATTGTTTGACCGCCAAGAGGCCTCGCTAACAGAGCGATCACACCAAAGAAAAACCACTGAATACCGGAAACCCGACTTACGATCATAGGGGAAGCTTCTGGGTTCGGGAAAAACGGATAGGCAGACCAAGCTATGCGGGCCCACCAACCCTGGCCACGAGCCGAAACATCTTTAACAGGAACACTCAACTGGTAAGACCTGAAACATGTTCTTGTCCCCTCCTGACCAGACCATCTGCTGCTTCAGCTAGGTAAGCCAAGCCACTCAAGGCAGTACGGCGACGGACCGGGTCCAATCCATCGATCATTCGATCCACTCGATCCGGGTCTAACGTGTTATGCGCCAGGCGAACCCGTTCCCCTGCTTCCGTTAGGCAAACATTCATCACACGTCGGTCTTCGGGGTCACGTTGCCTGGTCACATATCCTCCCTCCTCCAGACGGCTCAGGTTCAACGACATTGTTGAAGCTGTGACACCAAGGTGCCCAGCCAACTCACCCACCATCGTTGGATCAACCAAATCCAAGTGCGATAAGATCGTAGCCTGATGGAAACTCAAGACCTTCCCATCAACTGGATCGGTCACCTGCCGTGGACGACAGGCGAAGTAGATGCGGGGAAATGCGCTCAGAATGATCTCTACATCTGACATTGGACCCCTCCTCGATCTCCCGTAGACACTATTGAGAACTAACTAACCGCCTATTCAGGTCTATTATATATACTTTGATTCGTCAACTCAATATACTATAACCCTATGGTTATTGCCGATAATAGCTAGTCGATGAGGATGTAGTGATCACCCAACCCTCGTGAAGGCTGAGGTCATGAAAATAGTCCGACATTGCACAAATGTGCCCATTTCTAGCTATAGAGCTAGAATTTCTAAGAATCCGAACAGAAAGTGGTTTTTTTCGAACTATTCGGCGGTAGAAGAATCGAGAGTATCTCTAACCTGGTAAGCGATTCATATGGAATGGACAAGCAGCCCTGAAGCTTGGATTGCGCTTCTCACTCTGACGGTACTCGAGACAGTTCTGGGAATCGACAACATCATCTTTGTTGCCATCATAGCTGAACGGGTCCGAGAGGAGTCCAGAGCAAAAGCTCGTCAGCTAGGCCTCACGCTGGCCGTAATTACGCGGATTCTTTTGCTATTCTCGATTGTATGGATCATGAGACTCACCCAGCCACTCTTCGAAGTGTTCGGGCATGCTGTCTCAGGGCGAGACCTGATCCTCTTAACCGGTGGCCTCTTCTTGCTCTACAAGGCTACTCATGAAATCCATCAGAAGCTTGAAGGAGAGGACCCAAACACTTCAGCAACCGAAGGGGTTAGCTCGTTCGCATCCGTGATCGTGCAGATCATGTTGTTAGACATCGTATTTTCAATTGATTCGGTGGTCACGGCTGTCGGGCTAGCAGAGGATCTGGCCGTAATGGTGATCGCAGTCCTGATCTCAGGTGTCATCATGATCATCTCCGCCAACCCCGTTAGTCAGTTCGTGGGCGACCACCCGACGGTAAGAATGCTAGCGCTCGCCTTCCTGTTACTCATCGGCATGGCCCTGGTAGCTGAGGGAATGGGCCAACATATCCCGAAGGGCTACATCTACTTCGCGATGGGCTTCTCGGTCCTTGTTGAGGTCCTCAATCTCAAAGCGAAACCTCGGCAGGGACCCGTATTACTGCGCGGATCTATGATGTTTGATACCAAGAAACTATGAAACTGCCGACTAGGGATTCCGTTGAGTGATTAGAAAAAGGTGCCGCCCCTTCTTTCTAATAGGAGCGGCACCTAAAGTGCGCGCAGGTCGTCTGCTATTGATTCTACTGCTGCACGCCAACTGTGCCATCTGCTGAAACGTTAAAGTAGAGCCACATCCCTGTCAGAGCGTGTCCGGGAGTGTAGCACATCATCGAATAGTTACCCGCCTGATTCGCGATGAACTGGATAGACTCGGTTTCACCGGGCATGGTCGCGTCGATCATTGATGTAGGGTTCTCGGTGATTGCTCCCTGGAACACTGGAACTGGCTCTGGAGCACCACTGAAGGATGATGTCTCCCCAGAGATACCCAGGCTGTGAGCCATGACTGGGTCGTTGTTCACTAGTTCGACGGTAACAGTGTACCCCTCGGGGACAGTTATCGTGATCGCACCCTTAGTCGCACCGTTGAAGTTCCAGGAATTATTCTCGGTGGTTGAACCCGCAGTGATAGTCATGCTTACAGTGCGCGCTTCGTTGTCCACTTCGAACCACGAAGGTATGGTCATTTCACTAGTGGCCGGCTGTGGAGCTGCTGCAGGAACCGCGGAACCAGCACTATCAGATGTCTCGGCGGGCTCACCGCCACCACACGCTATAAGAGCCGTGCTAGCCAATGCTGAAATAAGGGTAGATCTCTTATTCATTATTCGAGGTTTCCTAGTGCAGTTAGAACCATAGGCGAGCCAGAAAACTATATAGTTTCAGCTCCTACTGGTATCCAGATTTAGGACCCACCAGAACGATCTAACTGGGTCACTAACGAAAGCCGTGGTATGTGCGCTGTATAGATGGGATGGGTTCCGGAGGCAGCCACCTGCCTGATTCGAAATCGAGCCAACGGTCGAAGAGGGCATCTGAGTAGGCCAGGTCTAGGCCCTCACCCGACATCCGTCGGGCTACTTCGCCTAGAACGCCTGAATATCCCCCTCTGGCTACCGTCACTAACTCTATGAGGCCATCGTACGCTTCACGGAAATCAGATGCCTGGAAACTGACGCGCTGGTCCGCATACTCGATGTGGGGCACACCGTCGAGCATCGACAGGTCTGCAGGTGGAACCGCGTGGAGTACAGCTTGGACCGGCTCTTCCAGACGCATGGCCCAAGTGTTTCGGTAGTTCTCGATCGCACGGCGGGCTGTAGCCGTGAGTTCAGCCCGCGCTTCATCAACTGGTCTTGGATCAGCAGTCGAAGCAGAAGTGGCAGTCTTCACTGTAACAAACTCAATCCACGGCATCGGACCAGCTAGATCCAATGCTAGACGGTCATCACCGGAAGCAAAAATGACCGGAACGCCAACCCGACCCCAGGAATAGCCGACAATCTCTGTCTCGGTCACTGACATGTCGTTGAAAAGGATGTCAATTCCCAGGGTGAAAGTGTGTGAAGCAAACCCACCGCTTCCTGTCTTAGCGTGCATGCCGACGACAGCCACTGCATCGTAGACACCGGGCTCAATCAAATCTACATACGCGTCGAAAATAGCGTCGCGACTCACTAGCACGGCTCGAGGATCTAGATCTTCAAGAAGCAGATCCGGATCAGGGTTGCCACTTCCGTGACCATCCACAATGTGCACCTCATCAGCCCCACCCTCGAAGAGCCCAGCGACAACGGCATTAACGTCTCCTGTCAAATACGTGCGGCCAACGGCATACCGGTCAGGGTGTGCGAATCGGAACGTTTTCGGGTCCGACTGCCCAGTCAGACCCTCCATATCATGGTAAACAAGAACCCTGGTTATGCCGTCCGTGTCTTGTGCAGGTTCCTCCAGTATACGGGACACTGGAGCGCCAGGGGCCTGTGCTACACAGGCTCCTGCGAGGAGCAAAGCGAAAGCCAGCGTGAGGTGCCTCATCGCTCCCATCCAGTCCAGCCGGGCCCATAGACTGGCCGGCCTGGCATCCGGTCGGTGTGCTCCCCCTGAGATACAACTGGAACACCGTTCACTATGACGTAGTGTACACCAGTTGATACTTGGTGGGGCTCGTCATACGTAGCATGATCGGAGACAGTCTTTGGGTCGAAGATCACAATATCCGCGAAGAATCCTTCCTTCAGCAGGCCCCGATTCTTGATGTGGAGGCGTGTAGCAACAGCTGATGACATCTTGCGAACTGCCTCTTCCAGGGTTGTTGCTCCATCCTCACGGACATACTTGCCAAGCACACGTGTGAACGTCCCATAGGCTCTCGGGTGAGTAAGTCCTTGGGCAGTCTCAGGGTCTATACCTCCGGCATCTGTCCCGAATTTCATCCACGACTGACCGATCTGCATCGCGACATTCTCTTCGCTCATCATGAAGTAGATGGTGCTGAGTCGCTGGCGCTCGTCTAGCACGAGATCAAATGCAGTGTCAATCCAATCTTTTCCGACTTCATCTGAGATATCAGACAGATAGCGCCCAGAATAGCGTTGATTATCAGGCTTATTGAATCCTAGCAACAGCACACCTTCCGGGGACGCGAGCGTGCAAAGGTTCTCCCATTCCGTCGTCTGATTTTCGATCTCAGCACGAATCCTCATCCGGGTATCTGAATCCTCCAGGTTATCAAACAGTTTTCCATCAGCCGAAGCCCACGGTGGGAAACAGGCCGTCAGTCCGGTCCCTCCGGCGGTGTAAGGATACATATTGGCCTGGATATCAACTCCAGCTGCGCGCGCGGAATCAATCTTGGCTACGGCCTGTGAAGCCTTGCTCCAGTTCCTACGGCCACCGGCCTTCAGGTGATAAATCTCGATGGGCACACCGGCACTAGTACCGATATCGATCGCTTCGTCTATCGCCTCGAGGAAGTAATCCGCCTCGGAACGTAGATGCGTAATGTATACACCCCCATAAGGGGCCGCTGCCCGATTGATCTCTATGAGTTCTTGTGTTGAAGCAAAGTTTCCGGGCGGATAGATCAATGCAGACGCTACACCAAACGCTCCGTCTTCCATCGATTGGCGGACGGCATCCTGCATCAGGGCCAACTCCCCTGCACTAGCCTCCCCCATCGCTTCACCCTTGCCTAGTACGCGAATCGTGGTCGCGCCCACGAACGACCCCACATTCACGCTAGTACCGTGTGCTTCCATCGCCCGCATCCAGTCTCCGAAGGTCTCGAACACGGTTGTGCCAACAGCACTATCAGCTTCTCTCAGCATGGCTGGGCTTGAGGGTCCATTCGTGGTCGATTCTCCCATGATCTCTGTGGTCACTCCCATTGTGACCTTGGACACAACGCGTCCGTCCCCATCACCCACGAAGCTAGGACGAGAATGGCTTTGGATATCTATGAACCCTGGGGATACGACCATATCAGTTGCATCAATCGTGAGTCCGGATTCCACGTTAGCTAGCAAGCCCGGTGGCGTGATGGCAGCAATTTGATCGTTCTGGATGCCGACGTCGCCAGGGAACCAAGCATTGCCAGTGCCATCAACGATACGTCCACCCAAGATCACGACATCAAATGCTTCAGCAGATCCCTCTGGTCCGGAAGAGGTATCAGGGGTCACGCCAGAACAGGCAAGAAACAGAAAGACCGACAAGACTGCGGCACCGGGCCTGCACATAACGAGCCTCCTAGTGACCAGAATGGCACATGCGCTCCAATGAACAAATGCACCAAATACCTAATAGGTCGGCACACAGTCAATCGTAGGGGGGCAAATGCCCAGACAGGGCACTCCTAATTGAGAGGCCTACTAGACTCAAAGACCATGGCTTGAGTGAGGCCAGAAAATCGCTATATCCAGGTTCGTAGATCACTGAAACTCCGACGGAATTGATGCTTTCGATTTCGACCTGGAAGCCACCATGCCTGACACGTATGTTCCCTTCTCTCAAATGTTTTAGAAGCAGAATCATTGTCCAGATATTCGGAAAATCCACACAGACACTTACGCTGCGGAATTGAACTCAGTGGACACTAGAGGCATCTCCATTCATCCGTTAACACCAGTGATCGGTGCTGAAATCCTAGGTGTAGATCTGGATAAGCCACTCGACACGGACGCTTTCCAGGCAATCCATGAGGCGTTGATTACCTACCAGGTAATCTTCTTTCGTGACCAAGACATTTCTGTTGAGGCCCACAAGAAATTTGGGTCACTTTTCGGCCAACTCGATATTCATCCGAATGATCCTGGGCTAGAGGGGCATCCTGAGGTGATGATCATCCATGCGGATGAGAATTCAAAGCGGATCGCTGGAGAGACGTGGCACTCTGATGTTTCATGCTCAGAAACACCTCCGATGGGCTCAATCCTTCGGCTTTACGAAGTTCCAGAGACAGGTGGTGATACACTATTCTCGAGCATGTACGCGGCCTACGACGCGCTCTCTGATCCCATGAAGCTGTTCTTGGACAACCTGACGGCACATCATGACGGTGGGCCGTATTACCGTAGTGTGAATACGAGAATAGGCCGGAATGAGGAAGGTCGGACCTACCCAACGGCAGAACACCCGGTGATCCGAACTCACCCCCTGTCAGGCAAGAAAGCACTCTACGTGAACTCAATGTTCACCCAGAGTATCATTGGGCTCCCCAAAGCAGAGAGTGATACTATACTGGAATTCCTCTTTGCTCACGTGCAGGATCCGGCGTTCCAGTGCCGTTTCAAATGGAAGAAGAACTCGATTGCGTTCTGGGATAACAGATGCACGCAGCACTACGCGGTGTGGGATTACTTTCCGAAAATTCGTTCCGGCTATCGCGTGACCGTCATAGGAGACCGACCCAGGTAGATCAAGCCGAGTAATCGTCTTACTAGCACCTTGTCAGCTTCTCTGCGCAATCGCTGGGCCTGATCAGGCCCACCGCGTACCTTGCGATCAAGCACCGCAGGCGGCGGTGCGACCGGATTCATGCACCGAGGGATTAGCAATGAAGCGAGCAAGCATCCTAGCCATGGCATGCA
>DCAD01000013.1:8641-9403 GCA_002311875.1 Gemmatimonadales bacterium UBA1142 | reverse complement strand
AGTCGGTGGTGCCAAGCTTGAGATCAGCTTCATAGCTGTAGAGGACTGATCAAACTGGCCAGCGCCTCCTCCCGCACGCCACACTCATGATCCAATGCGAGGGATGACCGAAGTTGATATAGACCCGGCAGCGCAGGGGTATCGGCCACCGTATGTGGCTGCAGCCCTTGCGGCTTGCGCTGTTCTGGTGTTGTACGTGCGGACTTTGGCGCCCACGACCGCTTTCTGGGATACGAGCGAATACATTGCGACTGCACATATCTTTGGTATCCCCCACCCGCCCGGAAACCCTCTCTTCGTCGTACTGGGCAAGACCTGGAGTATCCTACTTGCTCCGCTTGGTTTGTCCGTCGCAGTCCGTATCAACCTTCTAGCATCGGTTACGAGTGCGGCGGCCTCAGGCTTTCTATATCTGGTTGCGCACCGAGTCTTAACTGAACTGTTCGACGACCGCCGGTGCGCCATAGCTGGTGCCGCTGCTTCCACTATCCTCGGGGCAACGGCTTTCACGGTCTGGAACCAGTCCAACGTCAACGAGAAAGTCTACACGATAAGCGTTTTAGTCATCGCTTGGGTGACTTGGCTTGCGATCCGCTGGCGTGACAGGAAGGACGACCCCGGTAGCGAGCGATATCTGCTAGGGACGGTCTTCCTCTTGAGCTTGGGATCGACCAACCACCTCATGTCCGTGCTTCCGGCTCCCGCACTCGCACTGCTGGTCCTTCTTACTGATCCGAGAATCCTGCTTCGTAAATCGTTTCT
>DCAD01000013.1:6045-8483 GCA_002311875.1 Gemmatimonadales bacterium UBA1142 | reverse complement strand
GGATGTCCGATGCTTGCCGACAACCTAAGCCGTAGGCAGTACCAGCCACCCCCGGTCACTCAGAGAAAAGCTCCTTTCGGGGCGCAGCTTGCTATGTACATGCAGTATTTCGACTGGCAGTGGTCTCGGGGTTGGGACCCGTCGGAGGTGCCCGGGACGGGCAGGACTGCATTCACTCTCCTGTTCGGAATTCTAGGATTTCTGGGACTCTATACAGTCTTCCGTGTCGACCGGGGCATGTTCACATACCTCTTCGTTCTGATCGGAACTTGCTCATTCGGACTGGTCGTCTATTTGAATTTCCGATACGGGTACTCTCTATCTCCGGAGATTACTGATCGAGCTCAGCACGAAGTGAGAGAGCGGGATTACTTCTATGTGGTCAGTTTTATGATCTGGGGTGTTCTCGCAGGGATAGGTCTATCATGGGTATGGCGTAGATTCGCACAGGTTGTGCGCACTACTTGGCCCTATGCCACTACCGCCCCTCTGCTGATGGTAGCGCTTCTGCCCCTTTTCCTGAATTGGAGTTGGGCTTCACGTTCTGGGGACTACGCAGCCCGTGATTGGGCTTACGACCTACTCATGAGCGTCGAGCCCTACGGTGTCCTCTTTACGAATGGTGATAACGACACATTCCCCCTCTGGTACCTGCAGGAGGTAGAAGGAATCCGCAGTGATGTAACAGTGATCGTGGGTCAATATCTTTTCACTTCGTGGTATCCTAAGCAGTTACAGGAACTTACGAGTCCAGAACGCCAGCGGATCTTTGATCCAGAGATTTCACCAGGGTTGTTCGGTGAGCGCGAGAAGCCGGATGAAACGATTCTAGACCTAACGCATGAGCAAATGGACCAGGTTGGGGCCAGCCGTCTCGGTGAGAGTTTGACGATCCCGTTTCCTGGCATGGCCGTCACGTACCCTGCCGAGACGGTACTTAACAGGGGCCATCAGTTGGCACTGTCGATTATCCAGGACTCTATCGATGAACGGCCAATTTTTTTTGCTTCTACCGGTGGGCTGATGAGCGAACTCGGATTAGAACGGTGGGCTGTGCGCCACGGACTGGCAGTCAAACTTGAAATGCGCTCGTTAACTACCCCCCCCCCAGAGGAGTGGGTGCAAGGCACTCCAGAGTTCGGAGGTGTCTGGTTCGATCTCGATCACTCGCTGAATCTGTACGATACCGTCTACCAGTATCGAGGTATCAGGAATCGAAGCATCTGGCAGGATCGGTCTACGTTGAATATCCCCTGGCAGTACTACGCTCTCGCACTCCAGCTTTCCGATGTCGCTCGTAATGGGGGCCTACCAGATGAGGTGGTTCGACGCTTGGAGGGGGACGCTCTCGAGTTCCAAGTGGTGGCTGAGGGTGGAGTGAGGGGAGCACCGTCACAGTGATACCTCTCTTGGTACTCACGGGAACTCCATCCAAGCCTGCGGGTGCAACCCACTATGACAGAACCGGAGTTGACCCGCGGTGAACTGCACCGATACGCACGCCATATAGCTCTGCCGGAGGTTGGGTTGGAGGGGCAAGCACGCCTTAAATCAGGGCGTGTTCTAAGCGTGGGCGCTGGTGGCTTGGGCTCTCCGCTAACGCTATACCTTGCTGCCGCTGGTGTTGGAACGCTCGGGATCGTTGACTTCGACACTGTCGAAATGAGTAATCTCCAGCGCCAAATTCTTTATGGAACCAATGACGTTGGCCGGTCGAAGCTCGACAGCGCAGAAGATAGGCTGCGCGACGTCAATCCGTTCGTAGAAATTGTAAAGCATGAAATTCGGCTCTCATCTGAGAATGCGCTCGAGGTCTTAAGCGGCTACGACGTCGTCATCGATGGAACGGATAACTTCCCTACGCGATATCTTGTAAACGACGCGTGCGTTCTTACGGGAATCCCCAACATTTATGGCTCGGTCTTCCGTTGGGAGGGACAGGTTGCGGTTTTCGCAACCGAGGGTGGTCCATGCTATCGCTGTCTTTTTCGTGAACCACCCCCGCCCGGCCTGGTACCCAACTGCGCAGAAGGAGGGGTACTTGGAGTCTTGCCCGGTATCATTGGGTCAATGCAAGCGATGGAAACGGTCAAGCTACTGTTGGGTGTTGGAGAGACTCTGGCAGGCAGGCTTCTTATCTTCGATGCCCTTGAGATGAGCTGGCGCGAAGTACGGCTCAGAAAGAATCCTGAATGTCCCGTGTGTGCAGATCAGCCCACCCAGACAGAACTTATTGACTACGAAATCTTTTGCGGACTGAGCCGTGGGACAGCGTCTCCTGAGGAAAGAGAGGAAGAAACTGTCGAGGAGATTGAGCCGGAGGCGCTTATAGAGCTTCTTGGGTCCGCCGAGCCTCCATTTCTGGTAGATGTCCGAGATCCATGGGAGTGGGCAGTGAGTAGTCTGGCTGATCAGGGTGCCCGGCTTATACCGGTCGG
>DCAD01000013.1:0-5927 GCA_002311875.1 Gemmatimonadales bacterium UBA1142 | reverse complement strand
CTGCAGCTCATTTACTCAAGAAGGCAGGGTACGTGCGCGTCTTCAACCTTAGTGGTGGTATCCTAGGATGGGCAGAGTCAGTGGAACCCGGCCTCCCCGTCGTTTGATCGAGCGCGATTCAGGTGTTATCGATCCGCTGCTTTTGGCTTATGGATGGAAGATGAGTCGTCATATGAATCAGGTCCGGCAACAGTTCTTGCTAGCTGTTACCGCTGGGTGTGAGACTGGGAATAGAGGCACCTAACCCATGCAACAGGAACAATGAATGCGACAACTCATGCTCCTAGCAGTTCTTGCTCTCGCATCAACCCCGGTGATCAGTGTGGGACAAGTCCGTCTCATGGTCGGGGGTGGGCTCAGTCAACCCCACGGTGATTTTGCGGACCAAGCCAACAGGGGACTGCACGGTCGAGCCGGGCTGCAGGTTGGGGTACCAGTGTTCCCGGTCTCTCTTAGGGGAGAGGGTGAGATTCATCAATTCTCTCAGCCGACAGGGCTTGAGAATACAACAATGTTGAACGGGACCTTGAGCGCTGTTCTTGGACTGGGGGGCATTGGCTTGC
Organism: Gemmatimonadales bacterium UBA1142; assembly: GCA_002311875.1. GTDB lineage: Bacteria > Gemmatimonadota > Gemmatimonadetes > Longimicrobiales > Gaopeijiaceae > UBA1142. The sequence continues at coordinate 5,364 of DCAD01000013.1, read as the reverse complement.
AGCCCTACCTATTAGCAGGGATCGGAAGCTATCGACTTGATACTGGGGGCACGGAAGAGGTACAGACAAATCGCGGAATTCACGGTGGTTTCGGGGTAGGAATTGGGGCTCTCGGCTTCGGAGGATTCGCCGAAATCCGCTTCGTCAGTATTAGCCTTGAGACCGGGAATACACGTTATATCCCTGTGACCTTGGGTTTGCGCTTCTAGCGGAGTGGTTGAGCTCGTCACCATTGCAGTGACGCTTGGGGCCTTAGATTACTGCAGTCGACCCTGCATTCTGGTCAGACAGAGAGACACGGGTGGGTCCGGAGAGTTCTAGAGCTTAGTACTTAGAGAGCTCGATAATTGCATCCAGAACGTCTGTGACTTGCGGAAGTACCGTGGCTTCTACCTGAGGCGCATAGGCCACCCAAGTATCCATCGAAGCTACACGCTTTACGGGCCCGTCGAGCCATGGGAATAGCTCGTCGGCGATACGCGCTGCGATCTCCGATCCGATCCCCCACGAAAGATTATCTTCGTGAACGATGACGACCTTGTTCGTTTTCTTCACTGATTCAGCAATGCAGTCCATGTCGAACGGGTTCACGGTTCTGAGGTCGATAACTTCAGCTTCGATCGCGTGCTTGTTCGAAGCGACTGAAGCAGCATCGAGGCTCCGCTTCACGAGAGCTCCACAGGTGACGATCGTGAGGTCCGTGCCTTCTCGCCTAATCTTGGCTTTACCGAACGGAATCATGAAATCCGGTCCGGGATTCCGACCTTTGTTATAGACTTGCCTGTATAGGTGCTTGTGCTCAAGGAAGAGCACGGGGTCATCACAGCGGATCGCTGTACGAAGTAGTCCGTTCGCGTCCTCTGCAGTTGCGGGCATGCATACGTGGAGGCCCGGGGTATGAGTAAATAGCGTTTCGCCGGTCTGGGAGTGGTAAATTGCTCCGCCCTTGAGGTAACCACCGTAGGTTGTGCGAACTACTAATGGTGCCGAATACGTTCCGTTAGACCGATAGCGGATTGTCGCGAGTTCATTTCGCAGCTGATTCATCGCTGGCCAGATGTAGTCGAAGAACTGGATTTCCACGACTGGCCGTAGCCCCCGCATGGCCTGTCCGATACCGCGTCCTATGATATTGGCTTCAGCGAGAGGAGTGTTGTACACACGCTCGGATCCGAAGCGCCTCTGGAGACCGTGCGTGACCTTGAAGACACCTCCCTTGCCCTTCACCTCCGAGAGTGCCTCCTCGCGTGATGCATCAGCAATGTCCTGACCAAACACGGTGATTCTCGGATCTCGCTCCATCTCGCTGCTTAGACAAGCGTTTAGCAGATCAACCATCGTCAGAAGGCTGTCATCTCCGTACTGAGGATCATCCTCAGTGTCGAAATCAGAAGAAGTAGGATCACAATCCTCCGAAAAGAGATGTAGCATCGCAGTTTCTGGGGCAGGTTGCGGGGACGCGAGTGCTTTATCAGCTGCGGATGCGACTTCAGCCTCAATCTCCAACTCCAAGTCCTTGAGTTCTTCAGCTGTCGCGGCCTGACTTTCAAGAAGGAGCACAGAAGTCCGAGTTATTGGATCACGGAGGTCCTGAGCAGCACGCTCTTTCTCTGTCCGGTAGGCTCCCTCGTCGTCGGACATTGAGTGTGAGTGCGGCCTGGTGCAGTGCGCGTGAATAAAGGCCGGAGCCCGTTGCTCTCGGGCGTGCGAAATGGCAGAGCCTGCCGCGCGATAGACGTCCACTATGTCCGTGCCGTCGCACTCAACCAAATAGAGGTTTGGGAAGCCAGAGACCAACTTCGATATACTTCCCCCAGCTGTTTGAACCTCCACTGGAACGCTGATCGCGTACTCATTGTCCTCGATCACGAAGACTACTGGAAGGCTCAGGTTGCACGCGGTGTTTAGTGACTCCCAGAACTCTCCTTCGGATGTTTGTCCCTCACCACCGCAGACTAGCACGATCTGGTCTTCGTCAAAGCTCGGGACAAGGTCTCGCAGTCCAGGGACTCTAGAGATCTTAGTGCTTGCCTCGGCTGCCCCGACGGCCTGGAGAAATTGTGTGGCGACCACGGAAGAACTACTCGCAATGTTCAGGTGGACATCGCTGAAATGACAAGGCATCTGCCTGCCACCTGTAGCCGGATCAGCTTCGGCACCCACCGCCGCAAGAAAATGGTCAAGGGGGGTTTGCCCTAGGGCGAGCACCAGTGACCGATCTCGATAGTGAGTGAAAAACCAATCATTTCCCGGACGACAGTGGTCGGCGATCGCGACACCGATGGCTTCGTGCCCTGCACTCGATATCTGAAAGAAAGTCTTGTTTTGCTTTCTCAGGTTGATCTCACGTTCATCGATTCTCCGTGAGGTTAGCATCGTACGGTAGAAGCGTAGAAGCTGTTCGGCGGAGAGGCCCGCGAGATCGTCAGCTTTGGGGATCTCTTTCTCTTGAGTCGCCATTTACTCCGGTGCGGAGGGTTGAAGTAGGCCTGTAACATAGCCCACAGCCTTATGCTGCGAAGGGGTCACGACGCGCACAACTGTAGCATCTGGTTTCGCACTTCTTCCGGGTCTGTGACCGGAAGATCACAGACGTATTCTCGACAAACATATGCCGTGGGCTTTTCTCCCGAGGTACCACGTCCCCTGAGCAGTGGTATGTCAGCTAATTCTTCCCCCGGAGGCCCACCCACGATCGTTAAGTTTCGGGCCGGTATACTGTGCGCGGCCTGGATCAAGCTCCGGGTGCGCGGGTCAGAGGGTTCTCCGATGATGGCCACTTCTAAGGGAGGGGCCAGTGAGCGGTCGACCACAGACAGCATCCTTCCGAATCCAGGCCCGAACCTCATCATGGCATCTCCATCACGCTCAAAACTCGATAGAGCCAGTTCGCTATAGCGGTGGTTGTTGAAGACATGCCCGGCTCGGAGTAAGAGTTCAGCGGCTAAGGAGGCACCTGATGGCGTTGCGTTGTCCAAGGGGTCTCTTGGGCGGAATATCAACTTCTCACCGTCCCTGGGGGTGTCGTAGAAAGCGTTGTCGTCCTCGCTCCAGAAACGCTCGATCATTTCGTCACAAAGTGCACGTACAGCATGGAGCCAACGCAGTTCTAGGGTTGCTGAGTGCACGGAAAGCAGTGCGTTGCCCAGAGCGGCGTAGTCCTCCAGAAAGGCCGGGATCTTCGCTATTCCATCCGTCAGCACTCGTAGGAGTTGGCCACCCGGACGGAGCTCTGCCCAAATCCATAGTGCTGCCTTCGATGCGGTGTCGACAAACCCCCATCGATTTAGCGTCGGGCCAGCTTCGGCGAACGCACGAATCGCCATAGAGTTCCACGACACGAGGATCTTTTCGTCACGAAATGGGGGCTCACGTCTGGCTCGCTTATCGAGAAGGATGCGGCGTTGACACTCGAGAGTTTCCTCTAGTTGTGCCTGAGTTATCCCTTCTGCTCGAGAGATTGAACTTAGTTCGTGCGGAAGGTGCAGGATATTACGGCCTTCAAAGTTTCCTCCGTCAGACACGTCATAAACGCGCGCGAAAAGTCGTGCCTCATCAGATCCAAGTGCTGACTCCAGTTCCTGCAGTGTCCATACATAGAAGATGCCTTCCTCGCCCTCCGAATCAGCATCACGTGCTGCATAAAAGCCCCCCCCAGGGGCTTGCATATCGTTCGTGAGATACTCAAGCGTTTGCTCAGCGACAGCTCTGAGGTCTTCCAGGCCCGTTACCCGGTACGCGTCCACGTATGCTCTCGCCAGAAGTCCGTTGTCGTAGAGCATTTTTTCGAAGTGCGGAACTAGCCAGCGATCATCAACTGAATACCGGTGGAACCCCCCTGCTAAATGGTCTCGCATACCCCCGGCAGCCATCCGCCGCAGCGTGAAGACCACCATTTCGAGTCCGGCCTCATCACCCTCGCGGAGGTGGTGTCTCAGCAGTAATTCAAGAGTGACGGGCTGTGGGAACTTGGGGGCGCGTCCGAAGCCTCCGTGGACAGAGTCGTATTGGTTGCTAAGCGTGCGGTATGCCACGATGAGGGCATCTGAGAGTGAACCGTCAGTTGCCCTCGTGGCTGCGGATGCCCTTTTGATAGCCGCTAATAGTTTTTCTCCGGCACCCCGCACGTCATCCGGCCGTGTTTTATAGGCGTCAGCAGCAGCATGCAGAACTTGAGTAAACGACGGGATGCCTTGGTGGGGCACTGGGGGGAAGTAGGTACCTCCATAAAACGGAGTTCCTTCTGGAGTGAGGAATGCCGTGAGTGGCCATCCGCCTCCACCAGTCATAGCCTGCACCGCCTTCATATAGATCTGGTCGATGTCGGGACGCTCTTCCCGATCCACCTTCACGTTCACGAAGAGGTCATTCATCACTGCAGCCACCGTGGAGTCCTCGAAGGACTCGCGCTCCATCACGTGGCACCAGTGACAGGCCGAGTATCCGATCGAGAGCAGGATCGGTTTGTCCTGTGCATGTGCAAGCGAGGTTGCCTCTTCCCCCCACGGGTACCAGTCAACGGGATTGTGGGCGTGTTGCAGGAGGTAGGGGCTGGTCTCTTCTGCTAGTCGGTTAGCCATCGAGTCTCAGGTATAGGTAGGGCCACACATTAGCGTTGGGGCAGGGTGGCCAACAGTAAAATAGGCGCGAGGGCTTCAAGAAAATCGTTGTATCCCCGGTGAATACGGCCTAGATTCGGACACGTGAGCCGCCATGTTCGGCGGTCGCCGCCTCGAACGAACAGAGGGGCTATCCCTGTACCTGAAGATGGTGGGACTGGCGCTTAGACGCCCGCGCACGATTCCATACCTTCTGCAGGCAGCGTGGGCATTTCGAGCTCGCGGGTGGTATCGTCGGCCTCCATTTCTTCCCGTGCCCCCTGCATCGTATATGAGATGGAGAATGGAGACGGCTTATGGCGATTCGGGTGCGGTCCCAACAGATGATGAGCTTGAGAGATATCTCCTCTGGACGTCGTGGATGCGAAGCCAGATGAAGCAGAGGATTGGTGGGTAAGGTCTTACTGCTTCTCGTTCTCGGGATCGTTACGATGTACTACTTCCCAGATTCTCGACAGATACTTCTGGACGCCGCAGAGCCACTGGTCTTGCCTGTGATCAAATCAAGGGCCTTGGGAGAGATGGAGCGTGTCGGACGGAACGTGATTGAGTATGAACGTCTTACAGGGGAAGTCCCGGATCGCGGTTCCTGGCTTTTCTGGCTCGATTCCCGCTACTCACTCGACGAGCAAAAGCGCGATCCCTGGGGTTCGGGCTATGAGCTTAGGGTTGTCACTGATTCAGTGATGATCATTTCGTATGGTCCTGACCGGGTACGTGCCACGGAGGACGATTTCGATTTCGT
>DCAD01000047.1:65540-77125 GCA_002311875.1 Gemmatimonadales bacterium UBA1142 | reverse complement strand
CGGGTCGGATGAGGTTGACCATCACAAGGCCAACTGACGCCGCCAGGAGGCTGGACAGGAGGTAGTAGCCGAGCGTCTTGCTGAAGAGGCGGCCTAGCGCGCGGCCTCCGCCCACCGACGCCACGCCTGAAATGATCGAGGCTAGCACCAGCGGCACGATGATCATCCTCAGGAGCTGCATGAACAGATCGCCGATCCAGCCGAGCCGAGCCGCGGCGGGCTCTCCGAAGACCGCTCCGGTCACGGCGCCGAGGACCATAGCTAACAGGACCTGCCAATGAAGTTGGCGGTACCAGGGGAGGCTCGGGTCGTGTTTCATGAGGCCGAGCTTACGGGCCGGCTCTGCCGAGGCGCAAGACCGGCCCCGGGGTCTCAGCGGGTCGCCACCACCTCCGCTCGAGTGATGACGTCACCTTCAACGACTAGGTCGACTACGTCCTCCATTCCATCCACTACAACCCCGAAGATAGTGTAGTCATGGTTGAGTCGAACATTGTCGGCAAGATTGATAAAGATCTGTGCATCACCAGTGTCGTGACCGCGTGTGGACAATCCTACGGTCCCACGCCAGTGAGGCTGCAGGTCGACCTCGTCCCTCGTATAGGGGCCATCCCCGGCGTACTCGTTTGCGCCTGGGCTGCCACCTTGGATCACAAAGTTCGGCTCCCACCTGTGAAACGTGAGGCCATCGAAGTAGCCGTCATGCGCGAGTTGTACGAACCGCTGGACGTTAGTGAGCGCGACATTGGGAAGGGGACGGATAACGATCTCACCACCCCTCTGCATATGGAGGATCACTGTGGAGCGCCTGAGTTCATTTAGCTCAGTGGGATTCGGGAGGTCGGTGCGTGGAAGGGGCTCCGGGTTAGGCTGTCTGGATTGGCCAGACCAATGCTCCAGGATGCGTGCCACGTCCATAGCGACTTGAGGGTCGAAGTCCAGCAGGAAGGGCTCAAGCCGGCTTATCATTGCAGCGTCTCCGAACTCCTCGACACGCTCTAGTAACGCCCGACGGGCGTCACGCGTGGTTTCTCGTTGACTGGCCGAAACCCGTTCAAACGCCAAGAGCGTTGCCGAAGCGATCTGAGGGCCGAGCGGGGAATTTTCAAGGAGGCGTGCGGCTATCATGAGTAGTTGTGGGTCTTCCACAGAGAGCTGGCTGACCAGCAGCTCATCAATCGACTCCGAATCTTGGGCGGCGAGTAGTTGAATTGCAGCTGTACGCACGTTCGGACTTGGATCCTGGGAGAGTACCCGCAGAGCACCAGTTTGCCCGACGAGGGCGGCAGCACTGGCTGCATAGCTTCGGACGAATGCGTTCTCATGCTCCAAGAACTGTGGGAGAACCGCTTCGGCGAGTTCCGGTGCGATGCTCGCGAGCGAGACAAGGGCCCGAGCAGGGGCTAGCCACTCTGAGTCGGTTGTCGCACCAATCTCCGACACGGCATCCATTAGGGTTTGCTGCTGAGCTGCAACATCCGGACATGGCTCTCCGAGTGCCTCAAGCGCCAGGACCCTGATGGGTCGCATGTTCGTTTTCCCTGCAGCAATGTCCAGCCACTGGCATCTGAGGGCATTGCTGGGATCATCTGCTAGTTGCCTGAGTGCCTCGATACTGACGCGCAATGTTTGATCGCCGAGGGCCCGCCGCGTGAACTCGGTTCGCAGTGAGGGTGGCACAAGGTCTAGGGATGCGGCGGCAATCCTCCTGACATCTGGATCGGGGTCCCTCAGGCTTTCGTCGACATAGCGTTCGGTGAGGGCCTCAGCGTGCCGTAGCGTTGATAGCGCTAATGCTCTGACTCGGGCCGCTGTTAGCTCGTCCGCAGATCGATAGCGAAGCATGATTACCAACTGATCCTTCGCTTGGTCGCTGAGAAGGTCACCTCCAGACTTTCTCGCTAATGCTTCAAGCCCCAGAACCAGACCTTGAGCTAGATTTGGTGAAACCTGCGCTGCACCGACATCGCCTAGGTCAAGCAGTATGTCCAGGGCTAAGCTTTGATCTTCATCCCCGAGGCTCAGTCGACCCAGTGTGCGCGCGAACGTCCCCAATACCTGCTCGTCGTTCTCTGATTCTATCCTGTTCAAGAGTGCGTCCAGTACTGGCTTTCCGTCGCCGTGATGTACAGCCTGTGCTAGAGCATTTGCGGCTTCTGCCCGGACTGTCGCTTCCGGGTCCTCTAGATAGTGTGTGAGGGCACCAACTAGTGCCGGGTCTTCTAGGCGCCCCAACGCACGCACCGCCGATCGTCGCAGAAACACATCGCGGTAGCGGGTGGCGAGCATGAGAAAATCAAGGTCAGGCCCATCAGTTGGCCGACTAACTTCGGCGGCCACGATCTTCAGGTATCCCTCTGCGGCACGGTCTTCCCGCCCAGCATCGGGTGCTGAACATGCCATACATAGGATGAGTACCGAGAGCGTTGCCTTCACAGAGGTGTGCTCAGTCACGGTCATGATCGTTCCGTATTCAAGATTTGGTCAACATAAGAATCGGCGGGCCCTTTGAGGATTTCGTGCAGCATATGGAATAACTCAGTGGCGGCTTCTCCGTGCCACTGTTTAGGTAAGAGAGATCGAGGCAAATACGGGTCTATCAGGGGGAATGCGCGGTACTCATGAATTAAATCAAAACGCACGGCAAAGCATTCCTCATGTGTCACATCACCCGCCGGAACACCGGCGCTGCATCTTTCTAGTTCTGATTGCCAGCGCTCGGCGAAGGCTAAGTATTGCTGGTTCACGGTTGTGAGATCCCAACACTTTGCCACGAGTTCCTGAGCATCTTGCTTGTTGACACGACGAGCCTGGAAGCACTCGAGGTGGCACTCGATTTCCAGTTGTTCCGCAACGCTCTGGACCTGTTCTTCCACATCGTGGGGGGAGATCCACAGCCCATTTCCCAGTGAGCCAAAGCCAAGCCAAGCAAGGCGATCCCGGAGCCGGTCTCGCAAGTGGCGGACGTCCTCCGGAATCGAGTAGGCGATCAGGAACCAGGAGCCATCCCACGGGGTGTCCCACGAGGGATGAAAGATGCGAGCCTGACCCTCCTCCAAAAGTCGCCGACCTTTTGGAGCGAGATCGTAAAAGGAGTGCCGCCCGGCACGGTGGGCCTTGAGCCATCCTTTTCGAGCCATCCGAGAGAGAACTGTGCGCACGGCCCCTTCCGAGAGGCCAAAAGGTTGGAGGAGTGCGATAAGGCTTCCAACCCAGATCGGTTCCTCTCGGTGGAGTAGGTATTCGCCGTAGAGCGTAAAGATCAGATCCTGGGGGCGTGCGGGCATCACCTACGCTAATGGTGATGACGGGGGCGAGCTAGAGATTTGGTCACCGGTTTGGCAGGTGGCCAGACAACTGACCGGTCTGGCTAGAGCCTAACTCAATGTGTCCTGCTTCGGAGTGGCGAACCGTTCAAGGATCCACGAGCTAACGAGCTCCAGAGCGCTCTGATTGAAGGTCTCCTCGATTTGCTGATACTCCGAGGGGCTACCCGATTCAGCCTGTTGAAAAAGGTGGTTCAGCCCGGGCAGCACTCGGACGGTCGTGTCTCCGTTATTTCCACGCTGGAAGGCTGCTTCAATTTCCGGAACGTGGAGTTCGTGCGGTACCTGAAGGTCCTTTTCACCAAAGATCGCGAGCACGGGAACAGAAACTCGTTCCAGCACCGGGCGTGGATCATGGTGTAAGAAGAAACGGAACCAAGGAGAGTTGATCTGATTAACGGTTGTGTTAATCGCTACGTCCCCAACCTGGGACTCTGGAAGGGCCTCCTTGATATCAGATGGAAGGTTCTCAAGCTCGTCTCGCATTATTGCCCGCATAAGTGGACCAGCTACTTCCGGGTCAGGCTCTCTCTTCACTATGTCCGCTAGGGAGCGCTGAACACGACTATTCATTTCGATGATCACTTCAGGGGCGCCACCAGCCCGGTTAATGAGTTCTCCTTGAGCTACGAGGATGTCGATACCCGGAACGCCGGGGCCAGCCAGCATGACAATGTACGCGACTCTCTCGGAACGGCTTGCGGCGAGCGGTGCGATGATGCCGCCTTCTGAGTGACCTACGATCCCCACTCGGTTTGCCGCGATACGGTCTTGACCCTCAAGGTATATGACTCCCGCTAGAGCATCCGTGGTGAAGTCCTCTGAGGTGGCGGTCCCGAACTCACCGCCGGAGGAGCCCACCCCGCGGTCATCGAAGCGGAGAACCGCGATTCCTTCGCGGCTCAAGTGGTCTGCGAGAACCCAGAACGGTTTGTGGCCCATCAGGGATTCGTCGCGGTCTTGGGGTCCTGATCCGCTGACCAGCACGACCCCAGGAAATGGTCCGATGCCATCCGGAATAGTGAGGGTTCCAGCTAAGTCGATGCCTGCTTCAGCGTTGGTGAATGTCACTTCCTCAGTGCTGTAAGGATAAGGAGGTTTGGGCTCTTGTGGCCGCTCTGGTGGTGGGAGGGCGTCACCCTTTACGAGTGAGAGCGGTAGTGAGGCTGGACCTTGACTCCAAGTCCCAGTGATTTGGTCGCCCGCGTCCGAGAGGCTGCCCGTATAGATCCCTTGGATGGATTGGATACTGAAGTTCACGTGGTTCCCTTCAAAGGAGACACTGCTCAGCGGAATGCCGACCGCACCCTGGTCCGGGCTGTCCATTGTCCCGGTAAGTGTGCCGGCGTCGTCTTGGGTGATATTAAAACTAAGGGTCAGGGTGGTTCCACCTCCGACTTCAAGTCCTCCACGCCAACTGCCGATTAATTGCTCGTTTTCCTGGGCGACTAACTCGGGTGGTGAAAAGGCAAAGACAATGAGGAGCAGAGTGGCGCCAACCAGAACCCTATAAAGCTGCACTGTGTGACTCCTTTCCTTACGTTGTTGATGCAGGGGCCGGGCCGTGCACTGCTATGCGTACCCCTCAATCGATCTCTACGTAGGCCACTGGAAATTTCTTCAATCTCCGTCGTACGCAGGTCATTGATACTCTGAGGGACCTTACCCGTTGATCGGTTCTTTACGTGATGACCCCGTGTCGCCCCCGCTCTTACTCAGTCTTGGCCTGACTATCGAGTGACGGTTAAAAAGTTTCCAGTTTGTGGAAGACCTCGGTCCCGTTCTTGAACCAATGTTCCCGGAACGGATACACAGAGACTTCACCTGGGAAGTGCCTGGCAATCATAGGGTGCGGAAAGAGCGTCATCTCACCCTGCTCATTCTCATGGACAGTGTATTCGCTGCTGATTTGGAGTGTTGTTCGAAGACGTTCGGTCCCGTTCATCATGAAACCCTGAAGCAAATGGGTCGTAGTTTCCCAAGAGCCTCGGGTCACGCTCACGTTAACAATCGGATCTCCTCCTCCGAAGACACGCACACGCATACGGCCTTCCCTCTCGATGAACTGCGCCTTGATGTCCTCATCATGATACGGGAAGTGGAAGCGCTCAGACTTGATGCGCCGAGCCTGCTCTGAGCTTGTAGCAGCGAGGAAGGGGAAGAATCCTGCCTTCGCATGCTGGCCCCACTGAGCCACGGTAGGCGGAACGATCACCGAGAACATGATCTCGGTGTAAGGTCCCACGACACTGTCATCGAAAAGGAAAGCTGTAACAGAAAGCACACTCCGCTGATGGCGCACCTCGATAGGCTCGAGATGTTGAGGTAAGAGTACACGGGCGTCGTCCGTTGCCATCTCGAAGAAGGCGCTGACCCCTGTATGGAAGTGATAGCTTCCTAGGGACATATACCGTACCTCTGGAGCACCCGCTGGATCACCGCTGCTCCCTCTTCAAGTTCCTCCGTCGTATGCGCCGCTGAGATGGACATACGGAACCGGGACTTGTGCTTGCCGACAGCTGGATAAATGACCGGGTTGATGTACACTCCCTCCCGGAATAGCTCCTCACCCATTGCCAGTATGCGTGCATCGTCGCGGACCATGACGGGAATGACCTGTGAGGTGGAGTCACCGATGGGAACTCCGGCGTCACCGAGCAACTTCTGCATGCAGGCAACGTTCTCCCAAAGCTTCGTTCGGAGTTCCGGCTCGTCGCGAGCGATCTCTAGGGCCTTCCTGAGGCCGGCAACCACGACCGGAGAGAGAGCACACGAGAAGAAACGCGATCGAGAGAAACCCCGGAGATAGTTAATGAGTTGGAGGGAGCCTGCGGTGTAGCCGCCCTGTCCCCCAAGGCTCTTGGAGAAGGTGCCGAGGTGGATGTCCACCTCATCGTCTAGGCCCACGTCCTCGACTATGCCCTTCCCGGTATCACCGTAGACGAAGGCTGAGTGTGCTTCGTCGATCATGATCCGGGCCCCACGGTCACGGCACACTCCGACGATCTCGGCCAGCGCTGCAACGTCACCGTCCATAGAGTACACACCCTCAACGATCACAAGCTTCTTTCCATCGAAACCCTTTAGTTTACGGTCGAGGTCATCTGCCCGATTGTGTCTGAAAAATCGGGACTTGGATTTCGATAGAATCATGCCATCGACGATACTGGCGTGCGCATATTGGTCGGCTACGATCAAGTCACCCGAACGCATCAATCCCGCGATCGTCCCGATGTTGGCGCTGTAGCCAGTGGGGAAGATCAGTGCAGCTTCTTTGCCCTTGAATGCAGCCACTTCCTCGGCGAACTGCTCATGCAGGTGTGTCGTGCCGCTCAAGATCGGTGACCCTGAGGACCCGCCTCCGTAGACCTCAGCGGCTTCCTTAATCGCTTCCTTAACCTCTGGCCGATATGAGAGCCCCAGGTAGTTGTAAGAGGCAAAATTGACGAGTCCCCGTCGTATCTCACCCGTTTTGGTGTCCTCGACATCGACTCGAGTTGACGGTGCTGAACGGAGTGGCAGCTCGTAGAGGTAGTAGCCTGCAGGTTTAACCTGCCCCCACCAGTCATCAAATGGCTCTAGCAGAGCGAACGCGTCCGTCCCAGCCCCGAAATAGAAGTTCGTGTAGTCGTACTCCATCGCAGCTGGGATAGTCGGCAGACTATCTGGATCGACTGAGATCCTATTTGGTGCCGGCTCGGATTTTACGCCAGTTTCAACCTCAAACATTCCGTCTTTCGGCTTGGTCATAGTTGTTAACAGGTTGTTTTGTCTAAGCGTTAAGGCCCCGTAGGTCAGGCTCTCGTAACTTCAGCCACAATCTCCGAGAATGGTCCCAAGGTATCAAGGAGTGGTTACGGCTTCAGTATGACGCGACCGACTGTGTTGCCTTCAATGAGATCGTAAAGAGTGCGCTGTGCCTCGTCGAGGGCGCGAGTCTCGATTGGGATAGGGTCTATACGTCCCGCTTTAGCCAGTTCCATCAACTCACCCATCTCACTGAGGCTGCCGAGGTCGGATCCGCGTATCGTCAAGTCCTTAAGTGGCAGGAGTGGAAGTGATACTTGAAGGGCTCCGCCGAAGAGACCCACAACGACAAGGATACCACTCTTCGCTAGACCTCTCATGCCTAGATTGGCTGACACCTCAGATCCTACGCAGTCAATGACCGCACAAACCCCTCCACCGCTGATTTTCTTGATATGCCTGTGGGCATTTCTGTCGCTCCCGTCGAGCACGTGGCTTGCTCCTGCTCGTTCTGCAGCGTCGCGAGCTTCCTGCCGGATGTCTACGACGATGACTTCATAATCCGTCAGTGCCTTCGCGACCATTAGCGCTGAAAGGCCAACGCCGCCCGCTCCGATTATCACGATGTGAGACCCGTGATACCCGGTGACCTTTTTGACTGCGCTGTAGGCAGTGAGGCCTGAGCATGCATAGGTGCAGGCGAGTTCTGGCGTGAGATTGCCGAAATCGAAGAGGTATTTCGGGTGGGGGACCAGCACATGATCACTATATCCCCCGTCCACGAAGGTCCCGAGGGCACGAGGCCGGAGGCAAAGGTGTTCAGCTTCACGATCGCAGACATTGCAGGCTCTACACCCAATCCACGGAAATACCACAAACCGGTTTCCAATCAGGGCATCGGGACCACCGGGTCCAACTCGGACTACTTCGCCAGAAATCTCATGACCCAAGGTGAAGGGCAACTCACGCCCACTTCTAGCATCTAGTTTCCGTTCATTACCGAGGTCGTACTCACCCTCCCAAAGGTGCACGTCACTGTGACACGCTCCGCATGCCAGGACACGGATTAGGACTTCCGTTCCCTCCGGCGAAGGCTCGGGATGTTCTATGGCTTCGAGGTGTTTTCCGTACTCACGGAACTGGTAGCTCTTCATAGGCTCCGATCGTGTCCTGGGCTGCACAGCATAAACGTCTTCGCTAGGTTGGTCACCCCAATGTATTGCGCGGGCTCCGCACTTTGGTTGCCCCAATAATAGAGGAACCCATGAGCCGATCAGACCAGAACTTTGAGAACCACGGTAAGGTTGTCCCTGCCTACCATTACTGGATGGGGCCAATGCTTATGCTCCCTACTCTATACTTTTTTGTATATGGGGTGGTGATCGATTTTTCCTTTGCTGGCCTCGTGTTTTTTGTTTTTTCCGTGGGCGTGGTGTTCGCAGCCTTCTTCGCGCGCGTGTTTGCCCTCGGTGTGCAGGATAGAGTTATTCGGCTTGAAGAGCGGATGCGGATGGAGAGGCTTCTCCCTGAAGACCTCAAGCACAGGATCCCTGAAGTGACGACAGAGCAAATGATTGCGCTGCGCTTTGCTTCTGACGAAGAGCTTACAGGCCTAGTCTTCACGGCACTGTCAGAAGGAATTTCCGACCGTAAGACACTTAAGCAAGCAATCAAGAACTGGAGAGCAGACAATCAGCGTATCTAAGACATACCATCTGGCTTAGCTGCTTCCGCCTGAACGATTTGCCCTGTCTGCAGGCCTTCTACGAGGTCGATATAGTACTCGGCCAAGTCCCGGGCCCAGATACCTGGCATCGGATCAAGACCAATCTGCATGCGACTTTCCGCGACCTAGCCTGGGCTTACCACATTGACCCGGTAACGGTTTTCCAGGTCGATCGCTGCTCCTTTTGCGAAGGTTTCTACTGCAGCACCAACCATGCTCACAGAAGTTGTCGCAGCAGTGGGCTTCTGTGACAGCCCTCCGCTTGTAAGTGTGAACGAGCCCCCCTCGGTTACCCGCCCGATCCCGCATCGGATGAGGTTCACTTGGCCCATTAGCTTATTCTCGATGCTCTGTGCAAGATCCGCATCAGAAAGCTCCTCCAGAGGGCCGAACTGGGCCACGCCTGCGGCGCACACAACTGCGTCCAGCTTTCCGGCTGTATCATACAAGGCCTCAATCGAAGCCGTGTCGGAAAGGTCGACGGTCAGTCCTCCGCCGGAATGCGTGACTTCGACAATGTCTTGGCCATGCTCGGAGAGAGCTTTAACCACGGCCGAACCGATAGTGCCAGAGGAGCCAACGACTAAGATTCTCATGCGAGCAAGCTTCTTGCGGTCCGGGGGCTCTGCAAGTGGGGAGGTGCGTACCTGATTCACTACTATCCGGTTCTACTCCACGGGTTTACCGGGTCATCTGATTCGTGGGGACAGTTGATCTCAGATGGGCTCGCCTCCATAGGTTGTTCACCGGTCCTTTGCGATCTTCCAGGTCACGGGAGCCAGTCCGCCGACATAGACCCTGGATGTTTCTCTCTTGAAGCAGCACTCGCTCGGATTGAGCACGCTGGAGTCTGGCCTACAGACTTAGTCGGTTATTCGATGGGTGGACGGGTTGCACTCCACTTTGCAGCTGCCCACCCGAGTAAGGTCCGCCGACTCATCTTAGAATCCGCATCTCCGGGGCTTGCTACAGAATCCGAGAGGTTAGGGCGGCAGGTGAATGATGAGGTACTGGCCTGTGAGATCGAATCCAACGGCGTCGATGAGTTTGTCAGGAGATGGGAGGGTCTTCCGCTCTTTGAGAGTCAACTTCAGCTCCCTGACCCTAAGCGAGCAGAGCGCCACGCTCAGCGGCTCCGCAATACCGAGGCTGGTTTGGCTAACGCACTCCGGGGTTTGGGTACTGGGGCGCTGCCATCTCTTTGGGATAGCCTGCCTGCCATCCAAACGCGGACACTTATCATTGTAGGAGAACTTGACTCTAAATTCATAGCGATTGGCGAACAGATGGCCACTGCGCTCCCACAAGCTCAGCTGGTCATCGTTCCCGGTGCGGGGCACACGGTACACTTGGAGCGACCTGGATGCTGGGTGGAAGCAGTTGATGCATTCATATCTTCGGCTTGAAGTCGAACACCGTTCCCGCCCCTATCTAGACCCGCATCACGATTTTCCCCATGCTTCCCCTCGACTCCATTAACTGATGTGCCTCAGCCACGTCAGCAAGCTGGAAAACGTGCCCAACGATCGGCCGGATCTTATGCTCTTCCACAAAGGTGGTCAGCCGATCCCAGACTGGGCGGACGATCTCCGGGTATGGTACCAAATACCCGAGGTGGGTCGAGAGTAGGCCCTTGGAGCCCCTGTACATCGATTCCATGCTCATTCTTGGCATGCCACGCCAAGCTCGCCAAAGCGAGATCGGGTTCCACAACTTGTAGTCGAGCTCCGCATAGCCTGCGACCACAATCCGGCCGAACGGGGCAAGGCAGTCCGCACAAGCCTTAAAGACGTGTCCGCCCACCGTCTCAAGGGCGACATCGATCCCCCTGGAGCCCACAGTGTCCAGCAGCTGGTCAGGGAATCCGGTATTCCCATAGCATACAGTGTCTGTTGCACCGAGATTTCGCGCGAGTTGTAGTTTTGCATCGGAGCTAGCCAGCGCGACAACCTCGCACCCGAATGAGGAAGCGATTTGTACGGCCGCCGTTCCTACCCCGCCAGCCGCCGCAGTGACCAGTACCCGGTCAGTGTGTCTCATGCGCGCCATCTCCAATAGGCTTACCCAGGCGGTCATGTAGTTCACTCCGAAGGCTGCATTTTCTTCCGGTGTGTAGCTGTCGAGGGCGGGCAGCGCAGCTGAAGCGGTCACGGCAATCTTCTCAGCGTAGGAACCAAATTGAGAGGCGACGAGAACCCTCTCTCCGATCTCGCGTCCCTCCACACGGTCACCGATCTCTTCAATCACCCCAACTGCTTCCATGCCTAACACATAGGGCAGGTCCGGTGACCAACCGTACAGGCCCTTGCGGGAGAGTACTTCAGCGAAGTTCAGTCCGATTGCTTCCACAGCCACCAGCACTTGCTCAGAGCCGGTGGTCGGGTCAGGCACGCTCTCTAGGCTTAGGATTTCCGCCGGACCGTGTCGACGCAGAACAACCGCTCTCATCAGCGGTCACCCCTGTTTAGACCGGATTGGGGCGGTCGCTGAGATTTCATTTTCCTATCACGCTCACATGAACCGTACGCCGACGTGGACGCGTGTCGAAGTCGATGAGCACGATTTGTTGCCAGGTTCCCAACGGGATACATCCGTCTAGAATCGGAAGCACCAGAGAAGGCCCCACCGTAGACGCACGCACGTGACTGTGGCCGTTGTCGTCTTGCCAGGTCTCCTCATGCTCGTAGTGAGCGTCGCGAGGTGCGAGCCGCTCCATCGCAGTGCGGATGTCGTGGTTGACCAGGCCGGGCTCGTATTCAAGTGTGGTCAGCGCTGCAGTCGAGCCG
>DCAD01000047.1:8421-65481 GCA_002311875.1 Gemmatimonadales bacterium UBA1142 | reverse complement strand
GTCAGGTCGATGATGTGGTCATCTCCCTGGGTTTCACACAGGATTGTGTTGTGTTCAGCGATCATGGGTCTTGGTCCCTTATCTAGTGACCGATCAAGCAGAGATGCAGATTACCCAGGATTGGGTATGGGTCTGCGTCGAGGTCCATGAGGCGTACCCGTGCGCCGAGCAGGAAGCGGGCAGCTTAAGCTTAATGCCGGGTCCGGTCTCCATGCTTAAGAGTGTTGGGTGAGAAGCGATTCCACACTGGCCTTAAACGACCCCCAGCACAAGAGAACTTGGTTCTTCGCTGGCATGAGTGGTTATGTTTCGCGCCTTATGTCCATTTCGACCTCCAATCACGCGGACACACCGGTCTCCGGTCGAGATCGGATGATTATCTATATTTCAATCCTGTTCGCACTCTTTCTGGCGGCGCTCGACCAGACGATCGTAGCAACCGCGCTCCCGAGTATGATCGAGGACCTGTCAGGGGTTGAGCGCTATGCGTGGGTTGCCACTTCATATCTTCTGGCGTCCACGTCTTTGGCTCTCGTGTACGGTAAACTCGCCGACACGTACTCTCGGAAAATCGTAACGCTCCTCGCGATAGTGCTCTTTCTTGGTGGCTCGATGCTCTGTGGGCTTGCTGGGGAATTCGGTGATCTTCCGGTTATTGGTGATGGGATGACCCAGCTTGTGCTGTTCCGAGGTATCCAGGGGGCGGGTGGTGGTGGGCTCTTCGCGATGACCTTTATTGTGATAGCTGATCTGTTCACGCCTGCGGAGCGAGGGAAGTATCAGGGATTCGTAGGAGCCGTGTTTGGAATTGCGTCCGTGTTAGGACCGCTCATCGGTGGGCTGCTAACAGACCATGCAGGTGGGCTCATCCCAGGAATCGAAGGGTGGCGCTGGGTCTTCTATGTAAACGTACCCGTTGGCGGGCTAGTGCTTTGGGTCATCATTCGTCGCATGCCCAGGCTCGATCCACCGAAGGGTGCGGCCAGGCCCGACTTAATAGGGGCTGCCCTGCTACTGGGCGGGCTGGCACCGGCGACCCTCGCACTCCAACTCGATAAGGGAAGCTATCCCTGGTTACCTGGCCTGAAGACAGATACGGCTTCGGGGGGCTGGGAGTCCTGGCTGACTATCTGCTTGTTTGCTGCCGGATGCCTGCTGCTCGCGGCCTTTGTTCGACGTTCGCGCACCGCTCCTGGACCGATCCTCGATATGCGACTTTTTGCCGACCCCGTTTTCCGGCGGGCGAATGCATCGACCTTCTTCTTCGGCGCGTCATTAATGTCCGTTTCGCTCTTCCTGCCCCTATTCCTGGTTAATGTTCTGGGTGTGTCGGCAACGCGTGCAGGAGCAGCTCTGATTCCGTTCTCGCTAGGGATCGTCTTCTCTGCTACGGTCGCAGGTCAGATCGTGAATCGTGTAGGGTATAGACCTCAAATTGTTCTGGGATCTCTGATCTTCACCGTGGCTAGCATTCTGCTTGCTACTATGGGGCCCGAAGTCCCTTATCGGAGAGTCGCGCTATACACAGTGATGTGTGGGTTGGGTTTAGGGCCCGCGATGCCTCTCTTTACGCTAGCGATCCAAAATGCAGCTGACGTCCGTTTCATCGGCCAAGTAACAAGCGCATCACTGTTCTTTCGCCAGATTGGTGCAACCATCGGTGCCGCCTTGATGGGCACCGTACTCGGCACGACACTCGGGGTAGCCTTTTCCGCAATCGATATGCCGGCAGCGGTGATTGATCGTGGCATCGTGGCCGAAGAGTTCGTCTCGAGTGGCGGAGGTGAGCTGCCGAACCTTGTCCGGGTGACGTACGAACATATAGCGGCTACTGAACCTGTAGCTGAAGCCACATTAATCCTGGCAGAG
The DNA here is from genome assembly GCA_002311875.1 of Gemmatimonadales bacterium UBA1142. GTDB lineage: Bacteria > Gemmatimonadota > Gemmatimonadetes > Longimicrobiales > Gaopeijiaceae > UBA1142. Next base: position 63,612 of record DCAD01000047.1, on the reverse strand, counting down.
GGAGAGCGCCTTGCAGAGGAGGTCGCTGAGGCGGTCAGGGCTGCATTTGCCCTGGCCACGGCTCGGATCTATTGGCTGGCGAGTGTCATTGCAGCGCTCGGTGGAATACTTGCAATGCGCATACCGGAGTTGCCGCTTCGGACGACACACGATCGTTCTGTGACAATCTCTTCGGACCTTGAGTGAGGGTTCAGCCGAGTACTTGGCAGGGCACTTTCGGCTCTGGTGGTAGCAGTTCCCTTCACATCCTGTCGCAGTTCTTAAGGAGGGCCTGCTCTACCCAATCCGTTGCCCAATCAGATATCGATCCTACGTTGACGTCGTGAACCAGAGGCCTTCAGTCTTCGGTCAATCGTCTTTTGGGAGAGCAGTGATGAGTAAAGACTTCGATCCTGCCGAGAGGGATTTGGATGCGGGCTTCGAAGTCCTTGACTCGTTCGAGCGCTTCAGTCAAAAAAATGACATCTACTCTCGGGCGTTTTGGGACCCCGAAGTAAGATCAGAGAAGACTGATCGCTTCTTCGAAAGCTACCGAACTCCGCTGAAGGAGTGGAAATCCGTGGACGGCTTCAGGCAGCGTGACTACGCGCTCCGTAACGCCTCCTGGCACCTACCCGACATCTTCGCCGAACTGAAAGAAGGCGAGAACCGTCGAGAGGGGTTTCTAGATCCCTTTACGGTCCACCGGCAAGGCCCGGAAGAGCGCATTGAGGTCGACTCCCCCACTGAAATGAGCCGTGAGATCAAGTACGTGGCCAAGGTCTTTGGCGCAGATCTCGTCGGAATCACGGCTTATGACGAACGGTGGGTCTACACTCACGCGTACAGCCGACAGGGTGAAACTGAGAAGGAACAGGAGTTACCTACAGACCTGCCGAACGTCATTGTGATTGTTCAGGAGATGGACCGAGATTTGATTGACACGGTGCCCTCGGCGCTCAGTGGTACAGCGACCGGCGTCGGCTACTCCCACGACACGCTTGTTCTGCTTGGTTTGGCCCAGTACGTGATCAACCTGGGATACCGGGCCGTCGCAACGATGAACGACACAGCCCTAGCGATTCCGTACGCACTCAAGGCGGGGCTTGGTGAATATGGTCGGCACGGTCTCCTGATCACAAAGGAGTTTGGTCCTCGTGTCCGAATTGGTAAGATCTTCACCGATTTGCCACTTGACCACGATCACCCGAAGGCCTTCGGTGTCACGGAGTTCTGTACGATCTGCCGCCGCTGCTCCGACGCTTGTCCCGTGAACGCGATCCCCGACGGCCAGCCGTCAGAGGTCACCTACAACAAGTCGAACATTCGTGGCGTACGAAAGTGGACGGTTGATGCAGAGCCATGCTTCAAGTTCTGGACGAACCAGAACTCGGACTGTTCGATATGCGTGCGTGTGTGTCCCTACAACCGCGACTTTAAGGGTCTTTGGCCGCGGCTATGGCTATGGCTCGCGGGTACACGGCTACGTCGGCTTGCGCTCTGGATCGCTGACCTCTTCGCTCCGCCCGACCGGGTAAGCCCTAGCGTCTGGTGGCGTAAGGGAACCCAAACCTACGTGGACCCTAACCGCTAATGGATCAACCTTACCTGTGCAGGCTCTTGAAGAGAGGTCGAAGCCGGGTTCTCCCCACTTAGGGGACACGTCTGGGATTTATCTGGTGGCAAGATCACTTCCCCTGGGGCCAGCTCTCCATAGCGGGAAGTTAACACCCAAGCTGATGACTCTTGGGTTGAGTGCTGTCTCCTTCAGAAAGCTCCATCGGATCTCGAGCTGGGGGCTCAGTGAAGTGCCAGCGATTCCACCAGTCTCAAACCCCACCACTATACTATATCCCTGAACTGTCCGACGTCCCGCGGTCAGGTCGGAGCCAAACATCGTGTTCCTCCAAGCCAACCCACCACCTGCGTAGAGTCCGCCTGTGCTCGCTACAGTGGTATAAACCGCCTCAACATTGAACTGGTACTCCTTGAGTCGGTTCAGGAATGTGACGTTGGCGTCCGAGATAAGTTGGACGGTGCCGCTTCGGAGTACCGGGATGCGGATTTGTGCCCCCGCGACCTCTCCTGACGGTTGATTGTCGTATCCCACGTATAAGCCGACCGAGATTGGACTCCACCTCTGGGGAGGAGCCTCCTCCTGCCCGCGGCGCTGACCGTAGACACCACGTGGGACGATGAGTGTCACCAAGATCATGATTCCAGTGACCGTCGTCTTTGGAAAGCAAGTCCGTATCATGCTGTCTCTCGATCCTGTGGCTCGACCTCAGGCCAGAGTTAGTGGGCACTCTACCTGGGATCGATCTCCGCGTAGACAGCCACGTTGCCTGACTCGTCGAACGAAATGACTTGGTAAGGTTTGGCGTTAGGTCCTTCCATGCCAGGAGAACCAATTGGCATTCCAGGGACAGCGATTCCTGCGATGTCAGGTTGCTCGGATAGCATACGCTTGACTTGCTCTATTGGGACATGTCCCTCCACCACATAGCCACCAACCAGCGCTGTGTGGCATGAGGACAGCCCGACGGGTACACCCGCATCTCGCTTGATCGACATCAGATCTCGGAGATTCCGATCTTCAACGCTGAAGCCCGCTGCACGCAGATGTTCAATCCAACCGTTGCAGCAGCCGCACGACGGTGTTTTATAGACGAGGATGTCCGGGACACTCTGTGCTGCACTTACAGGAGCATCGAAGGCAGCACTTTCAGCCAAGGCCCCTGCCTCCGCCTCCGCGCATGCTGCTACAGATATCAGCAGGAATGCTGCAGTGAAGGTCACGTGCTTGGTCATGGCCCAGTCTCCAATGTTTTGTCTCGATAGCCCGGGTACACATTGCAGTAGCACAGGGTCCGTGGCCAGTCCCTGTAAGTAGGTGGGCCTAGGGGTAGGTGCAGAAGGTCAGTTCATCTCACCTAAGGAGTCGTCTGTTATGACTGCCCAAGGCACACTCCCATCCGCCCTTGCCGAGTGCTAGCGCCAGGGCAACTTACGAGGATGAATAAATCGCACAGGTTGTTGGGATTCGCGTTATGCGGTCTCACGTTAGCGGTTGTGGCGTGCTCGGAAGCTTCCCTCTCCAAGGTCGGCACTCCGGAACTGCGGGCAGAACTTTTCGACACTATCATCGCGCGCACCGAGCGACGAGAAGCGTTCTCACCAGTTAAGAACGAGCGCCTAGGCTTCGATCCTGTTATGGAGATGGAGGCGCTACGTGATGTCGTCATCTCCGCGAATACTGAGCCAGAGCTGTATTACACGCTTGCTCGGCTCAGTCATGCCCGCCGGGACCGTCATTTGGATCTCTACCTCGTGGCCGGAGGTCTTGAGCTCCCGGACAGCGCCGGACTCGACGTGTTAGGTGGCGAAACAAACGAACCCGGACAGGCGCCAGTGAAGATTTTCCCGGATTACTCGGAGGAGGATGCCGGGTACTTCGTTGGAGATCTTGCTGCTGATCCCCGCTGGCCGGAGTTGCCTGCGATCGGAGATCAGATTGTGAGTGTAAACGGGATGCTGGTCGAGGCCTGGCATGACTCTGCTACAGCGTTTATGAGACATTCGACCACGATTGCTTTACGCTGGAAACTGGCTGAGGCGATGGCGCTTTCAACAGCGGCCTTCCCTAGTCACTTACGAGCTGCTGAACTGACTTTGGTTGTCCGGTCCTCTTCTGGCACCGAGTCGACCTACTCACTGCCCTTCGCAGATCCAAGTGAGCTGATATGGACCGGCTCGGGAGATCCTAGCTATCCGGGTTTGGGGCTTGAGTTGAAGACTCCCACCTTCGATTTGCTTGTCCCCGAAGACAATCGCCGGTTTGTCGTTCTCATATGGAGGGGATTTCGTGAGACGATGGTGTCTGACGTCGATGCTTTGGTCGAATTCGCTGAATCCCAGGGATTGCTTGATCACGCATTGGTTATGGATGTCACACGTAGCCGAGGGGGGTCCCTCGGAGCTTATGCGATGCAACGGCTTCAGCCTCTGCCCTTCAAGACGACCTTCGGTAACCTGAGGATCAGTGATGTGACCGAACCTTTTGTCGAAGACAAGCGACTCGACTTCGCGGCCCGCAACATAAATGATGGGGGGGTCTCCGAGACAATTGACGACGGAAGCTGGTTGATGTCATGGCTGGAGAGCGACGTTCTCGGCGCGCTCACCCGGGGAGAGGCGTACAGCACGAACGTGCCGTTCAAGCTAGCCCACGCACCAAAGGAGTCGGACGGGATTCTTGAGCCGGCTCCGAAGCACTTTCGTGGGCCCATAGGCATCATTTCTGGGCCGAGCGGTGGTTCTCACCTCGATCAGTTCGTGTCGATCATTGTAGACAACGATTTGGGGCCGGTGGTTGGGATGCCTCCGGGAGGCTATTCGAACACTTGGGAATGGGAAGAGGTTCTGACCTTCCCTGGTACCGATCAGCCCGTGGTTGCGTTCATGTGGAATATCGGGCATACAATCCGGCCGAACGGAGAAATTGCGGAAGGCAATCCCGCGGCCGTCGATGAGTGGATTCCGCTCACCCGGGCAAACGTGGAAACCTACTACGCTAGAATGCTTGAGCGTGTGCTTGCTCTCCTAGAGTCTCCCCGTACTCCGTGAACCCTGAGGGTGAAGTGAGCGGCGACCCGGAGTCGCCTCCCGTTCCAACTAACCGCGCTCGCGGGATCGGACTCGGCACCCAAATCCTGATCGGCATGGTCGTCGGGTCAGCCCTAGGGGCTTTCCTGGGGGAGCAGGTCGAAGTCGTCCAGCCCATCGGTGATCTATTCATTCGGATGCTCGTGCTAGCTGCGGTACCGCTTGTTTTCTTTAACCTGCTCGCTGGTCTGACTGCGCTCTCAGACGTCCGCATATTTGGTCGCCTCGCGGGAAAGATCATGAGCTACTACGTGGTCACTGACCTTGTCGCGATCTCTCTGGGGATCGGTGCGATGGCTCTCCTCCGTCCAGGTGTTGGCATGCAGCTATCGGAGCAGGTTGAGGGACCGGTGGGAACTGTACCATCGATTGCAGAGGTGCTCTTGGGGATGGTGCCGACAAATGTCTTCCAGGCATTTGTGGAGGGCAATGTCGTTCAATTGGTAGTGATCTCTGTTCTACTAGGGATTGCTACACTCCTTATTGGTGGTAAGGCGGCGGATCGCCTGGCTGAAGCTTACCAGGACCTGGCTACACTCTTTCGGAAACTTGTTGACCTGATCTTGCTGATTGCCCCTGTGGGTATCGGGGCACTCATGGCTGTGACCGTCGGACGCTACGGTACCCAGCTGATCGGTCCGATGACAAAATTCATTCTGGGCGTTTGGGCGGCTCAGTTCCTGGTTTTCCTTGGCTACATGATTCTGCTGCAGTTCTTTACTGCTAGGAGTCCCGGTCGTTTTCTGCGCGAGACTGGTCCGCTTTGGGCGACGACGGTGGCGACGACATCGAGTCTGGCCTCACTCTCAGTTGGACTTGAGATGGCCGAGAAGATTTCCTTGCCGCGTGCTGTGTACTCTTTTACGCTCCCGCTCGGTGCCCAGCTCAACAAGGACGGCACCTCGGTTATGCTTGGGGCTGTGCTGCTCTTTACCGCTCAGGCCGCTGGCGTGGACTTCGCGCCAGCTGCCTTCCTGACGATTCTTTTGGTCGGGTTGCTGCTCTCTGAGGGCTCAGGTGGGATCCCGGGAGGTGGTTTTGTCATCGCACTGATTTATGTACAGGCCTTCAACCTCCCAATCGAGGTCGCTGCGATCGTTGGTGGCATTTACCGGCTGGTCGACATGGGTAACACGACCGTGAACATCATGGGTGACATGGTCGGCACCTCAATAGTGGCAGATTCGGAGGCCAGGCGAACATGAACCCTGAGGTCAGAGGTCTTTTCCCAGGGGCAAGCGAGCACGTCTATCTTGATGTGTCAGCTCGTGGTCTTATATCTGAGCCTGTGCATGCAGCAGTCGAACGGCACATCCATACACGCATGCTGGACGGAGGTGACAAGGACGACCTGCGTGCCGAAGTTGAGTGCGCCCGTTACGCATTTGCGGGGCTCGTGAACGCGAGTGTGGATGAGATAGCGATCACGAAAAACGTCTCTGAGGGTCTCAACCTCTTTGCCGCGAGCTTGCCTTGGGAACCTGAAGATAACGTGCTGGTATGTCCCGAGCTTGAGCACCCTAACAACATCTATCTCTGGTTTAATCTTGCCCGACTGAAGGGAATAGAGGTTAGGAAGTTTCCCGCCGATGAGGGTCGGATGCCCGTCGCGGCGATGGCCGACGCAATCGACGAGCGTACGCGGGTCGTGACGATGCCCAGCATTTCCTTCTCTCCCGGTTTCCTCACTGACGTAAAGGGCCTAGCCAGAGCTGCCAAACAGGCAGGTGCTTTGACATTGATTGACGCGGCCCAATCGATTGGAGCAATAGATACCGATGTTCGTGATCTCGGGATCGATGCATTTGCGGTCGCTACGCAAAAGTGCTTGCTCTCACTCTACGGGTTTGGCTTCCTCTATGTACGCCGCGAAGTGGCGGAGTCCCTAATACCAGTCCATGTCGCCCGGTACGGGATTGATTTGGGCGACGCTCACGAGACGGCTTTCGCTGAGGACGAGCTAAGGTACCAGTCAGGTGCGCTTCGCTTCGATCTCGGCAACTACAACTATCTTGGTGCCGCAGCTGCGGCTGCGGCGCTGGATTTGCTCCAGGCCTGGGGTATGAAAAAGGTGGAGGCCCACCTTCGTGGTCTCGCATCTGAGTTGGCCACCGGGCTCCTGGAACTTGGCTTGCCCGTGGCGGGTGGGAGCCCAGGACCGCATTTAGCACACATCGTATCTGTTGGGGAAAGTGGAGGGGGACGGCACTATTCGGCGGATGACCCAGCCATGAATTCCCTTCACGATCACTTGGTGGCTGCAGGAATACGATTCTCGATCCGGAGCGGCGTGTTGAGACTGTCCATAGGGGTGTACAATCAAACAGCCGATATCGAGCAGGTTATAGAAGCAGCCCGCACTTGGACTGAAAGGAAAGGGTACCACGGATGACAGCACGACCCCTCGCATTTCGGCTGCTGGTTGCAGCTTTTGGAGTTCTGGTTCATTCAGCCTCGGTGTTGGCTCAGTCACCAAGCCAAGATGAGGCACTTGCTGCGTTTGCCGTGCAGCTTGCGGAAGATGTAGCTGCAGACAACGTTGGCGGAATCGCTGCAGGCGTGATGGTCGACGGCGACCTCGTGTGGGCTCAGGCCTTTGGCTGGGCAGATCGAGATGCGCGCGCACCGATGTCAACGGCTTCGATTTCACGGACGGGTTCGATCTCTAAGTCCGTGACGGCCGTGCTAATGATGCGGCTCGTTGACGAGGGTGTCATAGGGCTAGACGAGCCGGTCGAACGCTACCTCCCTGCATTTGCTGGTGTGGTGGACCTGCGAGTTGATGCGCTGCCTGTGACGTTCCGCTACTTGGCTAGCCATACTGCTGGCCTCATTCGCGAACCCCGGTGGCCTGATGCGGTTGTCGGACCGATCGAGCTTTGGGACAAGCGCATTCTAGAGTCTCTGCCGCTGACGGCATACGACACCCTGCCGGGTGCTCGCTACCAGTATTCAAACATCGGGTTTGGTGCGCTGGGTCTCGCTTTGGCAAAGGCTGCGGGACGACCTTTTATGGAGATGGTACGCACTGAGATTTTCAAACCTTTAGGTATGACAGGATCAGAATTTGTGGTTGCTGGTGCTGAACTTGAAGCGCGGCTCGCAGCAGGCTATGTGATTGGTCAGGATGGCTTGATCGATGGGGAGCAGCCGGCTCGTGAGCATGCGGGACGAGGGTACAAAGTGCCGAACGGCGGTGTGTATTCGACGGTAGCAGACCTGGGTCGCTTCATGGGGGCCATGAGTGGCGTGCCAGGCCTGCGGATCCTCTCAGAGGAAAGCCGTCGAGAAGCACTTTCGATTCAAACGCCCGAGAACCTAAACCGTGGATACGGCTTGGGATTCTCTGTCCAGATCGATGAGAAAGGCCAAAAGATTGCTAGTCATGGAGGTTCGGTTGCAGGCTACACTGCTCATATGGCATTCGACCCAGATGCACGCATCGGGGTCGTGTTACTGAGGAACTACGGGCGTGGCGTGACCAATCTAGGAACGGCCGCTCAGGGTCTTGTCACGCAGCTACGAGATGGGATCCGCTGAGGGGCTGAGTACCTGATAGGGAAGACGAACTTCTATGGAAGTCCAGATCTTTGGGGTAAAGAATAGTCCCGATGTCCGCAAGGCGATTCGTTTCTTCAAGGAACGCCGTGCCAATGTCCACTTCATGGATTTCAAACAGCGCTCCCCCTCACGAGGGGAGCTGAAGCGGTTCTTCGAAGAATTTGGTGAAGAACCGCTGATCAACCGCGATGGGAAGCGCTTCAAGGCACTGGGACTCCACACCGCTTACCACGGAGATCAGCGCTGGCTTGAGATTGCATGCGACGAGCCGATGATCCTGAAGCTGCCGCTCGTTCGGTGGGGTAACCAGCTCAGCGTTGGCTTAGCTGAGGAAGTCTGGACTGATTGGGCTACAGGATAGAGCCCTCTGTTATGTTTCTAGCCCGCTCTCCCATTGACGACTCCCCAGGACAGCCTGGCTGATCTTTGAGCAGCGCTGCGGGCACGATTGTACCGATGTGCCTTGAACTCTTCTTGAGCAGTACCTAGGAGTCTACGGGCCCGTCTGATGGATTTAGCCTCTTCTTCAGTTGGCGCATCACCGACCGCGGCGACTGCCTGCTTAATAACTTCCCTGGCACGACCAATCTGCTTGCGGGCTATATAGCGAGGGGAGAAGTGTCGGATTCTCTGAGCAGCGTCGAGTGCGTGATGGAGTGCCACAACCGGTTGGCCTGCCGCAAGTTTCTCCTGGGCCTTGCCTACGGCCTCCACGACCTTTGCCAGCCTTCTGGCAACTCCCTCCGAAACCTCTCGGCCGTCAAGATGCCCTTGGAGTCTTGTGAGTCCTGCTTCCGAGCCAGCTATGGCTCTCTCCACAGCTTCTGTACCGAGTGCAGCGACCACTCCGTGTAAGTTATGTCCATAACTCCGGCGACGAAGCTTCTTCGCGGCCTCTTCGTTACCTGCTTCTGTGGAGTCCTCTGCAGCTGACGTGAAATGACGGGCCCGGCGGAAATGACGGATAGCCTGCTTGTTACCCCCATCACTAGCACGGATCGCCTTACGGGCTGCCCGGAGTAGCCCATGGAGGGAAGGGAGCCTCACATCGCTAGATTCGGAGACTTGCTCGGCGAAATTTGCGACTGCGGCATCACTGAGTAGCTCGAGGCCCTTAACAACCGGCGCTGTTGGTTGCTCACAAGCACCTAGCACCAGCATCGCCAGTAGTAGGATTGGGCGTCTGTATGTCATTGGCGCGGGCCTGTTCTGAAGTAAGCCAATCAGTCCACGAAACTATGAAACAGGTCGTTGCTTGGGTAGGAGCTTGACACTCCACAGTCCTGAATTTGTGTCGCTGAAGAAGATATGGCCCTTGTGAGGCTGTGCTCCCCAAACCATGGTGGCGTTCCGGGTGTAGCCGGTTGGTGACGCGGACTTGAAGACAGATATTTCGCGGCCCTGAGTGTAGAGATTACCCATGAGTTCACCGCTCACATCAACGACTCTCAGCCCTCCCTCATAGTAGGCTTGATAGAGCTTGTCGTCTTCCACCCAAAGGTTGTGGGTTCCAAACTCGGGGACCTCATAACGGGCTACCATCTCTGCGTTCTCAGGATCGGTGAAATCAATGATTTGAATGTAGCCCCTGGTAACCAGTGGGATCCCCCCAGTGCCTGTTAAGGGGTCGAACCTGCTCTGATACGAGCCCATCGACTCTGGATATCCTGCCCAGGCCAGGCCTCGACGGTTCATGTCCTCATCACCAAGGAATAGATATGTCTTGCCTGTCGATTCCTGGTAGTAAGGGAATGTTGCATGTGTGGCGCCAGAAGGTGTGGCGTACGAAGTGACGAACACCGGATTATCGGGAGAGCCTCCCCAGCGCCCATTCCCGACATCGACGACCACAACCCCAGTGCCCCATTCGGATGAGTACGCGAGCCCGTCGGCAACCCAGACGTCATGGAGCCTGCTGTCTGGGTGGTTGTATTCTGAGACATACTTAGGGTCGTAGATGTCGGCCATATCGATGATGACGTACTTGTCCCCATTTGCGAGTGCATACAGATAGTTATCTCCGGCAAACATATTATGAACACCACCAGTGATTCCTTCGTCGTAAAACGACGCGATGACGGGATTAGTCGGGTCAGCCATATCCAGAATCACAAGGCCGTCACGGCGGTTTGTTGCCCCCTCTCTTGAAAGAACAGCATAACGCCCATCTGGCGAAGCCTTCACATCATTAACAGTTCGTGCATCCACTTGGATCGAGTCGATTTTTGTGATTACTGCTGGGTTGGTGACATCGTAGAAGAATGAGAAACCACCTGAGACTTTCGAACCAGTAATCGCATAGTCGCGGCCATCCATCCCCTCGAAAATCCAGAGATCTGTGGTCCGATAACGATTCTCAGGTCCGTAACCAACAACTTCGAGTTCTTGGACGACATCCCTACTAGCCACTTCAAATGAGGTACGGGCTGATAATGCGCCCACGGTAGCGGTCACTGAATGGATGCCAGGTATATCAGCCACGAAGTCTCCTCCTAGCATCTGACCGGTTGCAGGTACCCCCAACATCCCCTCGGTTGCGCTGTAGGAATGAGACCAATTTACGGAGGCGTCTGCGACCACCGAACCAGCATCGTCACGTACTAGGGCCTCGAAGTGGATTACGTCACCAGTGCGAACTCCCGCGTCGGGAGTTCGCATCAGTTCAATCCCGGTTCCTGGAAAGGCTATCACCTCGTGAGTAATGGAGTCCGTTATACCCTCAAAGGAAGCGGTGATAGTCACTGTGCCTAACATTTGAGTGCTGACGTTCCCGAACTGGTCAACTGTGGCGACAGACGGATCCGATGATGACCATCTAATATTCGGATCCGGCCGTAAAGAGTTATCCGCGTGTGTCACCCAGGCCCGGTGCTCGACCGTCGTTCCCTCGTAGAGAATTGCTCCGGACTCGATCTCGACTTCACTCACACGTGGCCAAGTAACAACGACAGGCACACGCAAGGATAGGGGCTCGAGATCAGTATCTGCGGGCACGACAACCGTTACTACAATCTCATATTCCCCAGGTTGTAGGCCTTGTACCATACCATCTTCGATGCTGACTGCATTCCTTGGTCCAGTAATGCGGAGCGGGACGTCAACGATAGCTCCGCTTGCGTCTATCGCTTGAACACTGAAGGGAACTTGCTCGCCCGCAGCTAGTGATAGTTGACTTGCACTCGGAGCGAGTCGAACGACGGCACGAGCATCTTGCGCTCTCGAAGGCAGAGCGATGAGTAGGAGCGAGAGCGACAAGAGAATCGGCGTAATGATTCTGCGTTCCAAGAGTTCCCCCTGTCGGAGTGTCGTGACCCCGATTGCAGTGACACGATTAGTAAAGCGCAGCAACCCAGCACAGCGCAGGAGTCCAGCGTAAGGCTGAGGAAGCAAGGGAGAAAGCCCTCACATGTCCTTGCCGCTAATCCCGAGAAGGCATCTGGCAGCTTTATCAACGCTCGACTGCCCCTATATTCCGAGCCCGGTTTAAGACCCCCTAACCTTCAGACGCGGCTTGGAGTTGCCTTGCCTTCTACCCGAGGACCTCGACGACTTGCTACGGTCACGATTCCCGCACCGGATCTGAGGCCGGAAGTTTTTTTGTCGCATGCTACGGGAGATGCTCGTGGCTTCTGGGCACGTGGCCACCGCTGGGTTGCTCATCGAGGAATCGCTGCCGAACTGAAGCCGGATGGGGACTCCAATCCCGACCGGTTTGGTTTAGTCGCCGAGCGGGCCAGTCAAATCGCTCTCGACCCTGTTCTGCCACAAGGAACTGCTAGGGCGCCTCGCACACGTTTTTACGGTGGTTTCTCATTTCGTTCGGATCATGTACCGGAAGGTATTTGGGCATCTTTCCCTTCCTGGCTCTTTCATGTGCCCGTCTTCGAGTTGGAGGGTGACGATTCTGGTGATGCCTGGCTACGTGCGCGCGTGCTCGTCGAGCCCGAGGCATCCGATGAAGTCTTCGTGAGGCTACGGCACCAGGCCGAAGCCTTGCGCGCGGAGCTTGCCGCACATGAGGGCAGATTACGGGTCTCACGACCCCCGACGAAGGGGATACAGGCTCTGACGCACAGGAACGACTGGGACAGTGCGGTAGAGGAGTCCTTGGCGATCATCCGGGGTGGGACCGTATCGAAGGTGGTACTCGCGCGCACGCTCGACTTAGACCTAGGAGATCACGGAGATCTCGTGGATACCGTCGAAGTTGTCGAGCATCTTTGGGAGGCGAACCGAGGAAGTCATGTCTTCATGTTCGAACCTGAGCCTGGCTCTCCGATCGTCGGTGCGGCGCCTGAAACCATAGCGACACTCCATGATGGTGTCTTTCACGCGACGGCTGTGGCAGGCTCCATCAGGCGTGGGTCGACACCCCGGGAGCAAGCTGAACTCGCGGCTCAGTTGCTGGCGAGCGATAAGGATCGAATCGAACAGCGCATAGCACTCGATGACATGTTGAGACGGCTGGAGACCGTGGCCCAGCAGATACGGACGGATCCACAACCCCACGTGCTAACACTAACCCGTATACAGCACCTTGAGACTGAAATCCGTGCCAGCGTCCCTGCTGAAGTTGGCATCCTCGACCTGCTTCGGTTGCTTCACCCGACCCCAGCAGTGTGTGGATTGCCTCGCAAAGCTGCGATGGCACTTCTGGCTGATGAGGAACCCTTCGATCGCGGCTGGTATGCTGGTCCTGTCGGTTGGTTTGACCCAGAGGGGAATGGGGTGTTTGCTCCTGCTCTGCGAACCGGGATTTCAGCGGCTTGGGGCTGGCGCCTCTTCGCAGGTGCTGGGATCATCGAAGGTTCGGTCCCAGCACTGGAATGGAACGAGACCGCGATCAAGTTCGAGCCGATGCTTAGAGCACTGGAGGCGAGCGGTGTGCAACTGGATCGAATCGAAACTGACGGGCAGAGGACGCCTTTCGAGAATCGTGTAGTAACCCAGCACATGCCGAATGACTGAGGTAGCCGCGACGACGCTCTGGGCGAGAGCATTTGTAGACGAACTTGCCCGATGCGGTGTTCAAGATGTCGTCGTCGCTCCGGGCTCGCGCTCAACGCCTCTAGTCATGGCCTTCTCTCGCGATGGCCGGTTCCGTATGCGGGTGCATCTTGATGAGCGGTCGGGAGCTTTCTTCGCGCTAGGTACCGCTAAGGCTTCGGGCTCTCCCGCGGTAATCGTAACCACCTCAGGCACAGCAACGGCAAACGTCTTCCCAGCGGTAATAGAGGCGTCGCTCAGTGAAGCACCGCTGCTGGTTCTAACCGCCGACCGTCCGCATCGGCTCAGGGGAGCGGACGCGAACCAAACAATAGATCAAGTAGGGCTCTACGGTGCGTATGTCAGGGATTTCATAGATGTCGCGCCGCCCGTAGCAGACGGGCCGGCACTTCAGCATCTTCGCACGGTTGCGGTTAGGTCGGTTGCCACGTCGCTGACAGCTCCTCTTGGCCCGGTCCATGTAAACTTCCCTTTCGACAAGCCTCTTGAACCGATGGATCCGGACCCGGATTTTGTTGCTGCTCATCCTCTTGCAGCTGATGGCCGATCTGATGGAAGTCCGTTCGTCAAGATCTCTTCGGGGCGCATTGAACTTCCGGAGCACGAATTAGATCGACTAGCGACTACCCTTGCTGCTGCGCGGGGTGTGATTGTCGCTGGTCCAGTACCAGAACCTAACAAAGTCGGTGTGGCGGCCCTTTCCCTCTCTGCTGCTACTGGATATCCGATTCTCGCCGATCCCCTATCTGGCGCCCGCTTCGGTCCATCAGGGGATGCTGACGTGATAGCGGCCTATGATCTGTTCTTGAGGGATGAAACTATCTGTGGTGTGCTTAAGCCGGACCTTGTGGTCCGCGTGGGGGCGACTCCGACCTCAACCGCGCTCCAGGGTTGGCTGCAGCGCCACAATGGCGTCCGACACATTGTCCTGGACGCGGGAGGGCGCTGGAAGGATTACGGAGCCACAGCCACGGATTACGTAAGGGCCGATCCTGAAATAACCCTGAGTGCACTAGCGGAACGTGCCGACAAGACTGTTGACCAGAGTTGGACTTCATTATGGCGTGCTGCTGTGAAGGCGGCTCGACAGGTCATAGATGTCGACGAGGGTGAGCTACACGAAGGGGTCGTTCTTGCTACGGTCGCCAAAGCCCTTCCGGAAGGAGCGAGTCTTTTTGTCTCAAGTTCCATGCCCGTGCGCGACTTGGACGCATTTGGGTTGCCTCGTGAAGAGCGGATTATGGTGTTCGGTAATCGCGGAGCAAGTGGCATAGATGGCATTGTTTCTTCAGCCTTTGGCGTTGCTGCAGCTAGGCGAGCACCGACGGTGTGTGTCCTCGGTGATATTGCCCTGTTCCATGATCAGAATGGCTTACTCTGGAGTCGTGAACCCGATTGTCCCGTTGTATTTGTGCTAATCGATAATGATGGTGGTGGAATTTTCCATATGCTGCCCATAGCTAACCACGAACCTGCGTTCAGCAAGTTCTTTGCCACGCCGCATGGGCTCGACTTCCAGCATACAGCTGAGATGCACAACCTGGGCTGGTCGGAGTTGGAGATTGGTGCACTCGGGAGCGAACTCAATGCGGCCCTAGAATCTGGTCGCACATCGATTTTGCGAGTGACATCGGACCGTGAAATTAACAAGAGACGGCACGAGGAGGTTGCGGACGCTGTGGCCCAAAACGTCTTGGACACGCTACGCTAGCAGTTCCAAGCGACAAGATTGCAACATGTCTACGAGATGAACGACCAATGACGAAGCCCGATTGGAAAGAGGTAAAGCACTACGAGGACATCACGTACCATAAGTGCGATGGTGTCGCAAGAATCGCCTTTGATCGTCCGGAAGTGCGTAATGCCTTCCGGCCTGAGACGTTACTCGAGTTACTCGAGGCTTTTCGAGATGCCGGAGAGGATCCTAAGATCGGAGTGGTGCTTCTTACAGGAAACGGCCCGTCAGAAGACGGTAAGTGGGCGTTCAGCGCAGGGGGAGATCAGAGGGTCAGGGGTGAATCCGGATACGTGGGTAAGGACGGCTTACCGCGGCTCAACGTTCTCGAACTACAAAGGTACATGCGCTCGATGCCAAAACCGGTTATCGCGCTTGTCGCCGGCTACGCGATCGGAGGTGGACATGTGCTACACGTTGTTTGTGACCTGACGCTTGCAGCGGAAAATGCGGTGTTCGGGCAGACGGGTCCGATCGTCGGTTCGTTCGATGGTGGCTTTGGTTCGGCGTTCCTAGCACGAATGGTTGGACAGAAGAAAGCGCGCGAGATCTGGTACCTCTGCCGCCAGTACTCGGCCGAAGAGGCTTGTGAGATGGGCATGGTGAACAAGGTTGTCCCTCTGGAAGAGCTCGAGCTCGAGGGCTGGAAGTGGGCCCAGGAAATCCTGGACAAGAGCCCTCTGGCGATTCGGCTTCTCAAGAGCGCCTTTAATGCCGATGTCGATGGCCAAGCCGGACTCCAAGAGTTGGCAGGTAATGCGACGTTGCTGTTCTACATGACGGAGCAAGCGCAGGAGGGGAGAAGGGCATATCTAGAGAAGCGAGATCCCGAATTCCGTAAATACCCTTGGCTGCCTTGGTAAGTGGAGGAGGGATGCTGATCAGTGATTGTTCAGCTACCCAACGCATTCATGGAAGCTCTCACGACACCTCCTGATCTTTCCAGGATTCGGGCCTGGATCCTCGCGACTCGCCCCAAGACGCTCATCGCGAGCGTGGCGCCCGTTATTGCGGGGACAGGATTGGCGATCTATCACGGGGTATTCGCTTTCTTGCCCGCGCTGGCTGCCCTGCTTGGGGCAATTTGCATTCAGATCGGTACTAATATTGGCAACGATTACTACGATTTCGTTCGCGGCGGAGATACAGAAGACCGGGTGGGTCCAGTAAGGGTCACCCAGGCTGGAATTCTCCCACCAAAGATTGTAAGAGCTGGGATGCTCACGGCCCTCGGGTTGGCGATTGTCTTAGGTGTCTATCTGGTGTGGATCGGAGGGTGGCCCATCGTGTGGATCGGGCTGGCCTCGATCGCGTGTGCCGTCCTCTATACCGGAGGACCGTTCCCGTTGGCGTACCACGGCCTCGGTGATCTTTTCGTCTTCATTTTCTTCGGACTCGTGGCGGTTGCGGGTACTTATTACGTGCAGGGCCTTTCGTGGTCGGCAGATGCGTTCTTGATCGGCGCAGGTGTCGGTGCGCTCAACACGGCACTCATCGTCGTGAACAACCTCCGTGACATTGAGACAGACGCCCGGGCCGGGAAGCGGACGCTTGCTGTCCGTATTGGTCGGACTCTCACGAAGCTCGAGTACCTCCTTATGCTTGTGATCTCACTTTTGGTGCCTCTTGTCGGTTGGATGGTTCTGAATTGGCCGGTCGCTGTACTCTGCTCGCTACTGGTGATTCCGCTGTCTGTTAGCCCAGTGAAGAAGGTGATTGGGCACGCTGAGGCCCGCGATCTACTACCAGCCCTAGCAGAGACCGCACAGCTGGTGGGGGTATACGGGTTGGCTCTTGCTGCCGGGTTCGCCCTCGGCTGATGCTCCTCGAACTGCTTGAAGGAACAGTTAGCACGAGCGCTAATAGGCTGGCGCTTGTATCACCCGAAAGAACCTGGACGTACGCCGAACTTGGTAATGTGATAGAGGAGAGGGCTAAAGAGCTGGTCGGCACGGAAGTCGAGCCGGGCCGAGTTCATGTGATCGACGCCCACCCAGACTCCAACGCTGTGATCGAAATCTTGGGCTGCTGGAGGGCCGGTGTACCTGTCGCTCCACTCGACCCGCGTCTGACGCCAGCCGAGAAATCTAGGGCTAAGGCGGTTCTCGATCGTTCCGAGACCGACGCTCGAGCAATCCTGTGGACTTCCGGCACTGGAGGCCGTCCTCGGGGTGTTGTCCTCACGCTGGAGAATATCTGTGCGAGCGCCGATGCTGTGATCGACAGACTGAGTCTTGGGACAAAGGACGTCTGGTTACTGTCCCTTTCTCCAGCGCACGTAGGCGGCATGGCTCTGATGACTCGAGCGTTTCTCCTGGGCTGTACTTTGTTTGCTTACGGACCTTTCAGGGCGGATCTCGCCTCACAGCTCATCGATGGTGAAGGTCTTCCAGAAGGTGCTTCACCGGTGACGCATATGTCACTTGTGCCGACCCAGCTGCTTCACCTACTCAAGCACCGGGGTGAGATGCGGGTGCCTACTTGGTTCAGATGTGGGCTGATCGGTGGAGCTCACGCCCCACCAGATCTCATTAAACAGGGTCTGGCAGGGGGATGGCCACTCGCGCTGACCTACGGTATGACAGAGATGACTTCTCAGGTGGCCACCGCGGTTCCTTCGGAGGTAACCCGCAAGCCAGGTTCGGTCGGTCGTGCGCTCATGGGAACTGAGATCAAGATCGACAGTGAGGGACAGATTCTGGTGAAGGGTCCTACGCTCGCTCCGGGGTACATTGGCTCAGCCGAACCGCTGGCGGATGGTGAGGGCTGGTATCGTACAGGGGATTTGGGACACTTCGATG
Source organism: Gemmatimonadales bacterium UBA1142 (assembly GCA_002311875.1). Classification (GTDB taxonomy): domain Bacteria; phylum Gemmatimonadota; class Gemmatimonadetes; order Longimicrobiales; family Gaopeijiaceae; genus UBA1142. Next base: position 45,864 of record DCAD01000047.1, on the reverse strand, counting down.
ACGACGGGGATCTGTGGGTGACCGGACGACGCTCAGATCGGATCGTGTCAGGTGGGATCACTATAGACGCTAATCGTATTGAGGACGTGCTGTGCGAACACGAGGGAGTGCAGGATGCCTGTGTAGTAGGTATACCAGACCCTGAGTGGGGAGAAATTGTTGGTGCGTGGGTTGTGCCGATCAGTCATGGACTTGATCTGCGTTTGCTAGAGGAGTATACCCGGCAGTCGCTCGGGGAAGCCAAACGGCCACGCATTTGGCTGGCTAGAGAGGACATTCCGCGCAACACGAATGGTAAGCTCGAGAGGAGCCGAGTCCGGGAGGCCCTGGAACTTGAGGCAAGGCAAGCGGACTAAGCGGTGCGTCTGTAGTCCGTGATGTGTCAGCAGCGAACCCTCCGGTCTATTCGGCGCCCGCTCAAAATGCGACTATCTCTCTGAGTCCTCCTAGCCCAAGCGACACACCGAGTCGGAAGGTCAGCAAGTTGGCCTCACTGCGTCTTGAGTTGATGCTGACTTTACCATCCGGGCCGTCGATGACATCCCCTTTGGTGAGGTAATCAGCTACACCATTGCCGTGGTGCTCCACCCCGAAATCGACTGAGAGGGCTTCCCAAATGCCGTAGCGGATGCCCCCGCCTGCACGCCAGGCGAAGGTCCAATCATTGAGGTGAGTGGTGTTGAAATGTGTCTCGGCTCCCTCAAAGTATTCACCCTGGAGCGTTGACCCAGTGTTAAAAACCGAAGTTCCAAGGGTTCCGTAGACATAGGGTTCAAAACGTCCCCGTATCAGGATGACCTCAGGGCCCAAGCCAAAGTAGAAGATGTTGTTGCTTGTGTTGATGTTCGCTTGGACACGGCAAGGGTCGCTGATGCATGAAGGTATGCTTTCTGAACCATAGATAACCCATCCAAGATCTGCCCGCAGTCCGAAATTTCTGGAGTCTTCAAGAGGGAAAACCTTCGCACTAAGGTTCACTCCCCCTCCAACGCCGACGAGATCACCAAACTCACCTACCGCATTGCTGACGAGTCCTGCGAAGTCGATATATACGACCGGTCCCGTGGACCCCAAGGCTCTTGGCGGCTGTTGAGCATCCAGCCCTTGTGCCACTAGAAGCAGCACTAGCGCGATGCATGTAGTCGTTGAAGCGTCTCGCCTGGTCATTGCTTTGCCCGGTAGCGTGATCTCTAACCTAAACTTAATAGATGGACTCTCAACAACCATGCCAGGAATCGATTGATCGGTTAAGTCTATGTCATAGTGTGGTTTAGCCTATTCCAATCTGTATCTTGCACCTGAGCTTGACTCGGCAGACTGTCACTCAAACAGGACACCGGACATTGCTCGAGTTCGGCATACCCTTGCTGCTCTGCCGGCACTCCGTTCATCTTCGCGGGCCATGGAATCTCAGCCGACGCGGCGATCCCACTTTATCCCCCGTACCCGTGATGGGTGGATCGCGACCATCTCGTTTCTCGTGATCTTCATGCTGGCTATGCCCCCGGTCACGCACACGCTTCTGAATCGTACCGAGCCCTGGATCATCGGGCTTCCGTTCATCTACGTGACCCTCCTAGCAGTCTATACCGTCCTGATCTGTGTTCTGGTTTGGGCGCTGAGGCGGGGTCTATAGCTTGGTGGTGAGAGTTTGATGGAAACCTGGGTCATCGCGACCAGCCTGATCTTTCTTTATCTGATCCTCACGCTCATCCTCGGCATCGTCGCCAATCGTATGATGACAGTCGATATGGAGGATTTCCTCCTATACGGTCGTCGTGCTGGCTTCATAGTCCTTTATCTGACGGTTGTAGCAAGCTTCCACTCGGTGTTCGCATTTCTGGGCTCAGGCGGATTCTTCTATACGCACGGTGTCGGCTTCTGGGCGGCCGGAACATGGACACTCCTGGTCGGTGCGATCACCTATGTGATTGGTACTCGGATCTGGGCCCTGGGAAAGGCATTCGGCTATATCACCCCCGCAGACATGCTGGCTGACTTCTACGAGTCAGAAGCTGTACGCATTGCTGTGGCAGTCGTCTCGGTTGTCTTCACGATCCTCTACATCCAGGTGCAGGCACAGGGTCTAGGTTACATCATTAACGTCGCCTCGGACGGACGTATCGGCCTTGAGCTTGGCACGCTAATCCTCCTGGTAGTGGCAGCAGTTTATCTGATGGCCGGTGGACTCCGGGCGGTCTATTGGACTGACGTACTCCAGGGGATCTGGATGTATTTGGCGATATGGGTAGGGGCACTCGTTCTATCCTACGAGCTTTTTGGGGGGCCGCTGGAACTGTGGCGTGCAGTTTCAGAACAGCGACCGGATTTGCTCTCCCTACCGGGTCCGAAGGGTTTCTTCACACCGGGTATGTGGATTGGTATGACGATCACGCTCTCGTTTGGGGTCGTTTTCCAGCCACACATGATGATCCGTTACTACACAGCGATCGACGGGAAAACACTCAAACTTCTCGGGGCGACGACGCCGATCTACCTGATGACCTTGTTCATTCCCGCGGCTTTGATCGGTATGGGTGGGGCAATCGTCATGCCTGGGCTCGAGGGTCCAGCTGCCGACCGCATTTTTCCTGAGCTACTCTTCGCGTACGCTTCGCCATGGCTGACGGGTATCATCTTAGCGGGCGCGACTGCGGCTGCGATGTCCACCCTGGATTCGATCCTGCATGCGAACATGACTGTACTGACGCGGGACGTATACCAGCGTTATATCAACCCCGACGAGAGCCAGGCACATTACGTGTGGGTCGGCCGAGGAATCGTTCTCGGACTTCTTGTCGTGGGGTATTACCTCTCGGTGTTGACGCTCGACTTCTTGGTGGTACTAGTCACACTTTCAGGAGCCGGAACGTTGCAGCTTATGCCGGCGATTTTGGGTGTGTGCTTCCCCGGAGGTCGCACACTCACTAGGGCAGGTGTGCTTGCTGGAATCTCTGCAGGACTCGCTGCGTTATACATCACGCTGGTCGTCTCACCGCACCCCCTCGGGTTGCATGGCGCGGTCTGGTCTCTTCTCATCAATACTGCGGTGGCAATTAGTGTGTCGGCTGTTACGCCATCACCCTCGAGGGAAACAATCGAGCGCGTCCATGGTGAACTGGAGCGCTTCGTCTACGGAACGGAGGAGTAAATATGTTACGGATCAATTGGATCACCCGCTGCATAGTCGTAGTGATTGTTTGCGGGCTAGTCTCCTCGCCAAGGGCGACAGCACAGCAACAGGCTGGGCCCACACTTGTAGGTCCGGAGCACGGATCGTTGGTTATCGTGGGAGGAGCGATGCGCTCTCCTGAGATATACGAGCGCTTTCTCGAACTGGCCGGTGGCCCGGACGCACACATCGTGATGATTCCCACGGCGGGGGGTGCTGAGGAGTATGATGAGTATTACCAAGGCCTGAATTCCTGGCGGCGTAATGGTGCAACGAACATGACACTAATGCACACGACCGATCCTGCTGTAGCGGACACTGAGGAATTTGTGGAGCCACTTCTGACGGCTGACGCAGTCTACTTCTTCGGAGGTCGTCAGTGGAGATTGGTTGACGCCTACGGGGGCACTCGGACCGAAGAGGAAATTCGGAAGGTGCTCGACCGAGGTGGCGTCATCGGTGGGTCATCAGCGGGAGCCTCAATCCAGGGTTCGTTCTTGGTGCGGGGTGATACGCGCTCGAACCGTGTCATGATGGGTGACCACCAGATCGGCTTTGGATACTTACGTAACGTGGGAATCGATCAACACGTACTCCGCCGGAATCGGCAATTCGACCTGGTCGAAGTGATCGACGCACACCCCGACCTGCTCGGGATTGCCATAGACGAGAACACGGCCGTCGTAGTCCAGAGAGATCAATTCGAGGTGATTGGAGCGTCATATGTACTGATCTACGACAACCAATCTACGACAGGCGAGAGCGGAAAATTCTATTTCCTTGCGCCTGGTGATCAGTACAACCTTGCTACCCGAGAAGCGACTAGGCCTGGGCGTACAATGAGTCCCGTGGACAATGTCCAGAAGAAGCCGTGGGGAGGAAGTTGACGAATCTAGGTTCGGCAAGTCTATGTAGGCGTTGCTCGCGGAGCATTCTCGCGAGCGACGCAAGACTCATTTGCCGCATGCACTTCTGCCCTACTAGTGTTCGCGGGTTTTTGACCCCTTGCCGGAGCGTTCCATGACTGAACAGCCCTCTCAAGGTTCTGCGGGCTATCAGTCCGATTCCTCAACTAGAGTTCGGGCTGCCGAGTACTGGAGAAGGAACATCCGGTATGTGGGAATCCTTTTGGTGGTTTGGTTCGTCGTCTCATACGGCTTTGGAATTATCGCGGTGGAACCACTCGATGCTGTGACCATACCAGGCACGGGTTTCCCTCTCGGATTTTGGTTCGCGCAGCAGGGAGCGATCTACGTTTTTGTTGCATTAGTCTTTGTTTATGTCTTCCTGATGAATCGGCTGGATCGCGAGTTTGATCTCAGCGAAGAGGACGACACATGAGCGTCCAGTCCTGGACGTTCATATTGGTAGCTGCGTCGTTCACGCTTTATATCGGGATCGCAGTCTGGTCTCGGGCGAACTCGACGAAGGACTTCTATATCGCAGGCGCCGGGGTCTCGCCCTTGGCGAACGGGATGGCTACCGCAGCCGACTGGATGAGTGCTGCGTCGTTCATTTCAATGGCGGGGCTCATCTCGTTCATGGGATACGATGGCGCGGTCTACCTCATGGGCTGGACAGGTGGGTACGTTCTGCTCGCGCTGCTTTTGGCTCCCTATCTACGGAAGTACGGCGCATATACGGTTCCGGACTTTGTCGGAGACCGCTACTACTCGCAAACTGCACGGATTGTGGCGGTGGTGTGTGCGATATTCGTGTCCTTCACATACGTGTCTGGCCAGATGCGGGGTGTGGGCGTCGTATTCAGTCGCTTTCTCGAAGTTGATGTAAACGTTGGGGTATACATTGGGATGGCGATTGTCTTCTTCTACGCCGTCCTGGGTGGGATGAAGGGCATTACATACACACAAGTTGCCCAATACTGCGTGCTGATCTTCGCCTACCTGGTTCCTGCCATCTTTCTCTCTCTGCTGATAACGGGAAACCCTGTACCCCAGCTCGGTTTCGGCAGCGTCGACCAAGCTTCAGGAGTGTCACTTCTGGAGCGGCTGAATGGCCTGCATCAGGAGCTTGGATTTTCGGAGTATACGTCTGGAACTAAATCCAGGTTAGACGTCTTCTTCATAACGGCAGCACTTATGGTTGGGACGGCTGGCTTGCCGCATGTGATCATCCGCTTCTATACGGTGCCGCGCGTACGCGATGCCCGTCTATCAGTAGGCTGGGCTCTAGTATTCATCGCCCTTTTGTACACGACCGCTCCGGCGGTAGCCGTGTTCGCTCGCACGAACCTCATCAATAGCGTCTCGGAAGTGCCTTACACTGAGGTGCCGGAGTGGTTCACGACTTGGGAGAGCACTGGGTTGCTCACCTTCGATGACGTGAATGGGGACGGTCGCATCCAGTTCGTTGGTCCAGATTCACCGCTGGCCAATGAATTAACGGTCGACAACGATATCATAGTCCTCGCGAACCCTGAGATTGCCGGTCTGCCAAATTGGGTCGTAGGACTCGTGGCAGCTGGTGGCCTCGCCGCGGCGCTGTCGACGGCAGCTGGTTTGCTGCTCGTTGTCTCTTCTGCGGTCAGTCACGATTTATTGAAACGGTCTATTATGCCGGAAATCACCGAGCGAGGTGAACTCATTGCCGCGCGGATTTCGGCGGGTGTAGCGGTGCTGGTGGCGGGCTATCTGGGTATCAATCCACCGGGTTTCGTAGCTCAGGTCGTTGCGTTCGCGTTCGGCTTAGCTGCGTCCTCATTTTTTCCTGTCATCATCCTGGGAATATTTACGAAGAGTACGACGCGAGAGGGAGCGATCCTCGGCATGGTCTCTGGTATCACACTGACCGCCGCTTACATCGCGTACTTCACGCTGATTCATCCGGAACTCAACCATGCGGACAACTGGTGGTTCGGGATTAGCCCACAGGGGATCGGCACGGTCGGCATGCTACTCAATTTTGCGATCACGCTGACAGTTTCACGGTTCACTCCAGATCCGCCACCTGAGGTACAGCAGCTCGTTGAAATGATTCGCGTGCCCAAGGGAGCAGGCGCGGCCCACGAGATCAGCGCCTAAGCGTTGATTAGCTTGATACGTTCGAAATCAAGTCAGGGAAGCTAGTTACGTTCTGTACCGTGTTGCATGCGAAATACCGGCAACGCGAGGAGGCCACCCACGATCGGCCAGACTATGTAGTGCCACAAATTCTCGAATGAGCCTTCACCAGCCAGTGCGTCGACGAGAATTGGACCAAATCCGACAGCCGGGTTGAACGCCCCACCTGAAATCGGCCCTACAGCGTAAGCGCCTGCCAGTACCGTGAATCCGATAGCGAGCCCGTAGTATGAGTTGCCTTCGGTGGCCGGTGACGTTGCTACATTGAGGATGACGAGGACCAGCGCAAAGGTTAGCAAGACCTCCGACAGTAGGACTGCTAAAGTCTCGTAGCCGGCACCAGGTGCTGGTGCGAACGTGGCGCCCGTAACCGCCAGTACCGCACTAGCTGCGAGCCACGCACCCAGCAGTTGAGCTGCTATGTACGGCAGTAAATCACTCTTCTCTAGGGAGCCCCTTAGGAAGACGGCAATGCTCACGGCTGGGTTATAGTGGGCGCCGGAGATGTGCCCTCCCATGTATACCATCACCATCAGTGTGCAGCCGATTGCGATCGGGGCCGCAGAAAGCCCAGCTACGGCCGTCATCCCGATCACGAAGACGAGAAAGAAGGTACCGATTAACTCTGTTAGATAGCGTGCCATGGCTCGTATGGTTCGAGAAATATTTATCTCGCCATTCTAGGCGTCTAGACCCGTCTAATCGAGAGTGCAGCTCCACTTAATCCATTGTGGGGTTCTTAGCGTGGGCTCGGACTGATACGAGTGGTTGCTTGCGGCTCTGGCCAGAGCCGGACCTATTCCTCGGTTCGGCCCTAGTCCTAGATCGCTCACAGTCCAAGAGGAGCGCGGAACCGTGATCCATAGAACACCAGCCCACCCGGTTCCGATTGCCTTAACTGTTCTCTCAGTCATGGGCCTGGTACCGGTTCCGGAGGCATCTGAGCAAGCCGTCATTGAAGTCACGGTTCGGGCGGGCACCAATATGGCTGCAGCACTTTCGCCCGATGGCCGAACCCTCGCGATTGACGCTCTCGGTCGCATATGGACCCTTCCGGCGACTGGCGGTACAGCGATTGCGCTCACGGATCCGGAAGGAGATGCACGCCAGCCCTCCTGGTCTCCGGACGGGACTCGGATCGCGTTCCAGGCCTACTGGGCTGGCGACTATGACGTTTGGGCCATCAATGCCGATGGCTCTGGTCTAGCCCAGATCACGTCGGGACCATTCGACGATAGGGAGCCGCATTGGTCGCCCGACGGGTCGAGCGTTGCTTTCTCATCGGATCGATCTGGGACTTATGACATCTGGGAGGTCACGTTGGCCGATGGCGAAGTGCAACGTCTGACAGACGGAGATGATAACGAGTATGGGCCCGCTTACGCTCCCGGTGGCGACGCTCTGGCGTATGTAGCTGACGGCATCTCAGCCGGAGTGTGGGTCCGTTCCTCTTCAGGGGCCACGGATCGAGTGGTTGACGCCTACAGTGCCGGCTCTAGCCTCTTCGGCGTGTCTTGGAGTCCGGATGGTGCCAGGCTCTCATACAACGTTCAGGACTACGGATCGAGTCGGATTCATGTTGCTCCTGCGAGTCCCAATGCGGGTTCTGCGCAACTCGTTAGTGACGCCGATGAAGACGTCTTCCCGTTTAGGGCTAGTTGGCGAGGATCGAGGCTTGTGTATACAGCAGATGGTCAGATTCGGACGCGGCTTGCTACCGGAGGTGCGGCCTCCGAGATCCCGTTTGAGGCAACTGTCACACTGGATCGTCCTACCTACCGGAAGGCGCTCCGTGACTTTGACGATACGACTAGCAAGCCGGTCCAAGGGATCGTCTCCCCTGCCGTGTCACCCGGGGGTGATCGTGTGGCCTTTGCAGCGCTTGGTGACCTGTGGGTGATGCCGATCGGCAGTGATCCGATTCGGCTCACTAACGATGCGTATGTGGAAACTGATCCGGCATGGTCACCCGATGGATCCCGATTAGCCTATGCCTCTGATCGATCGGGTGAGCTCCAAGTCTGGGTTCATAATGTCGATAGCGGAGAGATGAGACAGGTGACTGATGATGGGGGTGGGGTTCCGGTTTGGTCACCCCATGCCACTGAGATCGCTTATATCGCATCCGGCGGGCGCGTCAGTGATATCCGGATCATCTCTCTTTCTACCGGCGAGACGCGAACTGTGCGCTCAGGACTAAACAACCCTGGTAGGGTGTCCTGGTCGCCTGATGGGGAACAGCTGGCTGTCTCCGCGCATTGGCGTTACTCGACCCGTTTCCGCGAAGGCGTAAACAAGGCGCTTCTCATCTCTCTGGGCCGGGTGGCCGCCCAGGACACTGATTACACTGCGGATGCCAACCAAGAAAGCATGACTAGGGGTGGCAATGGTCCTTACACCCCGACCTTCTCCGGAAATGTTGAAGAGCTTCCCAAGCCGCTTCTTCAAGCCAATGAACGCTGGCTCGAGTTTTTCCCGCATGGCTCCGTGGGTACAAGGTCTACCGACGGTCCAGTATGGTCGCCGAATGGTCGATTTATGGCGTACGTATCTACCGGCGTACTTTGGGTGATTCCGGTGACACCAGGTGGAGATCCGCTTGGCCCTCCGAGGCGACTCACTAACGAACTCGCCGATGACCCGACATGGGCTGGTAACTCGGAGTCCATCGTATACCTAACTACCGACCGCCTCCGCCGTGTCTGGCTGACTGACGGACGAATTGAGGACATTCCGGTATCGCTCTCGTGGCAGCGGTCAATCCCGACTGGGCGGGTGGTGGTTCATGCAGGTGCCCTCTTCGACGGCGTCTCAGAGTCGTTACATCGAAATATCGACATCGTCATTAATGGAAACCGGATTGTCCGCGTCGATCCCCACGATGACGCATTCCACGTGGGAGAAATCGTGGATGCGACAGATGGGGTGGTCTCGCCTGGACTCATTGAGATGCACACGCACGGGGGTTTGGCCTCCGGCGAGCAATTAGGCAGGATTTGGCTCTCCTACGGCATCACCAGTATCCGCATACCTGCGGGCGACCCCTATGATGTGGCAGAAGCACGTGAGTCGATCGGCTCAGGTCGAAGGATAGGGCCGCGCATCTTCGGGACAGGTGGCACTATAGACGGTAGCCGGATCTATTACAGCGGAGCTCCCTCTCTCGCGAGTTCTGCACAGGTCGGGCTGGAGATGGAACGAGCGGCTGCTTTGCGCTATGACCTCGTGAAGACCTACGTGCGGCTCCAGGATGCAGTCCAGCGTAGAGTGATCGCTGAAGCGCACGCTCTCGGAATGCCGGTAACATCTCACGAGTTGTACCCCGCCGTCGCAAATGGCGCGGATGGAGTCGAGCACGTAAGCGGAACAAGCCGGAGGGGGTATTCAACCAAGGTTACGGCACTCAACCGTAGTTATCAGGACGTAGTAGAACTCTTAGCTCAATCCGGGATGACCATCACTCCGACGGTTGGCATCTCTGGTGGTTACGCGCTGGTTACGGTGGATGACCCTTCTCTGTTCGATGATCCTCGGGTTACGACGTTCTTCCCCTCGGCACCTCAAACGGTGAGGCTCCGGGGTGATCTGGAGACTTCACGCCGCCTAGTTCAAGACATGGCGTCAACTTTGCGTAGGGTCGTAGAGGCAGGAGGTGTGGTGGTGATGGGCACTGATTCACCGATCATACCACAAGGGCTCAGCTTGATTACGGAGATGGAGGCCCTCGTGCGGTATGGCGGCATGTCCACTATCGACGCCATGCGGGCGACTACGTCAATTCCCGCTGCTGCGATGGGTTATGACCGAGAATTCGGTTCCATTCGCCCAGGAATGCTGGCTGATCTCGTAGTGTTTGGGGCCAATCCCCTAGAGAATATTCGGGCGGCCCGGGACGTGCGAACCGTGGTAAAAGACGGTCGCATATTCGAGCTTGATCAGCTATTACAGAGGCCCGCTGGCTAGCTGATCCCAGTCATAGAGGATACCAAAGGATTATCATCAGATCCTTAAGCCAGATGTGGCATGACTGCTAGTTCTCTGTCTTGGTTCGTACCGGCTGGCCCGCGACGTACACCTGATCGATTGTCTGCGTATATGTGATGTCCCGGGTAGGGTCTTCATCCAGCACGATGAAGTCGGCCCACTTTCCTGGTTCTAGGGTTCCGATATCATCCAGGCCGAGGCACGAAGCAGCCACACTCGTGGCTGCAAGTAGGGCCTGTGTCGGTGTCATTCCACCTCCGACCATTAGTGCCAGCTCCATATGCTCGAAGTAGCCTGGGAATCGGCCTGCGGGGCCCGCGTCAGTCCCAAAGGTTACGGGAGCTCCAGCATCTTGGAGGATCATCATGTTCTGGATCGCCTGAACGAGTGCGATTCGGTACGCTGCGCCGGGGGCACTCTCCCGGGTACGTTCCATATATGCGGACTCACTCAGTCGCTCGATTTCACCCTCGTGCGCGTACTCAGTGAAAAACTCATCGTCGAAAAATCCTGGTCTTGTGCCGTAGATATAGGTGCTCACTTCACGAGTGAGAGTTGGGACATAACAGATGCCGCTTTCGAGAAGACCATCGATGAACTCTTGATCCACGTCCGTGTCTCGCACGGAGTGCGCAATCATCCCAGTCCCCATATTAAGTAGGCGCTTGGCGTCTTCAAGGTAGAAGAGATGTGTGGCGACCCGGAGCCCTCGCTCGTTCCCAACTTCCATCACAGCCTGGACGGCATCCCAGGGCATCTTACGGGATGAGCCAAGATTGTCATCCACCCTGAGCTTGAGCCAATCAACACCGGCGTCCGCATTGGCGATTGCTTGATTGCGAGCTGCCTCCGGGGTATTGCCAGAGATTACTGCTCCGGCCGATAGCAGCCGAGCCCTTGGGTCCAGCGGGCTCGAGGACTTTCGCGCTTCAATCACCGCCATCCCGTCGCCGAGACTATTCACCGTCGTGACTCCATACTTCGCAAAGAGTTCGAGGTCTCCACGGATGCGGTCTTGCTCATCGACCACGTCCTCGGCCGCCCACCGACCGCTTACGTGACCGTGGGTGTTGATCAGCCCCGGGATCAGGAACTTGCCCTCAAGAAACACGATCTCTGTTCCAGTGGGGATTTCGGCCGACTGTGACAGCGCTGTAATGCGACCATTCTCTACGACCATTGTCGCATTCCGGATGATAGAAGCTCCGGTGCCATCCCATACGGCAGCACCGACGTAGGCTGTCGTTTGGGCTTCGAGGGTAGCGCCCGCCGCCAAGAGGACGACGGTGAGAGTCGAAAGCGAGCGTAGTCTAATCATAATCCGACCTTACTTCCGATTCACAGTTGGTGGCAAGGGCCCCTGTCTGCTGGACGACTGAATAGAAGAATCTCAGCTGCACGTTGAATTGGTATCAGACTGGCTCCTCTCGGGTTACGGGTCCATCTTACCAATCGTCGTCGCCAGTGAGCGCAGCCCAAGCCAGGGGTGATTTGCTGTGGGCATTTCGAGTGAGTATAGGGAGAGAAGCACGGCAGGAAGGTGGAAATCGTGAAGGTAGTCACTGTGCTATCTGCGACGCTCGGGTTGCTGCTCTCCTCCGTCGGAGAGCGTTACTTGGAAACGGCACCGATTGATCTGCCCGTCCCCGCTGTCGAACGAGGCTGGATTTCAAGCAATGATGTGATCCAGCAGTATTGTGTGCGTTGCCATAATGACAGGGTGTTGCGGGGGAACATGTCTTTGGAGCAGTTCGACTTGGCCACCGCGGAAGATAACGCGGAGTTGACTGAAAAGATGATCAGGAAGGTTCGAGCTGGGATGATGCCCCCCCCAGGTGCGAGGCGTCCCGCGGGGGACACTCTCAGGGTTCTAGCGGAAGAACTCGAGTTACGTATGGACGAGTTCGCCACACGGAATCCCAACCCAGGTGGGCGGACTTTCCAGCGCCTTAACCGGTCGGAGTACGAGAGCGCGGTCTATGATTTTCTTGGTCTCGAGGTTGATGCGGGAGACTACCTGCCGCTTGATACTAAGAGCGACAACTTTGATAACATCGCTGACGTTCAGCTGCTTTCCCCGACACTGCTTGATGCCTACCTGAACGCAGCGGCAGAAATCAGCCGCCTCGCGTTGGGTGACCCTAATGCAAGGCCGACTGAGCATACATACAACGTCTCCGGCTACCGCTCTCAGAGAGAACGGGTCCCTGGTGCACCGTTTGGTACACGAGGGGGGGTCTCCGTCGTGCACACGTTCCCAGCAGACGGAGAATACATTTTCCGGATCGCCTTTGAACATACGACTACCGGTGATGGTTTCGTTGGTCAGATCATGAGATTTGAGCAACTCGAGGTTTCGGTGAATGGGTCACGAGCTGCGCTCCTGGATTTGGATCAATGGATGCGCATAGCAGACCCCGAGGGAATCTCGATGCGGACCGTCCCAATCTTCGTTCGAGCTGGCCCCCAACGCGTGACGGCAGCTTTTATCCGTCGGACGGAAGGACCTGTAGAGGATCTGATGTCGCCTCACGACTGGTCTCTTGCTGATCGGCACACCGGTATCAGTGGCTACGGGTTGACTCTTCTGCCCCATGTGCGGGATCTGATCATCTCAGGTCCGAACAAGGTCACAGGAGTCTCAGACTCACCCACTCGAGAGCGTATTTTCACATGCCGGCCGACGTCGGCTAGTGAGGCCTACCCGTGCGCTGAACAGATTATCTTCCGCTTGGCCAGGAAAGCTTACCGGAGACCCCTTAGGGAACGAGACCGTGAGATCCTGATGTCCTTCTACGAGGAAGGTGTCATCGGGGGTTTCGAGGTCGGGATTCGCACCGCTCTCCAGGCGATCCTGGCAGGTCCTCACTTCGTGTTCCGTTTTGAAGAAGCTCCTCCGAACGTTGAGCCCGGAGAAAGCTATCGGATCAGTGATATTGATCTGGCCTCGAGGCTTTCATTCTTCCTTTGGGGCACTCCACCTGATGTCGAATTGTTGGGAGCCGCCGAGCGTGCGGTGCTGTCCGATCCCGATGAGCTTGAAGCCCAGGTGCTCAGGATGTTGGCGGACAGGCGCGCTGAGGCCCTTGGCCCGAGATTTGCGGGGCAGTGGCTCCGGCTACAGGACCTTGATAAGGTTCACCCCGACCAATTCTGGTTCCCCGACTTTGATCAGCAGCTCGCGGACGCGATGCGACAAGAAACCGAGCTGTTATTCAACTACCTAGTGCGGGAGGACCTGAGTTTCCTAGAGCTGTACTCCGCCAATTACACATTTGTGAACCAGCGGCTGGCGGGTCACTATGGCATACCCGGTGTGATCGGAGACCGCTTCCGTCGTGTCACATATCCGGATGACCGAAGGCGGGGGATTCTTGGGCATGGAAGCATCCTCACGCTAACTTCTCACGCCAGTCGGACATCACCTGTGCTTCGCGGTAAGTGGGTGATGGAGGTCCTGCTGGGCACACCGCCGCCGCCGCCTCCTCCGGGAATCCCAGACCTTGAAGAGACCAAGGGCTCGGAAGGCGGAAAGATGCTGACCACTCGGGAACGAATGGAGGCTCACAGGACAAGCCCCACCTGCAACTCTTGTCACCGGTTCATGGATCCGATCGGTCTCGCACTCGACAACTATGACGTCACAGGTAGATGGAGAATTCGCGAGAACGGGATGCCGCTGGATACCAGGGGAGAGTTCTATGACGGCACACAGGTTTCGAGTCCCGTAGAACTTCAGGAGGCTCTTCTTAAGCGCCCAGAGCCACTTGTCAGGACGTTCACTGAGAATTTGATGGCGTACGCCCTCGGAAGAAGGGTAGAATACTATGACCAACCGACTGTTCGATCGGTAACTCGCGATGCCGCTGCCGACGGATACCGGATGTCGGCGTTCATTCTGGGAGTGGTCAAGAGCGACGCTTTCCAGATCCAGCGAGTTGCCGCGGTCGTGGACAATCAGCTGCAGAACGAGCCACGTTAGGCGTGAGGAGGCCAGCGAGATGAATTTTATCACCGGAAAGCGGATTCCCCGACGCACATTTGTCAAAGGTATGGGAGCGTCCGTGGCCTTGCCCTTCCTAGACGCAATGGTCCCGTCTGGGAGTGTGTGGTCGAAGGCAACACCCGCTTCTGATCCAACCCGCGTGATCGCAATCGAAATGGTCCATGGAGCCGCCGGATGTAACGAGTGGGGTGCTACCCAGAACTTGTGGTCTCCTGCACAGGTTGGGCATGATTTCGACTTATCGCAGAGTGCGCTTAGCCCACTTGAGTCTTTCCGCGACTATCTGACGATCATCAGCAATACTGATGTTAAGATGGCCGAGGCATTCGAGCCGCCCGAAATTGGGGGTGACCACTTCCGATCGAGTGCGGTCTATCTCACCCAGTCTCACCCAAAACAAACTAGGGGCTCGGACCTTTACGCTGGGACGTCCTTCGATCAACTGTGCGCACAGCGGTTCGGTCAGGAGACATCGATTCCGTCAATGCAGCTGTGCATTGAGCCGGTAGACCAGTCTGGGGGGTGCGCTTATGGGTACGCGTGTGCCTATACAGATTCGATAAGCTGGGCATCACCGAGTGAGCCGCTCCCGATGATCAGGGATCCTCGCGTTGCGTTCGAGATGCTATTCGGGGCAGGTGGAACCTCAGAAGAACGTGCAGCTCGCCGGAAGACGAATAAAAGTATCCTTGATTGGATTACCGAAGAAATTGCTTTTCTTAGGAAGGACCTAGGACCCACAGACCACGCTAGGTTGGACCGCTATCTGGATAACGTCCGAGAACTGGAGCGGCGTATCCAAGCTATTGAAGCAGGGAATATGAATGGAGAGTCTCGGGAGCTACCTGAGGCTCCTGCGGGTGTGCCTGACTCTTTTGAAGAACACGTCAAGCTGATGTTCGACCTTCAAGCACTTGCTTTCGCATCAGACGTTACTCGTGTGTTCTCCTTCAAGACTGGTCGAGACGCTTCTGGTCGCGTTTATCCTGAAAGCGGCACTGATCGCCCGTTCCATGGAGCTTCACACCATGGGGGACGTGAGGAGGCAATTCTTGAGTTCTTTAAGATCAATAAGTACCACACGAGTTTGCTTCCGTACCTCTTAGATAACCTCGCGAGTATTGAAGAAGCCGACGGGAATCTGCTGGACAAGACGATGATCATTTATGGGTCACCGATGGCGGACGGAAACCTCCACAACCATCGGCGTTGTCCGCTGGTTGTTTTAGGGGGAGCGGGTGGGTACAACCCCGGAAATCTTCACCTGAAGGCTCCAGATGGGACCCCGATGGCTAACGTAATGCTGAGCCTACTTCATGATCTCGGGCTCGATGATGTGGAGAGCTTCGGTGATAGTAGCGGCGAGTTCTCTTTGTCTATGTCGGCACCTATGTCGAGCAGCGGCTGAGGCACGTGTGCTGATGGGTGGGAAGTTGCGTGTGAAGATTGCAGGCTTACTCTGCTTCAGCGTGCTGTTATGGGGAGCCAGCCCTGCGGATTCACCGGTTGCTGACGCGGCGATGCGAGGTGATCTCGATGGAGTACGGTCGCTTCTAGCGGACGGGGCAGATGTTAATACCGCTCAGGCAGATGGCATGACAGCGCTCCATTGGGCGGCTGAGAACGGAGATACAGACATGAGTATGCTCCTTATCCCCGCCGGAGCAAACCTTGAGGCGGTAACGCGTATAGGTGACTACACGCCGCTTCATTTAGCAACCAGGCTGGGATCCACGACAGTTGCCCTAACCCTTCTCGAGGCGGGAGCCAATCCGCGCGCAGTGACAGGTACTGGTAGGGTGACTCCGCTCCACTTCGCTGCTGCCTCTGGAGACGCTGAAATAGCTTCGTCCTTGATTACACATGATGTGGATGTAGATGCGCGTGAATCTACTTGGGGCCAAACACCTTTGATTTTCGCCTCCTCAGCGGGTCGCCTCGATGTTGTCCATGTGCTGCTATTGAATGGAGCTGATGCTGCACTGACGACGAAGGTTGTGGACATTCCTGCTCTAGACGAAGTGGACCGAACAGCGCGCGGGGTGCGTAACGAAATGCTGGCCGCCTTCAGGCCTGCGACGACGACAGTGGATGCTAGTTGGCGTCCAGAACCGAGCCAGGTTCAGGCAGCGGTCCAGGCAGCGCAGCAGGTTCAGCGCTCACTCACGAGTGCATCGGATGCCCCAGAGCGGGAACTTGAGGCCGGTGCTGAGGAGTTTCCTGGTTATACAGGACTTGTGGGTAATCAGGGAGGACTTACTCCACTTCTTCACGCAGTGCGTGAAGGTCATATCGATTTGGCATTCATGCTTTTGGATTTCGGGGCGGACATCAACCAGGTTAGCGAAGGAGACCATACTAGCCCACTGCTAATGGCAATAATCAATGGGCACTTCGATCTTGCGTTGCTACTTCTCGATCGTGGCGCGGACCCGGGTCTCGCGAGTGATGCTGGTGCCACCCCACTGTTTACGGCCCTTAACACACACTGGGCACCGAAGTCACGTTATCCTCAACAGCTGGCCTACCAGCAGCAGGATGCGACATATCTGGATGTGATGAAAACACTGCTTGAGTCCGGTGTAGATCCTAACGCTAAACTCAGGAAGCACCTCTGGTATATGTCCTACACTTTCGACTTGCTCCGAGTGAACACGGCGGGTGCGACTCCCTTCTGGCGTGCGGCTTATGCCACCGATGTCCAGGCTATGAAGCTTCTTGTGGAGTACGGCGCGGATTACGGTGTTCCAACAGTGAAGCCGCCTGGCCGTGGACGTGGTGGGGGCAGTTCAGCTGAAGACCCTTCGGGTCTATCACCCATTCCTGATGGCGGTCCTGGCGTGTTTCCGATCCATGCCGCCAGCGGGGTTGGGTATGGAGAGGGATATGCAGGCAATTCACATCGGCATGTACCAGATGGCTGGGTACCTGCGGTGAAGTATTTGGTTGAAGAACTGGGGGCGGATGTAAATGCTAGGGACCATAACGGGTACAGTCCCGTTCATCATGCAGCTGCTCGCGGTGACAACGAACTTATCCTTTACCTTGTCCAGCAAAGCGCTGATGTGACGTTTGTTAGTCGGCGAGGGCAGACAACGGTCGACATGGCGAACGGTCCGCAGCAGCGGATTAGTCCATTTCCTGAGACGATCTCGCTGCTTGAGAGCCTAGGTGCGAAGAACAACCACAACTGCTTGTCTTGCTGACACCCTGTTTGGTCCGCTAGCCCGAACCTTGGTTACTAGAGAGTTCTTGTAGTATACGCTCGAAAGTTAAGCGCTTTTCTTCATCGATACTGATCACGAGCGTGATTTCATCGTACTCGAGCTGCGGCATCTCTTTTTCAGCTAAGATCTCCTCGATTCTCTCCTGGAAACGGGCTCGTATACGTTCCCGCTCTTGAAGTTCGTGCGAGCGAGCGAGCTCCGCGTGAAAGTCGTCCCGCTGCTCACTGATTGCTATGTGAGCTTCAACGAAGATGGTCATGCGGCCTATGGTGACTTGGGGGAGTTCCTGAGTCTGCGCTGCCAGGGGCGGAGGCGCCCCCGAAAGTAGAGAGGTCATCACCACAATAGCAGCGGTGACATGACAAGCTCTCCAGACTTCAGTTTTCACCATATCTCCTCCGAGATCACTCACAAGCTGAGTGTTCAAGGATCATACTCTTGACCCCCTCTCTTGCCAAAAGCCTGGCTACCCTCAGGGCTTATCGTTTCTAGCAGTTCTTGTGGCTGCCAAGGTCTCTTCTACGTATAATAGATTTGGAAAATACTATGCTAACAAGCAAGATCGCTCTCAGAGGACATGCATGAAGACCTTGGCCGCCGTCTCTGCGGTTTTGGGTTTCACCCTCGCACTCATTGGCGGCGGGACCTATGTGGCCCCTGCTTCAACGGAGTCGTCGCCTGAGTTCGTAAGCCCAAGCTTTGGGAGCCATATAGCGTTGGCTGAGACGGTTATTGACCATGCCGAGGTGGTCGAACAGTACTGTGTACGGTGCCACAATGACCGCAGGATGACCGGCAACATGTCGCTCGAGCACTTTGATGTTTCGGCTCCGGAACAGAACGCGGAATTGTCCGAGAAGATGATCCGGAAGCTGCGAGCGGAAATGATGCCACCACCGGGGGTTCGGCGCCCTGCTGGAGACACACTCTTATCTCTTGTCCTGGCCCTCGAGTCGAGCATGGATGCTGCAGCGGAAGCTAACCCAAACCCGGGAGGGCGCAGTTTCCAGAGGCTGAACCAGGCCGAGTATGGGCGCTCGATTCGTGAGTTGCTCGCCCTAGAGATCGACGCGGGCGATTACCTCCCGCTCGATACGAAGAGCGCGAACTTTGACAATATCGCTGATGCTCAGATGCTTTCACCGATGTTGCTTGATAGCTACTTCCGTGCCGCCGCTGAGATCAGCCGGCTCGCTGTCGGAGATCCAAATGTTCTCCCATCCTCGAAGACGTACACAAATGGCGGGTATGTCTCCCAGTGGGATCGGGTAGAGGGTGCGCCGTTTGGCACGCGCGGTGGACTCTCGGTGATACACACCTTTCCGGCGGATGGCGACTATGTGTTCAAGATGGCTTTTGAGCATACCACGACCGGCGGATTTTTCGGCGGCACTTCGCGGGACGAGCAGATTGAGATCTCGATCGATGGTGAGCGCGTCGGACTCCATTGGGTCGATCGCTTCATGAACGTCTCAGATCCGAACGGCGTCAACATGCAAACTGAGCCGATCTTCGTCCGTGCTGGTCCACGTCGGGTGAGCGCAGCCTTCTTGAGACAAGCTGAAGGCCCGATGGAAGATCTGGTTTCGCCTCATGAGTGGTCGCTAAGCGATAGGCAGATTGGGGTGAGTGGCTATGGGGTGACAGCTCTTGCTCACCTCAAGGACCTAGCTATCACCGGTCCCCACGAGCCTACTGGTGTTTCAGAGACCCCGAGTCGGCGCCAAGTCTTCAGTTGTCGGCCGCTCACTCCGGAGGAAGCACCCTTGTGTGCGGAAGAAATTATCTCCCGACTGGGTCCACAGGCATTTCGACGGCCGCTCACAGAAGGGGATCTTGAGGGTTTGATGTCCTTCTACGAACTCGGATTTGCTGACGGAGGGTTCGAGCTTGGAGTGAGGACAGCGATAGAAGCCATGCTGGCTAGTCCCGACTTCGTATTCAGACTTGAAGAAGCACCTAGTGGGGTACAGGCCGGGGAAAGCTACGCCATCAGCGACATTGATTTGGCATCGCGACTCTCGTTTTTCCTTTGGGGTGCTCCGCCGGACGCCGAGCTATTGACTGCGGCTGAGCAGGGTCAGCTGTCCGAAGAGAGTGGGCTAACAATGCAGGTCAGACGTATGCTCACAGATTCGCGTGCCGAAGCTCTCGGTACCCGTTTTGCTAGCCAGTGGCTGCGGTTGGAGGACCTAGGTGAGGTCCATCCTGACAGACTCCTCTTCCCGGATTTTTACCAACAACTTGCAGATGCGATGCTCCGGGAGACCGAGCTATTCTTCAATGGTCTGGTTCGTGAGGATCGCAGTGCACTCGAGTTGTATTCGGCGGACTACACGTATTTGAATGAAGCCCTGGCGAAGCACTACGGCATCTCAGGCGTTACAGGCACCCATTTCCGTAAGGTCCAATATCCAGACGAGACCCGCCGCGGAATTCTCGGACACGGAAGCATTCTTACACTTACCTCACACGCAAATCGGACTTCCCCAGTGCTGAGGGGCAAATGGGTCTTGGAGGTGTTGTTGGGGTCACCGCCACCGCCTCCGCCTCCAGGTATCCCCGATTTGGAGGAGACGGAAGGTTCGGAAGATGGGCGCCTACTAACTACGCGTGAGCGTATGGAGCTGCATCGCTCAAGCCCGTCCTGCAACTCGTGTCATCGTTTCATGGACCCGATCGGTCTCGCACTAGACAATTACGATGTGACAGGCAGGTGGCGGATTCGCGAGAATGGTATGCTGCTCGATACCAAGGGCGAATTCTATGATGGGACTGTGATAGAGACGCCCTCCGAGCTCCAAGAGGCGCTCGTGAAGCGGCCAATCCCGCTTGTGAGGACTTTCACTGAAAACCTGATGGCGTACGCTCTTGGGCGGAGGGTTGAGTATTATGATCAGCCGACAATCAGGTCCATTACTGCGCAGGCTAAGCAAGACGATTATCGGATGTCATCTTTCATACTGGGTGTCGTGCTGAGTGAGGCCTTTCGGATGCAGAAGGTGGATGCGGTTGCAGATGATGGCAGCGGGATTAAATAGTGATAGCTACTAGGAGAAACTCGGATTATGGAATTCATCACCGGTAGACACATTCCCCGTCGTACGTTCGTACGGGGGATGGGTGCAACGGTGGCTCTGCCGTTTCTTGACGCGATGATCCCGGCTGGGCGTGTTTGGTCACGCATAGCTGATGATGCTTTGCCTACTCGGCTTGTCGCGATCGAGATGGTCCACGGAGCCGCCGGATGTAACGAATGGGGTGCCACACAAAATCTGTGGTCACCGGAGGCGGTTGGTCGTGACTTCGATCTCGCGCCAACCTCGCTTAGCTCTCTTGAGCCATTCCGGGACTATCTGACGATTATCAGCAACACTGATGTTAGGATGGCAGAGGCATACCAACCGTACGAAATCGGTGGAGACCATTTCCGCTCAAGTGCGGTTTTCCTGACTCAGTCGCACCCGAAGCAGACGGAAGGTTCAGACGTTTATGTGGGGACTTCTCTGGATCAGCTCTACGCTCAGCGTTTCGGACAGGACACGCCGATCCCCTCCATGCAGTTGTGCATTGAGAACATCAATCAATCAGGTGGGTGTGCATACGGGTATACGTGCGTCTACACGGACTCGATCAGTTGGGCTTCTCCGACCGAGCCACTGCCGGTCATTCGCGATCCTCGGGTCGCGTTCGACCAGTTATTTGGTGCTGGCGGAACGGTTGAAGAGCGTGTGCTTCGGCGTAGGACAAACAAGAGTATCCTCGACTGGATTACGGGTCGTATAGCCCAGCTCCGCAGGGAACTCGGCCCCAATGATATTCAGCGACTCGACAGGTACCTTGATAACGTCCGGGAGATTGAGCGCCGTATCCAAAGGACTGAAGCTCAGAATACGAGTGGTGAATCTCGAGAGTTGCCGGAGGCACCAGCAGGGGTACCAGACTCCTTTGAGGAGCACACCCGGCTGATGTTTGACCTACAGGTGCTCGCGTTCTCTTCAGATGTGACTAGGGTTTTCTCCCTAAAGATGGGCCGTGACTCATCTGCGCGGGTTTTCCATGAGAGTGGCTCAGACCGGCCGTTCCATCCCGCGTCACACCATGGTGCGCGTGAGGAAGCGATCCTTGATTTCGCCAAGATCAACCGGTACCACGTAAGCATGCTCCCATACTTTCTTGAGAAGCTTCAGGGCATCCAAGAGGGTGACACCCACCTTCTAGATAAGACGATGATCATTTACGGTTCCCCGATGGGTGACCCGAACCTCCACAACCACCGCCGTGCGCCCCTCTTTGTCGCGGGTGGTGCGAATGGACGGCTGGAAGGGGGTCTCCACCTTAACACTCCGGATGGGACCCCGATGGCGAATGCCATGCTAAGTCTCGCGCATGCTCTGGGCATGGACGATATGGATAGTTTCGGTGACAGCACTGCAGAGTTGTCGCTGTCGATGCCTGCCAGCACCCTCACTAGCGCAGGCTCATGAACAGGAGTATGAGCTGTTTGAGATCTGTCGGTGTGCTCGGTCTGAGTGCACTGTTATGGGCTGCGGTTCCCCCTGAGTCACCGGTGGCGGACGCAGCCATGCGAGCGGACCTAGGTAAGGTGCGCTTACTCCTTAAGGGAGGGGCGGACGTAAACGTTGCTCAGGGCGACGGTATGACAGCCCTTCACTGGTCTGCCGAGAATCGCAGTGCAGAGATGGCCGCTATGCTCATCTACGCTGGCGCGAATGTGGAAGCTGTTACCCGGATTGGCGGTTACACCCCACTGCACTTGGCCTCACGAGCCGGTAGCACGACGATCGTTCAAGGACTTCTTGAAGCCGGTGCAGATCCAGCCGTAAGGAGTAGCGTGGGTGGCGCTACTCCGCTTCACTTGGCAGCAGCAGCATCAAGTATGGGATCGGTTCTCTCCTTGCTCGATCACGGTGCCGAGATCGACGCTCGCGAACATGCTTGGGGACAGACACCACTCATATTTGCTTCCTCACTAGGGCGAACTGAAGTCGTAGAGTTACTGCTCGACCGAGGAGCGGACGTCTCGATTACCACCTCGCCCATCTACTTGCCGGCGCTCCAGGATGCGGACCGTGCTGCCCGACAGCGCAGGGATAAAGTACTGGATGGGTTCCGTGCTGTTCAGGATGTCTCAGGCGCCGAGTCTTGGAGACCCAGCCCGACGGAAGTACAGGCGGCGCTGGAATCCTCTAGGATAGAGCCAAATGAGTCGGTTGATCCTGAAGAAGAGGACGAGGACACGTACAACGAACAAGTTGGTGTTCCGGGGGGCAACTCATACGCTGACCTCGTCGGCACGATGGGAGGGACTACTGCACTCATACATGCCGTCCGAGAGGGACACGTCGAAACGGCGAAAGTGCTTCTGGATGGTGGTGCAGACGTCAATCAACCTAGTTCAGGTGACAGGACGACGGCGTTGCTCAGTGCGACGATCAACGGCCACTTTGACCTTGCCCTTGAGTTACTGAAGCTCGGTGCTGACCCAGGGCTCGCGAGTACAGGGGGGACGACACCGCTTTTAGCGGTAGTCAACACCAAATGGGCACCGAAAGCTCGCTATCCGCAACAGGAGGCCCACAAGCAGCAAAAGGCGACTCACCTAGAGGTGATGAAGGCCTTGCTCGAGTCTGGAGCCGACCCGAATGCGCGGCTGACCAAGCACCTTTGGTTCATGGAATACACATTTAGCCACCTGGGTATCGACGCCTCCGGAGCAACCCCGTTTTGGCGCGCAACCCATGCACTCGATGTACCAGCGATGGAACTCCTGGTCGAATACGGTGCTGACCCTAGCATTCCCACGACCAAGGGGCAGGACCGCCGTTCCTCACGTGGCGGTGGGGGAGAAGATCCCTCCGGACTGCCCCCAGTACCGTTCGGTGGACCTGCCGTCTACCCGATCCATGTGGCTGCCGGCCATGGATACGGCACTGGTTACGCGGGGTACTCACATAGGCATGCCCCGGACGCGTGGCTCGCAACGGTGAAGTATCTTGTCGAAGAGCACGGGGCTGACGTCAACGTGAGAGATCACAACGGGTATTCCCCTCTCCACAATGCGGCATCTCGCGGTGACACTGACATGATTCGCTACCTCGTGGATAAGGGTGCCGACGTCATGGTGGTGAGCCGTCGGGGACAGACGACAATCGATATGGCGAACGGCCCACAGCAGCGAATACAGCCGTTCCCAGAAGCGATTGTGTTGCTTGGGAGCCTGGGTGCGAAGAACAACCACAACTGTGTGAGTTGTTAACGGCTCTAATCAACTATTACAGTGCCGAGCTTTAGTCGCGCGGGAGTCTGATCTCTAAGAAGGTTTTACCCAGGTGGTTCCCCTCTTATCTGCCAACTTCTCGGATATCGCTCCTCGACCGTGGTGCTCGAGTGTAGGCTGATACCACGCTTTCATGCCCATCTGGGCCGATGGCCATCACTCCGAACACGTAGTCGTCGATTGAGATATCCTCAAGCACGTAGGCCGTGACATTGCCGACGTTAATCCCAAATTGCCACTCGGGGGTCCAGGCTTCTCGCCAGACCACCCGGTAGGAGGTCGCCCCTCGGGAGGCCTCCCAACTCATCGAAGCCGCGTACCCCGACTCACCTCGCCCAAGGCTCGGACTGCGGTCGTCCATCACGTTGGGAGCCGGGGGGGCCAGAGCGATTGTCGCAACACTGGCAGCGTTTACGCGTGCGTTTTTGGCAAGGTATTCGAAGTCGACACCTCCTAGTGTGTCTTCCGGCTCATGCTGACGACTATAGTTTTCCCGGGATTCAGTGAAGCGGACTCCCGCGAACCCTCGGCGGTTGAATGCGGTGTGGTCTCCACCACGGCCGAAGCGGTCCTCGCGCGCAATCAGGCGCACTTCATGTCCGGGCATGTAGACTGCTGCATGTCTGCGGATGAACCGTGCTAATTGGCGTGACGGAGAGTCCATCGGGTCCTCGGAGAAGACCCGGACGGTGCGGCCATCAATAATCCCAGTCCCACCCTCGGTATTCCCTACGATATCGTTGTTGAAGACCGCGTCGATCACCCATCCTTCGCGCTCTGCTTTCGCGGAATGGAGGCTTGCACCTACCAGGCCTTCCTCTTCGGCAACGAAGCCCACGAACACGAGGGTTGCATCGAACTCAAGGCCGCTTTGAGCCATTACACGGGCCACTTCCATCGTGAGAACGGTCCCACTACCGTCGTCGTTGGCGCCCGGTGCAGCATTGTCCCACCGGGTCCAATCGAACTGCCCACTATCGACGCGACGTGCAACGGTGTCGTAGTGACCGCTGACGTAAACACGGCGGTCGCTTCTGCCAGGCAGCACGGCGACCACATTGCAAAGTTCGACTTGCTGGGCGATCCGTCCCTGGGGTTCGACCTGATAACAATCGAAATTGACTTGAAGGCGGTCGCTGAAACTCTGCATCGTTTGGAGGATGTACTCTCGGGCTGGGCTGATCCCCCAGTCCGTGCGGTTTGAAAGTGAAAGCGAGTGCCGCGTCTCGAAACCCGAGAGTGTTTTCAAGTACTCATGGAGGCGTTCCGGAGAGACGTCTTGGACCACCTCGACGATTCGAGGATCAATCGCAGGCCCTTGAGCCGACAATGGTTCTGCCGCGAGTAGGGCAGCGAAAAGTGTCATCGTGTTCGGGATCTTAAGCTTCATACCTCTTCCTCGGTTCTGCGGCTGTCTGCGTCTGGAGGACGGTGCGTAGTGACGTGGTAGTTAGATGGATAATAATTAAACGCCTATTTCCATCATGCGGCCCAACATGAGCGAGCACTGTGGTAGCGAGCAAGCGTCTGAGCACCAGGATCTCAGAGAGGCGTACTCCGTTGCCGGTAATGCTTTGCGACCTTTGCCCTGTTTCCACAGCGTGCCATCGAGCACCACCTGCGGCGCCCACTTTTACTCGTGTCTAAAAACCAGTAAATGCAGTCTTCAGACGCACATTGTCGAATTCGTAGCGGATTCGCTTCCGTTGCTAGGAGGGCTGCGGAGAGGGCGATCGGCTGGAGTACACCGAGCTCTGACGAGGGGTGTTCGTCCGAACTCAGTACCAACTGATCTTGGATCCGCTCATTTCGTTTCTCTTCCGATGTGATAACAACCGAATGCAGCCGAAATGATCTACCACTTTCTATGAGAATACGGTTGAGGGCGTGCACGGTTTGGGGTGGGGGAAGCTTGCCGGCCACAAGACTTTGGGTGATCACGAAAATGTCTTGCCGGAGCCAGAGGGCCTCATCGAGGAGGATACGACGATTAGGCGGTGACGAGGAGAATGCCGGGAACCAGGCTTCCACCGGCAGTCCGGCCGCAGTCAGCCAAGCAAGTCCATCTTCCGGGCTACCAAGGAGGTCTTGGACCAGATCTCCATCGAGACGCCACGTGTTGAGAAGGTCAAGAGCTAGTGTTCCAGCATCGAAAACAAACCGTCTATCCTGATTCATATAACTGGTAAAATAAAGCTAAAACAGTTAGTCAGACAATTAACTGGTGAAAATATATTATAACGGTTAGTTATTCCCTCTCCTCTGGTTTAGGGGGATTTTCGGTATAGCATGGATGTTTTTTCCAAGAAAACGCCAGAAACTCGGACCGGATTATTCCGGGCACGTTCGATTTCGTTCTATTATTGGGAGTCGTCTGGGTTGGGTCCACTTTTATTCGGAGTGTATGAGGGGATGTTGAAGGGAATGGGAATATGGGTCTCTGTGGTTGATCTTGTTCAGTGCACAGCGCAGCCGGTGCTGAGGGACCATATGATCAGAACACTTGACCATCCGTCAGCCCCGGCTACCCTTCGGGCGCATGAGTAAAGTGATCGAAGAGCTTCGGTGGAGAGGGTTGCTGCAGGATGCAACTGAGGGTGCAGCGCAACACCTGGCTGGGGCGCCCAGAACTGGATATATAGGCTTCGATCCTTCGGCGGCCAGCCTCCACGTTGGCAATCTTCTTGTTGTCATGGACCTCGTGCATATTCAGCGTCACGGCCATACCCCCATCGCGCTGGTTGGTGGTGGTACTGGGCTAATCGGAGACCCTTCGGGTAAGACCTCTGAGCGACAGTTGCTTACTAAGGAACAGGCGGCGGAGAACGCTGAGGGCATTCGTGGCCAGCTAGCGCATTTTCTCGACTTCGAGGCGAAATCGAACCCGGCGATCATGCGCAACAATCTTGATTGGCTTGGACAACTGTCTTTGGTGGACTTCCTGCGTGACATCGGGAAGCACTTTTCGGTCAACCAACTCATTGCCAAGGAATCTGTGAGACGCCGCTTGGAGCATGAGGAGACTGGACTCTCGTTTACAGAGTTCAGCTACACGCTGCTCCAGTCCTATGATTTCCTTGAGCTTTACCGCCGCGATCAATGCACGGTTCAGCTGGGAGGAAGTGACCAATGGGGTAACATCACGGCGGGGACTGATTTGGTCCGTCGGGTGGTAGGTGGCAAAGCGTTCGGAGTTGTGTCGCCACTACTTACTAGTGCGAGTGGCACTAAGTTCGGAAAGACTGAGGCGGGAAATGTTTGGCTCGATCCAGATCGCACTTCCCCATTCGCTTTTTACCAGTTTTGGATCAACACCGACGACCGTGATGCTGTTCGGTTCCTGAAATGCTTCTCTCTTCTCTCCCAGCATGAGATTGGTGAGCTCGAGGAGGCTACCCAGACTGAGCCTGAGAAACGTGCAGCGCAGAAGGTCCTGGCTGACGAGGTGACGCACCGGGTCCACGGTGAAACGGGGCTAGTAGCTGCTCGTAAGGCAACGCACGCTCTTTTTGGAGGAGACCTATCGGGGCTTAATGCCGACGAAATTGGGGAAATCTTCGCGGATGTACCGTCATCACAACTTGAGAAGGCCCGCTTAGGAGGGGATGGCTTGCAACTCGTAGATATCTTGGCCGAGTCGGGTGTGGCCTCTTCTAAAGGTAATGCTCGCCGGGTTATTGAGGGCGGAGGCATGTACCTGAATGGAGAGCGTGTCCAGGACATTTCTCGAGTCTTATCGATAGACGATACGATTGAGGGGCGCTACCTACTACTTCGGAAGGGCAAGAAAGCGTACCATCTCGTAGCAGTCTGCGACTAGAGCGAGCTAGTCAGGACACTGACCCATGGAGTGGAGAGGGGACTTGACCCTTGCCGGTCCTCTATGCAACGTGCCCGCTTCCTCTCGCGCTCACTTCACACTACTCCCGAACGAGAGTAAGCATGATGTCGGAGCCACTTGTTGGTGTCATAATGGGCTCCAAGTCCGATTGGCCCACCATGTCGCACACGGTTTCTGCCCTCGAGGGTATGGAGATCCCATGCGAAGTT
Source organism: Gemmatimonadales bacterium UBA1142 (assembly GCA_002311875.1). Taxonomy (GTDB): domain Bacteria; phylum Gemmatimonadota; class Gemmatimonadetes; order Longimicrobiales; family Gaopeijiaceae; genus UBA1142. Next base: position 18,044 of record DCAD01000047.1, on the reverse strand, counting down.
AAGGTGATGTCGGCACACCGCACTCCCGATGTGGTTTCCGAGTATGCGTCAACAGCCAAGGGGCGAGGAGTTGAGGTTATTATCGCAGCTGCGGGCGGTGCTGCTCATCTAGCTGGTGTTCTTGCCTCCAAGACGACACTCCCTGTATTGGGAGTACCGATGGTGGGCTGGTCGCTGGATGGGTTGGATTCACTTCTTTCCACGGTGCAAATGCCGCGCGGAGTGCCGGTCGGCACCCTGGCAATCGGTAAAGCTGGAGCGGTGAACGCAGCGATTTTAGCGGGGCAGATTCTTGGCCTGAAGTACCCCGAGATTCTCGGCGCGGTTGAAGCCGACAGGGAAGAGCGCCGCCGACAAGCTTTGGCTGACGCCGACCCGAGAAAATAGCTGGCCAGGAGCCTCAACGCCGGATCAGATCCGGCGCTCTATGACCGAAGAGAGCGACCAATGCTTGACGAAATTCAGACTAAGATTGAGGAAGAAATCTCGAGCCTGATGCACGAATTGAACGTCGAACTTCCAGCGCACATCAAGGTTGCAATGGAACACGGTGACCTCCGTGAGAACGCAGAATTCAAGGCGGCTAAAGAACGCCAGGCCTTTGTCGAAGCTCGCCTTGGCCATCTCACGACACGGATGATCGAGTTGTCGAAGATCGACCTCAGTGACCTGGCATACGATAGAGTTGGCTTCGGCTCACGTGTGAATATCTACGATGTGGAGTTGGGGGAAGACTTTACCTTTACGATCACGGCAGGGGACTTTATCGATCTTGATGCGGGTCAGGTATCCCTCGAGTCACCGATCGGTAGGGGACTTCTGGGAGCGAAAGAGGGGGAGGACGTGACCGTCCAGCTTCCAACTGGCGAACGACTTTACAAGGTCTTAGCTGTGTCGACTCTCCCCCAGCAATTGGAAGACTGACTCCGGCACCAATAATTGGCTTGGGGGTCAATAGAGGTATGCCCCCGGATCGGCGATACGAACCGCTTCCAGCTTAGGAGCATGTCTATGGTTAAGACCGCATCCACAATGTTGGCGATCGGCACCGAAGCTCCAAACTTCTCACTTCCAGATCCGGTAACTGGTCGAATAGTCTGTCGAGATGATTTTTCTGGTGCACAGGGACTGCTTGTGCTCTTCCTTTGCAATCACTGCCCGTTCGTGAAGCACATTGCCGAGGGGTTCACTTCCTTTGCGGTGGAATATCAAGAGAGAGGACTCGCGATAGTTGGGATCAACTCAAATGATGTGGAGACCCATCCAGAGGATGCTCCCCAGCAAATGATCGCTGAGGCGGACCAGCGGGGGTACACGTTCCCGTACCTTGTGGACGAGTCACAGGAGGTCGCCAAGTCTTACAAGGCTGCCTGCACCCCGGATTTTTTCTTGTTTGATACCGATCTCAGGCTTGCTTACCGAGGCCAATTTGATAGGAGTAGGCCTTCTCTTGAGACGCTAGTTACGGGTGCTGACCTACGTGATGCTAGTGACGCTGTCCTCGCGGGAGTTCCTCCTGCGGAAACACAGATTCCGAGCCTAGGTTGCAACATCAAGTGGAAGCCTGGCAACACCCCGCAGTGGTTTGGATAAAAAAAGACGCCACCGGAAGTTCTAAGCCGGTGGCGTCTAATTGTCGCAGCCCGGTGCGATGCCGGGATACGGCGCAAACAGCGATTTAGTTCAAGTCGGTTCGGCTTTTAGGAGCCACTCCGGCGATCGCTTGCCCGTGCCAGGCTGGACAATGTACTCGGACTAGACAAGGGATCACCTCCTTTTTCGGGTAAGATTTCGGGCGAGAGTTAAATCAAATTAACTATTCCAATCCCGGGCATCATACTCATCGAGAATCCCGATAGCAAGGATGCTGAAAACCACTACTAATTGGGGTATTCCTACATATCCTACGGCATATTGTATGCCTCTACCAGAACAGTGTTTACGACCTCTGTAGTTTGGGTAGATCGGTCTCTGCCAACACCTATTCATGCTTCTTCATAGGCCCGATGAAGTAACCAGAGACTGAAGATGATTGCGATAGAGGTCCAGATGATGCCCCATACTGGGGTTGGTATGCCGGTGAGATCAGCGAGCATACGAGCGTCTGATACTGCTTCTGGCCGGTCGAGCACATCGCTCTTGATGTCGAGGATCGCGTAGAGAGTGCTAGTAAGTCCGAGTGTGAACAGCGCTCCCCGGTTCACTCCTGGTCCAGTTTTCTGCGCCACGAAGAGTAGTGAGGCACCGAACAAGATCCCGAAGATGAGGCCGAAGCCGCTCCGAATGTAGAGCAGGCTTAGTACAATCACCGCCATCCCAATGAAACTGTTTATCCACCTGGTGTTCATCCGCTTAGCTCGTGCGAGTGAGAACATCAAACCACCCCAAAGAAGGCTCCCGAGATAGCCAGCCGAGAGGGTCATAAACGGGTTGCCTCCAGCGCAGTAACATGCTCCGCCCTGTTGTGCGTCCAATGTGATCCTGTCGATCGATCCTCCCGTCGCTAATGCTGCGATACCGTGACTGATTTCATGGAGCAGCACGACGAAGATTTTCAGGGGATAGACCAGAGGGCTGTCCCACAGGAACCAAAGGCCTGCAAAAAACACGGCAAATCCAGATAAGAACCGGAGTTTTCGGACGATTTTCCGTTTCATTGGGTGCCACAACTTGAACGGCTCATATCTTGAGATGTCTCTTGATCACCCTACTGTGGTGGTTGGTTGGTTCCTTCCACTAGCCTTGTGGCGACGCCAAAATGAACTCGTATCGGGCTCTCAGCATGGCATCGTGTTCGGCCAGTTCATTGCGTGCAATCGTAGCATTCTGAGAGGAGTTTGCGAGAGCACCAAGAGCGGCGTCCGCGATTTCGGAGGTGCCGAGGCCATAGCGGAATCCCAGGGCATTAGACCAACGGTAGGTGATCTCATCCCAAACACGAGCGAGGTCGGTGATCTCCCCTGCCGGAACCTTGAGTTCGAGGCGAACGGATTCGGTGAGTGCTTTGGAGTGCCGAGTACCTTCAGTTTCACCGGCATTGTCATCGAGCCAAGTTTCCAAGGTGACCCTAGGGTCCTCGATCCGGTTTGCAACAGCGCGGGAAAAGACGGTACGTGCCTCATGGAAGGGTACCATTTCACGGTCTTCCAAGCGGAGGATGTGGTAGCCATACTGTGTCTCTGTGACGGGACTGATCTCACCGGGTTGAAGCGCGAGAGCAGCGTCCCAGAACTCGGGAACCCAAAACCCCTCCCTCCCCGGAGTGAGAAGTCCCTGACGACCTTCCGCCCCGGGTTCCTCTGAGAGCTGCATGGCGGTCTCGGCAAAATCGGCTCCCTCATTGAGCAACTCCATCGCCCTCGCTGCCTTAGCCCGTGCTGCTGTGCGGTGTAAGGGATCGCGCCAGCGTTCACTAAAAAACAGGATGTGGCGCACCGTGAGCTCCCATTCTGGGTCGGTCAGGTACTGCGCCTTCAACACTGCGTCATCAACACCGTTCTTCTGGAGGGTTAACTCAGCAGCGAAAATGTCGAGTAACCGGTCGTTCTCCCATTTTTCGAGGAGCGGCTCACCTAGCTGATCTGTGCTGGAGTCAGCCACTGCGAGTGCTAGCGCAGTGAGCTGCGCAAGGGTCACACGGCGGGCGGGAGAAAGTCCTAGAAGTTCGTCTTCTGCGAACGATACCGCCCCGACCGTAATGGCTGGTGGAGCGGTTTCACCGCACCCAGTGAAAGCCACCAGCATCAGGATTATCAACTGATATGGATTAACCCGACGAAGTTGTGAGCGGTTCTTCACCAGATCATCATTGACGCCTCAAACAGCGACGTCAGATCGGATTCATCCGCGGGCTTCGGCGAAAGCTTGGTGACCCGGTGCTGGGGCAAGGTGCCTTGGACGAGTCCCGGAATGTCCTCAGTTGTGTAGCCGACTGCACTAAGTCCGTTTGGTACATCCAGCAGGCGCATGAAATGAATCACACGATCCGCGAGTACTTCCCCTGCGTTCTCAGCCGATGCTCTCGATATGTCCGCGCCGAGGGCCGCAGCAGCCCGGAGATGTCTCTCAGGTGCCGCAGGAGCAGTGAAGCGGATAACAGCCGGCGTATTCAGGATCACTGAGATCCCGTGGGGAACCATGGGATGATCAACATTGTAGCCAGGTGGCATGTAGTCTCCTACCATTCCTGCTACTGGGTAGGACATGCCGTGCGGGAGGTGCACGCCCGCGTTTCCGAACCCAATCCCCGCTAGCGCTGCAGCTAGTAGCATCTGCTCCCGGGCTTCGACGTTGCTCGTATCGGCAACTGCCTGTGGCAGGAATTCTGCCATCAGTTCCAGTGCAGTCAGCGCCCAGATATCGCTGATCGGATTGGATCCTTGGTAAGCGGGTCTCTCAAGGGGTCTCGGAGGCATCGGCCGTTCATTAAATGGCATCGCGGTGTACGACTCGAGTGCGTGGCTCAAGACGTCGAGGCCGCTCGATGCTGCCACGGCTGGAGGAAGCGATACAGTATTGTCGGGGTCAACGATACCTAGGGTGGGCTTAAGGTGACGGTGCGCGATTCCAGTTTTAGCGTGCTTTTCCACGTAGTCGAAGATTGCGACACCGGTTGTCTCGCTCCCCGTACCCGCGGTTGTCGGCACTGCGATAAGTGGCTTCAAGGGGCCAGGGACGGGTAAGCCCTTTCCGATCGGGGCATTGACGTAGTCGAAGAAGTCTGCGGGGTAGGTCGAGTACAGATTAGCTGCTTTTGCCGTATCAATCGTGCTCCCACCACCGACTGCAACGACTGAGTCGAAATCCCCAGAGACTGCAAACTCAGCTGCAGCTCTGAAACTGGAGTCCGTAGGCTCAACGGCGACGGCGTCGAAAACCTGGCAGTGGATTCCGTTCTTTTCCAGCGACGCCAGCACAGTTTCTCCAGCTGGCAGAGATACGACGGCGGGGTCGATCACAACCATGGTGTGGCGCACCTCCATCGCCGCCAAATCCATCCCAAGCTCGTGCGTAATCCCACGGCCGAATCGGATGTTTGAGGCTGCCATCTGGAACGCGGTGTCCTTTTGCATCGCACTTACGGTTCAGTGGTTGGAGGCAGCAACGTGGCTCTCGGGGTCTGCGTGTGCCAGGTTGGCCGCATGAGAAATCTGATTCGTCGAGTGTTTGTTGCGGGATAATCAGAGGAGGGGAGACGATGGGAAAGCTCGCGGGCAAGGTGGCCTTAGTTACTGGCGCGAGTCGTGGGATTGGTCGCGCGACTGCACGGGTACTCTCAGATGCAGGTGCTCGGGTCGTAGTCACGCACCGCGATAGTGCGACGGGCGCCGAAGAGACACTGCAGGGTCTTGTCGGTGAAGGGCACCGTGTCATCCAGGCATCAGTAGTCGACTCAGATGCGCTTGGGGTAGCAGCAGTTTCGGTAGCACAGACTGAGGGCCGCTTAGATGTGCTCGTTAATAATGCGGGTACTTCAAAGGTGGTACCGCACCGTGATCTCGACGCACTAGATGATGAACTCTTCGATCTGGTCATGCGCACGAATGTGCGCGGTGCATTTGCGGCGGTTCGCGCATTCCGGTCACTTTTAGTAAAAGACGGGGGAGGTCTTGTAGTTAACATCTCTTCGCTTGCCGCGCGGATGGCGAATGGTAGCAACGTAGCATACTGCGCTTCTAAGGCAGCGATGGATAACATGACCATGTCCCTCGCCAGAGCGTTGGCACCCGATATCCGGGTGATATCTGTGGCTCCCGGGCTTGTGGACACTGAGTTCACTCGGGCGTGGTCACCTGAGGTGCGTCAGCAGATGATTGCCGATACCCCCTTGGGGCAGCTGGTAGGTGTCAACGACGTCGCACACGCGGTGCTTGCTGTTGCGACGTCACTGGGCATGACGACGGGCGCGGTCATTCCCGTGGACGGGGGACGGCCTCTCGGCACGCAGCGGAAAGTCCACACGTGATCTCTCCTGCGCTTTGTGCTGGGGGTTGGACCTGGTGCGACTTCAGCCCTACCGTTTGTACGTGACCCTATACCTACTTCTTCAGCTCGAGCCTCCTGGTGGCCTCACTGAGGCCCTCGCACAGAGTCCGCTCCTAGCGATCGGAGCGATGTTTCTCGCCGGAGTCCTCACGAGCCTGACCCCCTGCGTTTACCCCATGATACCGATCACTTCTGCAGTGATCGCTGGGACTGCGAGGGAGGATCAATCAAAGGGTCGAACGGTAGGCCTTACTTTCGCGTACGCTGTTGGTCTTGCGATGCTGTACGCAATACTCGGGGCGATCGCTGGGGTTACCGGGCAACTCTTCGGTACTGTCAGCGCCAGCCCCTGGGCCCGCCTCGCAATAGGTAACCTGCTAGTGATTTTCGCTCTGGCGATGCTCGACGTGATACCGGTGCCAGTGCCGAGAAAGTTGCTTGAACAGGCTAGCCGGAGCGAGGGGGGGTCCTATGGGGCGGTCTTCATCATGGGAGCAATGTCCGGTGTCGTAGCTGCCCCCTGTGGAGCCCCGGCGTTCGCAGTCGTGCTCACCTGGGTGGCGGCGACTGGCTCAGGACTCATGGGCTTCGTATACCTGTTCGTGTTCTCATTCGGCATGACCACGCTCCTGATTGCGGTTGGTTTATTTTCTGGAATCTTGGCCGTTCTTCCTAGTTCGGGAGAGTGGATGGTGTGGATAAAACGCGCCGCCGCTGTCATCATGATCGGGATGGCCGAGTATTATTTCGTGCTGGCCGGCTACAACCTCTAGGAGAAATGATGAGAGCGAGTGCCTTCGTACACAGGCTGGCGATCATTGCGGCCTTCACTGTGCCGGGACCACTCTTTGCGCAGGCTGCGGGAGAAGGTTCCGTATCGCTCCCCCTCGGGAGCGTTGCCCCTAGCGCGGCCCTCCAAGATTTGGAGGGCAACTCCGTCGACCTGATCGACTACGTCAGGGGAAAGCCGGCTCTCATCGAGTTCTGGGCCGCATGGTGCGAGCAGTGCGAGGCGCTCCAGCCACAACTCGACCGTATCCAGGCAGAGCACGGTGAACAGATGAATGTCGTCGTAGTTGCCGTTGGTGTCGCCCAGAGCTTGCGACGAGTGAAGCGGCACATCGAAGATCATGATCCTGGGTACCCGTATTTGTATGACGCGCGTGGAGCAGCTGTCCGAGCGTATAACGCTCAGACGACGTCGATTGTTGTTATGCTCGACGGTGACGGAAACGTCGCCTACACCGGCGTGGGCACTTCTCAGGACCTAGTTGGGGCAGCCGAGGAGCTACTGAGGCGCTGACGCCGAGAGACCCAGTGACGGTAAGGTGAGAAGAAGAGCCCGAAACGGTTGGCTTCCGTGCCGGGCCCTTCTTCTTTGATGCGACGGTAGGGGTCTAGTTCCCTACCGGTTCCGGTGTGACCCGGTCGATGACCTCCGCGAGATGTTCGTAGGCCATCGGATCGTTCTGGTTGAAGCTCTCGATCGTCTCCGCGATCCGGCCGTCCGGCCCGACCACGATTACAGCTCGGCTGTCCACCATGTTGTTTGAGCGCAGACCGCCGCCAAACGCGGCGTAAGTACCTCCGTCGTTAGAGGCATCGCTGCCGAACAGGAACGGGAAGTCCATATCCTTCAGCCAGGAACCGAGTTCACCCTGTGAGTCGTTGGAAATGCCGATAAGGACGACGTTTTGTCCTTCGTTGAACAGGCTTGCGTACTGATCACGGTACGCTGTCATTTGAACTGTTCAGCCAGGCGTCCTGACACGGAAGAAGAACGCGAGGACCACCGTTTCACCTCGATAGTCGCTCAGACGGATTGGCTCTTGGAGCAACCCGTAGCGGGTTGCTCCAAGGAGCGTGAAATCCGGGGCCATTTCGCCAACGGCGAGGAAACCCGAGTCCTGAGCGCTGGCTTCGGCCGGCGCACCCATCGCGATCACTCCCGCGAGAAGACCAAGCGCGATCAATTTGCGCATCTGCGTTTATCTCCTGGGTGTGAGGCAAAGTTAAGTTGTCAATATCGGTTGCCTTTGAGCAGCGTGCCAGCCCTCTCTTCAGAGCTAGAAGATCGTCGCGGGCATAGTCAACAACTGGGCGTAGAGGTCGATCGCGTACCACAGGTTTGCGATACGTAGATTCTCGTCCGGAGCGTGTTGATTGTTGTCGTGGTTCGCGACCGGGACGATGATCGCTGGCTTTTGTAGTATCTCGGTAAAAGGCGTGATTGGAAGCGTCCCCCCCATCCCTGGTGCCACGACTAGCGAGCCCTGCCCGAAGGCCCGATCAGCGGCCACGCTTGCCGCCGCCATCACACTCTGGGCGAACGGATTCGACATCGAAGTTCGCGCGGCTCGAGAGCCGCCACCGCCGGTGACTTTGGCGATCAACGGATAACGGAGGCGTGTCTCCATATCCGGGTCTTCCGAGATGACGTGGAAGCCCTCCCGTTGGATGTGGTCGATGATCAATTGCCTGAGGTGCTCTGGTTCGTTGCCTTTCACGAGGCGAATACCGAGTGCAGCAACTGCGGTATTCGGGATCACATTACGGGCAAGGGCACCTGTATTTCCACTTGTGATACCGCGAATATTGAGCGCTGGGACCATCAGTCGCTGGGGCAGGGATTCGGGCTCGCCTTCCGACCGAACGATGCCGAGTTCGCGCTTCAGTTGGTTGTCCCAGGCAGGCATCGCTGCCAACGCAGCACGCTCTTCGTCACCAATTAGGTCAGCTGTGTCATACCAGCCGTCTACCAGTACTCGTCCTGTTTCATCCTTCATCGAGACCAGGAGCCGGGACAGGATCACACCTGTGTCAGGTGCCCAATTTCCGTAGTGGCCCGAGTGGAGATTGCGGGTAGCTCCGTAAACGGTGACCTCCATGCCCATCGAGCCGCGCACCCCGAACGTAATCTGTGGCCGCCCGCTTGGGTGCGCGGGTCCGTCAAAGAAGAGCCAGATATCGATCGGGTCGAGGCGTTCTTTGAACGTCTCCATGTAGCGAGGGAGGTTCCTGGATCCTGCCTCTTCCTCGCCATCGAAGAATAAAATCAGGTTTGATGTAGATTGAGTCCCACTCTCCCGGAACGCTCTTAATACGGGGAGTAGCGCAGCAATTGGCGCTTTGTCGTCTCCTGCAGATCGCGCGTAGAGTCGCCAGGCGGGATCGATCGAGTCACCTGGATCCGGCATCGGCAGCTCCCTTCCCCCCTGGGGGATTGGGGCCGTGTAGAGTGTCGGCTCGAAGGGTGGATGGGTCCAGTTAGATGGGTCAACCGGCTGGCCGTCATAGTGCACGTAGATCCCGAGCGTTCGGGTCGCCCCCGGGACGTTCAGTTCCCCGTAGACGATCGGTGGCACGCCTTCGAGTTGAAGGAGTTCCGAATCAACGCCAACCTCGAGGAGTTCGTCCCTGATGTACTCCGCTGCCCGAGTGATATCGTCAAGGTCTCGGGCGCTGTTCGGATAGCTTAGCAGCTCCGCGAAGTCTTTAAGGATTTCAACCTCGTGTACTTCCCGGTAGGAGCGTGCTACGTCGCCCCCGGATTGTGCGGAGATCGGAGCAGCGATCACACACGAAATCACCGCCAGAAGCAACTTCTTTGTTGGCCTGGGTAGGGTCCGGTGTGGTAC
>DCAD01000047.1:5887-8349 GCA_002311875.1 Gemmatimonadales bacterium UBA1142 | reverse complement strand
CACGCGATAGCTCCATAGATGCCCAAGATGTAGCCTGCTATTGCCATCAATAGACCAACTGGTGCCATTGCTGGGTGGTATACCCCCGCGACGACAGGAGCAGTTGCAGCCCCGCCGATGTTCGCCATGCTACCCGTCGCGATGAAGAACAGTGGCGCCTTCACGATCCGCGCCGCCAAGAACAAGACACCCACATGAATCGCGATCCAGACTGCTCCCGCTAGTAGATAGACAGGTGCATTAACCACCGCCCTAATGTCAGCCTGGGCACCGATTCCGGCGAGGAGGAGATAGAGAGCTGTGTAGCCAAGCCCGGAAGCACCCACCTTTTCAAGTTCTCTCAGTGGAGTGAAGGACAGTATTAGTCCACCCGTGACCACGATGAGGATCGCCCAGGTCGTCGTGCTGATGATAGTGGGGTCACCAAGCACAGGCAGTAGCTGCCCTACTTCGAGCGACATCACGGCTCCAGCCATCCCGAAACCAATCATCATGATTGCGTCGCGAAGCGTGGTCGGATGGCGTTGGCGGTCCATTTTCGCGAGCCGGATATTCGTCTCCTCGATTACGGCAGTATTAGCGTTTGTCCGCTTGTCAAATACGGCCTGATAGCCAGCAAGCGCGATGAGCACGCCCATCCAGCCATAGCCTACGACCGTGTCAACGACGATTACTGGGCCGTAAGCCGATTCAGGTGTCCCCACACTCTCTGCAATAGCTACCATGTTTGCAGTTCCTCCGATCCAGCTCCCCGAAAGAGCTGCAAATCCGGTCCACGCGTCGGCTGGCAGTAGGTTCTGGAAGAGTAGCAGTGAGATTGGACCCCCTATGACGATGCCAACCGCGCCCGCAGTGACCATGAACAAGGCTGTTGGGCCAAGCTTTATGATGCTGCTCACATCTACAGAGATCATGAGCAGCAGAAGCGCGAAGAGCAGGAGGTAGGGTACTGTCCAGTCGTATAGGGGCGAAGAGGACGGTGTGATGCCCGTGCTCGTCGTAAACATGGGTATGAAGTAGACGTAGATAACCGGCGGAATGACTTCGAAGATTCTCTTGAAACGGGGTAGTTCGGAGACCCAAAAGATTAGCGCGACGATCAGGGCCAAGAACCCGAAGACAGCCATCGGGTCCGTGAGTAGACTGGTTGGCGCCGTCTCCATGGATCTTTCCGGTTCTGAGTGCTTACCGGTCCTCGGTCGCTGGCCTCGGGTTGTTCTTCAACAGAGCGTTAAATAAGAGCTTGTAAGTACCATGGGTTTGGCCGCGGTGCTGGACCCTAAATCCGTACATCAAAATGCGTCCGTTCCCGTACTCCACATCCAAGATTGCGCCTTTTCCGGCGAGGTGCTCGGCTCCGACGATTACGCCACTCATCAAGAGTCGGTCAGGGTCTTCAGCCCAGGTGCCCACGGCCCGAACCCGGCCGGCGTCGCCACCGAAATCGGTTGGTTCGTACGCGCGCCCACCGGCCCACTTAGCCGCAACTTCGTTGGGACTTCCGAGCGTAAGTGGATGATCCTCGTCGAGCTCCATACGTAGGAGGGATGCGGGCAGGAAAAGGTCCGATCCACTGATGCCTTGTAACGCGTTGCGCACGGGAACGCCGAAGTGCTCGATTACCAACGCGTCCGCACCCTCGAATGTCACAAGCGTTCCACCACCGCGCACGAAAGCCTTCAGATTCTCGACACCTTCCTCCCCTATTCCGCCTCTATAACCGGGTGGGGCATCCTCGTCGCTTGCGCCCTCGATAAGTCGGTTCAGGGGGATCTCTGCAGGAATGATGATAACGTCTAGCCGCTCGGAAAGGCCCTTCTCTCGGACGTCATGGTTCATGAGTGTCTCGTACGCGTAGTCGAAGTTTTCAAGCACGAGGCGCGTCCATCCTTCATCCATTGAACCAGCCCACCCTTGGTAGACACCGATACGTGCAGCCTGCTGCTGCACGGACATGGAAACAGCCGGTGGGTCTGCGACAACGGTGACGCCAATCTGGTTCGAGATCTCTGTCAGAACTGCTCTGGATTGGGGATCGGAGGCAGTCACGATGAAGATAGGCCCATCATCCGAGGCGGCCTTGAAGACCGAGAGCCCTGCCTCGAGCAGGCGGTTCACCGCCTGATAACTACGAGTGACTTCAGCACTAAACGCATACCAATCAGTCGCTGTGGGTACCGGTGGACCAAGAATTCTCGCTGCCGTTGCTAGTCTTGTATCGACCTCGAAGGCGTTGTCTATACGGGCTATCTCAATACCCATCTGCATAGGCATGGTGTACGCAGCCCCGTCGTAGGAGCGCATGAACGGACCGCCCGGCCACTCATGCTGAACCTGACGACGGCGTGGCTCCAGTAGGTCAAGCACCGCGGCACGCCCCGGCTGTGCTCCGTATACAATCCAGGAACCTGCAGGGAAAGTTCGGAGCTCTCCCTCATGTTCGCTGCCTTCGTCCTCGTCGT
>DCAD01000047.1:1071-5728 GCA_002311875.1 Gemmatimonadales bacterium UBA1142 | reverse complement strand
GCAGCGTCATTTTCGAGCGTGCCCCCGTTGGGCGATGCCCAGAGGTCTTGCTCCGCGATCGCCTCAAAGGCCTCGACCGATTCGTGAACCTCAACACCCTGTAAGATGAGTTTGTCTACCATCTCAGCCGCAGCGATTGGATCGATCTGATCCCGCGAGATCACGTACGCGCGCGGTCCTTCCATCTCAGCTTTCGTGATCGTCTCGGATCCCATCTGCCACCGGCCCATGATATAGTGCTGGCTGAACTTGGCCGTCTGCTCTAGTACGCTACCAGCTGCGATCATCTGATAGTCAACGATGTCGCCGAGCGTCCACTCCCCTCCCCTCCAGGGATCGACGAACGCGATTTGGAACCCATATTCGCTGAGACCGCGGCCTGGTGCAGCACCTCGCTCGAGCGCTTCGAGAGCCACGGTGTCGGGGCTCGCGATGCGCGCACTCGCCGTCTCCGTAAGAATCCCGACGATATTGTGGTATCGGCCCGTGAGCGCGCCTTCCTGTCCCCATATGCGGTACATCGAACCCGTGACGACCCCTTGTTTACCAGCTGCTTGTAGGTCCGCGACCATCCCTCCGCCCATGAAGCGAAGCTGCTGCCATTGCAGTGGATGGATGTCCGGGTTCATAGGATCGGGGTAGGGGGGCACGAAGATTCTAGGCCCGCTTCTGCCCATCTGGTGCTGGTCGAGATAGATCTGCGGGTATGCCGTGTGGTACATCATTTTCATCCAGTACCGAGTTTCTATAAGGTTGGCCTGGAAGAAGTCCCGGTTGTCGTCGTGGCCCGCGTAGTGGTGGTAAAGCCATGGCATACGGGCCCGCTCATAGTCGGTGCCGACATTGCGCTTGTACCAGTCGGTAACCAAAATCTGGCCGTCCGGATTCGCGGAAGGCACGAGCACTGTGACCACGTTGTCCAGAATCTCACGTGTTACCTCATCTTCCGCGCTGGCGAGTCGGTATACCAACTCAATGCTGGTCTGTGATGAGCCGATCTCGGTCGAATGGATGTTGTGGTTGATGAACACCGTGGCTGGGGTCGTGGCAGCGATCCTTTCGGCCTCTTCCCTCGTGATTCTTCCGTCAGCAATGTGTTTAGACGCATCACGGATCTCATCCAGCCGGGCAAGGTTAGCAGGTGAGCTGATTGTAATTGAGACAAAAGGGTTGCCGAGCGTCGTCGGGCCCGCGGTATCGACCTGAATGCGATCTGACCGGTCAGCTACGAGAGTGAAGTACTCAAGGATACCATCCCAGCGCGCAAGTTCCTTGTCGGTGCCGATCACAAACCCAAAGTGTTCTTCGGGAGACGGAATCTGCTGCGCTTCCAGCCCCTGTAGGGTAATCGTCAGGACTGAGAGGAGAGGTGCTAGAAAAAGGTTTCTGGGGGTGCGCACTAGAACCTCCTGAGGTCTTGCGGTTGTTCCGGGGATGAACCGCGAATGTACAGGGCGCACACCGAAGTGGTCGAGTCCCCGTGAGTCCGTGTTCGACTCAATCGCGGAGTGATCCAAGAGGTTGTGCTGCACAAGATCGAATAATAATTATTCTGTAATGCATGTTATGCCGAAGGAAGCCGCTGGGTTGGCTACGGCGGAGCGTGAGCGGCCTTTACAGCGGGTCGTGCTCAAGATTGGTAGCCGGATCCTAACTGATAGCGGAGGCAGGCTGCGTCCGGAAGGATTTCCAGCGATAGCACGAGTGGTTATAGACGCCCCGGACATTGAGATGGTCATCGTGACGAGTGGGGCGGTCACCGCGGGCTTCGCTACACTGGGTCACGAGTCAGCTCCTTTTAGGGTGGAGGAGCGCCTGGCGGCAGCGGCGGTGGGCCAGACCAAGGTCATGCGTCAGTGGACCGAAGTCTTCGAGGAACTCGGGCGTGACATCGCGCAGGTGCTTCTCACGAATGATAGTCTGACAGATCGGCGTAGGTACGTCACCGCGAGGAGAAGTATGAGGCAGAACGAGCCAATGTCCCGGTAACTCTTGTAGATCTCGATGAACTCGCAACCCTGGTCGTGGAACACTATGAGGGTTTTGATACGAGTGGGCGTGGTCTCTTGCCGCTCAAGAGAGTTTACTGGCCAGTTTGACCAACCCATCGCGCAAGACGAAGGTGAGCATTGGGACTCTGATTGTGGACGAAGACGGGACCTTCTTGCTTCCAGAGCAGGAAACCCCTGATTAGTAGCGGTTTCGCAGAAACGCCATCATATGCATCACTCGGTCGTCCAGGATATCTACCAACGGGCTGATGACGCCGGTATCTTGAGGGCTGTTCTTGAGGCTAGAGAACTGCGGGAGGCGAGGTAAGAAGCGCCGCGAACTTACCCGCTTGGTCCTGGTCACATCCAAACCGATGCACAAAACGACTGGAGTTAAGGGGCAATCAGCATCCCTGGGGCCATAGCTCAGTTGGGAGAGCGCCTGCTTTGCAAGCAGGAGGTCGGCGGTTCGATTCCGCCTGGCTCCACTTCAGGAAGATTAAGCTCTGCAAGCACTTACACGCTTGCGGGGTTTTCTTACTGGCGTTGGGGACCCCTGTCGAGCAAACGTCAAGCAAACATCAGGGCTACTTTTTGGGCTAATCGGAGGCCTTAACAAAATTGCGGATACCCCCCCTTCGTGGTCACCAAGGGGGTGGCACTAGGCCCAGACGACACACATCGATTCCCCGCTATGATCGACCCCCGTGGGGTACACCCCCCTATTTCACCGCCGCCGCGCCACAACTAATACAACACAGTTTTGCGCTTGGGACTCCAAAGCCCCAAAAAATTTCTGCCCAAAAAATGAGTGGGTAGGGGTGCCCAGCTTTGACAGCCTAGATCGCAGCGTGTCATTTTAACGCGGGTTACACTGCGAACGTGCTGTTGCACGCCGACGCGCCGACGGGCGGCCCCGACCCCCCTGCCCAGATCACGCATGCCTCGATTCTCCGCAACACCCAAGTCGAAGAGGTGCACGAATCTCAAACGGTCTCCCGCAACGGTCGCCTGGCTTGCTGTCCTTGTGGTGCTCGGAGCGTCCACCCAACCGGCGTCGTCGCAGGACGTCGAGACGGAAACGCCCGCACGGCTTGCCATCTTCCTGGACTGCGATTTCTGCGACGAAGCCTTCGTCCGACAAGAGCTTACCTATGTGGACCACGTCCGCGACCGCGAGGTCGCCGGTGTCCACATCCTCGTGACCCGAGAGGACACGGGCGCGGGCGGCGAGGCGCAGACGTTCGACCTCATCGGCCTGGGTCCGTTCCAGGGGATGGACTTCTCGACGCTTCACACCATCAACGTGGACGCGACGGAGGCCGAGGCACGAGATGGATTCCTCCGCACGCTCCGAGCGACCCTCGTGCCGTACCTGATGCAAACGTCGATGCGGGACCGACTGCGGGTCGACGTCGCTCCTTCGGAGGAGGACGCAAGCCAGCAGACGCAGCCCGAAGACGATCCATGGGACAATTGGACAATCGAGATGTACTGGGACGGCAGCGCAGATTTCGAGTCCCAGCAGCGGGCCTTCGACACGCGCTACGGTGTGTATATCAACCGCGTGACGGAGGACTGGAAGCTCCAGTTTCGGCCGTTCTTCAACTACAACTACGACCGCTTTGATCGAGATGACGAGATCATCGAGAGCTCGTCGCACCGAGACGGCTTCACCAGCTACGTCGTCCGGAGCATCTCGCCGCACTGGTCGATCGGGGGTTACGGGGACGTCTTGACGGAGACGTTCGCCAACGTCCACCTACGCTACCGTCTGATGCCCGCCATCGAGTGGAATTTGTATCCGTATCAGGAGGCGACGCGACGCCAATTCACTGTGGCCTACCGCGTCGGTGCATCCCACATCCAGTATCGGGATTCGACGATCTACAACGAGACCGAGCAGCTGCTTCCGGAGCAGATCCTCAACGTGGGCTACCGAGTCATCCAGCCGTGGGGCGATGTCGACGTCGGCATCGACGCGTCGCAGTATCTGCACGATCTCTCGCGCTACAGCGCTCAGTTCAGCGGAGCTGTCGACGTTCGCATCACCCAGGGGCTTTCGATCGAGATCGGAGGCTCGTTCGAGTTCATCCGCGACCAGCTCAACTTGCGGAAGGGCGACGCGGACCTGGAGGAGGTTCTCCTACGCCGCACGCAGCTCGAAACGGACTACCAGGCAGGGCTCAGCTTCGGGTTCCGCTACCGATTCGGCTCAATCTTCAACAACGTCGTCAACACACGCTTCGGGGGCATAGGGAATCGGGATCGCTTCTGACCCGAAGCGGCTCCGCTACCTGATTCCTGTGCTCTTGGTTCTTGGATAACCGACCTACCTGACAGTCCAGATGAGTGATTGCTCAGGCGATTTCGTTTTCTGAAACGCCTTCGGAGTCCCAAGCCCCAAAAAAATTCTGCAAAATGTGAATCGGCCCAACAGGCACTTATTCTACACAGGGTAATACCCCAATTCGGTCAGTCGGGGGTGATATACATCACGTTATGCAGGCGCTGATAGCACAGAGATATGTCCTGGTATCGCACTTCGCCTTTCTGTCCTACCCAATCCTCATTGTGATATCACTGCTATCACCCTGAGTTACCCAGTCTTGGAGGGCGGATTATCGATACCCCCGAAAACAGGGTTCTCATGGTGCTGGCGTTCG
>DCAD01000047.1:517-928 GCA_002311875.1 Gemmatimonadales bacterium UBA1142 | reverse complement strand
AGTGAGGACGCTATCGCATGCGGGCGTGCGTGGGGATTCACCCCCAACAAAGTGTTCTGAACTGGGTTGGGTTTGGGGCATGGTTGAGCCATTTCAGCGGCTAGACCCCCCCTTTGAGTTTTGGTTTTACACACACACAACCACCCAACGGTTCCACGTTCTCAGGGTCTAGAGATTTAGCCCCCCCTACCTATGGCATATGCTAATCTGGCCCCGTCTACGTTGCGGTCTTGCGGGGTGAGGGAGCAGAATTAGGGCATGAAAAAGCTCCTGAAAGGGATCATCGCGCTGTTCCAGTACGAAAAGCAGCGCTCAAAAAAGCTCAAGGAATTCGCTGAGCAGATGGGAATGGAGTTCTCAGTTGAAGATGAATGGGATATCGGTGAGAGCTTGTCGGCGTTTGATCTGTTC
>DCAD01000047.1:0-233 GCA_002311875.1 Gemmatimonadales bacterium UBA1142 | reverse complement strand
TGAGTTCTCGAAGAAGTATCTGCTTAGAGGAGAGGACGAACAAACGATTCGAGCGCTATTCACGGACGCGGTCCTTACCTTCTTCGCTGCCCACCCAGACAAGGTCTGTGTAGAGGGAAGCGACGATCAACTGATCTGGTATCAGCCCGGAAAGATTATCGAGCCAGAATACATCCCTGCATTCATGAAAGAAGGGTTTGAGGTGTTTCGATTGTTCGCATAGCAACACTCGC
>DCAD01000012.1 GCA_002311875.1 Gemmatimonadales bacterium UBA1142 | reverse complement strand
GAGGGATCGGTTCAACTTTTTGGAGAGCAAATTCGGGTTACGGCCCAGTTGATCCATGCCGCGACTGACGATCATCTGTGGGCGGATTCCTACGATGGTCAGCTCCAGGATCTTTTTACGCTCCAGGAAGACATCGCGATTCAGGTGGCATCGGCCCTCACTTCTGCAGTTGGTGGCGTCCGTGAGATCAATGAGGCTTCTAGAACTGAAGATCCTGAGGCTTACGAAGCCTACCTGATCGGTAAGTCACAACTGCATCGGCGGTCTACGGAAAATATGCTGGCTGCGATCGAGTCGTTTGAACGCTCGATCGCTCAAGATCCGAACTACGCCCCTGCGTATGCTGGGCTCGCGATGACCTATGGGTTGTTTACCATCTATGGGCATCCCGAGCTCGATGGATATGAACTGTATGGTCGTGGTATGGCGATGGCGAACCGTGCGGTTGAACTCGATCAAAACGCTGCCGAAGCTTACCTCTCTCGGGCGGGTTTGAACCTGAGATCCTTTGCTCCGGCAGAAACAGTCGCGTCCGACTTTCAGCGGGCGTTAGAGCTCTCACCAAATTCAACTGATGCCCACGGTTGGTATGCCCATCTGCTCATTCGGGAAGGACAAGAGGAAGAGGGTCTTGCAGAGACTCAGATGGCGATTGATATCGACCCCCTGGCACCCGGACGGAGAAATGGCGCCGCATTAGATGGCCTTGGTGCCCGACGCTATGACTTTGCTGTGACAGCAGCTCAGCAAGCTCTAGCACTTGAGCCAACTTTGACTGTACCGCGTTTCCTCCAAGCTCTCGCGCACCTGCTTGCTCGTCGACTAGACGATTGCTTGAATGTTTTAGGAGATGCTTTTCCTGGGGTTCGGGCAATGTGCCAGCACTCTCGGGGAGATGAGGCCACAGCTATGCAAGTCGTCGATTCGTTGAAGAACACTCTTGGTTCAGGTAATGAACCCCAGAACCACGAGGAGATGGTTTTGTATCGTGATATTTCCATGTTCTATGCATGGATCGGTAATGCTGATGAGTCATTGGCTTGGTTGGAGCGTGCTTTTTCATGGTCACACAACGCGATCCAGTTCGAAGTAATGAATTCCGGGGTCTTCGACAGGGTCACTGAGGATCAGGACTTCCAGTCCAGCTTAGAGCGTATACGTGCCCGCATAAGGGAACGCCTTCTTGAGGCAGTAGCCGGATAAGGAGTGTGGTGCTGATTGTGCTAAGGGTGCACGAACTCGAGGGGTAAGAGAAACCAAATGCGAAAGAACCAGGGACCCACTCGACGAGATTTCATCAGAGGTCTTGGTCTAGCGGCTGGTGCGGCAGCGCTCGGTTCTCGGCCTGAGGAACTGCACGCTGCACCGTGGTCCTTTAGTGGGCTCCGGCCGCCATCACCGTTCCCTGAATTGAACGACCGTGCACTTGGTTGGCTGCAATTTCTTTGGGAGAAGTCCACAACAAGGGACAACTGGAGTCGGTGGGGTGTCCCCCATCCGTGGTGGGACCAGTACAGCGTCCCCGGTGTCACGAGCTACCCTAGATTCGATCTGCAGTATTCGACCTATGCGATCCTCATGATGGCGGATCAAACGCCTGCTTGGCGTGAAGCTTATACAAGAATCGTCGACGAACTAGCCAGCCGTTATACAACCTACTGGGGTGCGGTGGACTGGTTAACACAAATCGGTCCGGATCCTGCTCGAGCGAACTACCCGCCTCAGTTTATGGGAGGCATCCCCAGGGATCTTCGGGGCAATTACGACCGGATTGGTTGGACAGCGAACGGTGTTGAGCCTTGGGGTCTACAGGAGGATCCAATAGGCGCGGATGGATATCTGTTTTTTAGAGGTTGGCTCGGCCTCATGCTCTCGATTTACGGGTATGTATCGGGAGATGACAAATGGGAGCGCCCGTTCACTACGACTGGGTACGCGGACCAGGACTTCGAGTGGGATCACCACCGGATGGTTGAACTCATGGAAGCGCAGTGGAGAGCGCATCCTGAAGGGCCTCACTGTGAGAACACCAAGATTTGGCCGTTCTGTAACAGTGCTGCGGGGTTAGGTGTTTATCTCTACGACAAGCTTCACGGAACCGATAGGCATCTCGCCGTACAAAACTGGCTTGAGTATGTGAAGGATAATTACATGGGTGTCTCTGATGCCGGTGAACTGGAGTGGTTTACGAGTTGGTATGATCCGATCGTGAACCATAAGGCGAACGGTGGCCCGAGTTCGGGACTACAAGCAGCATTCCTTATCCTGCCTCAGGAACCAGAACTCGCTTCATTCATTTATGAGGCCTCAGCAAATGCGGCAGGATGGAATAATTCAAGGGTTCCAGCGAGGCCCTCATCAGCAGGCCTACTGATGGCACGAGAACTCGGCGACGAAACTGCGATTGTCCGTCTCAGCGCTGCTGCCGAGAGGGCTTATGAACCCCGGTTTTTTGGTGATCATGATGAAAAATTTGGCTGGTGGTTCGGGCTCAATGAACCGTATCCGAGAGGCCAACGCAGCGCGATGATGATGGTCTCTGAGATTGGCCAAGGAGGAGACTGGACTCGCGCGTTCGAGACTCCACACATGGACAAGCTTGAAGCTCCTACTGTGGAAGGGATCGAGTATCCCTCAATGGGCGTGTTGCAGGCTTGGAACGACCCTGAGAGTGGGACGCTCTATGTGGGCACCTATGCTGCCACTTCAGATAGACAGGGCCAAGATACGAGTTGGCGTGTTACAAATCTGCCAGATTCTGGAGAGGTTTTCGTGATTTGCGACGGCCAGCCGTTCGATCGTTTTGAGGCTGAAGGGCCCGCGACGATTCGGATCGATAGCGATATCGACAACCATCGATACCAGATTTTCACTGGTTATCGAGGACAAGGAGCATCAACTCGGGAAGCACGCCGGAAACGCTCATCGAGTGCCGCTAGCCAATCGATTAGAACTGTTCCGGACTCTGCTCGTGAAGTTAGTACTTCATTCGTTCCTGATGGTGGACCAATCTGTGGGTGCTGCTAGTCGCGAACACGTATTGCTCTAGAGATTTAATGAGCGGACCTGATCGATTACTCGATATGAGTTAAGCAGAGTGACACCGTCTCGTCGTGAGTTCCTGCATCGGTCTGGCACGGCCACCTTAGCCCTTGCCGCGTCTCGATGGGCTGGCGCGTGCACGCCTGCTTCCCGTCCAACCAACGTCGTCCTGATCTTCACCGATGATCAGGGCTACGAGGATGTTGGGATCTACGGTGCCAAGGGATTTACGACTCCCCACCTAGATCGGCTGGCATCGGAGGGTATGCACTTCACGGACTTCTATGCGTCAGAGGGTGTCTGCTCAGCCTCACGTGCGTCCTTACTCACCGGTTGCTATGCGTCCCGTGTGTCAATCTTGGGCGCGTTGAACCCCGATGCCCAGGTTGGACTACACTCGGGAGAGGTCACGATTGCTGAGATGCTGAAGGCTTCTGGCTACGCGACCGCGGCTGTGGGAAAATGGCACCTTGGACACGGCTCCGAGTTTCTGCCTCTTAGTCACGGTTTCGACGAGTACTTCGGCCTACCGTACTCCAACGATATGTGGCCCGTGGACTACGACGGCGTCCCCATCAGCGGCAAGAGTCAATATCCACCTTTGCCGCTGATCGACGGGGATGAGGTTGTTGAGACCGTGGACGAACTTACGGACCAGGACCGACTCACCACGCGCTACACAGAGCGGGCGGTCCAGTTCATCGACCGAAGCGCTAACGGCCCGTTCTTTCTATACCTAGCGCACTCGATGCCGCATGTGCCCCTTGGCGTCTCACCTAGGTTTAGGGGGACGAGCGAACAAGGCATGTACGGCGACGTGATCCAAGAAATCGACTGGTCAGTCGGACAGGTTCTCGAAGCGTTGGACCGGAATGGCGTTGCTGAGAGCACACTCGTCATCTTCACGAGTGACAACGGGCCTTGGCTTAACTACGGCAACCACGCTGGGTCGACAGGGCCTCTGCGTGAGGGTAAGGGAACTGCGCTCGAAGGCGGACCCCGCGTGCCGGCCATCATGCGTTGGCCCAGCAGGATCGAACCAGGATCCATCTGCGATCGGCTGGCCTCGACGATTGATATCCTGCCAACGGTAGCAGCTATCACAGGAGCAGTACTTCCTGAGCACCCAATCGATGGCGTGAATATTCTGTCGCTTCTGGAACTACAATCGGGTGCGGAGCCTCGCACCCAGTTTTGGTTCTACTACACGGGCGAACTGAGAGCTGTCCGAGAGAGGCGGTGGAAAAGGGTCTTCGAGCATCGCACACGGTCCTATGTCGGTGTGGAGCCAGGGGCGGATGGACATCCCGGGCCCTATGCATTCATTACCGTGCCCACAGCGTTGTATGACCTCGATCTTGACATTGGAGAGACCGTCGACGTTACCGAGCAGCACCCCGATGTAGTGAATAGGCTCGACGAGATCGGGGAGGTAGCGCGGTCCACTTTGGGAGATCGATTGACCGGAAGGACGGGCTCGGAAGTTCGGCCTCCAGGGCGGCGGAGCCTAGGGCGGCCGGACTCCGTGGACCACCTCGCGGCTGGCGCGGTAGTTGTAACCAGCACGCCCTCCCACCCCAGCTATCCGGTTGACGCTGGCGTGTTGGTAGACGGGTTGCTTGGGAGTGGCGATTTCCGGGACGGACGCTGGGTCGCCGTCCAGGGTGTAGCCTTCCAGGCCACTCTGGACCTAAGGACTTCGGTCGAGGTGACCCGGATTAGTCTCGACTGTCTACAGGTGCAAAGCGCGTGGATCATGCTTCCACGCTCGGTAGAGTTCAGTGTGTCGGATAATGGATTGAGCTGGCTGGACCTGGAGCCGGTTTTGACCTCAGTGGAGCCGGACCCAAGCGTCAGGGCCCATCGTCTGTCCTCCTCGATAAAAGGCGTAGCTGCTCGCTACGTCCGGGTCACAGCACTGAATCACTCTCAGCTACCTGATTGGCATGCGGGAACTGGAGGAGAAGCGTGGATCTTTATTGACGAGATCGTCGTCGAGGGGATGCCCTTGACCGGTTGAGCGCTGTCGCGGCCCCTGTCCGCGACAGCGGCTCCTTTATTTGTGCGGATCGTTGGTCCCTGATCTACGATCCGGGTGTAGT
>DCAD01000023.1 GCA_002311875.1 Gemmatimonadales bacterium UBA1142 | reverse complement strand
GGTTCATCTTTCCGTCGTCATCTGGAAAGACTCGCAGTCCAACGACTTTATCCGCAATCCAAGTTGCTTCTATTTCTCCGTCACTCGCTTGGAAGCCGACCAGGAGGACAAGGCCCGTGCCGATCACACCGACGGATCGCTTGGCGACAGTGACCTCTGCTGAAGACACGCGCTGGAGGACAACTCTCACTAGCGGGTTACTCCACAGTAACCGACTTAGCGAGATTCCTCGGTTGGTCTACATCGGTACCTCTGACCACCGCCATGTGGTAGGCGAGTAGCTGGAGTGGCACAGTGGTTAGAACAGGTTGTAGGAGGGGGATGGTTTGAGGCACACGGATGATGTGGTCCACCTTACCCTCAAGCTCAAGAGCTTCATCAGTTACGACCGCAATGATCCGACCGTGCCGGGCCCTAACCTCCTCGATGCTCGAAACGATCTTCTGGTAAACCACGTCTCGCGGTGCAAGTACAACGACCGGCATGTCCTGGTCGATGAGCGCAATAGGGCCGTGCTTCATCTCTGCGGCTGGGTAGCCCTCGGCATGGATGTAGCTGACTTCTTTGAGCTTAAGCGCTCCTTCGAGTGCCACCGGGAACTGGAATCCACGTCCCAGATAAAGGAAGTTTCTCGCCTCCGCATATGCTTCTGCTAACGCGCGGATCTGAGCGTCGAGTTTCAGCACCTCCTCGACCTGCACGGGAAGCTCTTGGAGGGCACGCACGATCGCTCCACCCTGCACAACCGAGAGGTGCCTGCGTCGACCCATATTTAGTGTGATCAGCGCTAGTGCAACCAGTTGGCTTGTGAAGGTCTTGGTTGATGCAACACCGATCTCTGGACCTGCATGCAGATAGATACCGTAGTCGGTCTCCCGAGCAATCGTTGACCCGACAACATTAACAACGCCCATCGTAGAGATGCCCCGATGTTTCGCTTCCCGGAGCGCCGCTAGAGTGTCGGCAGTCTCTCCAGATTGGCTGATAGCAAGCACAAGAGTGCCCTCTTCAAGCACTGGGTTCCGGTACCTAAATTCTGAGGCATACTCAACTTCTACAGGTATACGGGCGAGCTCTTCAATCATGTACTCACCCAGGAGAGCCGCGTGCCAACTTGTCCCACAAGCCGTGATCACAACGCGTCGTACCCGGCGTAGATCAGGCTGGTGGTCCGCTATCCCACCGAGTCGAGAGTCTCCCTCCTCTTCAAGTAGTCGGCCACGCATCACATTACGAAGTGAAGAAGGTTGCTCGGAGATCTCCTTGAGCATGAAGTGCTCGTAGCCGCCTTTCTCAATCACCTCGATGTCCCACGTGACCGCGTGCACCGAACGGTTCACTTGGGCACCGTGGAAGTTGTTGATCCTGTATCCATTCGTGTCAAGAACCGCGTAATCGCCGTCGTCCAGATAAACGACATCCTTAGTTATCGTGATCACGGCCGCAGCATCCGAGCTAGCCAACGTCTGACCGTTCTTCCCAGCCCCAATTAGTAGAGGACTGCCGTTGCGTGCTATCACAATCTTGCCAGGGTCACGGGAAGAGATTACAGCAATACCGTACGTCCCTTCCAACCGCCTGAGTGCAGCAGCTACGGCATCCTCCAGCGGTTCTCCTTCCACCCAGAGACGATCGATCAGATGGACGATTGCTTCTGTGTCCGTCTCTGAAATGAAGGCGTATCCTATTGCTGAAAGCTGCGTTCGAATGTCGCTGGCATTCTCGATAATCCCGTTGTGGACGAGTGCGATATCGCCTTGGCCAGAAGTATGGGGATGCGCGTTTGGTTCATTGGGAGCCCCGTGGGTTGCCCAGCGAGTGTGTGCAATCCCGCAATTACCGGACGGACGGACATCGCTGACTGCTTTCTCGAGCGATGTGAGTTTACCGGGCCGTTTGACGACCTGGACACCGCTCCCGTTCAGGAGCGCGAGTCCGGCCGAATCATATCCCCGGTACTCGAGCCTTTTCAGACCTTGGAGCAGAATCGGTGCGGCCTTTTCGGGGCCGACATAGCCTACGATTCCGCACATGAAGTAAGTTCTCCGTCAAGTTCTGGTCGCATTCACGAACGCTTACACCACCCCTTCTAGCAACCCTGTCGCATGATCTAATAGGGCTCGGGCCCCATCCTCGTCTGGAGCTTCTGCGGTCAGGCGGACTATCGGTTCCGTACCAGACGGACGGACGTGAAGCCACGTTGAGCGATCTCGCCACGCCAACCATAAGCCGTCCGAGTGGTCCAGTGTGGCTCCATTCAGATCCTCCTCTAGCATTTGATAAGCTCCAGCAAGTGCCTCTCGTGGGAACCTAATCTTCTCCTTGACGATGGAGTACGATGGCCAGCGTGCGGCAGCACTAGAAGGAGGACCCCCGATATCGACCAGATGTTGAAGGATCAAAGCGGCGGCCATAGGAGCGTCCCGTGTATGATGAAGTGCGGGCAAGATCACGCCACCGTTGCTGCCCTCACCCCCCACAACTGCTCTCTCAGCAATCATCTGCTCCGCCACATTGATTTCACCAACAGGGGCACGTGTGAGGGGCACAGAGAAGGCGTCAGCCACATCATTGAGCACCTGGCTCGTCGATAGGTTGGTAACGACGGGACCAGGGGTTCTCCTGAGTACCACTGCGGCAGCAAACGCTAGCGTGAGATCCTCCCCCATAGCTCGCCCGGTCTCATCTACCAGAGCTAGACGATCAGCATCCGGGTCCACAGCAAAACCCACATCCGCACCCGTGTCACGAACCAGTGTGCAGAGTTCAGTAAGATTGGCAGCGGTGGGCTCTGGGTCCCGAGGGAATCTCCCGTCAGGGTTCATGCCGATAGCCTCTACTGTGCAGCCAAGCTCGGAGAGCAATTCCGCCATGGCTGGGCCCCCAGCACCATTAACACAATCAAGCGCGACTCGGATGCCTCTGCCTCTCAGGTCTCCTATATCCACTTCATGAAGAGCCAAAATCGCCCTTAAGTGCCTTTGCCAGGCATCGTCATCTTCAATTACAGGCTCGATGAAATCCCAAGGGACTCGCTGTGGATCTTCCTGGGCAAGGAAGTGACGAAACCTCTCTGACTGGTCTCTTGCGAGAAACATCCCTTCACCCGTAACTAGTTTGAGTGCATTCCAGTCGGCTGGATTATGGCTCGCGGTAATCACAAGCCCACCAGATGCTTCCGCCTGTTTGACAGCCAACAAGAGTGTAGGAGTAGGGACCATCCCGAGGTCGACCACCTTAGCTCCAACCGACTGCAACCCGGAGATGACCGCCCGGCTGAACATTGGGCCAGAGACACGCGAATCGCGCCCAACGTAGATCGGACCGCCCTCACCTTCGGTTCTCATGAATGTCCCGAACGCTGCGGCAAGCTGAGCCATGAGCTCCGGCGTCAACGGATCTCCGACCCGCCCGCGTACACCCGAGACACTGAGCATCAGATTTGGTGGTAGGGTAATCGGCATTAAAGTTCTCACATAGACTTAGCGGGCAAGCATGCTAGTGCCCTGTGATAGGTTCGAAAAGTTCACCCGCTTGACGCGATAACGTCAACGGATACAGCTGTCCGATCGGCTAGCGAGCCCCGACCTACCGGCTAGATTGGGCGCCGACCAAATCCGTTCATCAGAGGACGCATCACATGAGCAAAGAGGCTCGCGAAGGACTCGGTTTCGGGACTCGGGCAGTGCACGCTGGTGTGTCTCCTGAGCCTGTGACTGGGGCTATCATGACCCCGATATTCCAGACCGCGACGTACGTTCAGACGGCAGTCGGTAAACCCAAAAAAGGCAGCTACGACTACGGTCGAACTGCCAACCCAACACGGGAAGCGCTCGAAGCAAGTATCGCGGTTCTTGAGAACGGATCCTCGGGGGTTGCCTTCTCTTCGGGTCTAGCAGCGATTGAGGCCATCGTGAAAATGCTTTCGGCTGGTGACCATGTGATCAGTGAGGAAAATACATACGGCGGCACGACGAGACTTTTCAGCAAGATCATGAGCCGCCTAGGGCTTCAGTTCACGTTCCTGGACACACGTGATCCGTCTCGAGTCGCCAATGCGATCCGGGACGAAACGAAACTCGTCCACCTTGAAACGCCCACCAATCCGTTGATGCGACTCTGTGATATCCCAAAGCTAGCCAGCCTCACTCACGATGCTGGTGCTCTGCTTTCGGTAGACAACACATTCGCCTCACCGTTTAACCAACGCCCGCTGGAGCTTGGCGCTGACCTTACGGTCCATTCCTCTACAAAATATCTCAATGGTCATTCCGATGTCATCGGTGGTCTGATCGCCCTGCGTGATCCTGAGCTGACAGAGGAGTTACTCTTCATCCGTAACTCGTCCGGTGCGGTTCCGGGACCAATGGACTGTTGGCTGACCCTCCGCGGCATCAAGACTCTTCATGTGCGAATGCGTCAGCACAACTCGAACGGGCTCGCAGTAGCCAGGTACCTGGAGAATCATCCAGCTGTCGAGAAAATCTATTATCCAGGCCTTCCGTCCCATCCACAGCACGCGCTCGCCGTTGATCAGATGGATGGGTTCACAGGCATGGTCTCAGTCGATGTTGGAACCCTCGAGCGAGCCAAAGCACTCACCGAACAACTCAGTATCTTCTCGCTTGCCGAAAGCTTAGGCGGTGTAGAGTCGCTCATAAGCGTTCCGGCGCTGATGACCCACGCCTCAGTACCTGAGGACCGTCGATTGGCGATGGGGATTAACCCTGGCCTTGTAAGACTCTCTGTGGGAATCGAGGAAGAAACGGACCTCATTGAGGATCTAGAGGGTGTACTAGGATAGCAGAGAGAGAAAACCTGGTATAGGAAACTAGGGCTCCACATCCTCTGCAGTGGGTTCCAATGTCGAACTCTCTATGGGAAGCAATCAGAAGCAACCCGAGCGTATAGATAGGCAGATCCCGCTCGTTCGCCCCTTTCCTTTTTTCGTCGCGATCGTACACTCCGCCATATGCGTATCATGATCGTGGGAAATGGTGGACGAGAGCACGCCCTGCTCTGGAAGCTTCGTCGTGACGCACCCGCGGCATCCTTCTTTGCAACCCATCCCAATGGAGGAATGGCGTCCGATTGTGAAAACGTGGAGATCGAAGCTACTGACGTAGAAACCCTTTCCGGCTGGGCCGCATCGAACCGGATCGACCTAACCGTCGTCGGACCCGAGGCACCGTTGGCAGCAGGCATAGTGGATCATTTCGAGAAAATCGGTTTGCCTATCTTCGGACCGCACGCGAACGCCGCGCGTATCGAGTCGAGCAAGGCATACTCTAAAGAACTCATGCAGAACGCAGGCATTCCAACGGCTGAACACAGAACCTTCACGGATCTTCCCACCGCCGAGGCGTGGATCCTAAGACAGGGTGCACCGATCGTGGTTAAGGCATCGGGGCTTGCTGCTGGAAAAGGAGCAGTAGTCTGCATGACAGAGGAAGAGGCACTCAAGGCGGTCCGATCAATGCTCGGAGACTTCATTTTTGGTGAGGCTGGCAGAGAGGTTGTTATCGAAGAATTCCTCGAAGGTGAGGAACTATCCGTTTTCGCCGTGACCGACGGTGAACACGCAGTGATCCTTCAGCCGTCTCAGGATCACAAGCGTGTTGGTGAAGGTGATACGGGACCCAACACGGGCGGCATGGGAGCCTACGCCCCCGTCTCTATTGTCACGCCTGAGTTGATGGCAGAAGCACGTTCCAAGGTAATTCAACCTACGCTACACGCGTTGGCAGAAGACGGATCCCCATTTCGTGGCCTCCTCTACGCCGGCCTCATACAGTCGAAGAGTGGTCTTAAGGTGATTGAGTTCAATTGTCGGTTCGGAGATCCCGAAACCCAAGCGGTCCTTCCCCTCATGCAGGACTCCCTGCTGGATCTCATCGCCACGGTAGCGGAAGGAGGCAAACTGACCCCTGGCGTAGCAAGTGCCCGGTCCGATGTAGCAGTCGCCACCGTCGTAGCGTCTGGGGGTTACCCCGGCAGCTACGAAAAGGGCAAGGAAATCAATATTCCGATTCAACTCGAATCGGAGAACTGCATAGTATTCCACGCAGGAACCACTCGCCGAGAAAGCCGAATCTTAACTTCCGGGGGACGTGTTCTGGCCGTCACAGCACTAGCGCCCAGCATCGGCCAAGCGGCCAAGGCAAGCGCTGAGGCAGCAGGAAGGATCGAATTCGAGGGAGCCTTTTACCGGCGTGACATCGGCTGGCGTGAACGCTCTCGTCAGGATCAGAAAAAGTCATGACAATCACGAGAGCACACTCGACCATAGATAGGAGCACCATGGAAGAAGTGGTCTTCACGCCTTCCGGAATCGCGGCAAACACCGGGTAAGAGTGTGCCTGAGCTTCCAGAAGTTGAGACGATCGTTCGGGGACTCAGGACGGCAATCATTGGAGAATCAATACGTCGTGTCGAGGTACTCCACACGGACGTCCTTCGCCAGCCGAAATTGATTTTCTCCAAGCGCGTGCGCCTTCGAAGAATCGACGGAATTGAGCGTCGAGGGAAGAACGTGCTTCTGCTGCTCAACGAGGGTTGGCTCATCAAGGTGAACCTTGGCATGACCGGTCGCCTGCTACCCTTTCCCAGGCCGCCACGTGGCACGATACGTCCTACTCACTCAGCCGTTCGGCTCCGGTTTTCGAGCGGTGCGCTTCTTGTTTTCGACGATACGCGTCGCTTCGGCAGTATAGAGGCCCTTACGAGTGCGGAATGGAATGCACGAGCCGATCTAATGGGCCCAGAGCCCTTAGATACCCATTATCAAGTATGCCATTTACTCGATGGCTTGAATCGCTCTTCCTCACCGGTGCGCTCGTGGCTCCTTGACCAAAAGCGGATTGCGGGTGTCGGTAATATCTATGCGAACGAGGCTCTCTATCTGGCTAGAATCCATCCCCAGAGGGAAGCGCGCAGTGTGACACCGAGCGAAGCAGAGTCATTACACCGGTCCCTCAGGAGCATCCTGAGGGATGCGATCGACGCGGGGGGAACAACGATCCAGGATTACCGAAACGCTAATGGAGACAAAGGTGAGTATGCTGGGCGGCTGGGTGTCTACGGGCGAGAGGGTGCTGCATGCTTCAGGTGTAATGATGAAGTGCACCGTGTGGTCTTCAGCAACCGCTCTGCGTTCTATTGTCCGTCGTGCCAACCCCGGTGGAGAAGCAAATGAGGGCCTTTAGCGGAATCAAGTTCATGCTCCTCGCACTCCTTACTGCTTCCTTGCAAACGCTCGCAGCCCAACAGTCACCAGGTGAGCTACTTCCCGTGCGGCAAGTCACCCTCAATAACGGTATGCGCCTTGTCATCCTTCGGAGACCGGGTGCCCCGACCATCTCTTTCGCAGTCCAATTCAACGTCGGTGGTGTGAATGAGCGACTAGGAACCACGGGCATTGCCCACCTTCTCGAACATATGCTCTTCAAGGGCACTACGAGCGTAGGCACAAGAAACATCGATGCTGAACTCGAGCTATTCCCAAAAATGGATACCGCACATGACTCCCTGGTTGCAGCCAGAGCTCGTGGTGACAGCGCGCAAGCATCGGAGCTTTCAGAGCGCATAGCTCAGCTTGAAGACAGCGCTGCAGTCTTCACCGAAAGCAACGAGTTCGACCGTATCCTGACACGGGCGGGCGCGCGGGGCCTGAATGCCACGACAACGAGTGAGTCCACGCTCTATTTCGTGGACTTACCAGCGAACCGAGCCGAACTATGGTTTGCACTGGAAGCTGACCGGATGTTGAATCCGGTCTTCCGGGAGTTCTATTCCGAGCGAGATGTCGTGACTGAGGAACGTCGCATGAGAGTTGATGCGAGCCCGTCCGGTGCGCTCGTCGAAGCCCACCTAGCCACCGCGTTCAGTATGCACCCCTATGGGGTGCCCGTAGTTGGGTATATGGCGGATCTTGAGGTACTGAGACGAAGGGACGTGGAAAGCTACTATCGACGCTATTACGGTCCGAACAACGCAATCGTCGGTATCGTGGGAGACCTCGATCCTCATCAGATCGAAGAGTGGGCTCGCGAGTATTTCACGGGTATCCCAAAGGGAGAAGAACCCCCGATCGTGACTGCCGTGGAGCCAAGGCAAAGGGGAGAGCGCCGAACAGAGTTGAATTGGGATGCCCAGCCCCAGCTCCAAATCGGATGGCACGTCCCGGCTGGAACTGATCCAGACGCGCCCTCCTTGGCAATTCTAAGCTCACTATTGACGGGAGGAAGGACATCCCGCCTGTATCGGCGCCTCGTGCTTGAGAGTCGTGCTGCAACAGCCGTGTTCTCTTCGCTTGGACCGGGTATGCGATATCCACAACTCTTACAGATAGCCGCTACGCCGAGGGCTCCGCACACCACGATGCAAGTGGAAGAACTAATTTACGAGGAGCTAGAACTCCTGATCCAAGATGGCCCTACTGACAGTGAAATGGAGCGTGTCCGGAATCAGATCTCGGCCGGATCCGTACGGCGTATCCAGTCAAACATTGGGCTCGCTTTCCAGTTAGTAGAGTCGATCGCGGTGTTCGATGACTGGCGCGAGACTTTCCGGTACTCGGAGAAGTTACGTGCTGTGACTGCCGATGATGTCATGCGGATAGCCAAAGCCTATCTAACAAGAAGTAATCGGACAGTGACAACACTGGTGAAGACGGAGGGTTCATGATGAAACCCGCAGCGAGGGGCATCTTGGCGTTCCTGTTGACAGTGATGCTCATGTCGCCATCTACCTCTGCACAGGTCCTCGTTCGCCAACATAGTGCTGAGAAGATCGTGTTCCCCGAGTTAGAGTTCGAGCCACCGGCAGTTGAGGAACACGAGTTGGCAGGGGTGACTGTGCTCGTACTTGAGGACCACAGTCTTCCGCTAGCCACTATATATGTCCGCCTCAAGGGTGGTTATGGGCTATTTAGCAGGGACCTCTACGCCGCGGCTTCGGCGTTACCCTCCCTTATCCGTTTCGGCGGTAGCAAGGACCTCGCACCAGACTCAGTTGATAAGGTCTTGGAATATTACGCTATCCAAACCTCATTTGGGAGCGGTGGAGAAGCGATCTCAGCGACCGCCAACGCGCTTGTTGAACACTTTCCCCTCGCGGTTGATCTCCTGGGTACACTCCTTACAGAGCCTGCCTTTAACTCGAACGAGGTGGAAGTCTGGAGAGGGCGACAAATCGAAAGTGTTGCCAGAATGGCGGACGATCCAGTCCGACTTGCATACTCTGAGTTTAACCGCCTTCTCTACGGCGATCACTCGATTGGCTGGGAGATGGGCACAGCTGATCTAGAACCCGGGGATCTATCACGCGAACAGCTCCTGGAGGTACACCGCCGTATTGTTTGTCGTGACAACCTCGTTCTCGGGCTGGCCGGCGATATTACCTGGTCTGAAGTCGAACATTTAGTGGAACGGTTAATCGATCGGATCAATCCCTGCTCTGTATCGCTGCCCGAGTCACCTATCCCGACAATCAGGAACGCACCGGGGATTTACTTGATCGAGAAAAAGATAGAACAGAGCGTGATCGTGATGGCACATGCCACCGATCTGAATCTGTCTGACGATCCAGCTTATTTCTCCGCTACTATCGGGAACTCGATCCTAGGCGGGGGAGGCTTCTCAAGTCGAATCCTTTCCCGGATCCGAACACAGGAGGGATTTGCGTACTCGGCGGCTTCACTGTGGACGATGCCCCGACGCTACTCCGGCCTTCTCGGCGCAGTCACGAGCACTCGCCCCGAGAACGCTGTCCCTGCGGTCGAAGCAATCCTGGAGACAATGCGGGGTCTGGTAGACTCGCCCCCCCAAGCCTCAGAAATCAGTGCAGCGGTTAACGCGATTGTGAACGGCTTCGTGTTCAACTTCGAGACATCCGGACAAATTTTGTCGCGTACGATGTTCTATCTGAGCGAGGGCCTCCCCAGGGATTGGCTCGAACGATACTTGGCTGGGGTCCAGGGCGTAACCGCGAATTCCGTGCACCGCGCTTTTTTAGAGCACATGCGACCAGAAGACATGATGATACTAATCGTAGGAGACCCCGAGCGGATGGGACGAGAACCACTAGCGACCTTGGGGCCCGTAACGATCATGCGGGAAAGCGAAGTTCGCTAAAAAGCAGAAGGGTATCTGAGCGTTTCCTCTCCTAGGCCTTGCCCCAGTGGATTGCGGCGATTCCCCCGGTAAGTAAGGTCCAACCCACATCCCCGAAGCCAACTTTCTTGAATAGCAGACCCAGTTCGTCCGGGCCAGGAAATTCCTCTACAGACTCCGGAAGGTACCGGTATGCCCAGGGGTGCCCAGATATGATGCGACCCACGACTGGTAATACCCGACGGAAATATAAGAGATAGGCCATTCGCACGAACGGGTTCGGGGGTAAGGCAAACTCCAATACCACCAGAAGCTTCCCCCTCTTAAGGACGCGGTAAAGCTCTCTTAACCCACACTCCAGATCCGAGAGATTGCGCACACCGAATCCGACCATGGCGCCATCGAAATTGTCATTTGGGAACGGTAACGCAAGCGAGTCCCCACACACTGGCGTTATCGGCCCGGCAACTATCTTTCTAGCACCCTGCACCATCATGGGACATGCGAAGTCAGTTGCGATTATTCGCCCACGAAAGCCCGGTCGATCACCGAGTTCAAGAGCGAGATCAAAGGTGCCCGTGCAGGCGTCGAGAAAACTTCCTGACGACTCCGCTTCCCACCCCATTTGATCTACCGCTAGACGGCGCCATGACCGATCCATGTTGAGACTCAATAGATGGTTGAGCAGGTCGTACCGCGGAGCAATCTCCGAGAAGATTGTTTTGACCTGATCGTGTCGCTCGATACCATCGTTAGGCACGGATCGCGGAAGAGATTGCATGACAGGGGAAACCAATACGGCTTGAGTTCGAAGGCCGGAATCGATCAGGTGACAAAGTTGAAGTAAGAAAAGAACTTACGGGAAGCCTCAAGGGCCCTCAACGTGCGTCAAGACGAAGTAGAGTAAGAGATGATGGTTGACTTAAATGCATCTTGCAGCACCATAAAGGTTAGCGGAACTCGACGACTGCTCAGCAGTCGAATAGGAGTACACCGCAATCCCTAAGCTACTCACGTTTTTCGTCGTAGGGCTCGTAACGTTGCTCGTCTCCGGAATTATTCTCGCCGTCGTGAGGAGCGTCATCGAAGTGACCTTTGGGCTCGCATCCTTTTTACCTTTCAAGGTTTAGCCCATCGTCCTCCTCGGATGGATCGTGGTGCAGGTGATCGACAGGGCGTCAGGTAACAGCAGCTCTCTCACCGCTTCCTACAGGCGATGGATAGATCGCCAATAAGGCTGGGGCCTGAGTCT
Organism: Gemmatimonadales bacterium UBA1142; assembly: GCA_002311875.1. Taxonomy (GTDB): domain Bacteria; phylum Gemmatimonadota; class Gemmatimonadetes; order Longimicrobiales; family Gaopeijiaceae; genus UBA1142. Next base: position 24,608 of record DCAD01000023.1, on the reverse strand, counting down.
GGTCCCTAAGTACCAGCTAGGGCAGAAAGTCGCTCGTCAACCGCATGCATCAATGACAGTATGGCTTCCCCAGCTCTCGAATCCGGAGAAGAGATAACTGTGGGTACCCCTAAGTCACCTGCTTCACGAACCTGAGGATCAAGCGGAATCTTACCGAGAAATGGCACGTCCATCTCCTCAGCAAGCACCACCCCCCCACCTGAACCGAAGACGTCGATAATTTCTCCGCAGTGTGGGCAGGCCAGACCACTCATGTTCTCTACGATACCTAAGACCCGTGTGTTAACTCTCTCGAACATTTTTACTCCGCGACGGACATCACCGGTAGCAACATCCTGGGGAGTTGTCACCATAACGACCCCATCTAGTTCAATCGTCTGAACTAAGGAGAGCTGAGCGTCTCCGGTCCCCGGAGGCATGTCCACAACCATGACGTCGAGGGGACCCCATTCAACCTGTTCGAGGAACTGCTTGAGGATTCCCGAAACCAATGGACCTCTCATGATAGCTGGCTGTTCCTTGTCCAAAAGGAAGCCCAGACTCATTAATCGAACACCGTGTGCCTCTAGGGGCTCAATGAGTTCATCGCCCTTGGATCCGGTAATATTGGGTCGACGGTTCACACCGAACATCAAAGGTATGTTGGGCCCATAGATATCAGCGTCCAACAGACCAACGGAACGTCCGGACTGTGCAAAAGCAGAAGCTAAGTTAGCTGCTACCATGGATTTACCAACTCCACCCTTACCCGAGCTAACGGCAATCACCTGCTTGACTGATGACAGTATACCCGGTTTGGGTGTCGGAGCCGGCACAGAACCAGGCTTGAGTCCCCCCTGACGACCTCCTCCTCCGGCAGGTCCCATTTGTGGTAATTGGACGTCGATCTTGACCTCTGACACTCCTTCAACAACCTCGCATGCCGAACGAGTAGTCTTGACCAAATCACTGGGATCATCCGGACGAAGAAGAAACTGAAAGCGAACAACACCATGCGGATCAGCTTCGAGCCCCTGAACGTGACCTCCAGCCACGAGGTCTCGGTTGGTTCCAGGATGCTTGATACGTGAGAGCACAGACATTACTGCGCGTCGCAACTCGTCAGAATTCATTGGTCTTAGTTGAAGTCGGAAGGCCTTCTAGGCTGCCGTCCTGTAGTTTTGTCCTGGAAGCCAGACAAGTTACTGGAGAGCCTACAAGATTGTCAGTCAGAATGCAGTGGCTGAACAAGGCTTTAGGGAAAAAGCGAGAGCCCACTTATGGACTCCCAGTTCCTCATCCCCCCGAAAGTTCACAGCTCAGCAGCTCCATTGAGATGAAAGATAGTATGAGTTTTTCTGACTACAGAGCCGAGCTTGGTTGCGTTAGCCCGTGAGCGAGCTAAGATGGTTTTTGAGTGACCTAACCCTGCTGGATAGCTTTCTGGGGCTGGATAACGCTTTGTTTCCCAGCCCTTTTTTCGTCGGGCACATCGTCAAGACGAGTGGCCACCCACCCAGAAAAAACACCTGCTAACCCACTGACTGCCATGAACGGTAACCCGACCACACCGCCGCCGGTGAATGAACCAGTCCTTACTTACGCTCCCGGAACACCTGAGCGGGCCGAACTCAAGAAAGAGCTCGAGTCTCAGTCAAGCACTGTCGTTGATATCCCCTTGGTGATCGGCGGTGAGGAGATTAGGACTGGCAACACTATCAACGTTGTGATGCCCCACGCGCATAGTCACGTTCTCGCAACAGTCCACCAGGCAGGAGCAGATGAGGTTCGTCAAGCGGTCGTGGCAGCCGCAGCCGCCCATCGTGAATGGTCCACGACCCGCTGGGAGGATAGAGCGGGGATTTTCCTGCGAGCGGCGGACCTGCTCGCGGGTCCATGGCGCCAAAAGATGAACGCTGCAACCATGCTTGGACAAAGCAAAACTGCCCTACAGGCTGAGATCGATTCGGCTTGTGAGATTATCGACTTTTTTCGCTTCGCAGCGCACTTCGCAGAGCAGATCTACGCAATGCAGCCGCTTTCAGAGCGTGGCGTTTGGAACCGCGCGGAGTATCGGCCGCTGGAAGGATTCATATACGCCGTTACGCCGTTCAACTTCACAGCTATCGGGGCCAACCTAAGCGGCACCCCCGCAATGATGGGCAACACCGTAGTCTGGAAACCCGGTCGCACATCAATGTTATCCAACTATTACGTGCTCAAGCTCTTGGAAGAAGCTGGTCTACCGGCAGGTGTTATCAACTTTGTTGCAGGAGATGCCCGTTTGGTAACCTCTGAATTGCTCACTCATACCGAGCTCGCTGGCATCCATTTCACCGGCTCGACAGCAGTCTTCAACAGCTTCTGGGAAACGATCGGTGGGAATATCGGGGGATATAGATCGTACCCACGAATAGTTGGAGAAACGGGTGGCAAAAATTTTATCGTGGCACATCCAAGCGCAGAGCTTGATGCGGTGAAAACGGCGATTATCAGGGGAGCTTTCGAGTACCAGGGTCAGAAGTGCAGCGCAGCTTCGCGCGCATACGTGCCCGTAAGCTTATGGAAGGATCTGGAAGGACCCCTCGTTGAAGAAACAGAGTCGCTTACGATGGGTGACCCGAGAGAGTTCACGAATTTTCTGAATGCTGTAATCGACCAAAAGGCATTCGACAAGATTACCAGCTATATCGACCGAGCAAGAAAATCGGATGACGCTGAGGTGATTGCCGGGGGTGCTTACGATGATTCGGAAGGTTGGTTCATCCGACCAACAATCATCCAGGCTAAGAGGCCTGATTACGTTTCGATGTGCGACGAGATCTTCGGTCCCGTGATCTCGATCTTCGTCTACGACGATGCGAACTGGTCAAGAACCCTCCGCCTGGTAGACTCAACGTCTCCGTATGCACTGACCGGAGCTGTGTTCGCGAAGGACAGCCGTGCGATCCGTGAAGCGCTGGATACGTTAAGGAACTCGGCCGGTAACTTTTACATAAACGACAAACCAACGGGTGCAGTGGTGGGCCACCAGCCATTCGGAGGTGGAAGAGCCTCTGGAACGAATGATAAGGCGGGTTCGGTGATGAACCTACTTCGGTGGGTCAGCGCTCGTTCTATAAAAGAAACCTTCGTTCCGTCGTTGGACTACAGATATCCGTTCATGGACAGTGAGTAGAAAGCATTCAGCGGCTCGCTAGCAAAACCTTTGGCATGCTACCGCTAGGCACTAAACCCTTCCAGACGAGAGGTTAGTCAGACTCTGCTCGCTTTGAGGGCCTGAGCAAAATCAGTGATTAAGTCATCGATCGTTTCAATGCCGACACTGATGCGTACGAAGCCATCCGGTATCCCCCAAGCGTCCCGCTCGGCGGTAGTCAACCCTGAGTGGGACGTGTAACGAGGCTGTGAGACAAGTGTTTCAACTCCACCCAGGCTTGGAGCGGCTGTCGCCAGTTGCAGCTTATCCATGAAGCGGTCTGCCGTGACCCCACCCCCCTCAAGCACAATACTCACCATCCCACCCCAACCAACCATCAGTTCTGAAGCCATCACATGGTCAGGGTGTGAAGGGAGCCCAGGATAGATCACGGCCTCAATCCCAGTCTGTTGGCTTAGCCAGGTGGCCAGTAAGAGAGCATTTTCGTTATGACGAGTCATCCTCACCTCCAAGGTTCTAAGTCCTCTGTCTAGCAGCCAGGCTGCGTGTGGATCGAGGGCCGGACCGTAGAGGCAAGACATCCGCATCACCTCACTAACGACTTCCTTTGAACCTGCAACGGCACCAGCAATCAAGTCGGAGTGGCCACCCAGATATTTTGTAGCACTGTGGATTACAACATCGATGCCTAAATTATATGGTCGGAAGTTTACGGGGGAACTAAAAGTGGTGTCACAAGTGAGCGTAATCCCTTCCTGCTTCGCGAGTTGGGCGATGGGCCGAGGATCGAAGAAGCGCAACGTTGGGTTTGTTGGTAGTTCGATATGGATGATCCGAGTCTCAGGACGGAGGGCTTTCTGCCAGCCCTGATCCGTATCGGGGTCAACGAAAGTCGTCTCAATTCCCCGCCGTGGCAGCTCGTCTAAAAGTAGCGCACGGGTCGCACCATACAGTTGCGAGGACGCTAGAATGTGATCACCTGCTTCCGTGAGGGCCAGAAACACCATGGCTGTAGCAGCCATTCCGCTACCCAAAGCAATTGCAGCTTCCGTGCCCTCTAGAGCAGCAATCTTGCGACCGACTTCAAGCTGATTCGGGTTGTTGCCATAGCGGCTGTACAGGAGTTCCCCATCTTCCGGCTTAGCCCAATGGAATGTCGCGCTCTGAACGATCGGGGAGACCACTGGACGCCCGGGCTGTCTGTCTCCGGATTCTGCCCCATGTACGCCTAGAGTGGCTAGTCCATCAGGCCTGGATTGATTCTCTGCATCCGACATACTGGGTTCTCGGATCCTGACTTTAGAGGAGTTCTTGGACGAGTTGACTGAGGGCATGATACCGGCCCGACGTTGAACTTCGAAATACGACCCGATGCTTTACGAGTCGGTCGAGCGCATCTCCCAATCCAGGCTCCGAGAACACTCGCTCGAAATCTTCCAGCACAAGTGAGCCCCGATTCTCGAGCAGTTGCCACACCTTAGCTTCGTAAGCATCAACCACACCTAGGAGTTCACGATCACCAGTCTCTGTCTCGGCAACAGCTATCAGTGCTTGACGCTCCAGCACGACTTGGATCTGGTCGCGGTGGGACTCGCGAACCCCACGGAACATAAAAAATGCTTCGTGTGTGTCGCTTTCCAAGCACCGTTGAAGAAGCTTGGCTACCACCTCGTCTGCGCAAGAGAAGTCCAAGATCGTGACCTCAGACAAGTCAATAAGCGAAAGAGACTGAGCTCCAGCACTGGCTAACTGGGTTTCGATGGCCATGCGGACAGCCCGTCCGGTTGGTCGAGTAACAAGGTGAGAGTGTAGGGAGGTCACTGTCTTACTGACCAGGCTCCCAACATCAATCGTAACCGGGGTCAGATCCATTATTTAACCGCCGGGAGAATGATGCTGATCTGGGCCCCTGGAAACCACTTGAGATCGTCAACGACTGGGACGGCACTGTCCCAGTCAGGAACTTGAGAGATGCGGGCAGTTCCACTCCGGATTGTAATCGAACCGTCCCATCGCTGGACCTGACGGCGAATTTGTTGAATACCCTGCCCTCGCCCAGAGTCAGGGAAACGTGTAAGCCCATGAAGGAATGCAGCCTCTAATGCAGTCGTATCCCCCCACCGATCTCCATAACGTGCCGCGTGCTCATCGTTGAGAGAGTGGCGGAACCCCCGGCCCACATCCATCACAGTGATCACGACGACGTAGCGACGTAGGCGCTTTGTCCAATTGTAAGCCTGAGCGGCAACCCAACCCGGACCTTCAGCATGTTCCACAATATTTTGGCACACTTCAGACAGAATCACAGAAAACTGCACAACTGAGGTTGCCGGGTAGCCCAGTCTCGAAACCAGCACCTTCCCGGCTCGGCTCTGAACGTCGTCAATGACAGCGTGCACGTCCGCATTAGCCCTGATCGCTGTGATTTCGAGGAGTACATCGGACAGTCTAGATGCTCGTTTTGGGACCTGACCCAATAACTCAAAAGTTCCAGCAGCTTCACGGAAAAAACCCATACGGGTCAGGTATCCAAGGACATCGGAGTTGTCCGGAAGCTGCAGTCGCGGGCTCCCGCCTTGTTTCTTGACGACAGCCCCTGCTACGAGCAATGCAACCATGCCGCTGGGGTCTACCCAACGAACATGGCGCGCATCAAAAAGCATACGCTCAACCCCCACCTGCCCTGCCGCATCGAGTACCTCGTCTAGTGTCTGGTAGTCGAGCGTAGCTGGAACCGAGAAAACGTTCACCCAGTCTCCTCAAATTGAGAGAGCCTGCTCTCGAAATGGTCAAACAGGTCCCTTGCTCCTAGACGACCCACATTCTGTGAAGCAAGCTCGTTAGCTTTCGACATCGCATCTTCGAGTTGATCTCCAGCCAGAAGACGAGCAAAGACCGTAGCTCCCCAAACGTCACCACAACCAGTTGGGTCTCCCACACGCGGTGCGCATTCAAGCGCGACCCTGCCACTACAGGCGGAAGTGGCCGCAGCAAGCCCACCCGTGCTTTTCCAGTAGGCAGGATTGTGTTCAAAGCCCGCGCTGGTGAAATACACAGCCCCCTGATGTCCTAAGGTGACAGTAATCAAGCGTGGTTCAGCACCCAGTGGTTCGCCTGAAAGGACACAGAGATCTCCTTGAGACCCCAAGAGTTTGGATTCACTCTCATTCATCTGCACGGCATCAAAGCACTGGAACCATGCCTCCCAATCGTCCAAAGGCCTGGGGACACGTGCACCATTTCTGGTTATGCTCAGAAAGAGAGAATGGAGGTCAGCATAGATTGGCCCCCGAAAAACCTGGCGAAGAGCTTCTGCAGTTTCTAATTCCATCTCAAAACCAGAAATGAAATTGACGTATAAAGCGTCACAGAGATTGACTAACGGAGCCAGTTCAGGCCAACTCCACCCAGGGACACCCCCGCTGAGTCGCTCCATACGATACCCATCGTCACTGTATCTGAGTTCAACGCGGTTGTTGGCTTCCGGTACAACCACTACACGGGACTCATCCACACGCGGGATCGCTCGCAAGAGGGTGTAGCCTCCGTCCGAAAGATCTTGTCCTAGTTTCAGGATTGGGAGAATCCGCCATCTGTCGGGAAGTGAAGCACTCATTGCCGCAAGTGCATAACTGATGCCACCCCATTCCTCCACCGGATACCCCTGGGGATCTCCTTCCAAGATCCGATCCCAGACGAGGGTGCCGATTACACCCAGGGTTCTTTGGTCACTCACAATTGCTCGAATATTTCTGATATGAAGATTCCTGCAGCCCCAATAATCCCCGCGGTCTCAGGAAGTTCACCAGGCACAATATCACACGTCTCGAACGCAGACCTAAATGAACGTCGCTGGGCTTCCGATCGAATTGTCTCGAAGAGATGCTCTCCTGCCCCCACAACACCACCGACAACCACCACAACATCTGGGTTGAGAGTGTTGATGATGTTAGCAATCCCGATGCCAAGGAGTTTGGCGGTCTCAAGCATCACCTCATGGGCGTACTTATCCTCTAGCATGAGCGCTTTGTAGATGAGGGCGGCAGAAATTTGGTCAAGGTCGCCGTCGACAAGTTCTGTGAGAACAGACTTGCAACCTGCCTCGAGGCCCCTTCTGGCTCGCACTGCGATGCTAGGGCCGGATGCATAAGCTTCTAGGCACCCATAGTTACCGCAGGAGCAGCGACGACCGTTGAAGTCAATCGTTGTGTGGCCTACCTCCCCAGCACTTCCGGAAGCCCCACGCATGATCTTGCCACCAAGCATCACACCTCCCCCGATCCCCGTGCCGACCGTGATGCCGACCAAGTGTTCCACACCGCGCCCGGCACCTCGCCACCATTCCGCATATGTGGCACAGTTGGCGTCGTTGTCGAGTACAGTGGGAAGTTGAAGCACGTTGGCAATCTGGCCTCTAATGGGGTAATCGACCCAGCCCAAGTTCGAAGTTGTGCGAACCAATCTTCTGGATCGGTCAATCGACCCAGGACAACCGATACCTGCACCTACGACGTGCTCCCTCACCCCACCCTCTCGGGTCAATGTCTCTTCCGTTGCCTCGGCTACCATACGCCCGATTTCCTCAACCGTCGCATCGGGTCCTCACTCTAGATGAATGATCCGTGACCGCAAACCACGCGGCTCTCCACCCTCTACAGGCACGAGACCGATAACCAGGTTGGTACCCCCTATGTCGACACCAACGACCCAGGGCCCACTCAACTCAATCTTCCCCGAGGCTGAGCACCGCTAAGAAAGCCTGTTGAGGAATCTCTACCGTCCCAACCAGCTTCATGCGCTTTTTCCCCTCTTTTTGGCGCTCAAGCAGTTTTCGCTTCCGCGTGATATCTCCACCATAACACTTAGCGGTCACATTCTTTCGGACGGCCTTCACATTCGTTCGCGCAATAACGTTGTTTCCCATCGCCGCCTGCAGGGCAACGGGGAACTGCTGTCGTGGAATCAATTCCTTGAGCTTCCTAACCAGGTCGCGACCGTAGACATACGCTTTGTCCTCATGAATGATCACACTGAATGCGTCGACTGGATCACCGTTAACAAGAATATCTAGCCGGACGAGAGCACCGGAGCGCATTTCCAAGAACTCGTAGTCGAGGGCCGCATATCCACGAGTCGAACTCTTTAGTCGGTCGTAGAAGTCAAGTACGATCTCTGAGAGCGGTAACTCAAAGTCCAGTTCGACGCGCTGCGGGTCGAGATAACTCATGTCCCGGAATATGCCCCGTCGGTCATGGCAGAGTTTCTGCACATTACCTATGTACTCCGAAGGGCAGAGGATCCGTGCACGTACGATCGGCTCTGCTATCGAGGTCACAGTTGCTGAATCCGGAAGCGCTGTCGGGCTCTCCACGCGGAGTTCACTTCCATCAGTGAGCATGACGTGATACTCAACGTTCGGAACAGTCGTGATCATATCCACACTAAATTCTCGCTCAAGGCGCTCTTGCACGATCTCCATATGCAGGAGACCCAAGAAACCGCACCTGAAACCGAATCCTAGAGCGGTGGAGGTTTCCGGCTCATATTGTAGACTGGCGTCGTTCAGCCTAAGCTTCTCAAGTGCGTCACGAAGATCTTCGTAGTCGTCAGTGTCGGTGGGATATAGGCCAGCGAACACCATGGGACGAGCTTCCTGATATCCTGGCAAGAGCTCTCTTGAGGGGTTATCCGCGTCAAGAATCGTGTCCCCGACACGCGTGTCACCGACTGCCTTAATAGTGGCTACGACATAACCTACCTCCCCCGGCGTGAGGGTTTTACCAGGAACCCGACCCAGTCGCATCGAACCCACTTCGGTAACCTCGTAACTCGCGTCGACCTTACCAAAGGTGATCCTCATTCCAGGCTGCAGAGTGCCATCCACGACTCGCACAGAAGGGACTGCTCCCAAATACTTGTCATAGTAGGAATCAAAGATGAGTGCCCTGAGTGGAGCCTCGGCATCGCCAAGTGGTTCCGGGATTCTCTCGACCACAGCCTCGAGAACCTCTTCGATCCCCGTACCCTCCTTGGCGCTAGTCAGTAGTACTGTGTCAGGTTCCACGCCTAAAAGGTCAGCAACTTCCTCACGTCTACGCTCTGGTTCCGCACCGGACAAATCTATCTTATTGACCACAGGTATGATCTCTAGGCCCGCATCGAGAGCGAGAAAGAGATTAGAGAGGGTCTGAGCCTGAGCACCCTGTGTTGCGTCGACGACAAGGATAGCTCCCTCGCACGCCGCCAGAGAACGTGACACCTCATAGGTGAAGTCCACATGACCCGGTGTGTCTATAAGGTTGAACTCATACTCTTCTCCATCCAGAGCCTGATACACCATACGCACTGCGTGTAGCTTGATGGTGATTCCACGCTCCCGCTCAAGTTCATTATCGTCGAGCACCTGAGCACGCATCTGCCGGGGATCAAGTGTCCCGGTTCCCTCAAGGAGCCTGTCCGCTAAGGTGGACTTACCGTGGTCGATATGAGCCACGATGCAGAAGTTCCGGATGCGGTTGGTATGCACGAATCAGGGGTGTACTGGATGATGTGGAGGGCGTTGGACAAAAGGTAACAGATGAGGTCGTGTGTAGCTTCGACGTACGTATGTCAAACAACATTTTCTATGGAACCATGTCGACCCGGGAACCCGTTGAGCACGGTTCATTGGGTCAGTAGCTTTCATGCTTCTGATGAATACTCCACACACCACTCCTAACGCCTCACGGCCTGACTTGCTGGACACCGAAACACTATCTCAGCTCGGCGGAATCGAGTTGATTGCGCGCCAGGTGGTGGAGGGCTTCTTAATGGGTCTGCACAGCTCCCCACACCGAGGTTTCTCTGCCGAGTTCGCCGAACTCCGCGCTTATCAAGCGGGTGATGACCTCCGCTACATCGACTGGAGAATGTTCGGCCGTTCTGACCGTTACTACGTGAAGCAGTTCGAGGAGGAAACGAACCTGAGGGCTCACCTCCTCGTGGATGTAAGTGAATCGATGGGTTGGAGTTCCGACCCCGGTGTGCTTCCCTCCAAGCTGTGGTACGCTAAGCACCTTGCAGCTTCTCTAGCACTCATTCTCCTGAGACAGGGTGACTCCGTAGGGATGGCTGCTTTCCACGATGTCATTGTGGAACGGGTGCAGGCGAGAGGTGGCCGCCGACAATGGACGGAGCTCACACGTCGTTTAGCAGACCTCCAAGCTTCGGAGGGGACATCAGCGGAACGGGCACTTCGAGATCTTGCAGTTCGGCTGAGACGAAGGGGACTCGTCATCCTACTGTCGGATCTGCTCGTCAGGCCCGAAGAGACCCTGACGGCTTTGAAGTTTCTCCGGCACCATGGGCACGAAGTGCTTGTCTTTCACCTTTTGGACCCAGGCGAACGTGAGCTCCCCCGAATTTCGGAGGCCTGCTTCTTCGATCCCGAGACGAACGATGAACTCCTGGTAAGCATCCCGGACATCCGAATCGAATACCGAGCTGCTGTGGCGGATGCTCTTGAAGAATGGCAGAACAATCTCCGCCCGTGCGGTATTGACTACCAGGTTCTTGAGACTGACCAACCATTATCCAGTGCACTGCGGACTTATCTCCGCAAGCGAGAGCGACTAGGGTGAACTCGGACTTGGGAGCACTACAATGGGAGTCCTAAGTCCACTCTTTTTACTCGCCGGGCTCGCAATCGGGGTCCCAGTATTCCTCCATCTCTTTCACCGACAAAAGACACGTCGGTTGAGCTTTCCAGCCCTCCGCTACCTTGAGAGGACCGAGCGCGAGCACGCTAAGGAGATCCGGATCCGTCAACTGCTCCTTCTCTTAATTCGTGTCATGGTGTTGCTTTTGCTGGTCGGGGCCGGGTCTCGTCTTTTCGTTGAGGGTAGAGGGTCAGCTCATCCTCCGACAGCGGTCGTGCTCATACTCGACAACTCCATGAGTAGTGGCCTCGTTATTGGAGAATCGAGGGTATTAGACGAACTGAAAGAGATTGCAGTAACCACACTCGATGGCTCCTCAACCGAAGACCAGTTCTGGGTCCTGCGAGCTGGGGAACCGTGGCTACCTTCTTTCCCAGTGGGCGCTAGCGAAGCCCGCATGATAGTAGAGAATACGGAGACTAGTGACGCACGAGGCGACCTTGCTGCCTCTCTAGCGCGAGCCGCAGGACTCCTTCGCACAGTGCCTTTCGAATACCGTGAGATCCACCTTATCTCAGATCTGCAGGCTTCCGCGTTTCCCGCCCGTGGTGAAAGCCCAGCAGGTGATATACCAGTCGTAGTTTGGTCACCGAGCCAAAGTCTTACAGAAAACCGTGCAATCACTCGCGTTTTGGTCGGGGGTGGCCTCCCACCGTTGGAGGGAGAAAAGACGGAGATAGCCATCCATGTGCTTGAGAATCCCAAGGATACAACGCCTCTACAGGTTCGTGTGATCGTCAATGAACGAGTCCGCGGGGTAACTGAAGTGCCCCCTGGATCCGCTATTGCGACTACACTGGCTGCGAACGCTAGCGGCTGGATTCGGGGATACGCGGATGCAGATCCAGATGCCCTCAGGACGGACGACCGCCGATACTTTGCTTACCACTCTCGCCCTGCTCCCAGAGTAGCGTCCTCTGGTGACATCGGATTTTTTGCATCGGAAGCGATATCAGTTCTTGAGTCCGCAAACCGCTTGACATCTGTCGCCCTCAGGGAGGCAGAATTACTGATCACAGAAATGGGAGTGGGCCTAGATATTCTTCCACTAAGCGCCTCGGTAATGGTGATGCCACCCTCCGATCCCACTCTACTTCCCGGGTTGAATCGTCGGCTCGCGGACGCGGGAATCCCATGGAGATACGACGCTCATCGTCAAACAGGATCTGCAATATTAGGAGGCCGTAATCTACCTGAACCGTTGGAAGAGGTTCGGGTCGGAAGCTGGTACGAACTTGTACTGTCCGATGATGTGGAAACACCATCTCGGACCTTGGCGGAAGTATCAAGTGACCCATGGGCAGTGCAAGGCACAGACACTCGCGGGCGACCCTACCTTCTAATCGCTTCTGCTCTGGACATCTCATCGACAAGCCTGCCAGTGTCCACGGGGATGCTCCGGTTCATCGATTGGGTGGCCAGCGAATGGGCAGGAACTGGCACGAGCCATATTGATTACGAGACTGGGGACGAATTATCTGCTCCCCGAGAAGCTACACATGTGCGCTTTCCTCATGGAGGGGAGTTTGAGATTGATGGCACACGCTTGGTACGTGGGACAGGTGAAGTCGGCTTCTATGATTTCTTGAATTCTGATGTAGTCGTCGACGTCGTGGCGCTCAATTCACCGGTTGCCGAGTCCAGACTCGATAAGCTTGGCCCCGACGCCATTTTGACGCAGGTCGGTGGACGTGCAAGGCCAGCAAATGACAGGGCGGAGTGGTTGCGCGAGGTCTTCGGGCAGCGTCAAGGTCCAGAGTTGTGGTGGCCGCTGCTTTTGATGACCCTCACTCTGCTAGTCATCGAGTCACTGATTGCTTCTGCTGGCCGAGTTGACGTGCGTGCGAATAAACGGAACGACATCCCGCCTAACTCCGCTCTTGATGCGTCCCTCTGATCCGATTCTCACGACTATCGGAGCCTGTCCAGTCGTCCTTGAGCTGGCACACAATCTCCCTGCACCCGGAACCCAAAAACACCTAGGTGGTGTGCACGGTGCTCTTGGCTCTCTCTTGGTGGCAGCCCTGCATGAAAGCTGCCCCGAGCAGGTCTTTGTTGCGCTAGCTCGAACTCCCGCCGACGCAATCGCTGTGGAGACCGACCTTGAGTTAGTGGTCACCACTCGTGATACCTGTCATTTCTATCCTCAGAGAGAAGCTCTCCCCTACGAGGACTCGGAACCACACCTAGAAATCGATGGACTGCGCGTAGAAGCCGTAGAGGCACTTTTCTCGGGTCGCACCCAGATTTTGGTTACCACCCCGAGGGCCTTACAAGAACGTGCCGCAATCCCTTCTAGCTTGGCGGGATTACGTCGAACGATTCGGGTCGGAGAGCAAGTTGAATTCTCAGCGATCCGCGATTTTCTCGAGCAGCAAGGCTTCATCCGGATGCCTCTGGTTGAAGAGGTCGGACAGTTCGCAGTTCGTGGTGGAATCTTGGACGTGTTCTCCGTTGCAGCAGGAGAACCCGTACGCATCGAGTTCTGGGGGGATAAGATCGCTTCGATAAGAAGCTTCAACATCTTGGACCAGCGTTCAACATGCGAGCTTAAAGAAACTCACGTGCTGCCCGTCACCTTCCAGCGCTTGAGTGAGGACACTGATGAAAGAGTACCGAAATCTCTTCTTGAGTTATTGCCAGCAGGCGCCCTCATAACCCGGATCGGGGATTGGAGCATTGACGAAGAAGTAAGTAGAACCTGGACACGCGTAACGACACTTTACGAAGGCCTCATTCAATCCGGTGCGACACCGTCTTCACCAGACACCCTGTTCTTGCACCCGAATGACTTCGCCCAAGCGCTGGCGCGCTATGCTCACCTCCATCTCAGCATCCGAAATAACTCCAGCCTAGTGCTTGACTCGGAACCACCCCCAGAGATTGATCGCGATATGGGACGCCTGGAAGCGTACCTTCGCGACGGACACGACCAGGGTCACGAAACACTCTTACTTTGCGACAACGAGGGCCAGCTTCAGAGACTAGAAGAGATTCTTGGGGGAGTATCACTAATCCCTTCAGGTACACGCCTGGGCCTCGGGTCACTGTCCACCGGATTTGAGTTGTCCTGTGGTGAAAAGCAACTCCGGGTCCTAAACGACCATGAAATTTTCCGGCGTAACAGGCGTTTAGGAAGAAGCCGGCGTTTTCGCGGCTCAGTTGCGCTCGAGAGCCTGGCTCAGCTCAAGCCAGGCGACTACCTGGTACACATGGATCATGGTGTGGGCCGATTCATAGGGCTTGAGCGCCTTGAAATCTCCGGGCAGGAACTGGAGGCACTGGCCATTGAGTATGCAGGTGGGGAGGTTCTTCGGGTTCCTGTCTATCGCCTTGACCTGATTGAGCGATGGATTGGTGAGTCAGGCGATGCTAAGCCACCATCACTCCACCGTATCGGAGGCAGGCGCTGGAAGACGGTGCGCAAGAAGACCGAGAGAGCACTAGAAAAAATGACGGTTGAGCTCCTTGAGCTCTACGCTAGACGCCAGTCCACAAACGGCTTTCGGTTCTCACAGGACACACAGTGGCAGATAGAGATGGAGTCCTCTTTCCTTTACGAGGACACCCCGGACCAGCGAGAAGCAACCACGCACGTCAAGCGGGATATGGAGTCCCATCGTCCGATGGATCGACTTATCTGTGGGGATGTTGGGTATGGTAAAACAGAGGTTGCCGTGCGTGCAGCTTTCAAGGCAGTTCAGGATGGAAAGCAAGTCGCGGTATTAGCGCCCACTACGATACTTGTGGAGCAGCACAAGCATACGTTCGCAGAACGATTAGCGGACTACCCCGTGAACGTTGGTGCCCTTAGTCGGTTCAGGTCCGCCAAGGAGCAAAAGGAGATACTGTTAGGACTCGCAAATGGTAGGGTCGACATTGTGGTTGGCACTCACCGCCTGTTGTCCAAAGACGTCTCATTTCGTGATCTGGGCCTCTTGATCATTGATGAGGAGCAACGATTTGGTGTAAGTCATAAGGAGCGCTTGAAGAGATTGAGAGCCTCCATCGATATCTTGGCGCTGTCGGCTACGCCGATCCCCAGGACTTTACACCTCTCACTCTCGGGCATCCGTGATCTTTCGCTGATCCAGACTCCGCCCCGGGATCGTATTCCTATCGTCACTAGCGTGGTCCCATGGACCAACCGACTAATCACGGAAGCGCTGCACCGTGAGTTAGACCGTGGCGGCCAGGCCTTCTTCCTCCACAACAGGGTGGAAACAATCCACGCAGCGGCCGAGAAGCTACGCGCTCTTATTCCCGAGGCCAGTATTGGAGTAGCTCATGGCCAGATGGGTGGCCATGAACTGGATAAAGTGATGCGTTCGTTTGTCAAAAGTGAGCTTGATGTACTTGTATGCTCTTCAATCATTGAGAACGGGCTAGACGTTCAGAACGCCAACACGCTTATCGTTGACAGAGCTGACAGGTTCGGCCTTTCCCAGCTCTACCAAATCCGTGGACGGGTCGGCCGATCCAATCGCCGAGCGTACTGTTACCTACTGGTTCCCGATGAAGTTGGCGAGGACGCACGGAGGCGACTGACCGTCCTAGAGCACTACACAGAGTTGGGCTCAGGGTATTCTATTGCGCTGCATGATCTGGAGTTGAGAGGGGCTGGGAATTTGCTTGGAGCTGACCAATCGGGCTTTGCTCAACAGATTGGACTTGATACGTACATGAGGCTACTCAAGAAGACAGTCAAGCGCCTACGGAACGGCAATGAGCAGCAGGAATGGCCAGATCCTGACGTTTCACTGGCTGGACCCGCATACCTACCGGAGGGGTACGTTTCTGACTCAGCGCAGAAGCTGCATTTTTACCGGAGGCTATCAAGGGCAGGAGGTCAGACTGAGATCGAAGCCATTCGACTTGAATTGGCAGATCGATTTGGGCCACTGCCTCCCGAGACCGCGCGTCTTCTAGACGCTAGCGTGTTACGTATCTTAGGACGCAGTGTTGGGGTCGAGCGCATTATTGTGAGTGATGAGTCGGCCCGAATGAGTTTTCGTGAGGGGATTGTGCCCCGAATGGCCGCATTGGAGGGACCTTTGCGACAGAGACAAGCAGAACTCGAGGTCCGCCGGATTACACCGCTTTCACTGTTGCTTTACCAGGTGGGAGCAGATCCGATTCTGGAAACAGTCACGCTGGCCCTGGCGGCTCTGAGTTCTGCGCACTCCGCGGCCGCATAATCTTAAATAGACAGGAGAGCCAGTGAGGCAAGTTCTTTTGGTGCAGAGGAGATGGATACAGTCAGTGTTTGCTCTACTGCTCGTCGCTGCAGCCGGATGCACCGAACCGGAATCGGAGGAGGGAATTGTTGCGCGTGTCGGAGGCTACGAACTCTCCGTCGAAGAAATTGTGAATCTTCTTATCAACGAAGAGCGCTTGCCAGCCCAGGTTACGGTGATGGAACAGGTTGCAGAACTCTGGATTGATTACACACTGCTCGGTGATGCTTTCGCTGACGATACAACTCTCGCTTTCCTGGACTTCGACGAGATCTTACGCCAGCAAGCAAATCAATTGATGATCCTCCAACTCCGAGACTCGGTGATCCAGGTGGATACGGCGATCTCAGATCTCGAGTTGGAAGAGATCTATGCCGCGGAAGACCCAGAACTCGAAATCCGCGCCAGTCACATACTACTCCAGTACCCATCTCAAGCTACACTCACTCAACAGGATTCCGTGCGGGCGACTATCTTGGCTATCCGGAATCGAATCGAGGGCGGAGAGTCCTTCGGTACACTGGCAACTCAATACAGCCAGGACCGTGGATCAGGAGCTGTTGGCGGTGATCTCGGGTTCTTCGGCCGCGGCGAAATGGTCCAACCATTTGAGCAAGCTGTCCTTGCCCTGTCTCCGGGTGAAATGACAGGCCCGGTGGAAACCCAATTCGGCCTGCACCTGATTAGGCTTGAGCAGTTGAGAATCCAGAATTTCGAGGAAGTCATAGCAGACCTCCGGAATCGCGTTCAGACAGAGCGGTTCTTACGGGCTGAATCCACGTTCGTGGCAGGTATTCAAGAACGTGCGGAACCTGAGCCAACCTCGGGCGCCTATCTGGTGGTGCGTGAGATTGCCCAGAATCCAGCCACCAGGCTCTCAAGGCGGGCCGGGCGACGGGCAGTATTCGAGTACTCTGGTGGTGAACTCACAG
This sequence comes from Gemmatimonadales bacterium UBA1142, assembly GCA_002311875.1. GTDB lineage: Bacteria > Gemmatimonadota > Gemmatimonadetes > Longimicrobiales > Gaopeijiaceae > UBA1142. The sequence continues at coordinate 7,603 of DCAD01000023.1, read as the reverse complement.
TCGCGGAAGTTCAGTTTGTTCTGCAGGCACAGAACCCAGAGTTTCAGGAACAAGTAGTCACAGGGACGGATGAGCAACTCGAACAGTTCCTCCTCGGGCTTGTTCAGGTTGAACTTCTCGTGGCCGAAGCGGGGTTATCCGGACTTGAGCCCGGGAGAGAGGTCTTGGACTCAATGGCGATGGGGGCTCGTAACCAACTCCGTTCTACTGCCCGGGCTCTCCGCTTGATCGAACTCGATAGAGCTCCCGGAGAACCCACCGAACAGGCGCTCGAGCGCGCGGTCCTAGAGGCGATAGCCAACGTGCTGGCCGGGGCAACAGACGTGATCGATCTTGGAGCAATAGGCTTTCAACTGAAGCAGCGGACGTCCCTCTCTATATCAGAGCGAGGGGTTGGTCAGGCCGTGCTTCGTCTCGGACAACTCCGCGCGAATCGCAGCCCATCCATTGTGGAAGAGGGAGCGGAAGTACCGGACCTCATTCCGGATACGCTGAACCAGTGAATATAGGGGATCAGATGTCCGGACCTTCAGATAACTAAATGGGTTACGACGGATCATGTGTAGAGGACTGATACTCTTCTCGATCGGGTTACTGCTTAGTCCTGGATTTATGACGGGCCAGGTTCCAAGCGAAGAAGACGTCGTCGATCGAGTTATGGCAATCGTAGGGGACTCAATCATACTGAGAACTGAGATCCAAGAAGAGCTTCAGAGGATGGCAATGTCCGAAGGAGTCCCCCTGCCCGATCCGGGCCCGGAACTCGACCAGATGATGAGCGAGGTGCTCGACCAGATGATCAACCGATCTCTGGTACTACAAGAAGCAGCTCGCGATACCCTGATTCGGGTCAATGACTCAGAGATCGAGGACCGAGTTGTTGCACGAATCGATGACGTGGCCCAGCAGTTTGGCGGGCAATCAGGACTGCAGCAGGCACTCGCGACGGACGGGCTTAACCTCGCTGAGTACCGTGACCTGCTCAGAACGCAAATCCGGCAGGAGCAGACTCAGCAACTCTTTCTCCAACGAACACTGCAAAATGCTCCAACGATTGAGCTCTCCGAAGATGACCTACTCACCGCCTTCCAGGCTTCTCGAGCGCAACTCCAGCAGCGTCCTAAAATCATAACGTTTACTCAGGTTGTGTTAAAACCCACCCCCTCAGAGATATCACAGCAAACTGCTCGATCCGAGGCAGACTCTCTACTTGGAGAGATCCAGGGCGGTAGCAATTTTGAGGAGCTTGCCCAACTCCACTCTGACGATATCGGCAGCGCTGAACTCGGAGGAGATCTCGGCTGGTTCAGGCGTGGTATGATGGTTACAGAATTCGATGAGGCCGCCTTTTCAATGCGGGACGGCCAAGTAAGTGACATCGTCCAGACAGAATTCGGATACCACATCATCAAGATTGAGCGCTCTCGGGCAGGGGAGAAAAGAGGCCGACACATCCTTGTCATTCCAGAAATGACTGAGACAGATATCCAGAGAACACGGGATACAGCATCGGTCGTACTGGGGCGAGTGAAAGCCGGTGAGCCGATGGAAATACTATTTTCGCAATACTCCGATGAGGAGGCTCCCGATACACTTCGTGTACCGTTCGACCAAATAGATCAACTGCCACCTGGATACGGAGTGATCGCCACCGGAGTAGGTAACGAGGTGATCGGGCCAATCGAGTATGAAACCCCTAGGGGAGAGATCCGCCTCGCAGTCGTGAAGGTGGAAGAGGTCCGCGAAGCGGGAGCTTACACATTTGAGGATCTACGTGGGCAAGTAGCGGCTCAACTTCAGGAACAGAGACAGTATGCTAGAATCCTGGAGGAACTACGAGCTAAAACGCACATTGAGATCCGGGAATAATTTTCGGGGCACGTGCATCCTCATATCGCTATAACGCTCGGTGACCCGCGAGGAATCGGTCCTGAGGTCGCGTTTCGGTCCGTTCTGGATCTGAAAACTGAACTTAGGCACCTCCCCATCACGTTCTTCGGTCCGGAAGAGACTCGTGGCATGGTGCCATCAGAGCACGAATTCATAGCAGTTGGCGCCTGGGAGGGGACCCCGACGGGCGCCGGGCGGATCGCGGCGCTTGCAATAGAGCAGGCAGTCACCGGTGTGCTCCAAGGTCTGTTTCACGCATTAGTCACCGCCCCTGTGCATAAGCCTTCTCTACGGTCCACCGGATGGGATGTACCAGGACAAACTGAGATGCTCCAGAAGCTCACTGGTTGTGAACCAGTGGGAATGCTAATGGCTGCAGAAAAGACCGGTTGGGGGAATCCCCTCAAGGTATTGCTGGCGACGACACACTATCCTCTTCGAGAGGCTTTGAGCCTTCTGACTGAAGAGTTACTTATTGAACAGATTATGCTCCTCTACGAAGCACTACAGAGCGACTGGGGCCTCGTCACTCCGCGGATCGCTCTATGTGGGCTTAATCCGCACGCGTCAGATGATGGCCTGTTCGGAGACGAGGAGGCCTTGATCTTCACTCCTGCGGTCAAGCGTGCCCGAGAGATGGGCGTCGATGTTTACGGACCTCTCTCAGCGGATACCGTGTTCCACCGCGCACTCACCGGAAGTTTTGATGCGGTTGTAGCACCATATCACGATGTCGGTATGGGAGCGTTCAAGACCGCTTCTTTCGGAAAAGGTGTAAACGTAACGCTCGGGCTTCCCTTCGTGAGAACATCACCTGATCACGGTACTGCCTTTGATATCGCCGGCACTAGTTCAGCTGATGCCTCCTCGATGGTGGAGGCTGTGAGGATGGCCGTCTACCTCACAAAGAACCGTTTTAGCAAGATTTCTATGGATGTCTGAGCTTTCTCCTCAGACCAGTCCAATCCGGATGCCTCTTGTCCAACTGAGTTCGTGAGCAAGCTTACTAACATTTCCAAACAGGATCTGGACTCGGCCAGTTCAGCCAGCTTCGCAGGCATATTGTGTCCTTGACGGGCCGACTGGGCCTCCTGGCCATCATAGTTGTAATTCCGAATGCTTCCTGCACGATGATTGGGGCCTCAGAGCTTGAAACTCCTTCACCCGAAACTACCGATGATCACCCTGAGTTCGAAGGAGTCCGTGCTAGGGAGGCACTCACAAGCCTAGAGCGCCGACGCCGAGCACTGGAAGCGCTCGCGGGTCGAGCACCTTCCTCGGGGCCCGCAATGTCAATTGGGGATGCCGGGAGTCTTGAGTGGCCACTAGATGGTGATCTCATTTACCGCTTCGGACGTGAACAACGTCCCAATGGAATAGTGCTCCGTTGGAACGGTGTGGGAATCGCTGGGTTGCCTGGAAACCCAGTACGTGCAGTGAGAGACGGACTTGTAGTTCTAGCGGGACCATTCGAAGGATACGGGCCGACCGTCGTACTGAGCCATGGAAACGGATTCTATTCCCTTTACCTGTATCTGGAAGAAATCACGGTAGCTGAAGGCCACAGCGTTGATGTGGGTCACGTGGTCGGCACAGTCGGAGGTACCGATACTCCGGAAGGGCCGCACATTGAGTTCCAGATCCGAGCCCCTATCGAGGGAGCGGTTCCAGAAGCACAGGATCCACTCCAATGGCTTAGGCCACGAGCGGGCGGATGAGCCTTCATCCCATCGTGGGACACAAAGACCTTCTTTCTTCAATCGCGCGTGCTCACGCGCGAGAGTCCCTCCCCTCTTCACTTCTGCTCCATGGACCTCGCGGTGTCGGAAAGCAGAGAGCTGCTTTGTGGATCGCTCAGCTCACGATCTGCCAGCAGCCATTAGCTCAGGGTCCTTGCGGTGAATGCGGAGCTTGCCGGATGGCGGTCAGACTCGAGCATCCGGATATTCACTGGTACTTCCCTCTTGAGCGTCCGAAACGGGTAAGCGGTACTCGGTTGGTGAGCGCACTTGAGGACGCTCGCATGCAGGCACTCGCTGATCTCCGGGCAAGGCCGCTTTATCCGAGCCATACCGGTGACGTGAAGGGCCTGTACTTTGGTATTACCCAGAATATTCGAAGACGGGCGTACCTTCGGCCGACTATGGCAGCGGGCCAAGTTTTCATTATCGGGAACGCAGAGCTGCTTGTTCCCCAAGAGGCGAGTCCAGAAGCTGCCAACGCCCTGCTCAAGTTGCTAGAAGAACCACCGGGAACATCCCGTTTCATCCTTACTTCGAGTGAACCCGGACGGCTGTTACCAACGATTCTATCGCGAACTGTAGCGCTCCATTTCGCTCCTCTACCCACTGACTTGATTGCCACATTTCTTAATGAACACACAGATGCTGATAGAGAAATCACGGAATGGGCATGCGAACTTTCTCAAGGGTCGATTGGTCGTGCCGTAGGGTTTCTTCCTGACGATCACGGAGAGGGACCCTTAGAATCCTTGCGGGGTCAGGCATTAGCCTTGATTGAAGCTTCAGTTGTTCCAGATCCCGGCGGAGGTTATGAGCTATCTCTGAGTTATCCAGCAACAGGCGCTCGAAAGTTGATTCCGCTATGCGCATTCATCGAAGAGTGGCTTCGAGACTTGGGTGCTGTTGTCTCCGGTGCCGGAGATCGAGTGTTCAACTCAGATCAACATTCGCACCTTCAGGAGCTTGTGGCTAAAACAACGATTAGCGGGCCTGACATCGTGCTGGCCTTGACCGAAGTCGAACGGGCACGTGAGCTTGCGCGCGGCAATGTAAATCCCCAGCTCATCGTGAACGGCCTGGTCAGGAACCTAAGGCGCCGGCTTGTCGCTACTGAGTATTCCCCCGGAGTCTTATGAAGGATTCGCGAGAGCTAACGCACATCGACAGCGAGGGCCGACCTCGTATGGTCGATGTTTCAGAGAAAGAGCAGACTACGCGACACGCCGTTGCGACCGGAAGAATTGTCACTTCCCCGGATGCGCTGCAGCGCATCATGACCGGTGATCTGGAGAAGGGTAGTGTCGTGCGTGTCGCCGAACTTGCTGGGATTATGGGCGGTAAGAAGACACACGATCTCATTCCACTCTGTCATCAGCTGACTGGTGCCAACGTAACTGTGAGGCTTGAAGCGGATACCGATCTTCCAGGAATTGTCGCACAAGCGGAAGTAACAGTTGCGGGCCAGACAGGTGTCGAGATGGAAGCACTGACAGCTGTCAGTGTGGCTCTGCTAACGGTCTACGACATGGTAAAGTCTGTAGACCGCGGGATGCGTATCGAGGGTATTCGCCTGCTATCTAAGAAGGGCGGTCGGTCGGGAAGCTGGACAACCGAGGAGTAGGCTTAAGTACTGGGCTTGGTCTCTCGCTTCAAACCGGTTGAGACCGGGACAGTGATCATCGCACCAATCCTCAGATAGCGAGGTCTTACGTCAGGATTAGCAGCTCTCAGGTCCGCCACGGACACGCGGTACAGGACAGCTATGTGGCTGAGCGTTTCTCCGGGGGCAACGCTATGCTCCACAAAACTGACTCGCTCGTCCACAGGAATGGAGGCATAGTTTTCGTAGAATACACCTCCCTTACCTTTCGGGACCCTCACTGAGACCTGCCTGCGAGGAGGAGTCATTCCTCTCACGTACCGTGGGTTGAGTCGAGAAATTTCCGCATCGGTGCTTTCCGCAGCTCGTGCGATCACATCGAGTGTGGTCGCATCTGGAATCGATACTTCGTCGAAACTGAACGGATCGGGCTCTAGAAGCTCATAACCATGGGAAGTTGGGCTCCCTGCGACGACAATCGCCCCGAAGAGCTTGGGGAGAAATTCCCTTGTCTCCTTAGGCAGATAACGACGTAGTTCCCAGTAGAGACGGTCGGTACGTGGTTCAAGCGGTGCATACCGGATAAGCAAGCGTCGCACCCGGCCAGGCCCAGCATTGTATGCTGCCAGTGCAAGGAACCAGGAACCGAACTCCTGATGCAGCTCCCCCAAAAACGCCGCTGCCGCCTCTGTCGACTTGAGTGGATCACGTCTCTCATCCACTAGCGCCGTCACCTCCATCCCCAAGCTTTCCGCCGTCGGGGCCATGAACTGCCAGAGGCCGACCGCATTGGCACGGCTTACAGCGTCGGGGCTGTATCCGCTCTCAATCACCGGCAGGTAGCGTAGAGAGGGAGGGAGACCATGCAAAGCCAGGGTCGAGTCCACAGTACCCTCGAACCACGTCATACGCCTCAAGTAATCAGGGAACCAGCTTGAGGCAGCTGTGGTCCAGAAGTCGACCCATCCCTCCACCTCTGCCCTAAAATCGGGATGGCGAACCATCGGCGAAGCCAAAATCTCATCGACAAAAAGACCTTCAATGTTTGGGGGGACCAAAGGTTCACCGAGAGGTAATACTTCTAAGTCGGGAGGTTCAGATACCATACTCGGAACCTCCACAGGCGGGGGAGGATAGAGAGGAGAGGAGCCACCGGCGCAGCCCCCCAATGCTCCACCGATGAGGCACCCTATGAGTGCAGTTCCAGCCCCCGATCTATGTTCCATAAGCGGAAACTATTCGACCATATCGATCTCGGGGCAACAAACACCCGCTACATGCGATAGTTTGTATCAGCTTGACCCGGCATCTTCATAAGTCCTTGTTTGACAGCTACTTATATGATTCACTGGCATCCACAAAAAAATGCTGGTCCGTAATACTACCCACCCTCACACAGAAAAAGGGCTAACAGCAGTCGCACTCAGAGCACTCACAGCAACAGCAGGTACATGAACAGCCGTCACACTTACAGCAGTCACATGTCTGGGGGCAGTCACAACTCATGTCTACCTCTCTATTGTTTGTGTGCTAGTAGAAAATACTAATTAACCACTGCTTCCGAACCCCCCCCCCTCGACCTGCTCGGTGACGAACCACTGAACGTGCGCCTCCGTGGCGTAGTTCTTCTTCTTTGATCCATGTCGTAGATGGCGTCAATCGTTGTGGTGATCTTCTTCTCGTGGGCCAGGGTCAATCCTCAAGCTCCACCTCGTCGCCCCGGAGGCGATTCACAGCAGGGGAGAGCGGCAACGCCGCGACGCGGTCGGGCCAGCCATCGGGGTTCCCGGCCACCTCCTGCCGTACGGCGACGCAGTGGGCACGTAGTTCGGCAACGTTGATCCCAAGGTAAACGTCTGGATAGGCGTCCAGACGCCCCAAGGTCTTCTTAAGCTGAGCCCGCACACCATGAGCGTTCCTCCGCTCCCAATGAACCCAGGCGCTGGCATAGAGGATCAGGCCCTGGTAGAAATCGCTCCCACTCCTGCACCACGCCTTCTCCAAAGCCTCATGGCTGTCCCAGAAGCGACCCGCTCCGTAAAGCTCCAAGAAGCGAAGGAGGGGGCCGGGAAGGCGAGCCACCGGCACGGCGTCAACTGACATGGAGGGCTAAGATCCTGGGCCGGGAACAGAAGGCTCAAGTCGCCCTCCACCAGCACCAGCAACAGCCGACGGACGGCGGCACTCGTTTGCCTTCTCGCCCGAAGAAGCATGATGGCCCATGGTGCAATCGTCTCTACAAGGACACGTACTCAGCGAGAGGGTGCCGGTGGCCGCCGCGGGCTATGCACCGTCCTGCCATGGCATCGTCTAACTCTCCCATCCTTTTACCGTCGCCACAGAGCCAAACTGACTCTCGGTCGGCTCAGCT
>DCAD01000033.1:27221-51653 GCA_002311875.1 Gemmatimonadales bacterium UBA1142 | reverse complement strand
GTGTCTGGTTTCCGCGTCCCCGCCCTTGCGCGCTGAGCGGTTCCTGGTCCGCGGCAAGCAAGCCGAGCGTGATCAGCGAAGTCGCGATGTAAGCCTTCATAGCCTTCATGGTTTCTCCTCGATGTTACAGTGCTTCGATGATCGTGCTCGTGGATGACATACGGTGTTTGGCAGAAACGGAGTTATCGATTGAGTGCCGAGGGCGACCGCCCGATCACTCTTTAGGAAAGATACGCGCCTTTGCCGAACAAGTTCTGGATGTGGGTTGGTGGCTGATTCTGAAGCAGAGAATTGAACACGGGTTAGGCCCAGAAGTTGCCTCGGCAGGACCGGTCTAGGAAGCACGAGTCGACGGATCTGATACCCCCTGGACCTTACCGACGGATTCGGAAAGGAGTGGGGTCGGGAGGGTCATCAGGACCTTGGCTGTTCCCGATGAGTTTAAAGAAGCCAGGGACCAGGAAGGCGGCGGCGACCACTATTCCCCCTACGACGATGGTGGTCCGTACCCGGTCCAGTTTGGGGACGCTGACCTCCAGGATATCGGCCCGAGCGAAGGTGAGTATCTGCCTCAGGTTCCCGAGGGTGGGCCCTGCGTATGCCGGTCTGCTCAGCCTCGTCGTAATCGTGACCGAATCTTCCGTCAGGCTCTGGAGCCGCCCCTCGAGTTCTCCTAGGGTCTCTGCCGAGATCTCCCTCAGGTGCTCTATCCCCCGGCCAGAGAGGACAATACGGACTTCGTCACCCGGTGCAACCATCGGAAGATCCGCAGGATCTGGTAGATAGCAACCCAGCAGGATGGGTGGGAGCAGTATCAGGGCCTGATACAAAGGGATTTGTCGCATGCTTGCAGTTTCCACAGTGCCTTTCAAGGCTTGACCGCACGAGTCATTCGGCGGAAAACGAAACTATATGAGGCCTCGGTTGCGGTAGCAACGGGCGAGTTCCAGCCCTGCGGGGGTACATTAGTAGCTTTCCACACGATGCCCGGCGAGCCCTATCTAAGCGGAAGGACATAAGTCCGTGTACTCATACTAACTGCAGATATACAAGTCAAAGGTGGTCGTATTAGGCAATAGAATGGCAGCCCAGGCTTTGTAAATTGTGTTTGACAGGTGCATATTAATTGCCGTAATCTGGTACCGACTGCTTACGTGCTATTTGCGGACTGTAAATGTTACAGAAGGCTCCGTTTTCAGGTGGAGGCTATGCGATTACAGTCACCGTCGAGTGCGACGATCCGAACTGCCCTTAGGAGGGGCGACCATGTTTTCAAAACTCATGAGAATGACATTGATCCTCGGACTGGCTGTTGCGGTCACGGTATTCACTGTCGAAGGCGTATCGGCCCAGACGGGCACGATTAGCGGTCTGGTGACCGCACAGTCGACTGCCGGGCCCCTGCAAAACGTGCAGGTGTCCATCGCGGACCTGAACGTTGGGAGTCTCACCTCCGGGAATGGACGATATCTGCTTCTCGCGGTTCCTGTCGGTACGTATGACCTCACGGTCACTATGATCGGATACGGTGAGCAGACCGTGCAGGTGACGGTAGCAGCGGAGCAAACTACGGAGGCAAACTTCGAGCTCGGGATCGTCGCCCTCAATCTCGACGAGATCGTGGTGACGGGTACAGGCGCGCCGACGCAGAGACGCCGCCTCGGAGCGACGATCACCACAATAAGCAGCGAAGAGCTCGCGACCGCTCCGATCACCAACCTTGCTGACGCACTCATAGGTCGCCTTCCGGGCGCCCGCGGCCTCATTTCGGGAGGACAGACCGGAGCCGGTAGCCAGATCGTACTCCGGGGCACCGCCAGCATCAGCCAGCGACAGGATCCCCTCATCTATGTAGATGGGATTCGGATAGACAACCGACCTGAAGATGCAAGGTCAGTAACGACCGATCGCCTGATGGACATCAATCCACAGGACATTGATCGTATCGAGATCATCAAGGGGGCTGCTGCTGCCACGTTGTATGGCACCGAGGCTTCTAGTGGAGTGATACAGATCTTCACGAAGCGAGGAATTACGGGGGCGCCGAGGTACACTTTCTCCACGGATCATCAGAAACTCGAGTTCCCGCGCAGGTTTGAAGACAACTGCGCCTACGTCGGAAGCTCCAACTCGATTACTTGCAACTATCCCTACGATAATTACGAAGTATTTGCATACCATCAGAACTACAATTTGTCGGTTCGGGGTGGGACTCCCAAAATTTCATATTACGTCTCCGGACGCGTGATGGAGGAAGTGAATCCTTCTCCGAACAACGAACTCTTGAACAAGTCCATCCGGGCATCATTTGATTTCAACAACACGGAGCGCCTGACGAGTTCGGTCGATTTTAGCTTTGTCGACCGCGCCCTGGTCACCGCTGATCCAGGCTGGGGTGACGTTTTCGGAAACTTGATGTTGGGAAACCCCCTTCGCGCTGGCCCAGACAATCCCGACGGAGCGTATAGCCCGACGAAGAAGTCCTTAGTCACGGAAAACAATCAGAACTCCCAGAATTTCCTGGTGAACGGGAGGATGACGTACCAGTGGACGGACAACATCCAATCAACCATGCGCGTGGGTTACAACTTTATCGACAGCCGCTTGAGCAGTTTCTATCCCCAGGGAGTAGTCGCGAGCTCAGTTAGGGGCAATAAGTCTGTGCAAGACAGGAGGTTCTCGACGACAACGCTTGACTTCAGTACGAACTGGGAACAGCCGCTCGGCGACCGATTCGTCGTGAATAGCACCTTCGGGGCGCAGAGCTTCCGGGAGACGATGTCAGTGGACCGTGCAGCTGTGCGGACGTTCGGTTCTCCCACGCTCAAGACCCTGAGTGGCGGACAAGAAATTACGGGTGTTTCAGAGAACTGGACCGAGGTCATCAACGCGGGGGTCTTCGTCCAGAGCCAGATCGGATTCGATGACCGCATCTTCCTCACCGGAGGAGTCCGGCTTGACGGAAACTCAGCTTTCGGTAGCGATTTCGGCCTCCAGTATTACCCGAAAGCCGGATTCTCCTGGGTCGTTTCCGACTACGATTTCTGGAATGTAGGGTTCATTAATGAGTTCAGGATTCGCGGGGCGCTGGGAATGTCCGGTCTCCAGCCAGGGGCCTTCGACGCCCAGCGGACTTGGTCGCCCAGCATCGATGTTAACGGCGGATACCTTACTCCTCAGAACCTTGGTAACTCTGAACTGAAGCCCGAGCGGTCGACCGAGATTGAGGCTGCCGTAGAGGCTGGTCTGTTCGATGGCCGTTTCGGGTTGGAAGTTGTGTACTTCAACCAGACGACCAACGATGCTTTATTGCCGATCGCGCCCTCGGCGGGGTCCGGCTTCATTCGCAGCCAGCTTCAGAACCTGGGCCAGTTGAAGTCCTGGGGCTTAGAGATCAGTACTAATACGCGCCTGGTGCAGAAAGAAGGCTTCAGCGTGGACCTTATGGTGAACCCGACGTACCTCAAGCAGTGGGTGTCTGACATGGGTGGCGTTGCAGACTTCCGGCTTGGTAGTCGCCGACGCTGGCAGTCCCTCTACGAGGGGTTGTGGCCCGGAATCTGGATTGCGCCCATCGCTGATCCTAACCAGCCGTACAAAACCAGCGTCCCGGTCGACCAGATCACCAGCATTAACCAGATCTCTTCGAACACACTGAAGAATGCCGCCGGATCGGACTCATTGGTCGTGATCGGGATCCCGCAGCCGAACAAGACGATCGATTTAGGTGCTATAGTCAGGGTCGGCCCCTTCACCATCCAGAATATCTTTGAGGGAGCAGCCGGCTTCGTTCAATCGAACGAGACCCTGCACCTCCGTATGGCACTCAAGTCAAACAAGTTGATGGCTGAGGTCCAGAAGGCCGTCGCCGATCCAACCACCGACCCTGCTACAAAGGCAAGGCTAGTGAACGAGTATGGTCTGAAGCACAACGGGATCATAAGCAACACGATCTTCGACGGGGACTACCTCAGGTGGGCGGAGGCCACTGTGGCCTACCGCGTGCCCGAATCAGTGACGTCTAGCTTCGGCTCCTCGGGTATGACAGTGAGCTTAGGCGTCAAGAACGTTTGGGTCTTCAGCGACTACTTCAATGACTTTAAGCTGGGTTGGATTGATCCTGGAACGCGCGGGCTCGAGGCGAATAACGCTTTCCTACAAAGTGTCGACTACCTAAAGACGCCGACGCCTAGACGATTTGTTTTTTCCGTCCGGACCCAATTTTGAGCGGGGTGGAGATGGTCACGGAATCGTTGGGCCCCCACGAACAGATACGGGAGTGTTTAAGCATGAGTCGCATCAAACGAGGGCTTAGAGGTGTTGCTGTAGCCGGCTTGTTGCTCGTCTTGTTCACCGGCTGCGACACTTTCTTTGATGTCGAGAATCCCGCGAGTCTCCTTGACGAGGATCTCGAGCGCCCAGAGCTCTTGGAGACGCTCGCGGCTACTCCGGAAGCGAATATTTCGGGTGACGTTTCGAGCCTGAACACGCGGAGTGGATTGCTCGCTGGCGAGATACTGCATCCCTCCACTCAGTTGGAGAATGTCGACGCCATGCAAGGGAACCGCCTCGCTTCCAGTTCCGCGGTGGAGGGCCATTGGCGTGGCCTCTCTCAGAGTCGGTGGCTCGCGGATGAGGTTGCTGTCAAGCTCGCTGCGGTGGGAAGTTACCCGGAGGGCTTGGCGAAGGCGTACTTCTTCGGCGGTCTCTCACGGATCTTGATGGCGGATCACTACAACGTGATCGTCTACGACGAGAGTGATCAACCCCGTGGTCCGATCGACGTGATTAACGACGCGATCTCACGCTTCCAGCAAGCCGCAAGCGCCGCGAACGGGGTTGACGCGAACCTTCAGGCCGCAGCCTTGGGACAGGTCGCCCGAGGCTATCGTTCTCTCTACTTCGAAGAGAAGCATTTGAGGAACAATACCGATCTGGGCTTTTTTACCCAGGCTGAGTCAGCTGCCCGTTCAGCGCTATCGACGAGTAGCAATTATAACCAGGCCTTGCAGTTCGGTGCTCCGGGAGGCTCGAACTCTATGTCCTTCCTTGGCGGACCCAACGGCGGTGTTAATCGTTTCGACGGGAGTGTCTATCTGTTCCTCCCGGATCCAGTTACCGGGAACTGGGATCCACGCTTACCGCACTCGGTGGGAAATGTGGCTGAGGCCACAGAGGATATGGGGTCTGAGTTTGGCTTGACTGCAGAGAACCTGAAGTTCCCCAAGGCGGAGAGTGAGCTTCCGGTGAGCCGGGCCGCCGAGGCAATGCTCATTATCGCGGAGGCTCGACTGCTGGCTGGAGATCTTGCCGAGGCGGTTAGTTACATCAACCAGGTGAGAGCAGCGGCACGAGTCCGTGTCGCCGGCAGTGGGTACGCGGCAGGGTCATCCAGAGGATGGCCCCCTTCGGCTACTACCGTTTCTGATCTACAGGACTTCGCCAGTACCGATTCTGATGCGATCTATGCTCAGCTTAAACACGAACGACAGGCCGAGTTCTGGTTGGAATTACGTCGCTGGCAGGATGTGCGGTACTACGAGATCGTGCCAGCCCGATGGCTCGCACCGAACGTGGCAGCTGGGATGCATCTACGTTGGCCTCCAGCTCCTGAGGAGATCGCCCAAAATCCAAACCTCACCGTCGCGATGACACAGAGTGTGTATGTAAGTAACTGATTGGTTCCGGCGGATGGGACATGTCGGAGTGACTGTAAGGCGTGTCCGTCCGTCGGGATGAGTTCCGTTGGTCGACGCTGAAGGGGGACAGGAGAGATGAGCGATCGCCGACCCATGTGGGCCTACCCACTGCTTGTGGTTCCTTATGTGTGGCTTGCAGCGTGCGGGTCAGGAGCGGATCCCGGGGAAGATACGTCGTCGTCGTCACTAGCTGGGGCAGTACCCACACATGAGGTTGATCCCACGTGGCCGCGGGAGATGCCGAACGACTGGATTATGGGTGCAGTGACGTCCGTTTTCGTCGACGCGCAAGACCACGTCTGGGTGACCCATCTCAGGGAGACATTGACCGAAGAGGAGACTGGCGCCGTCCAGGATCCGCCAACGAGGATCTGTTGTGTCCCCGCTCCTATAGTGATTGAGTTTGATGCTGAAGGAGAGGTCGTGCAGGCGTGGGGGGACCCGGACACCCAGGACGTGTCCGAATTCCCGAGGAACCCGCACGGGCTTTTCGTCGATCACAACGACTTCGTATGGATCGGCTCGTATAGACACCACCGGGTCATGAAGTTCACACGCAGCGGTGAGCACCTCATGACAATCGGGCAATACGACGTGACCGGCGGAAGCAACGACCCTGACCTGCTCGGCGGACCAGCCGGCATTTGGGTGGATCCCGAGACCAATGAGGTGTACGTCGCGGACGGGTACAGGAATCGGCGTGTGGTCGTGTATGATGGCGATACGGGTGCCTACCTGAGGCATTGGGGAGCGTACGGTGAACGCCCGGACGACGACTACAACTCCGGTGAGCAGGATCCTGCTGGACCGCCGCCTCGCCAATTTTCCACCGTTCATGGCCTCATCGGCTCGGCAGATGGGCTCATCTATGTCGCGGATCGTAGCGGCACTCGAGTCCAGGTCTTCGACCACGACGGTACGTTCGTAACGGAGAAGATCGTCGCGGGTTCCTTCGTGGTCGGGCTGTCACCGGATCGGGAGCAGCAGTGGCTCTACTTGGCGGATGGAACCAATCATAAGGTATGGATCCTCCGCCGGTCAGATCTCGAGGTCGTGGGTGATTTCGGACGAGGTGGGCGGCAGGTCGGGCAGTTTATTCGTCCTCACGGGATGAGTGTCGATTCGCGTGGAAACGTGTACGTGGGGGAAGCATCCACCGGCAGGCGCGTGCAGAAATTCGCGATTCAGGGTAATGGATCTCAGTAGCTTCCTTCAGATCTCGCCGCTTGGCTGGCGACGCTACGGTGTCACCTCCGGGGCGTCAGCTCTTGGCTTCCAAGAAGGCCGGGAATGACGAGACTTTACGCCACAGGGGCTAGCCTGGGTGTGTTATTGGCTTTAGCCGGCCATGTCCGGGACCCGGTCGTGGTTCCCTGGGACGGTCTGCACCCCTTCCTACTTCCGGCTGCGGCGACCTCCGACGCTCCTGACATCCCTCACGAGGTCCTCACAGGGGTCGTGAGGCAGTACTGTGTCCGCTGCCACAATGACCAGGCCCTGAGGGGGAACCTCTCCCTTGAGGCCTTTGAGGTAGAGGAGGTTGCGGAGCGGGCAGAGACGGGCGAGAAGATGATCAACAAGCTCCGGGCGGGGATGATGCCTCCCCCAGGCGCTCGGCGCCCCAGCTCCGATACGTTACTGGCCCTAGTGGAGACACTGGAGGGGATCATCGACGAGGCGTCTGCCCGGGATCCCGACCCTGGCTTCCGGACCTTCCAGAGACTGAACCGAACTGAGTACGCCAACGCCATTGAGGACCTTTTGGGCCTGAAGGTGGATGCCGGGCAGTGGCTTCCCCTGGACTCGTACCTAGCCAACTTCGACAACATGGCGGTGGCCCAGACCTTATCCGCCACCCTTTTAGACGCCTATCTGAACGCGGCCAACGAGGTGAGTCGCTTGGCTCTGGGCGAACCCAATGCCGCGGAGACTTCCGCCACCTACCGCGTATCGGTCTACGAGTCTCAGCACGCATGGGAAAGGGTGGAGGGCGCACCTTTTGGGACCCGCGGTGGGATGGTCAAGGACCACTATTTCCCGGCTGACGGTGAGTATGTCTTCAGGTTCTCCTTCTGGGCCGGTGACAAGGCTCGCTATGAGGACTTGGACATCTCCATCGATGGCGAGCGGGTTGCTCTGCTAGAGCTGGAAGTCCTCCACATTGACGCGGATCTGGGTCCCAACTGGATCATGGAGACCGAGCCGATCTCTATCCACGCCGGTCACCGGCGCGTCGCGGCAGCGTTCATCGAGAAGGTGGCTGGCCCGTACGACGACATCCTCCAACCCCACGAATCGTCCCTGGCCGGCACTCGAGCAGCCGTGGGTTACGGAGTTACCCTACTGCCGCATCTGAGGGACATGACCATCGTGGGGCCGAGGGATCCACGCGGAGTATCGGAGGCCAGCACCCGTGGGCGAATCTTCACATGTCGCCCGACATCCCCCGACGATGCCCAGCCATGCGCCGAGAAGATCATTTCACGGCTTGCTACGGAGGCCTACCGTCGTCCCCTCTCGGACCGGGAGTTGGAGGACATCATGTCATCCTTCTACGACGGTTTTGCGGAAACGGACGGCTTCGAGGTCGGCGTCCGGACGGCCCTGGAGGCGATCCTTGCCAGCCCGCACTTCGTATTCCGCATCGAGCCGGAACCCGCCGGCGTCCAACCAGGTGAAAGCTACCGCGTGAGTGACCTGGCCCTAGCCTCGCGGCTGTCCTTCTTTCTATGGGCCAGCCCTCCGGACAACGAGCTAGTGCAGGAGGCGACCAGCGGTCGGCTCGCTGACCCACGGGTCCTAGAGGCCCAGGTGACGCGGATGCTACAGAGCCCGAAAGCGGAGGCCCTTGCTACGCGTTTCGCTGCCCAATGGCTCCGGCTGCAGGACCTTGACCTCGTCCGTCCTGATGCGTTCTGGTTCCCGGACTTCACGGAGCAGCTCGCCAACAACATGCGCCGGGAAACAGAACTGTTCTTCCACAATCTGGTGAAGGAAGACCGGAGCATCATGGAGCTCTATGCGGGCGAATACACGTTCCTGAATCAGCGTTTGGCCGAGCACTACGGCATTGAGGGCCTAGTCGGGGACCACTTCCGCAGAGTGGAATACCCCGAAGCGATGCAGCGGAGGGGACTGCTAGGCCACGGCAGCATCCTGATGCTGACGTCCGTCGGAACCCGGACGTCACCAGTCCTCAGGGGCAAGTGGGTCATGGAGGTCTTGATGAACACACCACCGCCGCCACCACCACCGGGTATTCCAGACCTGGAGGAGACGGAAGGGACCAAGGACCGGCGCTTGCTCACCACCCGGGAACGCTTGGAGCTTCACCGGGCCAATCCCGTTTGTAGCTCGTGCCATCGGTTCATGGATCCCATCGGCCTGGCGCTCGACAACTTCGACGTGACAGGCAGGTGGCGGATTCGTGAGAACGGGAGTCCCCTGGACACCCGGTCCGAGTTCTACGACGGAAGTGAGATCGAGAACCCGATCCAACTCAGTGACGTGCTGCTGAAGCGACCGCTGCCCCTCCTGAGGACGTTCACGACGAATCTGCTGGCTTATGCCCTGGGACGACGGATCGAGTATTATGACCAACCCACGGTCCGCGCCATTGTCAGCCAGGCGGCGGAGAACGACTATCGCATTTCGTCGTTCATCATGGGTGTAGTTGAAAGCACCCCCTTCCAGATGAAGAGAGCATCGACGGTAGAAGAGGCTGGCCGAGACACTGATCCACTCGAGGAGGTCCACTGATGTACATTTCGGGGAAACACATGTCGCGCCGCACGATGCTACGAGGCATGGGAGCGACGGTGGCTCTGCCTTTATTGGACGCCATGATTCCCGCCGGTCGTCTCGGCGACCGGACGAGACGAGAGATGGACAAGACTCGGCTCGTGTGCATCGAGGAAGTGCACGGTGCCGCTGGATGCAACGAGTGGGGTGCCGAGCAGGGCCTCTTCGCCCCGGCCACGGTGGGTAAGGACTTCGAACTCGAGCCGCTCAACGTTCTCTACCCGCTTAGAAAGTGGCAGGACTACATCACCATCATCAGTAACACCGACGCCCGCATGGCGGAGGCATTCAATTCCGAGGAGATCGGCGGGGACCATTTTCGTTCCACTGCCGTCTTCCTCACCCAGTCCCACCCCAGGCAGACCCAGGGCTCCGACGTCTACTGCGGGGTCTCCCTAGATCAACTTTACGCCCGACGATACGGACAAGATACAGCGCTACCGTCCCTCCAGCTTTGCATAGAAAGGCTGGATCAGGCTGGGGGTTGCTGGTACAACTACCATTGCGCGTATACAGATTCCATCAGTTGGGCTTCACCCACCGAGCCCTTGCCGATGATCCAGGATCCAAGGGCGGCCTTCGATCTTCTCTTCGGCTCTGGCGGGAGCAATGCCGAGCGGACCATCCGGCGTCGGACCAACCGGAGCATCCTGGACTGGGTCGCTGCTGAGGTGGGTATGCTCAAGCGGGAGTTAGGATACGAGGACCGGCAGCGCATCGATGGGTACCTGCAGAACATCCGCGAGGTGGAGCGCCGGATCGAGAGAGTCGAGAATTACAGCACCAGCGGTGAACTCCGGGAACTTCCAGAAGCCCCTTCGGGCGTCCCAGATTCCTTCTCGGAGCACATGAAACTGATGTTTGATCTCCAGGTTTTGGCCATGGAAATGGACATGACCCGGGTGATTTCCTTCAAGACAGGTCGGGATGCTTCGAGCCGGATGTTCCCTGAGAGCGGTTCTAGCACCCCCTTCCATTCGGCGTCGCACCACGGTGGAAACGAGGAGAGCGTTCTGGATTTCAACAAGATCTGTCAGTACCGCATGAGCATGTTGGATTACTTCCTCGAGCGGCTCGAGAACACCACGGAAGGCGACAGCAATCTCCTGGAGAAGAGCGTGGTGCTGTGGGGGTCCCCCATGGGAGATTCTAACCTCCACAACCACCGGCGTTGCCCACTGGTACTTTTTGGGAAGGGCAGCGGGGCGCTCGAGGGGAATCTTCACCTCAAGGCGCCGGACGGGACTCCGATGGCCAACGCGTTCCTGACTCTCCTGCGCGACCTCGGTTTCGACGACCTGAGCTCGTTCGGTGATAGCACGGGTGAGTTTGCACTGGCCTATTCGACCCCTTTGACGACCGACGGCAAGTCGTCCTGAAGAAGCCAACGATCAAGCGGTATGGTTACCAACATTAGAGATTCAGAGGACAGAGAAGCATGATGAACGGTCTGCACTGGAAGGCGGTGGGCGGCCTGGTGGCGACGTTACTCCTTACGGGGGCGACTGCGTCGGTCACCCCCCCTGATTCGCCCGTGGCCGATGCAGCACGAGGAGGGGACGTTGAGGCACTACGGACCCTCATCGCCCGAGGGGAGGACGTCAACGTTCCCCACGGCGATGGGATGACCGCGCTCCATTGGGCAGCCGAGCGTGGCGATCTGGAGATGACGAACCTACTTGTCTACGCGGGCGCCAACCTGGGAGCGGGGACCCGCATAGGGAAGTATGTGCCCCTCCACCTGGCGAGCACCGCTGGGAGTGTGTTTGTGGTCAAGGCTCTGCTGGAGGCTGGCAGCGACGTAGATCCAGCCACGACTACCACAGGTGTTCAGCCCATCCATTTGGGTGCTGAATCCGGCAACCCCGAGGTCATCCGTACCCTGGTGCAACATGGTGCGGACGTAGACGCGCGGGAGAAGAGTTGGGGCCATACACCCCTGATCTTCGCGGCCAGTCAGAACCGGACGGAGGCAATCCGGACGCTGATGGACCTTGGTGCTGACCCCTCCATACACTCATGGACAGTCGATGTGGATCGACGTGCGGAAGTAGATGCGGCTGCTACGGAGCGGTTGGAAGAGGTTCTTCAGCAGTTCCGGGACCAGGAGGTGGACAAGGAAGAGGACTGGACACCCAGCCCGGAGCAGGTCCAGGCAGCGGTCCGGGCCGCCAGGCGAGTTCAGCGTGCCGATGTGGTGGAGGAGAAGGATGGAGAGGAGGAGCCAGGAACGGTGGGTGGATGGGGCGGTTTGAATCCACTACTCCATGCTGCGAGGGCGGGATATGTGGAAGCCACATCGGTCCTCTTGGAAGGAGGAGTTGATATCGACGCTGTGAGCGAGGGGGATGGGACCAGCCCCCTGCTGATTGCCACGGTTAACGGCCACTTCGACCTTGCCCTGACGCTCCTCGAGCGGGGCGCCGATCCGAACGTGGCCAGCGATGCTGGGGCCACTCCCCTGTACGTGGCCATCAATCTCGAGTGGGCACCGAAGTCCCGGTACGCTCAGCCACGTAGCCACGAGTTCCAGAACACCACGTATCTAGAGTTCATGGCGGCCCTCCTTGAGGTGGGGGCGGATCCCAACGTTCGCCTTACCAAGGACTTGTGGTACAAGTGGTCGGGAAGAAACGCTCTGGGGGCTACCCCATTTTGGCGGGCGTCGTATGGGACGGACATCACGGCTATGCGCCTTTTGGTCAGCTACGGGGCGAATCCGAGTATTGCCACGGAGAAGGGCCCGGAACGTCTCCGTTTGCCTAGGGACACAGTGCCAAGTGATGACGACGAGGACGAGGATCCGGACCCCAGCGGCCTACCCCCAGTGCCTGCAGGTGGGCCGAGCACCTACCCCATTCACGCAGCCTCGGGGGTGGGATACGGCGAGAACTACTCCGAGGGCAACGTGCACCGGCATGCGCCGGGCGGATGGCTGCCTTCAGTGAAATACCTCGTGGAGGAGCTGGGTGCAGACGTGAACGCCAGGGACCAGAACGGCTATACGGCGCTCCACCATGCCGCTGCACGCGGTGACATCGATCTGATCCACTATTTGGTCGAAAAAGGTGCCGACGTCACCGTGGTGAGTCGGAAGGGTCAGACGACGGCAGATATGGCCAACTCTCCGGGGCAGCGGCTGCCGCCGTTCCCAGGAGCGGTGGCGCTCCTTGAGAGTCTCGGATCGATCAACAATCACAATTGCTTCGTCTGCTGATCGCTACAGCTTCAGAAGGCTCCACTCCTTTGAGAACGGTACGCTAGAGAAGCGAACTCCGCGCTCGGCGGTGACGCGGAGATTGTCGCTGGGGTTGATCCCGATTCCGCGTGCCGCATCGTACAGACCCGGCTCCATACTGAACGTCATGTTCTCTTCGAGCACACTGTAGTCGCCCAGCGCGATGAAGGGCGGTTGGTGGCCGCTGAAGAACTGACCTTGCCCGTGACCTGGGCGATGATAGATGTATTCTGCCATGCCCGCATCGACCTGATGCTGGTGGATCTTCGCGGCGATGTCTGAGCAGACAGCGCCGGCCTTCGACTCCTCTTCCTGAATCTGGATGGTCTCAGCCACGACCTCCCACATTCGTTCCTGCTCATCGGTCCATGGACCGATGAGATAGTTTCGGTAACATTCGCCTCCCATGCCGCCGAGCTTGATATCACAGTTCACGTACATGGTTTGCCCGCGCTCGAGCTTTTGGTAGAAGAACTGGTTCGGGTGGGGATAGGCGCTCGCCATGCCGGCCCTCACGTAGTTGGAGGTGACTTCGATGCCCACGGCAGAGTGTGGTTTTCCGTCTGCGACGACGTCGTTCATGAGAAGTCCGATACCGAACGCCTGTAGGGCCTGACCCAGTTCGAAGTCGGTGAGGTCGGTGCCCCGCTCAAGGATATAGTCCCGGGCGAACGCGTGGACCCGGTCGAAGTATCGGTAGGCGCGCTGCAGGAGCCTCAGCTCCTCCGGAGTCTTCAGCTGCTGCATGCTCAGGCAGTCGGCCTGCACGTTCACGAAGCGGGTGCCGGGGATCACCTTCCGGATGCTGTCTGTCTGTGGTGCTGACGGCGTCCAGTCCACCGCGATGGTACCGCCGCCCAGCCCGCGGCTACGGAGTCCTTCGAGCATCCATTCGAACAGGTTCACGGTCGGTCCTTGGACGACCTGTCCCCGGTTGGGGAAGCCACCTTCTGCGTGCGGATACCCGAAGTAGTATTCGTTCTGCGTGCTCCACCAGGACTCGATGAGGTCCCGGTCGATGCCTGGGGAATACCAGTAGACCGTGTCGTCCTCCCGGGTCGGTAACAGCGACCAGGTGGACCGCTCGCCACTCCCACGGAAGCAGCCGGTGAAGTATACGATGTTCTGGTCGCTGCTCAGTAGGATGGCGTCTGCTCTGCGATCAGCCAGGCGCCCCTTCAGATTCCTGACCCTCATTTGATGCCACTCCAAGGGAAGGCGATCGTACCCGATGGGTGCTGGCTCGACATGGTTGGGGTCCGGACGGAGGAGTCGCTCGGAGTCTCCGGCGGTGAGAGTTTGGGGTCCGTCCTCAGGAGGCGCACAGGCCAGGGTAAAAGCGGCTGCGCTGGAGGCCGCCAACCCCGTGCTCATCTTGCGAATGAAGTCCCGACGAGAACTAGTCATGGGTGCATCCGATGTCTGTGGGAACCAAGGTTATGGTCTCAACGCCTCCGGAGTGGGAGGGGCCTGCCGCAGGCGCTATGAGGTCAAGCGGTATTGTACAACCGCCGCTACTACTCGACGAGTACGACAACCTCATGCACGAACCTGTCATTCGACATAGTGGTTCTTGAGCTTATGCTATGAGTTAGGTCGAATGTGGACGTGCCACGTTGGAAAGTCTGGTAGTGGGCGCCTACTCCTGCGCGTTCGCAACTCAGCGAACGTTCTCCGGCTTAAGTCTACCGCCGCAGAATGACCTCGCCTGCCAGGGCGCCGGTGAACTGGCCGTCGTCGATGGCGAGCTTGCCGTTGACCAGCAGGTACTCGACGCCTTCGCTGTAGATGTTCTCCTCGAAGGTGGCTCGATCGCGGATGGTTCCCGCGTTGAACACCATAATGTCAGCGCGGTAACCCTCCTTGATCATACCGCGGTCGTCTAGCCCGAGGATGCTGGCAGGCAGCATTGTCACTTTACGAACGAAGAACGGAAGCGTGATGACCTCCTTGTCGATCACATAACGTCGCAAGACACGCGGGAAGGTCCCGAAAGCACGCGGGTGGGTTTCGGCACCAACACCGCCGTCGGTAGCTGGCGCGATGTAGTCGCGCGTCAGGTAGTGTTCGATATCGTCCTCGATCATTGTATACGACAGGATCTTGGCGGCGTTCTCGAGTTGCAGATGTTTGCCGACCTCAAACAGGCTTTCCTGGCGTAGCGCGGCAAGCTCCTCGAGCGTTTTCCCGGTGTATGCCGGGTTGGCTTCGAACCGGGTGACCCACATGCGGTCAGCACCGCCACGTGCCAGGATCTCGTGGTAGACGTCCTTCTCCACCTGAGCGGCAAACACTGGATCGTCCTGCATGCGATCCTTGATAAGCGCCATCCGCTGCGGCCGTTCGAGCTCACGGCCTGCCTCACCCAGGTACGGTTCCCACTTGAACAACTCGGTGGTACGATCGGGATTGGAAAATGTGTACGGGTACTGATCGGCAGTGACATCGATGCCATCGGCGCGGGCTTTCTCGATCAGCGCCGTCACCGCGCGGCTCTTACCCCAAAACGGAATACCCGTCGACTTGATATGCAGGATGTGTACCGGAATCTCGGCGGCCCGGCCGACCTCGATGATCTCCTTCACCGCGTCCAAGTGGGTGACGCGCCGGGAGGCGTGGCTCTCAACCCACCAGAGCGAGCGTGTTCCCTCGCTGCGGATGTGGCTCGAGTAAATCCCGCCGAAGGGCGCTACCTCTTTGGCAAGCGCGATGATCTCATCGGTGGTGATAAAGTGGCCATCCCAGTAGTCAAGCGCGGAGCTGATACCGAACGCCCCTCCCTCCATCGCCTCCCGCACGATCGCACCCATCTCTACCAGATCTTCGGCGGTCGGCGTTGTATCGTGGCCGTCGATAACTTGGTGTCGAATGCTGTCGATGCCCACCAGCATGGCAGCGTTGGTGCCGATCCCGTTGCGGGACCATTCTGCGGCCTTATCTCCGATGCTGCTGTCGTTACTCCACGCGCTGCCATTCTCACCGATCACTACGGTAGTGATTCCCTGCATCAGGTTGTTGATCGTTGCGCGGGCACGGGGATCCTCGTCGTCGAAGCCGCTATTGGCGTGCGAATGCACGTCGATGATGCCTGGCATGACATACAGGCCGTCTACGTCGATCTCCCGCTCAGCCGTGACTTCACCGAGGCGTCCCACGGCGGCAATACGGCCGTCGCTGATTGCGACATCTGCTAGCACCCATGGGTTGCCTGCGCCGTCGAACACGCGTCCGCCTCGCAGGATGATGTCGTACCCGGGTTCCTGGGCCGTGGCTCCCGGAGGGGCGGCCGCCGCGATCGAAACGAAGAGCAGTCCGACGAGCGGAAGGACATACCAACGATGGAACTTGGTGTACATCACCACCTCCGAGCGCTTTGCAGCGAAAAATCCTGGGCGGCCCGGAACGTTGTTCCCGGGCCTATCCGCTGTCAACGGGCGGCTACATGTGCGAACAGCAGGGCTCGCCCCCGCCCCAAAATGGCGAGCATATGTTCCTCCCCTCCAGTTCTTTCGCCATACGCTGCGCCGTGAACCTTACGGTAATCGAGAAGGTCCCCGCGTATTCTTCCGCACCCACCGCCGGACTATACAACATGATTTTGCGTGTCCGGTGTGGTGCTCCCCAACGTTGCGGTCCTGAGTGGTGCCTGCGTGGCGTGATCAGAGGAGTGTCCTGGGCTGCACAGGATAAAAGTCTCCACTACGTTGGTCACCCCACTGTATCACGCAGGCTCCACACTTTGGCCACCCAGGAGGTACGATGCTCCGGCCCACCACTTTGGCAGTTCTCAGCCTAATAGCAGCCTGTGGGGTTAGCGACGAGGCGGGCCGCGCTGCACAGGACGGGTTGGAAGCGAAGGCACGCACAATCCACGAGGCGGTCATCACGATTGATACCCACGACGACATCCCACTCAACTTCGCTACTGAAGAGGTAGATCCGTTGAACGCGGACAGACAGGTGAACCTAGAGAAAATGCGCGCTGGGGGACTCGACCTGGGTTTCTTCATCGTCTACGTAGGCCAGACCGAGCGTACCGAGGAGAACTACCGGGCAGCTGCGGACGCGGCGATGACGAAATTCAACGCGATCAGACGCATGACCGAAGAGATGTACCCGCATCTGATTGAGCTTGCCTATACCGCTGAGGATGTCAACCGGATCCACGAGTCGGGAAAGCTGGTGGCTGCGATCGGCATAGAGAACGGGTACGTGATTGGTCGAGATCTCTCGCTCTTAAAGCGCTATTACGAGCTAGGCGCCCGTTATATCACGCTTGCGCACGGTGGGCACAACGACATTTCCGACTCAGCGACCCCGAGGCAGAATCTTGGTGACGATGTGGAGGAGCACGGTGGACTGAGCCTGTTCGGAGATCAGGTCGTAGCCGAGATGAACCGGCTCGGCATCATGGTAGACGTGTCGCACGTCTCCAAGAAAGCTGCGCTAGATGTTATGAGAGTATCACAGACCCCCGTTATAGCGTCTCACTCAAGCATGCACGCGCTTGCTCCCCACCCGAGAAATATGGATGATGAAGTGCTGACGGCGCTCAGGGACAATGGTGGAGTGATTCAGACCGTCGCGTTGGGTTCATTCGTGAAGGTGCAGCCACCTGAGCGTGCAGAAGCGCTCGATCGGCTCCGGGACGCGGTCGGCTTTCAGGGCAGCTCGGGCGGAGGTGAGTCTGAGGGAACGGTAGGAATGTCTGCTGAGGAGCGTTTCCAATATGAAGTGGGCCTCGAGGACCTGGACCGCCGCTATCCACCGGCTGATGTCACCGACTTTGTGGATCACATCGATTACTCCGTGAATCTTATCGGTATCGACCACGTAGGAATCAGTTCGGATTTTGACGGCGGCGGCGGCATCGAGGGTTGGCAGGATGCCTCCGAGACGTTCAACGTGACGCTTGAACTCGTAAAACGCGGATACGCGGAAGAAGAGATCCGGAAGCTGTGGGGGGGCAACTTACTGCGTGTGTGGCGTGAGGTTGAGCGTTTTGCTGCCGAGCTGTCCGGTTAAGGAGTCGACGCGAGCGTCGGCCCACCATGACGTGTTGGACGGGTGTCTGCTTACCTGAGAAGATCCATGAATCGAGAATGTCATCACCCGCTCGTCCCACGAGCACAGCGTGATTTTGGTTGAGAACAAGGATCTCCGCACGTTGCCCTACTTCCACCCCTCCTGTCGGTCTCCCGGCAGCTTTCGGGAGCTATTCGATAGTGCGAGCGAAAGTTGGTAAGTAACACACCCCCGCCCCCCTCTCTCAGTAACCGGCACTTTTAGCGCACCTACCAACACTGTTTTGCACGTCCGATGTGATGCTCTCTGGGCCCAGGTCCCGTAAGTCAATCCACGTAGTACGCTCCAAAGAGAATCATCATCTCATCGACGCTGAGTAGGCCAAAACGTAGAGTCCTGCTCGTCATGTTGTTGTACGTAGTCTCCAGCCTCAATCCCTGACCTGGTTCCAAGATCAACGGCGGATCCAGTTCAAGGATCGGTGGGTGCTCCCAGTCGTAAGCGATGTAGACCAGTTCGCCGCTGCGCGGGCCGCCATCGATGAAGACTCTGAACTCGGTCATGTGCTCATGGGTGTGCGAAAAGAGCTGAAAGATCTGAATTCGTTCGTCTGTTAGAAATGTCTTGGTTACGGTGGTGACCGTTTCCGGGGGCAGATTGAGATCCAGATTATTCATGAAGAGCACCTCGGCCACGTGCTCCACCTCTGAGCGCTCCACCGTGTGCAGGTTCGCATAGATCTCACCCTGGATGACCTCGTCGGAGCGATTGACAAAGTGCGGATTTAGATCAAACCCACCGTCGGCAGGGATTCGCAACGCGACACCTGGGGGGAAGTGATAGGTCATCAATGGCCACTGCGTTCCAGTCACAAATTGCTGGTATAGCGTGATCATCAGGTTGTCAGTGATGTAGTTCCCGTTTGCATCACGTACGTCCCTGAAAACGTTGGGCTCTGGGATCAAAGTCGTGGGTATGTCATCTGACAATTCGTACAAGATCAAATGATGACTACCAGAGCGCATTGCCATGTCGATACGATTGACGAACAGTTCCTCATCGTTGTTGAGTGGTTCGTAATAGTAGAACTCCCTCTCATAATTCGGCGCTACATCCCATGGACCAAGGTGCAGTTGGATACCATGGGTCGGCGGCGGCAACGGTTCGAATTCTGGAGGCTCATAGCGTTCTGTATTGTTGAGCAAAGATTGGTCGGCCACATCTCCGGTAGCGGGTGCACCGGCCAGAATCCATTGGAGAACATACTCTAGCTCCCCGTTGGTCAGTGGCGGCTTGCCTAGGGGCATCAGCGCACCGTAGCCAGGATGATCATCAAGATAGTGCGCTTGACTCGGAGCGTTGATCTTTTCCCACAAGAAACTCTTGCCGACGCTCGCCAACCCTTCTGTTCCTACCAGCGCGAGCCCATCAGCGCGAGCCGCCGCATTGTTGGGCACTCGGTTCACGAGCTGACTGTACGCGACATTCGACGTGAGGACCAAGTCCGATTGCGTAGCGAAGGACGCTCCTGCAACGTGACATTCGACACAGTTCTTATCGAGGATTATTGCCTGAATGACATCCCATGTGGAGTCCAGTTCAGGCTGTGGGGGCTCAGGTTCGAGAGAGTTCGAGTTGTCCCCGCAGCCCCAGGCAATAGCGCAAGTCATTGATCCAAGCAGAGCCCTACGCATAGCCTTCATGACATCATTCGAGGATGAGGTATCACCATGAGATGTCTGTTCCAATTGTGCATATTGCTGATTTTCTTAGGAGTCAACCCACTAGTTAACCGCGCTGAGGGGCAATTGTTAAATATGGCGTTGCCTGCGCTGCCGGAAAACCAAGAGATCTTGGTGTCAGAAGTAAACCTCGCTCCTGGCCAGGAATCCTTGCCCCATCGTCACAATGCCCATGTTTTTGTCTATGTGCTCGAAGGTCGGGTAAACATGCAAGTCGCGGGAGGGGAGCTAGTGACACTATTGCCGGGCGAAATGTTCTATGAAAACCCTGATGACATCCATGCGGTTTCTCAGAATGCCAGTGATACGGATCCGGCTAAATTCCTGGTGCATATCATCAAGACCGTTGGAGTGCCAGTTAGCACTCCGGTGGGACTCCTAACCCCCCAAAAAATTCTGCTCCCTTTAGGAGAGCGAAATGGGAACGATACTAAGCTTCTTAGGATCATCCGTGCTCACGAACATCCTTCTTCTGTTAGGCTTCCTCCGAATCCGCATCTTTCCTTCTCAGCTGCCAAGCCCCCTGACATCGAAGCGGTAAGCACGACCCTAACAACCAGCCCCCGACACTGAGGACTAGCTGATGAACAGAACCCTGGTACTTCCCCTCGCTCTCATTGCCCTCGGGTGTGTCGATGTGGAGGCCCAGATGACACATCAGCTCGTCGCGGGTCCCACCACAGTCGCGTTCGGCTACTACGATCCAACCAAGCCCGGCGTGCTCCGGATCCAGTCGGGTGACATCGTCGAGGTCACAACGATGCTCACGAGTAGCCCCATGCGGCTTCAGCAGATGGGACTCCCAGCGGCCGAGGTCCAGCCCGAACTCGCAGCAATCTACGATGAGGTAACCGACCGGGGGCCTGGCGGCCACATCCTCACGGGGCCGATCCATGTGGAGGGTGCCCGACCGGGAGATGTCCTGGAGGTCCGGATCCTGTCCGTCGGGTACTCGATCGACTACGGATACAACGGCTGTAGCGGCTTCGTACGAGACCTGTGTGATGAGGACCGCCGTTCGCGCCTCATCCGGATCGACACCGCGAATGACCAGGCAGAGATCGCTCCCGGGATTGTCGTTCCGCTCCGGCCCTTCTTCGGTAGCATGGGCGTGGCACCGCCGCCCGACTCGGGGCGCGTGAGCAGCGTGCCACCTGGTCGTCATGCGGGTAACATGGATCTGAAGGAGCTTGTGGCTGGGACGACGCTCTACATCCCCGTGTGGGTTGAGGGCGCTCTTTTCGAGGTTGGTGACGGCCATGCGGCACAGGGTGATGGCGAGGTAAACCAAACGGGCCTCGAGACGTCGCTTGAGGGACGCCTGCAGTTCTTGGTCCACCGAGACTGGACGCTTGACTGGCCACGCGCCGAGACGCCGACGCACCACATCCTGATGGGCTTCGACCCAGATCTGGAAAGGGCTACAGAGATTGCTATTCGGGAGACTGCGGAGTTCCTCATGGAGCGGACAGGCCTGTCTTCCGGTGAAGCCTACTCCGTGATCTCGATGGCAGTAGACCTCAGGATAACCGAGCTGGTGGACCAAAATGTAGGGGTTCACGCGATGGTGTCTAAGGAGCTGTTTCGGACCGTTGAGGCGGGACGCGAACCATCTGGCCTATTCTATTAGACGGGAACTAATCCCTACTCTTCGTCTGCGTCTCCACGCACAGCTAGAAGCAGTGTTCTGAGCAGTCGATGAGGCACTTGCGTTGGATCATGCAACTACCCAAGCCTGATGACTACACGCGAGCTGCGATTCTAGTTGTAGGGTTTCTCGGAACGCTAGCTTGTGCCTCCACCTCACCGATGGGCCTGGAGACATCGAACTGTGGGCATCGGGTCGATCCGAACATTGTGACACTGGGCCAGAACGTGGTCCTTTCGGAGACTGGAACGGTTCAACCGCCGCAGGGTCGACCGATCCAGGAGGGCTGGACCCTAGGACGATCAACAGAATCGATCACGGACCACAACGAGCGTGAGTATGCACGAATTGCTTCCTACATGATGCCGATTCGTGATGCCATCATCTGTGACCTCGATAAGGCGAGTCTGACGTTATGGCAGACACTCACTGCAATCCTACGTCTCAATAACATCAAGACAGTCCAAGCTCTATCGGGTACACCGCAGGATCAGGTCTACTCAAACGATGGTATTTACGAGCACTTAACGAAGGATGGACCCGATCAGAACGCTATGATGAAATATCTAGAAGAGGCTGAACTAGAGCTGAAATGCTTGGCGTTCATCAACTTCGACTTCACCAATCCAGAGGGCGCAAACCATTGCGTGATTCATGATCTGGCCCAAGGCTCAGGCCTCCTTATCCCATAGCCTATCGGTCTTGCAAACGCACAGGTCACAAGGGGCGTGTGAACTATGAAAATCGCTCAAAAACTGTTCATGGTGATCGGAGTTCTAGTCCTCATCCCGGTCGTTGCAGTTGCTGCTTTAGCGGTCTCGGCACGTAATTCCGACGGACCGTCTGGAGTTTTCTCCGGTGGGCCGCTCGTAGCTGGTGAGTTGGTAACGGGTGCAGAGCCGGACTGGACTTTCGCACGCGACATAGGAACCATCGAACTACAGCTTCTCGAACCTCCCCGGTCCCGATTGATTTGGGTTGTCGAGCATGAAGGGAAGATCTATGTCGTGTCTGGATACATGGGCAGCGCTATCGGACGCCTTTGGAAACGATGGCCCGTGGAAGCGGAGCGAGATGGTCGGGCTATCGTTCGCATTGGAGGCAAGAGGTATCAGCGCACTCTCGTACGCATCAAGACTGGTAGCGAGGTGGAGGGTGTAACTGCAGAATTCAGGCGCAAGTATAGGTCTGCAATGACACCCGCTACGATAGAGGCAGGGACAACGTGGCTTTTCGAGTTGGCCCCACCCAATCCAGACACTAACGGAACCCCCGGATGAAAAAGTTCTACTGGATTATCGGGGGTGTAATGATTGCCGTCGTGCTCATCGTTTTGTTCGTACCCGGGGTAGCGGAGTATATCGAAGGCGAGTTATTGACCTGGCTTGTTAGGCTGTCCGGATAGGGATAGGCCAACCAGCGGTAGCCTCATGGAGCAAGACTCAACTGTTAGGTCCTGCAGATCATGCGGGAGCAGGCGGAATTAGAAGGTTACGACCTGATTACGACTTTGTACCGACCCTCTATACGCTCTAACAAAATGCTTATCGGCCCGACTCAAAGAGCCTCGCGAAATCCGACCAAGTAACGGGCGCTCCGTGGATCGGTACGATCGTCTGAACATTGAGCGAGAGGCGCCTTACGTGATTGAACAGTGACCTGTTAGCCGGCGTGACACGTGTCGGAACTGGGACGCCAGCACTGGACGAGTCAAAAAGGTCGGCCTCGATGAGGATTCTCTCGGTCGGGAGATAGGCGATCAGCATGCCTTCGACGTGTGTGAGCGGGTGTACATACGACATATGCATGGAACGCTCCCCGTTGTTGAGCGAATAGTTCTCCCGCACAGTCTCATACTGATAGCCTTCCGCAAGCTCCGTCGGTGGCCACAGAGAGACCATGTCCGGATCGAGCGTGCGCGGCGAATAGTTGAGAACGTCTCGTGTGTAGAAGTCGTAGTTCTTCCAGTGTGTAATGATGGTGGCGCCGATGTGCATGTACGTCCGGAGTCCACCGATGTGGTCATGATGCTGGTGCGTATTCACCAGAAACCGGATTGGCTTGTTCGGTAGGAGGCGAGTGATCTCATCGATGACAGCGAGATTGCGTCGCTCGTCGACGGGAGCCTCCACTACCGTGATGTAGTCATCGAACTCGACGGCCACGCTGTTGTGTGAGGATCCACCGAGGAGCCACACACCATCCGCCAGTTCACGTGTGGTCACCACGACTGGAAACTCTGCCCGCCGCACCACTTCTGGGACGGTGACGGGGTCGTTGCAGTCGTTTATCCGGATGTCGGCGAGTGTTCCGCCGAATGCATTATGCCCGGCGTTGACGCTCTGCGCCTGGAAGTTGTCGTCCCATCCCTCATGTTGATGCCACCCTGCGGGAAAGCGCACACCGTCACTGAGGTCCACGTAGCTCGCGTTGGTGAACTCGTGCTCGTAGTTCATGTCCCCGAGCACGGGATCGGGCACCCAGGTGTGGATCCGCTGAAGCAGATTCTCGCTGTTGATCGTGGCATCCACCCTGTATTTGCCTAGGACGGTGATCGAAACAATGGTGACCTTCTCCGGTACGGTGGTCGCGCCATCCCGTCCCATCTCCCCTAACTCCCACCTCCACGTTGCTTTCGGATTAGCGCCGGGCATCATCGCCGCTTTGAGGAATCCGTGGGGGTTCAGCCACATGTCGAGTTGCCACCTGTCCGCGTCTTCAGGTGGTGCCGGAACAGGCTCGCTCCCCGGTCCGTCCACATACCACGCATACTCTCCGTTGACTACAAAGCGCTGGCGGATATTACGTTGCAAGGGAGTCCCGCCACGCCACCCGAGTCCGTGCTTCCACGACGCGGGGTTCTGGCCCGGTTCGCGGTCGAATTCCTCGACCATGGTTCCGGCGTCCCAGTTCATGGTCCGTGTGTAGTTCGTTAATGGTTCGCCACGTGGCCAATCCACTTCGTATCCGTTCAACCGCTGCTGGCCCACCATACCGGCATAGGCGGATCCAGAAATTGCCACGCAGCGTAGGTTGGTGACTCCAATCGCATCAGCGGCGGCCTGCAGCACAGGGCCTGGATCGAGGTAGCCCGGCGACAACTCCTGCGCGGATGCCGACCCGCTCATTAGCGTCGCTGCAACGACAAAACCCGATAACCGGAATACGGACATACGTTCTCCTCAGTTCTTCGGACGCTGTCATGAAGATGCGTCCCCTCTCTTAACCCACGCCAGCGAAGTGCCCCCCAGTGCCTCCCTTTAGAGTGCACGGGCCGCC
>DCAD01000033.1:0-27207 GCA_002311875.1 Gemmatimonadales bacterium UBA1142 | reverse complement strand
CCAGTCTTACCAGCACGGTGTTGCGCGTCCGGTGTGGTGCCTCCCGTCTAACTTGCGGTCCTGCAGGGTGAGGGGGCAGAATCAGCGTAAGAATTCGTTCTGTCTACAAGAGACCGGCCAGGACCCCTTTACGTAGTGTTTTCCGGCTTAGAACAGCCGGTGTTTTGCACGTCCGATATGACACTCCCCACCCCGTTGCGGGCCAGAGGAGCACTCAGGCAGAATTACGGCATGAAGAGAACCCTACTATTCGTTCTCGCTTTTATAGCGGTTGGTCCAGTCGCCCTAGGGGCTCAGGAGCCGATGGAGTTGAACGAGCTAGTTCAGAGGGACGACATATATCTGACACCGGAAACATTTCAACCGTATACCGGCCCGGTCTTTCTCATGCGTAACCCGAGTATGGTTGGGCTTTGGGCAGGCTTGAGAAATGGGAAATGGCATGGTCTTTATGAGCTTTACCACGACGAGACCGGTCAGTTGATCAGTAAGGGAGAGTTCAGGGACGGAGAGCAGTGTGGTGAGTGGCTGGAAGAGGGTAGGGCGGTGACCTACCCACCCTGTCCCCCCGGCCCCGAAGTCGGGAACTAGCCGCCAGTAACTCCATCCCCTGGTCAGCCCATCGGATCAGCGCTTAAATTGCGACGAGTGTCGTTCCCCCGGGGGAACGAACCTGGATAACTCCCAACATACCATATGTAGTTCACTCAATGAGGGAGAGGATCATGGAGCTGCAGAATCGCAGCAAACGTTCCCAGTTGCGCACGCTCTGGATCGGTGCCGCTACCGTCGCGCTCGTTGCAACCTTCTTTTTCCAAGGTGCAGTGCGCGCTCAGGTCACCTTCGCCTCGTCAGCCTCATCGCGGGGTGACATCGCGGACGTGACTTACGCCCGGGACGTGGCGCCCATTATCCAGCAGAACTGCACGATCTGCCACCAGCAAGGTGGAATCGGGCCCATGGAGCTGGTGGACTACGATGATGTTCGGAGGTACGCACGCCGCATCAAGGCGTACGTAGCTGACCGAGTGATGCCGCCGTACTACTACGACAACGATATCGGCATCCAGGAGCTCAAGCACGATTGGCGTCTCTCCGATGAAGACATCAACACCATCGTCGCTTGGGTCGATCAGGGAACGCCTTTAGGTGATCCGGATAACCTGCCGGTGCAGACCGAAGTGCTTGACGCAAATGACTGGTCGCTGATGCTCGACTTTGGTCAACCAGACTTGGTCGTCCCCTCGACCCCTATCGATGTCCCAGCTTCCGGGCTCGACATGTGGCATCGTCCATTCGTTCCCGTGGGTAACACTGAGGAGCGTTGTATCAAGGCCCTCCAGGTGAAACCCCAGGGTAGTGCCAAGGCGGTCGTGCACCACGCTAACTCCACGTTCCGGCTCCTACAGGAGGACGGAAGCTTTAATCAGGCGGGGAGGGCCACTGAATACGCCATGGGCAAGCTGGGTGAGATCCTTCCGGACGGCGTTTGCCGTCGCATCCCCGCAGATGCCTGGGTCGCCTGGGACATCCATATGTTCCCCGGTGGCTTGGGAAAAGCTGCCCCGAACGCTGTGCTCCCGGACAACATAGTGGAGTTAGGTATCTGGCTCCATCCGGAGGACTACGAGTACGAGTACAGCCAGAATCTGACCCTCTATGGGCTCCGCGAAGGTGAACTCCTTATGGCCCCCCATGGGACGACCATGACCCAGGGCTTCCACTCGTTCGACCATCCGGTCCGCATCGACAGCTTCCAGCCCCACGGGCATCTGCGGCTGCGGTCCGCGTCCTTAGAAATCTTCTATCCAAAGACTAGACGGACAGAGGTAATCAGCATGATCTCGAACTGGAGTGCCACGTGGCATCAGAGCCACCTTTATGAGGATGACGTGGCACCCCTGGTCCCGGCTGGCGCGGTCATGGTGCTGAAGCAGTGGTATGACAACACTGACGGCAACCCTCACAACCCGGATCCAGATCAGTGGGTGTCTGGGGGCAGCCGGACTGCGGACGAGATGTCCCACGCGTGGATCGCCGTGACCCACCTGGATGAGGAGGGTTACCAGAGGCTCATCGAGGAGCGGAAGAACAAGAAGGAAGGGCGGATTATATCCGACAGCAACTGATCGCTAGGTCGCCTTACGTGCTGGACATCAACTAATGGGGACCGGAGGACGCTACGGAGCAACCAGCAGCCACTCCAGTCCACGTCGCTTCTTTAGGTCCCACAGTTTGTTCGATTTTCGAGCATTTGGGAAGGAGTCCATGATGCGGTTTCATTCGATGATAGGCGGACTGGCTCTCGCGCTGCTTCTCTGGAGTGCCGCGGCAGGTCCAGTGGCGTTGGAAGCCCAGGCGCGTGGTGGACGTTGGCCTCTACAGCCTCAGCCTCCGGGAGGTCAAGCAAGAATCATCCCGTTCATGGAGGGATGGTACGAGAACGAAGACGGGACGTACTCCATCTCCTTCGGGTACCTCAATCAAAATAGAGATGAGGCTGTGGAAATTCCCGTGGGGGAGGACAACTTCATTGAGGTGGCCGAGTTCAATGGGATGCAACCCACGATATTTCTTCCCGGACGTCAGCGAGGGGTGTTCAGCGTGACCTTGCCAGCGGAGCTGAAGAACGAGGACGTGTGGTGGACCATTCGCAACCCGAACGGTGAGGTCACGAGAGTGCCCGGGCGGACCCGGTCCAACGCCTATGAACTAGACTGGAACAGCCGGCCTCAGGGATCCCTGCATCCCCTCGTCTCCTTCGAGCCGAACCGCGAAGAGGGCAGGGGACCTCCAGGCATCATGGCGGAGCGCACGGAGACCATCCCAGTAGGATCTCCCCTCACTCTCTCGATCAACGCGAGGGACCCTTCGGAGAGGGATCCCAACGATCATCGTTTCGGAGAGCCCATTCCCCTTCGCGTTGTGTGGTTCAGGTACAAGGGTGCCGGTGATGTCGAGTTCACGCGACACGAGTCGACACCGGTCCCCGAGGAGCCTGACTCCGCTGCCGCAGCTGCTGCTGCTGCTCGTGCTGCTGCTGGTCTGCGAACCCAAGGTCCTGGAGCCGAGACGATCTCGCTGCCGGACGGGCATGGTATGGCCCGCGTGATAGTTACGTTCTCCGAGCCCGGTGAGTATGTCTTGCGAGCACAGGTCGACAACTTTCGTGCGTCGGACAGCGGCTCGGGGGACCAGTGCTGCTGGACCAATGGATACGTCAGGGTGATCGTCACACCGTAAGATCATGAGCAGTCTATCCGCGTTATAGTGGGTTGCCTACAGGATTGCAGTTGACGACCCACGGTGTAGCCAGCAAGAGACGAGGAGGGACATAAAATGACCGGCGTCGAGACGCCTGCTGACTCTCAGATCTCGAAGCGGACGACCTTCGTCACTCTGCTCGTTGAGGTCGTGGCTGTGGTCGTCATCATGGCGGGGCTCGTCTTCGTGCTCACCGCCCATCTGGAGTGGACCCTCGGGTGGGTCTACGTGAGACTTTTCCTCACGGCTATGGCCATCAACTGGGGGTGCGTGCTGCGCTGGAACCCCGTGCTGATCGCCCGGCGCATAGGCTTCGGCAAGGGGACGAAGCCCTGGGATCTCGTGTGGGTCGTGCTGTGGGCGCCCGTGATGATCGCGGTCTACGTAGTAGCGGTAATCGAATTGGGCTGGGTATCGGTGACACCGGGCGCAGCTTGGTTGCTGGGTCTGGCTATTTTCGTCTCCGGATGGGCTCTGCTCATTTGGTCCTCGGTCGTGAATCCGTTCTTAGAGAAGACGGTGCGTATCCAGACGGAACACGGGCATCGCGTGATCGAGACGGGACCCTACGCCTATGTGCGTCACCCCTTTTACGTGGGCCTCGCGTTATGGATGCTCTCGACTCCGCTCCTGCTCATATCGACCTGGGCGTTTATCCCGGCCGTGCTCGCTGTGGTGGGGTTAATGATCCGTACGGCACTTGAAGATCGCACGCTCCATAGGGAACTCCCTGGCTACGCCGACTACACGGTTCGTATTCGGTTCCGCCTGATTCCGGGTGTCTGGTAGTGGAGACTTGCGATCAACTAGCCCCTTGTCCTCGCTCTGTATCTGAAACTCCTTGCGCAGGTACCGACACTGTCTTGCGCGTCTGATGTGACGCTCCCTCCTGATTTGCGGATCTATGGGATACTCAAGCAGACTTAGGGCATGAAGAGAACACTTGCAGCCACAGCCGACGCTCAATCGCGGCGCAGCTTTCTCACCTACTTCTCTGGGATCGGACTCTCCTCGACGCTCATGCCCGGCCTCTTGTGGGGATGTATGCAGGAAGCTGAGGACCCGGAGATCACTCTGGAGATGACCAGAACGGCAGCGCAGGTGGCCGGTCTCGACTTCACCCAGGAAGAACTCGAGATGATCCTCGACGGGGTGAATCAGAGCCTGGAGCGCTTTGAGGAGATCCGGTCGACTTCCCTCGACAACGCGGTCATGCCTCCGCTCCACTTCAGTCCGATAGTCTCCGGTATGGAGTTCGAGCGGGTCGAGGGATCTCTCCGCTTGAGTGCACGATCACCCGTGACCCGTCCTTCCGACCTGGAAGAGGTGGCTTTTTGGCCGGTGCCGGACATCGCACAGCTGATTGAGTCTCGTCAGGTGCGACCCAGCGAGCTGACGGAGATGTATATCAGTCGACTGGTGCGCTACAACCCAACGCTGAACTGCGTGGTGACCCTCACCGAGAGCCGCGCCCGGACGCTGGCTGAACGGGCGGATGCGGAAATCGCGGAGGGCCACTACCGCGGTCCCCTGCACGGTATCCC
This sequence comes from Gemmatimonadales bacterium UBA1142, assembly GCA_002311875.1. Classification (GTDB taxonomy): domain Bacteria; phylum Gemmatimonadota; class Gemmatimonadetes; order Longimicrobiales; family Gaopeijiaceae; genus UBA1142. Next base: position 22,399 of record DCAD01000033.1, on the reverse strand, counting down.
CTGGGGTGCCAAGGACATCATTTCAGCGCAGGGATACCCTACTACCTGGGGAGCGGCACCTTTCGAGAATCAGTCATTCGATTTCGACGCCACTGTAGTTGAGCGCCTGGACGATGCAGGAGCTATTCTGGTGGCCAAGCTCACCACGGGTGAGCTCGCTTTTGGGGACAACTGGTTCGGTGGACGCACGAACAACCCCTGGAACCCCGAGCAGGGCTCGAGCGGCTCTTCAGCGGGCTCAGGTGCTGCTACTGCTGCGGGGCTGGTGGGCTTCGCCATCGGCTCGGATACCGGTGGATCTATTCTCTCTCCCGCGGTTCGCTGCGGTGTGGTTGGGCTCCGTCCCACCTTCGGGCGGGTGAGCCGCTACGGAGTGATGGCCGCTGGCTACAGCCTGGACAAGATCGGACCTATGTGCCGGACAGCCGAGGGCTGCGCGATCGTGCTGCACGCTGTCGCTGGCCCAGATGGGAAGGACATGGCCGTGCCACGCGACGTACCGTTCAACTGGGACGCGGAGATGGAGGTGAGCGCGCTTCGTATCGGCTACTTCGGGTCGGCCTTTGAGGAAGAGCAGCCGCGGCAGAGCGCAGAGGACAGGGCCAATGCGGCAGCTACGCTCGATACACTCCGGACGATGGGATTCACGCTTGAGGCAGTTGAGATCCCAAGAAACGACCTGACCTATTTCATCGAGTACGTAGAACGGGCGGCCGGGTTCGATGAATTCGCGCGCTCCCGCCAAGACCAGGGGCTCCGGCGACAGAACCACCGTGGAGAGCTGCGCGTGTCACAGCTCGTGCCCGCTGTCGAGTACCTGCAGGCCAACCGCATTCGCATGCTGCTCATGGAAGAGGTCGCTCGGGCGATGGAAGACATCGATGTCCTAGTGGCCCCGTGGAGGTCAATTAATCCGCTCACCAGCATGACGGGCCACCCCGTTGTGGCAGTCCCTAATGGGTTCACGGAGCAGGTGACTCCCACGGGCATCGCGTTCATGGGATCCATCTACGGTGAGGATAAGTTGCTTGCGTTGGCCAAGGCCTATCAGGAGGCTACCGGATTTCACGAGCGGCATCCCGTGCTCCGCGCGTGAAGTGACACTGTTTTTTCTCGCCTTCACCATTGTGGGCCTGACCCTTAGCGCGCCGGTTGCGGCGCACTCCCAGCAGGACGTCTGGCGCTTGGACCTTTCAGGGCCCCTCACGTACTTCATTGCGGAAGGCTCAGAAGAATCGGGATTCAAGGAGGGAGATCGCACTCTGGCCGGATGGGCACTGGAGGCGTGGGGCAGGCAGATCAATCCTCCCTTGGAAATGGTACCTGGTCCGGAAGCGTCCGCGACCGTTCGCCTCTATTGGGTGCCTGCGGGAGCGGGTCTATACGGTGAGATGCGAGCAAGGATGGTGGAGGGGCGCCTCGCCGCTGACGTGTTCGTGCGCCCAGATACCGACGGCCTCGGACTGGACATCTCAGGGAGGGCGAGGCTGGATCCGCTCTTCAGGGATACGGTCGTTTATCTGACCTGTGTTCATGAGTTAGGCCATGCGTTCGGGCTCCCCCATACCAGTGATTTCGCGGACATTATGTACACGTTCCAATATGGTGGTGACTTCGTCGCCTACTTCATGCGTTTCCGCGAAAAGCTTGAGGCGTGGGATGACATCCGCCAGGCCTCACCGTTCTCCGATGCAGACGGTGGTGCCTTCAGGTCTTTGTACCGACGACCCGGTGTCAGCTGAATTCCTAGTGGATCTACCAAGAGTATTTTTCTCGGTCGATATCACTTCATTTAAAATGTTGGGGCCAGGGCCCAAACATCCTGTCCTCTCGACTTCGAAGGCAGAAACTATCTGATGAGATTCCCAGCCGTATTAGCTCTAGTAGCAGTCATGTTTTGGCAGCCTACGGATGGAGTAGCTCAGGAATTACAGGGACGGAATCTAGATGAGTTGATTCAGTCGGGTGAGGTGTTCGTGGAATCAAGTTCCTTACGTCCCTACAGCGGCCCCGTCTATAGGTTATTTGAAGGTGCCGAAGCGAAGATTCAACTTCGGGCGATCCTAAAAGACGGTCTGCCCCATGGCCCGTATGAGTGGTTGTACGAAGACGGGCAGTATAGGCAGAAGGGCACTTTCAATATGGGAGAGAAGTGCGGTGACTGGCTTGAGGATGGGTTGCTCGCGGCCTACCCACCCTGTCGTTCCAACCTCGAAGACAGGAATTAGCCTCACCGCAGTATCCCCACCTCTGAGCCCTAGGACGCATGATGGCGCGATCTAAATCCCAAAGACTGAATCCGTTAGAAACCTCGGTCTTTGATCGCACGGACACAGGCGGGTCGACGATCAGCCCTCAAATTTACAACCTGATGATTGGGCTCGTACTCCTATATGGGTTCGGGGTCAATTACATCATGGTGCAAACCATTGACCCGCAGGTGATCGCGGGGATCAACCAATGGGTCTTCTTCGGCGGGTACTTCGCTTCCTGTCTTGCCGGTATCTACCTCTTCAACACCTCCTCTAACCCACTCGTAAGCTTCGTCGGCTACAATCTGGTCGTGGTGCCGTTTGGGCTGATCATCAATCTCGTCGTCCACCAGTACGACCCAGAACTTGTGCAAGCGGCGATCCGGGTCACGGCCCTGGTGACTATGCTGATGATGACGCTGGGTTCGATATTTCCGAGTTTCTTCGAGAAGATCGTGGGAGCCCTGACGTTAGCATTGCTGGCGGTGATCGTGGTGGAAGTGGTGGAGATCTTCATCTTCGGGATCCACCATGGCGTGATCGACTGGATTGTGGCGGGGATATTTTGTGGATACATCGGCTATGACTGGGCCCGCGCCAACAAGATCCCATATACGCTGGACAACGCCGTAGACAGTGCTGCCGCCCTTTACATGGACATCATCAATCTGTTCATAAGGATCTTGAGGATCATGGGGCGGCAGAAGAAGTAGGCGCAGGGCTTGGGCCTCCGTATACGGGCTCCGTCGTTTCCAACACGCCCACGGGGTAACTTGTCTTAAGTAGAGGATCCCGGTTAGGAGAGATGACAATGGTAAACCGACGCGATTGGCTTCGAATCAGCGCCACGGCTGGTGCGGCGCTCACTCTAGACCCGCGTGTGCTAAGCGCACTCCAGAGCCAGGACGTTGTGACCCGGGCAATCCCGTCGACAGGTGAACGAATTCCTGTCATCGGTCTCGGTGGCGCGAACACGTTCTCTGCGGCCGCTCGGAGTGGGGACATCGATCGGCTCACGGAGGTGCTCAGGACCATGGTCGACAACGGAGCGACTGTGCTCGACACGGCACCCGGCTATGGAGCTTCTGAGGAGGTCGCCGGTCGCATCGCGCAGGATCTGGGAATGGCGGACCGTATCTTTTGGGCCACGAAGCTGAATGTGGCCGGACGAGGTGGTGGTGGACGCGGGGGTCGAGGTGGACGTGGAGGGGGCGGCAGCGCTGCGGATCCCGATGCAGCGCGTGGGCAGGTCGAGCGTTCATTCGAGCGCTTGCGTGTACCGGTCATTGATCTGATCCAGGTGCACAATCTCGGGGACCCGCCGACCCAGCTCGGAATCCTCGAGGAGTACAAGGCCGAGGGCCGCGTCCGCTACGTCGGGATCACCACGACGAGCGGAGGTCGTTACCCGGATCTCGCCGAAGTCATGAGGGAGTATCCATTGGACTTCATAGGCATCGACTACGCCATCGACAACCGCGGTGCTGCGGACATGATCTTCCCGCTCGCTCAGGAGCTCGACATTGCTGTGATGGTCTATTTGCCGTTCGGGCGTAACCGGCTCTGGAGTCGAGTCGAAGGTCGAGATGTTCCGGAGTGGGCTACCGGCTTTGGTGCAACGACTTGGGCACAGTTCTTCCTCAAGTTCGCCATCGCGCATCCTGCGGTGACCGTGGTGACGCCGGGAACGAGCAACGCAGAGCACATGCTCGACAACGTCACAGCCCAAACGGGCAGAATCCCCAACGAGGACGAGCTTGCCAGGATGGTGGACGCAGTCGATGCGTTGCCGCCGCCACCACCAAGACGCCGAGGAGGGTTCTAGCAGCGAAAAGGGGAGCAAGATTAGTCAAGCACTGCCAGACTTCATGGAGGATTATCTGATCAAGACACTCTGGTGGCTGCTGCCCATAGGTGTGCTTCTTGGGTGCGCTGAGCGCCCTAGGGATCCGACTGAGAATGAGTCTTCCCTCAGCTTGGTGATTGTGGGTCAGGCACTGATCGAGCACGATCCGCGTAGCTATCTCGACAACCCCCTGAATACGGTTGCCCCGTTGCTTAGGGAGGCGGATGCCGTCTTCACGAACCTTGAGGTGGCGGTTGCTGGCCAGGGGTGTATCTGTGAGCCGACCCGTGAGGATGTGTACTTCCACGGAGCCGGGCCCGAGGTTATCGACTACCTAAAGGACCTCGGTGTCTCCCTTCTGTCTTTGGCAAACAACCACTCCTGGGACTACGGTGCCGCCGGTGTCTTATCTACAATTGCGGAAGTCAACGCACGAGGACTGACGCATTCGGGTACGGGCGCTGATCTCATAGCCGCTCTAACTCCGGCGTACTTATACGTGGGTGATCTGAGACTCTCTCTGGTCTCGGCGGCATCCGTTAACTCTCCTGACGATGCCCGCGCGACGGAAACTCGGGCTGGTGTAAACATGCTTGACCCGAGCAGCTCAGCTGACTGGGAACGCAACCTCGAAAGTATCCGAGTGGCGAGTGCGGAGTCAGATCTGGCGATCGTCTACCAGCACTATCAAACGGATGCCGAGCCGGGGTGGCAGGAGGAGTGGGCGAGAGCGGCTATCGATGCAGGTGCCGACATCTATGTCAGCCATGGCGAGCCCACGCTGATGGGAGTGGAGGTATACCAGAGTGGCTTGATCTTGTATGGCCTTGGGAACTTCATCTTCAACACCAAGACGGAACTCGGGCGCTACACCTCGGATGCTTGGCAGAGTGTCATAGCTGACATCCTCTTAGACGATCGCGGTGTGATAGAAGTGACTTTCACCCCGGTAGCATTGGATCCCGGTACCGAGGGGCCGCTGTTCTTTGAGACACGGGGTTACCCTGAGGTCGCGGTCGGCGCCGTTGGAGAATCCATCCTTAGCCGACTTCTCGATTTGTCGGCAGCCTATGGCACCTCACTTGAGCTGGTCGATGGAAAAGCGGTGCTCCGGATTCTTGGGTGAGGGTAGGGGCAAGATTCCGCCATGGCGATGCAACAGCGTATTGACTATGGAGCAAACGCAGATAGTTGGTTTGAATCACTCAGCGATGATATGGCACCCCTGGCCGCGGAGCTTCGTCGTCTGATTCTCAGGGCAGTACCCAGTGTGACAGAGATCATCAAATGGGGTGCACCGGTCTACGAGAAAGACGGCATGTCGATTTGTGGGCTTCGCGCTGCCAAAGGATATGTCTCGCTTCAGTTCGGTTCGATCGGTATCACCCTCGATGATCCGGACAAGCTTCTTGAGGGTACCGGCAAGAGGATGCGGCACGTCAAAGTGCGAACGAAAGGAGAGATTAAAGGAGAACTATTCACCTCCTGGATCAAAGAGGCCGTGAAGGTGTGAGGACACCCCTAGAATTTCCGGGAGAGGGGGTGGGCTTTGCGCCTCACGATACAGGTGCTGATGCTAATCTATTGGCCCCTGAGAAGTACGAATCTACGTTGCTGAACGGATCGCCTGTCCATTCGGAATGCGCATGCCTCTCATACTCACATCTTTCTGTGTCGCTCTTATCGCGCTATCAGGCTGGGGGCTAGAGCTACAAGCGCAGCGCCCGGACGATTTAAATGGGCTCACCAATGAAGAGCTCTATCAGGTTTCCTGTGCTAATTGCCACGGACCGGATGGGCGTGGCTTAGACCGTTCGCTCATCGGATTCGAGGAAGCCATTCCCGACTTCACGGACTGCGACTTCGCGGCGCGCGAGCCCGACGCAGACTGGATCGCGGTTGCACACGAAGGAGGTCCTGTGCGTGGCTTTAGCGAGATGATGCCCGCGTTCCGTGGAGCCCTCACTGTCGAACAGCTGGAAAGAGTAATGGTGCACATCCGCACCTTTTGCACTGACTCGTCCTGGCCCAGGGGGGAGTTGAACCTTCCCCGAGCACTCCTAACTGAAAAGGCGTATCCTGAGGACGAATGGGTCATCGAGGCTGGGGCCGCGGTGGAGGGTGAAGGCTCGGTTGGGAGCGCGTTCATTTATGAACGTCGCTTCGGACCCCGCAGTCAGATTGAGGTCCGGATCCCGTACGGATGGCGTCAGCGGCGCGAAGCACGTGATCCCACACGTAGGGAGGGCTGGGTGTCGGGGCTCGGCGATGTCACGCTGGGTATGAAGCACGCGCTTTACCACAGTATCGAGTCGGGCACGATCGTCTCACTCAGTGGTGAGGTCATCCTGCCGACCGGGGACGAAAGTAAGGGATTCGGCGCTGACGGTGCTCTGGTGGAAGCGTTCGCGTCTTTCGGGCAAATCCTTCCTTCCGATGCCTTCGTTCAAGCTCAAGCTGGTGTCGAGCTACCACTCCATTCGGGAGCTGACAACGAAATCTTCGGTCGTCTGGTGCTGGGTCGGGGCTTCTCTCAAGGGCAGTGGGGTCGCAGCTGGACACCGATGATTGAACTATCGGCCAAGCGTAGCATCGAACACGATGCCGTGACCGACGTGGACATCGTTCCGCAAGTGCAGGTCTCACTGAATACTCGGCAGCACGTGCTTGCCAACGTGGGCCTGCTTGTGCCTGCCACCCACAGGGCCGACCGTTCGGTGCGCTTGCTCTTCTACGTGCTCCTGGACTGGTTCGATGGAGGCTTCTTCGAGGGATGGTGAAGACGATCGACGCGCGCGTTCTTTTCGGCATCTTCATGCTCGGAGCGATGCTTCTTGCTGCCGTACCGGAGGATCCTGGTGTGGATTCCAGCGACGCAGGTCAGCTGGTCTGGGATACGAGTGAAGTGGAGCCCGAAGACGATCTATTCCGCACCTCTGATCGCTGCCTTGCGTGCCACAAGGGCGTGGTCACATCTGATGGCCTGGATGTTTCGATCGGATACGACTGGCGGGCTTCGATGATGGCGAACAGCGCCCGTGACCCGTACTGGCAGGCTGCAGTCCGACGGGAGGTGCTCGACTACCCGGACGCCTCCAACGAGATCGAAGACAACTGCAGTAGCTGCCACATGCCGATGGCTCGGACCTCAGCACTCATGTCTGGTCGGACCGGATCGGTTTTCGCTAACCTCCCAGTAAGCGAGAGTATCGAAGGAGAGGCAGCGCTTGCCGTGGACGGCGTCTCGTGCGCCGCATGTCACCAAATCTCCCAGGACGGTCTCGGCACTGAGGTGAGCTTCACGGGCGGGTATCGGATTGCCTACGAAACGCCTCCGGAAGGGAGAACGGTCTATGGTCCCTTCGAACCTGACTCTGGTGGGGTCGGCATCATGCACTCAGCCACGGGCTTTCGTCCAACTGAAGGCACACACACTCAGTCTTCCGAGTTGTGCGCTACGTGTCACACACTGTTCAGTCACTCGATCCGCTCGGGAGCTGCTGAAGGACCTGAATTCCCAGAGCAAGCACCCTACCTGGAATGGAAGGCCAGCTCCTTCGCTACAGATGGCGAAAGCTGCCAGGACTGCCATATGCCGGAGGTGGGTGAGGATGTTCCGGTCACGGGCGTGCTAGGGCATGCGCGTCCAGATGTCTCTAGGCACGTCTTCCGAGGTGGAAATTTCTTCATGTTACGCATGCTCAGTCGATATCGCGACGAACTCGGTGTGGTTGCCCTTCCGCAGGAGTTGGCGCTTGCCGCAGACAGGACGGAGCGCCACCTGCAGCAGAAGACCGTGGCGTTGAGTTTGCGGAGCGGTGAACTTGTCGGAGGCACCCTGGAAGCGATCGTGGAAATCAACAATCTCGCCGGGCACAAGTTCCCCACAGCGTATCCCTCGCGACGAGCGTGGCTGCACACGACGATCGTAGACCGTGACGGGCGGATGGTCTTCGAGTCTGGCGCGTTCTCCCCTGACGGAAGCATCGTCGGCAGCGACCACGACGCTGACGGGACGAGGTACGAACCGCACTATGCCGAGATCTCGAACCCCGACCAGGTGCAGATCTATGAGGCCGTAATGGCCGATGAGGACGGACGAGTGACCACCGGCCTGATGTCGGCCGAGCGCTGGGTGAAGGACAACCGGATCTTGCCCGCGGGCTTCGACCCCACGACCAGCGATCCGCGTGTCGCCGTCGTGGGTGCCGCTACCTCGGACGCCGATTTCGCTTCCGGCAAAGACCACATCCGATACTCGATCCGTGTCGACCCGGGCACAGCCCCGTTCACGCTGAATGTCGAACTCTGGTTTCAGCCGATCGGATACCGTTGGGCCCAAAACCTGGCAGAGTACGACGCGTTTGAAACTGACCGTTTCGTGCGATATTTCGAAACTATGGCATCATCGTCTGCGATCGTCATAGCGGAGTCATCGGTTGTGATCCAATGACTGACGTTTGGCGCCGTCTTGCTTTCTATTTGCTGTTGTTTGGGACGCTCGGTACCGGTGTCGAACTCATTTTCTTAGAGCATTTCGAAGATCCATGGCAGTGGGCGCCGATCGCGCTCCTAGGGGTCGGAGTCGTCCTTGGAGCCATCGTGGTGCTAAGGCCATCACGGAGAGCCGTGAGGGCACTCCAGCTGCTCATGGTCAGCTATGTGCTCGCCGCCGGAGTGGGTCTGTACCTGCATCTGAAGGCAAATGTCGAATTTGAATTGGAACTCCGGCCGACGATGGCGGACACTGAGTTAATCCTCGAGACACTAAAAGGGGCGATCCCCGCGCTGGCTCCGGGTGTGATGGTTCAACTCGGGCTGTTGGGACTGTTAGCTTGCTTTCGACACCCAGCGCTGATGACAGCTTGCGTGGATCTCGAACGAGAACAATCAGAAGATCAACTACTGGAGACATAAAGATGAGTTCCGCATACCGAATTATGACGCTTTTGTCTCTAGGGCTTTTGCTCCTGGCGGCGCCTTCCGTGGCGCAGGTCGGCGAGAACCTCGGCCTACTCAATCCGAATTTGGCGAGCGCTGAGGAATTGGCCGGAGTGCCAGGGCTAAACAGCGCTGCGGTCGAGGAGATCTTAGCCGGCCGGCCGTTCCTCTCGATGCTTGCGTTCCATGAGATTGTCGAGGAGCATGTTTCCGGGAGCGCCTACGACCAGGTCTACGGCGCATTATGGATCCCGATCGACCTCAATGATGTGACCAACGAGGAGATCCTTCTAATCCCCGGTGTCGGGAATCGCATGCTCCACGAATTCGAGGAGTACCGCCCCTATATCGCTCTCCTGCAGTTCCACAGAGAAATCGGCAAGTACGTGGACGACGACGAGTTGGCCCGTTTGGCCCAGTACGTCTACGTGCGCATCAACCTCAACAGTGCTTCGCAAGAAGAGATCCTCAGCATTCCGGGCGTTGGCCCGCGCATGCAGCACGAGTTCGAGGAGTATCGGCCCTACGCGGCAATGGCGCAGTTTAGTCGCGAGATTGGCAAGTACGTCGATGACGAGGAAGTGGATCGGCTGGCGCGTTACGTAGAGATCCGCTAAGGCATATGTGCACGGAATTGACCCTACAGTGTCAAGGGCCCGATCATCTACGACAGGGAAGCATGATGGAGAAACAGCTATGACCCCGAACCGCAGAGACTTTCTGAGAACTGCTGGAGCGGTGAGTGCTGGTCTTGCTCTCGTGGGCTCGTCAGCGTGTACTCCGGACGTGGGAAGAGATGGCCTGACTCCCAAGCGACTTCTGGTTCTTGGGGGAACGGGCTTTATCGGACCCCACATGGTTCGCTATGCGGTAGAGCGAGGACACGAGGTCAGTATCTTTACTCGAGGTCGTAGCGACGCTGAACTTCCAGCGGGTGTCGAGCGCCTAATCGGTGATCGAAACGATGACCACACAGCCCTGGAAGGCAGGACTTGGGATGTTGTTTTGGACAACAATGCGCAGGACTATCGCTGGGTACAGAAGAGTACAGAACTCCTAAAGGACGCAGTTGATCAATACCTGTTCGTGTCTTCAATCTCCGCGTATGAACTCGAGGGTTTCGGTTGGGAGTTCAAGGATCGCATCCTCATGGAACCGCTCGTCGACGAGAGCTTCAAGAGGATCTCTCCACCCGAGGATTGGATGGACGGGGATGACGCACCGTATGGGTTGATGAAGACGCTAAGTGAAGACATCGTGCATGCAGCCTTCCCGGGTCATACAACCGTTGTCCGGCCGGGCCTCATCGTTGGGCCTGGAGATCAGACTGATCGGTTCACCTACTGGCCGGTGCGCATAGATGAGGGAGGGGAAGTGCTCGCACCTGGGAATCCACTACATGCGAACCAAATCATCGATCAGCGGGATCTAACCGAATGGATCGTGCGGCTCGCCGAGAATGGTACGACCGGAGACTTCCACGGCGTCGGGCCCGATTACAGGCTCACGATGGGCGAAATGCTCGAACAAATCGGGACGGTGGCATCAAACCCGTTCGAACTGACGTGGGTTCCGGAAGACTTCTTAGAAAGTCATGGAGTAGCGCCGTGGAGAGATCTTCCAACTTGGATCCCAGGGGATGCCTTGATGTTTGTTACCTATGAGAAGGCTGTCGACGCAGGTCTGACTTTCAGACCACTTTCTGTGACGGCACGCGACACACTGGAATGGGACAAGACACGGCCAGCCGAGGAACGGGCGAACCGAGGTTTTGGTTGGAGTCGGGAGCGAGAAAGAGAAATCCTCCAGGCCTGGAACACTTCTCGGGCATAGTCGCAACTCAGGCGACTGGAACGGCTTGGTGTCCGTATAAGTATTGCTGCGCTGATCAGCCATTAACGAATGACAGTCTCTGGAACTCTCGTAATAGGACTGTGAATTCAGATGGAGGGCTGAGGTTGGTCTCTGTACGCATGCTGCTTTCTCAGAGTCGTAGACGCACCCTCGTACGCTTGGGTGTTCTGTGTCTTGCATTGGCGCTACACGGCCCTGCGAACACACTGTCGGCTCAGACCAGTGACGTGACAGGAATTGTCCGGGATTCCTTGAACAACGAGACACTTCCCAGTGCGGTGGTCATGTTGGTGGGAGAGCGCTTCAGAACACTCACCGATGAGTTTGGGCGCTTTACGCTAGTGAATGTCCCCACCGGAGAATACACTCTGCGGGTAGAGTACCTGGGGTACCTACCTCTTGAAGTGGAGATCACTGGGGATTCAGCAATTCCTCTCTCCATCCTCATGAAGCCGGATGCTTTTGAGCTAGAGGGCGTCACGGTCGAGACGAGTACCGGCATCATTCAGCCGACGGGCGAGATCAGTGTCATCAAGCTTTCTCCTCGAAAGCTTGCTACGCTGCCTTCGCTCGGAGAAACCGACATCTTTAGAACCCTGCAACTTCTCCCAGGAGTGAGCGGGACCAATGACGCAACTTCGGGACTCTTCATCCGTGGAGGGACACCCGACGAGAACCTCGTGCTTCTCGATGGCATGACGGTTTACCATGTCGACCACTTTTTCGGTGTGTTCAGTGCATTCAACTCCGATGCGATTAAGGACGTCCGCCTCTTCAAGGGCGGATTCCCTGCTCAATACGGTGGTCGCACCTCTAGTGTCGTTGAAATGATCGGCAAGGCTGGAGACAACGAAAAATTCAACATGTCAGGTGGCATGAATCTCTTGAGTGCCCGTGCAGTTACGGAGGTGCCTCTCGGTGGGAAGGGTTCATGGCTTGTCTCCGCGCGGCGTTCCTACACTGACGTCATCAGGACCGGACTCTACAACAGCATCTTCAACACGCTCCAAGGTGAGGAAGAAGAGGAGCCTCAACCGACTTCTCAGGGTGGGCGAGGTGGCGGTCCCGGTGGCCGTGGGTTCGGCAACTTTCAGCAGCAGACGATCCAGCCTGATTTCTTTTTCTACGACCTGAACTCAAAGCTGAGTTACTCACCGACTGACTCCGACGTTGTTGCGCTCTCGGTATACGCTGGTGAGGACAGGCTGGACGAGTCATCCCTGGGCAACGAGATCACAACCCCCAATGGTCAAACAAGGCTCACCCCGGATCGGGTGGATGTCTCTGACTGGGGCAACCGAGGGGTGAGCGGTCGTTGGTCACGTGCCTGGGGTAGTCGCTTCACGAGCGACGTCCTCGTCGCTTATTCGGAATACTTCAGTGAAGCTGCGCTTGACGTGGCATCTACCCGGTTCGCTCGGGGTTTCCGTGAGGATAATGAGGTCACTGACTTCACTGTCAGGCTAGACAACACCTGGCGCCCATTCCAGGCGTCCGACATAGGGGTTGGCTTCCAATTTACCGATACCGAAGTCGCGTACAGCTTCCAGCGACTTCAGGGAGACTCAGTCCGTGGTGGCCTAGATATGGGGGGCACGGGAGTTCTCACGTCTGCGTACGCACAACATCGTTGGCTGCCTTCCGACCGATTCGACGTGACGGTTGGAGTTCGAGCCTCGTCCTACGACCAGACAGAGGACCTTTACTGGGAACCTCGTACCTCAATTCACTTCAAGCTTACAGATCGCGTTAGTGTAAAGGGAGCATGGGGTCGCTACTACCAATTCGTGAAACGGATTGAGAATGAGGACGTGCTCGAGGGGAGTCGAGATTTCTGGGTTCTTGCTGGAGAGCGACTGGATCCGTTGTTCGCGGAGCACCGAATCGTTGGGGCGAGTTGGGAGGATGATGACTATCTCTTTGATGTTGAGGCTTACCACAAGGATCTAAGTGGTGTCTCTCAATTCTCAACCAGGTCCAGACGCAGGCCTGGACAAGCGCTGAGCGATTTATTCTTCACCGGTACTGGTGACGCGCGTGGCATCGAATTTCTAGTACAGAAGAAGCGGGGCCGTCTGACTGGATGGATCGGGTACACGCTTGCCGATATCGACTACCAACTCGAGGGCTTCAACGACGGGAACCCTTTCCCGGCCAGTCACGACCAGCAACACGAGTTCAAGACTGTGGCCAGCTATCAAGCGGGCCCCTGGACGCTGTCGTCGACCTGGGTTTACGGGTCAGGCAGGCCGTATACAATCCCAGAAGCACAGTACCCAATAGAACTTTTGGACGGGCGCATGCTCTCGTATATCCACGTCGGAGAAAAGAATAGCCAGCGGCTACCCGCCTATCATCGTATGGATGTAGCAGCTACGAGGCGTTTCGAGAGTGATCGGTTTTTCTATGAACTGAATCTGTCACTCTTCAACGCCTATGGACGGAACAACATTTGGTACCGTCAGTTCGATCTAGACGAACTCCCTATGATCGTCACGGACGTTAAGACGCTCGGGTTCACCCCGAGTATTGGACTCCGGGTGGGCCTGCGATGAGAGGAAGGATGATGCGTAACTGGTTCACCGTGATTGTTTGTCTGATGGGGTCCGTGGCCTGTGAGGGAGACTTGGAGTTCGTAGCCCCAGACCCGGACACGTTCGTCATCCAAGCATTTCTTTTCGCGGATGAGCCCGTCGAATGGGTGACGGTGAGCGGTGTGCTGCCAATTGATGCCGATTCGACTGAGGTGGCACCGGTGATATCCACTGCGGCGATCACGCTGTTCAGGGGCACCGAGCGCTTTGATCTTCAGGCTACGTCCAATGAGCCCGGGCGGTACCATTACCCGGGTGGCGACCTCGACATCCAGATCGGGGATGTTTTTCGCCTTGAGGCCACCGTGAATGGTCGAATCGCGACAGCGGAGACCGTCGTGCCCGTGGCTCCCGTTGGCCTCGGTTTGTCTGCCGACAGCTTGATTGCGCCGACTTTCCCTCCACAGCGTGGCCAAGGCCCTGGAAGCCTTCTCAACCGGACAATCACAGCTCGTTGGATGAATACGGGTGATCAACTTCACTTCGTCGTCATCGACAATATCGAAGTGGCACCGCAGATCCTGCCGACTACCGCAATCTTCTCACGTTTCGCAGCAAGGCTTATCCAGCAGCCTACGGCAGCCGACAGCTCGGTGGTGCGGGTGGTGATGCTGACCCACTATGGCCAACACCGCTTGAAGCTATATCGGGTCAACGATGAGTACGTGGACCTGTATAGAGGACTCCAGCAGGATTCACGCGACCTCAACGAGCCACCATCGAACATCCACGGTGCGCTCGGGATCTTCTCAGCGTTCAGCGCCGACAGCTCGTTTTTCGAAGTCCGCTAAACTCGATCAGTAGAAGACTTCGGAATTGCTCAAGCCTATTGAGGCCTATCGACTCACGATAACAGTGACGTCATCATAGTCGATGAGCCCGCCGTCATGTGCGAGAGCTCTCAGCACATAGGTCCCCGGCTCACTGAATGTTGCTTGCACCCTCCACCTATTGTCCGGTGGGATTGTTGGCGTTTGCCAGCCGGCTGACCATGGTGAATTCCCACCGTCCCTGCGGTCCTCCCAGACCTTGGTCTGCGGGGGATCAAACATGATCTCGCCAGGACCCCTGTATCTGAACCACGAAAGACGCAGTCCGGTGGCTGAGTTAGGCACGAAATGGCTTTGGCCGATGGAGCGTGACGAGATTGATTGTCGTCCTGGTTTCCCATCATCAGTGGCAACCGCGCTCAGGGTAACTGGCTCGCCGATGCCCACGGTCATCGTCCTCTCACCCTCCACCGTAAGCTCGGGTGGGAGGTTTCCGGTCAGCGAGGATCGGAAGCCTGTTTGCCCTCCAGCCCCAAAGTTCGCGCTCATTACGACTTCATCGACCGCGTATGCGGGCCTTAGGGTTCCGTATGCTTTTTCGGTCACGCCATTAGTTGTCAGAGTCCAGATCACCTCTTTATCTCCGAAATCAGCCGGGACATGAACCCAGAACACGAATTGGTTGCGTCGCGGGAAGAAATGAGTGGGTTGTCCTAGGTCTGGGCCGCCGGGCTCTAGATGGTTTCCTGGACCAACCGGTACGTCGATCTGCTCTTCCCAGTTCCGGTTATAGTACCCGAACAGCAAGTTGAACGAGCCGTCTGGGTTCCTCTCAAACCCTTCGTAGACGGGTGCGATGTTCTGGCCGCTGCTCGGTGATTGAGCGATCGCCGAGAGTGGGAACCCCGCAGACACGGCTAGTGCCAAGATGAGGCTGGACTTCTTCATCTTCTGCCATTTCCAGGCAGTTCCTCAAAACCACACAGCGGGCATCCAAGCATACCTTCACCCTTGGCTAAGCCGAGGCGCAGCCGGCGCTTGGCAATCTCCTCCGCGAACTGCTCGTCGTTCAGGACGAGGCCAGGCGCGAACACAATCGCCATGTTGTCGATTGATCGATGGCCTAATCCACCCCAATTCCTTGGGTCGATCACGTTCTTGTTGTCTGCTGTGGTATCGAAATACGCTGTCACGTGCAGGAGAGTGCCCCTCGGCAGAAGCGGTGCGGCATCCTCTGCGTAATTGTAGACCTTTACCCAGTTATGGTCGTACCCTGCGCATGTTAGGGTTTCTGTTCGTCCACCCCAGACCGCTTCCATGCACATTCTCACACCCGCGGCGTGCATGTGCGGTTCGAAGGCTGTGATTTTCATGTTCTGTTGCAGCGTGTGGAAAATGTGGACCTCTTGACCGTCCTGCATCGGACGTAAGTCGATTTCGCCATTCCCGAAATTCAGGAGTGTACTCCGGCGTTCCGGCTCATAGCCTTGCGGATGGAACTTGAAACCGAGCCGCAGATAGGCGGTAGTCTTTTCACCATTCGAGTGCATGTGGACACCCGGGATCATGAACCGCGATCCAGCTCTCAGTATTGGACCGGCCAGGGGGTCGAACATTTCGGCATTGCGCCCGACCTCGTGCACTGGCCATCTGCCATTCGGTCTTCCGTTTGCACCGGTCGACATGATGATTGCGTGATGGAAGATGAATTTTCCTCCAATCCCGCCTTCGACGTCACTTACTTCCTTAACCTCCATCGCGGCTACGTAACGGTCTTCAGCTAACCCGCTAGATACTGGAGGGATCATTCCCCACCAATCCGGAGCCTCTGCTTCCATTGTATACGGGGGTAAGTCAACGATCAGATCCGGTGTACCAATATCCCATTCATCTTCGGCAGCGAACACGCGAGGTGCTGGCATGTCATTCGGATCGCCACGAGGAGCACCGTTGTCTGCCCACTCGGCGATCATAGCGATCTCAGTCTCGCTTAGTGAGATGTCATTCTGGTAGGCTTGGATGCCGACGTCTTTCTCGATGAACCAGGGTGGCATCACACCCATCCGATCCCGAAGCATTGTTCGCTCCTTGATGCGCCTGGCATAAGGACGCACATCTTCATACGTCAGCAACGACATCGGAGCCACCGAGTTTGGACGATGGCAGTTCTGACAGCTACGCTGCAGGATCGGTGCTATATCCTCGGAAAAAGTCACACCGTGTGCTCCTGCCTGGCTGAACACCTCAATGGGCATTGCCAGCATTATTGCAAGTACTCCGACGGCATGGGTACTGAGCGGTTTGGGACTCCGGTGGGTATAGCTCATCGTCCTCCTTCTCAGCTGATGGGGTCACCTGCTCTATCACCCCGCCGGCTTGTGGCCATGTCTCCCGGTCCTACTTGACCGTATACGGTCTCTTTGGGTGGCACGCACACACAAGCTGAGTCAACATCAAGATGTGTGTCGATTGTCGTTTTCGGCAATCCGAAGAGGAGCTATGAATTCGTTAGCCCCTGTCTGCTGGACATGCGCTTGTAGAGATGGCCCTACCCGATGCAGGTTGTCACAGCATCACACAGAGATCCCTGCACGAGAACTGGAGAGCTTAGATGTCGACTAATCGAAAGGACTTCCTGAGGCTGACAGCTGCAGCTGCAGGCGGCCTGGGCCTGGGGATCAGCCCGGAATCCCTAGTTGCAGGTTCCTTCCGGAAGCCTAAGTCGCCTGCGCGAAGAGCTATCAGCATCCTCATACTTGGTGGCACGGGCTTCATTGGGCCTCATCAGGTGCGTTATGCGTTAGATCGAGGGCACAGCGTCACTCTTTTTAACCGGGGTCGAACGAACACGCACCTCTTTCCTGGCGTCGAGCGACTCGTCGGGGACCGAAATGGGCAACTTGATGCACTCGCAGGTCGGTCATGGGACGTCGTCATCGATAACTCCCGATCTAACCCGGACTGGGTACGCATGGCTGCTGACTTTCTCAAGGATTCGGTGGGCCTGTATTTTTACGTTTCGTCGCGCTCGGCCTATTCGGACACAAGCATCGTGCCGATGACCGCTGCTGCCCCGACGTACACCTACGAGAGTGCCGGTGTTAGCCGGGATGCCGAGTCTCTGCCCTATGGGCTCGCCAAGGCACTCTCAGAGCGCACAGCGCAACGGATTTTCGTTGGCCGCACCAATATCGTTCGTCCTGGACTCATTATCGGCCCAGGTGACGAGACGGACCGCTTCACGTATTGGCCTGTACGTATCAACCGTGGTGGTGAGGTACTGGCTCCCGGTGAACCGTCCGATCCAGTGCAGATCATCGATGTTCGAGATCTTACAGAATGGATGATCCGCATGGCAGAAGATGGCACCACCGGAGTATTCAATGGTGTAGGACCCAGGACGCCTAGGCCGATGGCTGAATTGCTCTATGGGATCCGAGCGATCACGACTGCTGAGTCAACGTTCACTTGGGTGAACCTCGAATTCCTTACTCAAATAGGGATCCGCCCGTATTCACACATGCCAGTGTGGAGACCTCCCACCCCAGGATCTGAAGGTTTCGCTCGCTTTGATCTCACGCCAGAGATTGAGGCCGGCCTGACATTCCGTCCTCTAGCGGTGACCGCTCGGGAGACTTTGGACTATCACTTTTCCCGCCCGCCAGAACGTCAGGAAGATCTACGGGCAGGCATCTCCGCAGAGCGGGAAGCCGAGGTGTTAGCAGCTTGGCATGCACGTCGGTAGGGGAGTGCTAGTTGCCCAATAAGCCTTAGGGGCAGGGCACCAACCTTGAGCCGTACTTCACCGGATTCCGGTCAGCTCCTGACTCAGTGCTTTGAGTTTGGCTCGGGCCTGCATGTCATAAGCCTGGGCATTTGCTCGTGCAGGCACGAGGCCACGGAAAAATTGGCCGCCCTCGATCTCTTCAGACACCACTAACTGCATCACTGCGTCGGCCCCCTCGTCGATGGTGGCTCGGGGTCGAGCACCTGCTCTCAGCACCATGCCGGTGGGCATGTATGTTGCCGGATGAAGGGAGTTCACCATGATATCGGCTCCCTCCAACTCCTCGGCGAGGTCGAAGGTGAACATGATCTGGGCGAGCTTGCTTTGACCGTATGCTCGTCCGCCACTGAAGTTGTTTTCGATCATCACGTCTTCGAAATCGATGGGGCTTTGAGCCAAGGAAGAGACGTTCACGATGCGGGAAGGTACGCTCGAGCGTAGGCGAGGCATGAGCATGTGGGTGAGCAAGAAGGTGGACAGGTAGTTCACCTGGAAACGGAATTCGTGTCCGTCTTCTGAGACCAGGCGCTCGTTTGGTGCCGAACCGAAGCCGGCGTTGTTCACTAAAACGTCCATGCGCTCGTACTCCCTCAGGAGCGACTCGCCGAATTCCCTTACCTGTGCGAAAGAGGCCAGGTCAGCCGCGTAGAATCGCGCATTGCCCGGGCCTTGGCTGTTGATTTCGTCCACGACCTGCATTCCACGTTCTTGATTGCGGCCGTGCACAATGACGTGCCAGCCCATCGTTCCAAGCCGTAGGGCGACCTCACGGCCCAGGCCAGATGTGGAGCCTGTGACAAGCGCTACTTGTTGATCAGATGTTGGACGGACAGGTGCCTGGGCACTGGCCTGGGGCGTGCTTGTTAGGAAGGCACTGGACAACATAGCTAGGATCAGGGCGAGGGTGAGACCTGGGGAGTTTGCCGGCGATCTTTCAGAGACAACGTGGCAATCTTGACTCATGGTGCTGCGGCTCCTTGCCTTATCAGATCGGGCATCATCACAGGAAAACGGCGACTACTTTGTTCTCAAGTAGACAGTCTAGGTAGTTCCGCTCATCCTTGCACCGGGCCGGCGTCCTTTGTCACGTCTGACACTCTCCTAAGTTCTGGTGAGGCTGCTACGGGAGGCCTATGATGCAGCCCCGGGCCCGCAGCTGATGCTGTTTTGGGAGGGGCTAGGTGACGCTTAGCCATCGACATTCCTGGTCCCGCCTAACTGCTTGGAGGTCTGCGTGCTGAAAGGCCTGATCGGCTACTTCGTTGACTTTAGGGATGACGAAGAGTTCAAGGGGATGCTGTGGGCTGCGGCTTATGGCTTCTTCATCATGTTCTCGTGGTACATCCTGAGGGCCGTGAGGGATGAGATTGCGGCCGAAGACCGGGGCAACCTGCAGTACCTGTGGACTGCCGTGTTTGTAGTCATGGTCTTCATCGCAGTTCCAGCATACTCCTGGGTGGCATCGAGGTACTCGCGTGGCGTCTTCGTCCCACTCGTGAATCGCTTCTTTATCTCCTGTTTAATTGGTTTTTGGGCGAGTCTCGTTTTTCTGCCAGTGGAGGCACGCCCGTGGATTGACCGTGCCTTCTATGTGTGGGCGAGCATTTTCTCGCTTTTTGTGGTAACAGTGTTCTGGGGTCTCGTGGCCGACTGTTTCGACAATGACCAAGGGAAGAGGCTTTTCGCCTTCATTGCTGTTGGAGCTTCTCTTGGAGGGTGGTTTGGACCGATCATCGTGATCCAATTGGCAGAACAGGTGCCGGTTTTCTACCTCCTTTTGATTTCGTGCGTGCCACTTGAGATAGCCTCATGGTTCGCGGGAGCACTGCACCGGAACTTTGAAACCGGTGCGGTCGTTGCTGAGGGAGAGTCAGAACGCCCACTTGCCGGTGGTGCGATATCGGGGATGAAGGCAGTCTTCGCTTCGCCGTACCTCGTGGGGATTGCCGCCTTTATCGCCTTGATGACATTCGCGTCTACGGTCCTCTACTACGCGCAGTCTGACCTCGTGTACGAAGCGATGACCGATCGGGGTGAACGCAGAGTCTTTCTGGGGCAAATCGATCTGATCGTCAACAGCCTAACAATTTTCTTCGAGGTGTGGCTGACTGCGCGGATCCTCCGCTCGCTGAACGTGGGGGTGGCCCTAGCGCTGATCCCTGTGGCCACATTGGTAGGATTCGTTGTACTCGGAGCCTATCCTACCCTGGCGACTCTGGTGGTTGTTCAGGTGATCTATCGCGCGGGCCGTTACGGCATTACGAAACCCGCTCGTGAAGTCCTGTTCACCGTCGTATCGCGCGAGGAGAAGTACAAATCCAAAGCCTTTATCGATGCAGCAGTGTACCGTGGCGGTGATTTGGCCAGTGGTTGGATTTACACTGGCCTCGGGACGTATATAGGACTCACAATCGGTGCTATTGCGCTGATCGCGGCTCCTGTCCTGGCTGTTTGGGCAATAGTTGGACTTAGAATCGGCGCGCGCGGTGATGCCATGGCTGTGGGGCATGGGGATGAGCCGAGTAAAGCGGTCCCTGTCGGTTGAGTCCGCAAGGTGCAAGCCGGCGCTGAGAACTGAATTCAACACCTTAGGAGGAGATTGGTCATGAGTCTCTCACGTCGAGATCTGCTGAAACTTGGAGCAGGCGCCGGAGTCACGGCCGCTTTCGGTGGGTTAAGTCCGGTCTTCGGTCAGCGCCCACAGCAGGCGATGCAGATGAAGACGATCCCATCGAGCGGGCAACGGGTCCCCGCGATTGGAATCGGGTGTCGGAACTACAGGGCACAAGCAGGCTCTGCGGAACTCCCGGTCTTTCGCGACACATTCGCGATGTTCCACCGACTGGGTGGACGCGTCGTGGACACGTCACCCAACTACGGAAACTCCGAAGAGATTATCGGCGGGATCATGGGGGAACTCGGGATCAGGGATGATCTTTGGCTCGCCACGAAAGTTGACCGAGAGGATCAAGCCGGCGGCGTCCAGCGGATGAATGATTCGTTCGAAAAGCTCGGCGGGAATCGGTTTGACCTCATGCAGGTCCACAATCTCCGGGGCGTCGAAATACAGCTTGAGACGATAAAGGAGTGGAAAGAACAGAGGCGCTTCCGCCACATCGGTGTCACAACGTCCAGCGCCCGCCAGTATGAGGCGCTGGAGAGTGTTATGAGGAATCATGACCTCGACTTCATCCAAGTTGACTTCGCGCTCGGCAACCGTGGTGCAGCTGAGCGTCTCCTTCCTCTGGCACAGGATCGAGGGATGGCCGTCCTTGTGAATTTGCCATTCCGTCGAGGGCGTATGTTCGAGGCGGTCGGGGACCGTCCGCTGCCTGACTGGGCAGGAGATATCGACGCCAAGACATGGGCTCAGGTGTTTCTCAAGTACGTGATGGCACAACCGGGCACCGTGATCCCAATCCCAGGAACGACGAAGCCACACCATGCCGAAGACAACGTCCGTGCTGCGACGGGTCGCCTTCCCGATGCCAACGTGCGCCGTGAAATGGAGAGCTTTATCGATCCACTGATGCCGCGCTGAACACATTGCGAGGCGCTTATGTGGCGCTTTCTCAGACCTTGCCGATGACACACACACGACACCTTGCGTTCCTCGTTGCGGTTCTGGCGCCACTGGTTGTACCGGATGATCTGAAGGCTCAGAACGTCGAGTACGTCTCGGAATCACTCTTGCGAGCTGTAATGCCCGAGGCGGACCTCTTCTCCCCAGCTACGGGGGAACCCCTGGTAAAGCAGGCATATCGGGGTGAGGAACTCATCGGGTACGTTTTCCTCACGTCTGATCTGCCGCCTGAGGAGTACGGCTATAGCGGCACGATCGAGACACTGGTGGGGATGACGCTGGACGGGACACTCACGGGTGTCAGAGTGACTAGCTACCGTGAGTCGTACATGCGGAGCATGGGTGACTTCCTCAGGAAGCCGGGCTTCCAGGAGCAATACACAGGGAAGTACATCGGCGAAGCATTCCGTGTGGGTGGCGATGTCGACGGAATCTCTCAGGTTTCGATCAGCGTGCGTGCACTTTCGCGTGGCATACGTAACACGGCCCGCCGCGTTGCAAATGCGTACTCCTTCGAAGTAGAACTACCAACAGGTACGGTGGAAGACGTGGTAGGCCTGTCGTGGTTCGAGCTCCGCCGCCGAGGTGTTGTCGAGCGGCTTGAAGTGACAGAACCGGGAGAGGGATCAGCTGGTATCTCCATCGCGCACATCTGGAGCGACCGGGTTGGGGAGTACCTCCTGGGCGAAGACATGTACCAACGCGCTCTAGCGTCCATTGAACGGCGCGGGGGTGCGGATCATCTCATGCTCTACACCGTGGACGGGCCGCG
>DCAD01000015.1:30772-30914 GCA_002311875.1 Gemmatimonadales bacterium UBA1142 | reverse complement strand
GGTTGACGTGAACCACAACTTGGTTAAAGCGTACGCTGATGAATCAAAAACAATCTCAGCTGCGTCTGAGATCTCACGCTCTCCCGTCTCGAGATCGAGCTCATATCGCGTTCGCGGCGTCAGATAACCGTTCACGCTCAAA
>DCAD01000015.1:28106-30445 GCA_002311875.1 Gemmatimonadales bacterium UBA1142 | reverse complement strand
CGCACCATCACCACTCTGGATGAAGATATCGTTCCTGGCCCAACCGTGTTGTACGGTGAAAATTCGGTATCCACCCTCGGCAACGATATCCATGCCAATAAATGCGGTTGGTCTGTACCCTTCTCCCCAAATCTCTTCATCCTCAGAGAAGTCCTGCCCCAGGGTATGATGTCTGATGCGTGGACCTGTTTCACGTGAGCGGTACGTGTAGTAGAAACCAGTTCCGCGGTCATCAAACTCGACTCCGCTGTACAGTGCGTCCGGCAAGCGGTCCGGAAGATCTTCTCCTGAAGCAAGGTTTCGGATTTTGACAGAGATCTCGTCAGCACCGCCCTGCCTGATCGAATACATCATCAGAGTGCCATCAGGTGAGAACCCGATGATCGAGACCAGGGTGCGGTACGTGGGGTCTATATCCACCGGGTCGAGTACAATCTCATACGTACCTTCTGCAGTAGGGTCAGCATCCACAGCTTCGGATGCAGGTCTTCTGTAGATCCTCGCGGCCTCCTCGCCCTCTCGGCGCATGGTGAAGTATTCGAAATCTCCAGCTCGCTGTGTTGAGCCAACTTCGTCGGTGTCGATCAACTCGCTCAATCGTGATCGGAACTCATCACGAATCGTACTCTCACCGATTACATCCTCGGCATAGGCATTCTGAGCTGCGATCCAGGCCCGGGTTTCCGGGGCGTCCTGTTGTTCCAGCCAACGGTAGTCGTCAGTTATCTCGACCCCGTGCAGGACGTCTGTCACCGTCTCGATCCTCGTATCCGGAGGAGGCGGGTAAATCCCGACGGAGCAGGCTTCCAGGATCGTGGACAACCCGAGAAGAGCAACAAGACGGTATAGATGGATCTTATTCAAGATTGAGCCTGGGGGTGAAAGCGTATGCGCAACTGGACTGAGATTCGAGCCTTAGCACGGACGCCGTCAAGCGGAGGTCTGGGAATCCATTACGCAAAGGGCCGGACCCGAAGGTCCGACCCCTGCCCCTGTTCCCTTTGGCCCTAGGAAAACACCCCATCATGAGAGACGGGATTAAGTATTCGGTTTCAACGCATCCAAATGTCTTCTAGAACGGCGACAGTCGTGTAGCGGCTCTCTCCATCTACTGTAAGCTGAATCCGGTAGACACCCGTCGAGGCCATCTGGCCTTGTCCACCACGCCCTCCGCGGCCGCCACCACGTCCACCACCACGTCCACCACCATTAGCTTGAGGGTTCCCGCGAAGATTCCATTGGAGCCGGTTGAGTCCCATTTCTCCGGTACCGTCCATAGTGCGAACAACTTCTCCTGTCACAGGATTAGTGATCGTGATTTCCACGTCGCCGCTTGTTTGATCCTTTAGCCAGTAGTGTATCGCCGTCCCGGTTGGCGCACTCTCGCCTACCCAATTCTTGTTACCAGTCACGGAGCGTCCCAATATCCGATCCTGCTTCCAAAGCACCGCCTCGCGTGCATCAAACAAATGGACATCACTCATTGTTACCTCGTCCGTCAACTCCTGCAGCGCTGTGATGTCGTCCATCACGTAAACCGACCTACCGTGTGTGGCGAGAACGAGGTCGTTGTCTCTCGGATGCACGAGGACATCATCGATGCGGACGACAGGGAGCCCATTCATAAACCGGAGCCACTCCTGCCCCGCGTTACGCGAAACAAAGAAGCCGAACTCCGTCCCAACATAGAGAATGTTCTCGTTTCTCGGGTCCTGACGGATCGTGTTCACGTTCCCGAACTCCGGGAGACCTGAAGATATGCTCTGCCAGTTCTCCCCATAGTCGTGGGTGACATACACATGAGGCCGAAGATCGTGGGACCTATGGCCGTCGAGTGAAGCAAAAGCCGTCGCTGGGTCAAAGTGCGACGCTTCGACCCGGGACACGTAGTACTCGGTCGTCCCACCTGGTAGGTTCCGGCTGACCTCAGTCCAAGTCGCGCCCCCATCTCGACTTACGCTGATGTTTCCGTCGTCGCTCCCATGCCAGAGAACTCCGGGCATGACCGATGATTCGGCGACCGTCACACCGGTGCTCCAGTTCGAGACGCCATCGTTGCGAGAAATGATGCACTCCACACCGCGCTCGAGCTGCTGACAACGAGGTAACGAATTCTGGACACCCATCAGGACGATACCGTCCCGATCCACGTTCTTGGACAAATCAGGGCTCATCGTCCAGGTATTTCCACGATCACGGGATATAAAGAATCGGTTACCGGCCACGTAGATCGTGCTCGGATTGTGCGGAGAGAGCATGAACGGTGTGTTCCAGTTCCAACGTATCTGCGTACCCGCTTCCGGCTCTGGAACAATGTTGCTCGGGCCTCCACCGCGTCC
>DCAD01000015.1:24928-28057 GCA_002311875.1 Gemmatimonadales bacterium UBA1142 | reverse complement strand
CCGCCGCGTCCACCGCGACCACCACCCTGGCCTCGCGGCCGGATACTCTGCTGTTCACCTGTATAGAGGTTGTACCGGTTCACATTCCCGTTCTGAGACTCGGAGTAGATGATGTTCGAGTCCGTTGGATCCTGCTGAGTGTAGAAGCCGTCACCTCCTCCAGCACGGAACCAATCCTGAGCAAGGATATCTCCCCCACGGACAGAACTCGGACCGCACCATGTCCCATTATCTTGTAGTCCGGTACATACCCGGTATGGACGATCCATGCTCACCGAGGCGTGGTACGGCTGGCCCACTGCCCACGTGCGTAGTGCCTCCCATGTCTCTCCCTGATCGTAAGTCACATCTACTGACCCGTCGTTCCCAATCATCATGTGGTTATGGTCCCCTGGGTCAATCCATATCGCATGTTGGTCAACGTGCCCGAAACCGCTCAGGGCTTCCCACGTTTGCCCTCCATCACGTGACTTGGCTACCTGCTGATCCACTGTATAGAGCAGGTTTGGGTCTTCGGTTGAGACGCGGATCTGACTGAAATACATGGGGCGACCATTCTCGTTGCTGCGGAATTCCCAGGTTGCCCCACCATCCGTCGAACGCCAAACACCAGACCACTGCTGATCATCCGGAGGCTCACCGTCCTCAGCTAAAGCCTGCCAGGCCTCACGCTCCTGGTCAGTTAGTGAGCTTACCTTGTCTGCTGCGACCTCGATCTGCGCGTAAATCACACTCGGGTCCGCCGGCGTCGTGGCGAGGGCGACTCGTCCCATAGTGCCACCGGGAAGCCCATTGCCTTCAAGGCGCTCCCAGTTGTCCCCACCATCTGCCGACATCCAGATGCCACTTCCTGGGCCACCACCGACGAAACAACACTCACTCCGCCGTCGCTGGTACATTGCAGCAAAAAGTTTTTCGGGGTTGGACGGGTCAATAATCAAGTCTGTTGCGCCAGTATTCTCGTCAACACTCAGGACGAGATCCCAACTGCTCCCGCCATCGGTCGACTTGTATACGCCTCTTTCCGGGTTCGGCCCAAAGAGATGACCGCTCGCTGCAAGCCATACCGTGTTGGCATCAGTAGGGTGCACAACCACCCGCGCGATCGACTGGGTCTCTCGGAGACCAACGTAAGTGAAGGAGTCGCCGCCATCTGTCGACTTGTATACTCCCGCGCCGAACGAAGAACTCTGACGGTTGTTCGCCTCACCGGTCCCAACGTAAAGAATGTTGGGGTCTGACTGTGCTATCGCCACCGATCCGATCGAGTGAGTTGCATAGGTATCGAAGACCGGATCAAAAGTTGTTCCGTTGTTGACGGTTCTCCAGAGACCGCCAGTGGCAAAACCCACGAAGTACCGGTGTGGGTTGCTGTGATCCACAGCAATATCGTCGACGCGACCACCTTGTCCGATGGGACCAATTGAGCGCCAACTGAAAGATCGCAGAACCGGGTCATCTGACCTATTTATCACTTCCTGATTGTCAGCTTGTGCTGACACCCCCAAGGGCGTTGACCAGGATATAACGCCTAGAACGAGTGCTGTTCTGAGGAGACTTGAACCGGACATGATCCATTCCTTGCCATAGGTGCTGCGGTGTGGGCCGGTGAAAGTCGAGTCGAGCGCGCTATCCGTCAAACTCAAGGCACTCTCTAGGATCAAACACCCCTGGGTGCTAGGGGTCTCAGGGCACATCAGTAAACCCCACCAGCGAGTTTGTGGAGGCTAAAGTGTTACTCCTGAGGAACCTTCACGACCCGACCCTGAAGTGTCACGGTCTTGAAGCCTTCCCGGACATACGCGAGCCCGAGGACTTCGCCGAACTTGGGGGATTGAACAGCGGATGTGATGAAGCCAACCACCTTATCCGAGTCCTCGGCACAGAGTTCAGCCCCACTCCGAGGTGTAGGCACGTCACCCAGCCTAAGCCACCTGAGGCGCCTATTTACATGCCCACGGTCGCGGATACGGATGATCACTTCCTGGCCCGTGAAACACCCCTTCTCGTAGTCGATTGCACGTTTATGAATTCCGGCCTCAATCGGGATAGTTCGCTCATCCATATCCGTGCCGAAAACTGGCCGACCAGCTTCGACCCGAAGCGTAGACCAGACACCTAAACCCGCCGGAACAGCCCCATCGTCCACGAGCGTTCTCCAGAACTCCTGTAAAGCCTCAGCCGCCCCGAGGACAGAGTATGCTTCTGGCCAAACCTCCTCACTCTTCATGACCAAGAGGCCATCGGTGAGATCAGGGCCCATCAAGCGCCAGGCACCCTCCTGCAACACGGTCAAGTCGCCTGCCTCGACACGGAGGCCAAGTGCTAAGCGCGACAATGTCCCAGCCGCTTCAGGTCCGACCACAGCAATCATGCCCAACGCGTCTGAAACGTCCTCGGCAATGGCGAAGCGCGGGGGAAGAAATTTCTGAAGGTTTCCGATCAATCCGGCAACTCCCGCAACTGGAATGTCCAGTAAGAACCCGGCCTCATCCTCAGCACCTGTAAGAACTGCCCAGAGATCTGTGATCATCCTGCCCTTACTGGTGAGTACCCCATGGTAAGTGGCCAACCCACCGAGCAGGCCTTCGGCAACAAGGGACGGGGGGTCGGGTATCCGGCCAGTCAGAATCCCACCAAGCATGCGACCAGGTGCTTGTCCAGTGACAACTAGCCGCCCGCGATGGCTGCGATCAAAGATCGCCAATCCTTCGGTAGCAGCTTTATACTCGGCAGCCGGATCACCAAAATGCCGCATCAGCGTGCAACCCTGATACTCGGTGGTAACACCACCCGATGCTCGGGTTACAGCGAAGAGGGGAGTGGCCTTCACAGTACTCAAGGTTTGATCCGGGGTTTACTGGTTGATCGACACCATACGGCCGTGAAGGACATCACCGGTGTGAGATCTACATGCGTACACTCCCAGCGGCTCGGGTTCCCCTCTTCCATTGCTCTGACCAACGGGACCGAACCCCAGATGAGCTTCCTAAATTGGTGAGAGGCGAGGGGAAAGTATAGGGACCGGACACCTCATGAGAACAATGTTATCTCCTCAAGTGACCGACAGCGTCGGGGGTGGATTATATCCAGTACGTTGCACTACGCTTTGGTACCTGTCAGTGGAGA
>DCAD01000015.1:23001-24903 GCA_002311875.1 Gemmatimonadales bacterium UBA1142 | reverse complement strand
CCTGATTTGCCCACTGCACCGCTTCATTACATGCTCCATTACCCATGTGCCCCAACCAGGGGAGACAATGACAAACGAGCCGCGTGACCAGAGACCGGAGATCCGGCTGTCGCAGCTCAGTCATGGTGCCGGTTGAGCTTGTAAGCTCGGAATGTCCGAACTGACGCAGGTGCTGCGCCATGTCCTACCGGTAGAAGATCCAAACGCCCTCGTCGGTCATGCGACGGGGGACGATGCCGCCGTGTATCGGTTGACCGCCGACCGAGCCCTCGTCGTAACTACTGATTTCTTCACACCCATCGTCGACAACCCATACGACTTCGGACGCATCAGCGCTACGAACGCACTCTCCGACATCTATGCTATGGGGGCACGGCCCTTGTTTGTACTGAACCTGGTCGGCTTCCCCCGGAAGCTGTTAAGAGATGGGATCCTCGATGAGATCCTGAGGGGTGGAAGCGATGTGACCCGTGCAGTGGGTATACCAACATTGGGTGGTCATTCGATTGACGACAACGAACCGAAGTACGGACTTGTCGTCATTGGCGAAGTCCATCCAGACCGGATGGTGACAAATTCAGGAGCCCAAGTCGGCGATGTGCTAGTTCTCACGAAACCCCTCGGCTCAGGGGTGATCGCTACCGCTATAAAGAGGGGTGAAGTTGACGAGAATGTTATCGCTGACGCCGTTCAAGTGATGACGACGCTAAACAGGAGTGCAGCAGAAGCCATGCTCTCGGCTGAAGTCCAAGCAGCCACTGATGTCTCAGGTTTCGGCTTACTCGGCCATCTCCGAGGGATGATGAGTGCATCGGGAACCTCGGCCACTCTGGAAACAGCGAGGATACCCTTTCTTGCTGGTGCACGGGAACTCACTGAGGCTGGTCACGTGCCCGGGGGCACCCGCCGAAATCTTGAAGACCTGGCCGGAGACCTCGACTTCGCTGACTCGGTCGACGAGGTCACTCGTATACTTCTGGCAGACGCCCAAACCTCTGGTGGCCTATTAATGTGCGTTGCGCCCGACCGCTTGACTGCACTCCTCACGGACTTGGAGGGCCACACCCCCTCAGCATCAGTGATCGGCGAGGTAGTACAAGGGCAGCCAGGCACAATTCGAATCGAGTGAGACGGAAGAGTCTCCCACCACACCTCTCTCCAAAAGCCTCACCGCTAAGCAGTTGCCGCCGCATTTTTTACTGACCGGTTCCTTTTGGCTGACGCGCGTCTTTTCTTCGGTTTCTTCCGGTCCGCTAGCGCAATCTTGACAACGTCGTCCAAAGTCGACGCCAAGTGGAATGTCAGCGAGGTGCGCAGATCCTCTGGGATGTCCTCGAGATCGGCTTCGTTCTCGATCGGCAGGATGATCTGGCTGATCCCAGCGCGCACCGCCCCTAACACTTTCTCCTTCAGTCCTCCGATCGGTAGCACCCGACCAGTCAGAGTCAGCTCACCTGTCATCGCTAGATCACTCCGCACTTTTTTCCCTGATACCGCAGAGATCAGTGCCGTCGCCATCGTGATACCGGCAGATGGGCCGTCCTTGGGAACCGCTCCAGCGGGAACATGAATATGAACCTCTTTCCCTTGTAACGAGTCTTCTGGGATTCCCAACGTCTTCCAATGTGCTTTTGAGTAAGAAAGCGCTGCCCGGCCTGACTCCTTCATGACATCGCCGAGTTGCCCAGTAAGCACCAAGCTACTTTCTCCGGGCATGACACTCGCCTCAACGAACATGATGTCTCCACCCATTGGGGTGTAAAACATTCCCGTCGCCACGCCAACGGTATCCTCGGCAGCCATTCGCTCCGGATGCACCCTCGGGCGACCAAGTAACTCACGAACCTCCACCTCTGTGGCCTGGAGTTCATCAATCTTACCGGCCGCGATCCTTCTAGCGAC
>DCAD01000015.1:5913-22935 GCA_002311875.1 Gemmatimonadales bacterium UBA1142 | reverse complement strand
GTGTATTTCTGAATAATGGCAAGTAGAGCATCGTTCCCCATCTCAAGCTCTTCCTCGTTGAGCCCATTCTCCTTCAGCTGTCGTGGAAACAGGTATCGTTTCCCTATCTCAAGCTTCTCTGCTTCCGTATATCCGGTGAAATCGACCCGTTCCATCCGATCGAAGAGTGGGCCTGGGATTCGATCCAGATAGTTCGCCGTAGCGATGAAGAGGACCTCGGATAGGTCAAAGGGAATACCAAGGTAGTGGTCCACGAACGTCGAGTTCTGAGCTGGATCAAGCACTTCAAGCAGCGCCGAACTCGGATCTCCTTGAAAGGATATGCCTAGCTTATCGACTTCATCGAGCAGGAAGACCGGGTTCTTTGTTTTGGCCTGACGCATACCCTGGAGGATTCGTCCCGGCATCGCCCCAACATAGGTCCGTCGGTGACCCCTGATATCGGCTTCATCACGTGCACCGCCCAATGAGATCCGAACGTAATTTCGCCCTAAGGATCTGGCGATGGACTGCGCTATTGACGTCTTACCCACACCTGGGGGCCCAACGAACAGAAGAATTGGACCCCGACCCGACGGCGCATCTTCACGTTCCGATCCAATTTCATCTTTGTCTGGATCAGACCCAGATGATTCCACGTCGGCTCCAGTCTCATCTTCTAACTCTTTTTCACTGGCTCGATCAAACTGAAGCTTGCGAACCGCCAAGAACTCTAGGATCCGGTCTTTGATATCCTCAAGCCCGTAGTGGTCTTCCTCGAGAATCGTTTCAGCCTTTGCTAGATCAATCTTATCCTCTGTGCGCTTGTTCCAGGGTAACTCTGTGACCCATTCGAGGAATGTCCGAATCACTTGATATTCGGCTGATTGCGGGCTGGTCCGCTCAAGTCTACGCAACTCCCGATTGACCTCTGAGCTCTGATCCTCTTTCAGTTCCAGCTCCTCAATCCGGTCGCGTATCTCTTCGATGTCGTCTCGCTCTTCTTCGTCTCCAAGCTCCTTCTGAATCGCCTTAAGTTGCTCCCTGAGTAGCATCTCCCGCTGCCGTGCACCCAACTCGGACTGGACCTGTGCCTGGATCTCCTCCTGTGCATCAATGCGTGCGAGTTCACGCTCTACCGCGACGAGACATGCACGCATTCGCTCTTCGTCAGCGAGGGTCTCTAGGAGTTTCTGCTTGTCTCCAGTATCAAGCTCAAGGTAGAAGGCGACGAGGTCTGCAAACGGTCCAGGATCGTCGATACCTTGAATTAGTTGGTTGAGTGCCTCGGCAGGCATTCCTCTACGAGTGCCTAGTTCCGCTGCCCGGTCTCGCAACTCCCGGTCAAGAGCTTGGAATGCTGGATCTTTCGGATTTTGGGGCTCCTGTCTCTCCATGTCGAGCAAAACTGCATGGAGCATGGCCTGCCCCTCGCCGTGATATGACAGAGCCTGTGCCCGACCCTCACCTTGAACCAAGAGTTGGATGCCGCCGCGCATCCTATGTGTCTGGATGATCCGCACCACAGTCCCGACGCTATAGAGGTATTCCGGGAGTGGGTCGTCGACGTTGTCTTTCTGCGCTACAGCAAACATGCGACGATCGCCGTCCAGTGCCTCCTGGACCGCTTCCACCGTTCCGGCTCGACCAGCGGAGATGGGCACTGCCACACCGGGATACACTACCGTATCGCGTAGTGGAAGTACCGGAAGTGTGAATCGCTCGGTCATGACGTCCTCTCCGTTGTCATTCCCATTTGTTGATGGGGATGCCTGTCTCTTGGTCAGTTAGATATCTCCGGAATCGAACCTGAGTCGTTACAGCCGGAGTCTCATGTGCGTCATTGCATGTTTCTTGCCAGAAATCAGACGCGATTCCGTGCCGGGAGCGCAGGAAATCCTGCCACCATGACAGACCCACTACCTCGTACCGTGCCACTTTTTCACTAAAGCGGCGGCGGTTAGCTTGGCACATTACTCCTCCTCGCGCTACCAGTCAGGGCTTCCCTACATGAGTGACCAGCTCGACGGCGTCACGTGGTTCGGAGGCTCGTCTGTACGTATTCGGCGGCCGGGCCTTGAGATCCATGTCGACCCTCTTCATATCAAAGAAGGCTCAAGGGCCGACTTTATTCTTCTCACCCACCCGCATTACGACAACTTTTCAGAAGATGACATCGCACGTGTTTGCGGCCCGTCTACGGTCATCATCGCCCCTGCAACGATGAAGAAGCAACTTGAAGAAGTGGACCATTTCATGCGGCCGGGTGACATGCTACAGCTTGATGGAATCGATGTGCTCGCGGTACCAGCGCACAATGTGGGGAAGAGGTTCCACACCGCGAGTGATGGATGGCTCGGGTACGTATTCTCAGTCAGTGACGCGACGTTTTACCACGCGGGTGACACGGACTTCCTAGACTCTATGAATGAGATTCGCTGTGACATCGCTTTTCTTCCATGTGGCGGGCACTACACAATGGGTGTCGAGGATGCTGCCAAGGCGGCCGAAGTGTGTGGGGCTGAAACCATGGTTCCGATCCATTGGGGCGAACCTCATGGAGATCTTGAAGAGGTCGAGAGGTTGAAGGACTTGTTCTCGGGTACACTCCGCATTCTCGACAGAATGAGCTGAGTAGCCGAGAGACTTCTTGTATCAGAGATCAAGATGACTCAGTCGAAATATTGCCATGACTGACTCGAGCTTCCTAATCCCATTCGAGGATCTACCCGATAGATTCATAAAGAGCCTCGAGCATCCTTCTCATCCGCCCGTGCCGGCAAAGCCAGCAGCAACAATTGCCCTATTGAGGGATTCACCGTCCAGGATGGAGATTCTACTCTTGAGGCGCGACCGAAGCGCTAGCTTTGTACCTGGCGCTTATGTTTTCCCGGGTGGCCGTGTTGATCAGGCAGACTGGACGAAGACGACACTCGCAAGAGTCGACGGGCTGACACCAGAAACCGCTGCCGACCGACTCGGCCTTGCAGATACAAACCCGCCGGCGATCGCGTATTATGTCGCTGCGTTGCGAGAGGCCTTTGAGGAAACTGGAATTCTCATAGGGGTTGGGCCGAACAGCGAGGCTCCCCCAACTGCAGCAGAGGATGCCAACATCGAAGTTCTAAGGAATGGCCTAATGGAGGGTCACGTATCTTTCACTGAAGCACTTGAGCAGCTCTCGTGTCGTATCGACGGATCCTCCATCGAGTATCTAGCGCATTGGATCACACCGGAGCGTGAACCTCGCCGCTTTGATACGCGTTTCTTTGCAGCCCGTGTTCAAGCAGATACGAAGCCAATGTTCGATCCACGGGAGATGACCGATGCAGTCTGGGTCACCCCCCAAGACGCTATTTCGCGTAACCAGGCCGGAACCCTCCCTATGATCTTCCCGACGATAAGTACACTCCAGCAGCTTGCTGATTACGCAACTGCCGAGGACGCCCTCCGGGAAATAGGCAACGCATCTATTCCAACAGTGCTACCAAGGCTGATAATTACTGAGAAGGGTGTCCGTTTGAACATTGACGAGGAGGAATCTTGAGGAGTTCTTGGCTACCCCAGTGGTTCGTAGCAGGTAAGGCGATCAAAGCCTCGCCACTCCTCTTCCAAGCGACCAGTATAGGCAACCCGATGATCACGCTGACGCTGTGCCTGTCAGCGGTGATGACCATAGCATGCGGGCCGTCCGGACCCTCTAACACAACGGCGGCGTCTGAGGCTGAACGTACGATCCTGATGTTGGCGATAGCGGTTGAAAGTGCTGATACAGCCTTAATCACCGATCTTTTTTGGCCGGAAGCAACATACGATGACTTCGCAAACCAGATCACCTACCAGGGTATCCCTGAGATTGTCGGATACTTAACTAGCGCGCACGACTGGGGCGACGACATCTATATGAATATGGGTCGTATCAATACCGGACCCACCGCGGCTGTGGGGGAATGGGTTTTTTCTGCCGTGCAAAATCGACCAATGGGTGACCTAGTTCCGGTCGCGACTGGCCGCGAGGTCGTGCTCAACGGTGCAACTATTATTGAGCTACAGGGCGGTCGCATCATGCGGGCAGCTGACTATGTCGATACTGCTCCCCTAACCCTGCAGCTTGGCGGAAGCATCGAGTTTCCGACCGATGGAGTAGTCGGACCGGAGAATACCGGGCGCTGACCGACAGGGGGACCATCCGTCACATCTGACGATATGCTGGACCGCTTCCACCCTCCCGAGGTGTCCAGCGTGGACCAACTACATCCGTTGCCTTGCAGTCGATGCAATTGGGAGCATTGACTATTAGCTGCCCACCGTCACGCTCGTACACGCCTGCCGGACACATGTGCACGAGCATCTCTGCCACCTCAGGACGAATATCATCGCCAACGATGAGATGCTGTGGGATGTCGTCACGTGTCTGATTACCGGACTTGTATACGGCGTCAGCCTTCGAAAACGTCAACTCCCCATCCGTTCGGATCTTCCTTTGTACCTCACCAAGTTGTCGGATTTTCGCTACGTCTTTCTCAATCGTGACCTTGCCACTCGGGATGGCTCCTCCAGTCAGCGTCATGATGCCGGCCTTCAACCCTCCTGCGAAAAATCCGTCCTTGAACGCGAGTCTCATATTACGCCGCTTTCGCAGATCCTTCATAATTACACTAGAGTCGACTGCCGATGTGTAGCCGGACAAAGCCGCTTCTGATGTATCGCCAAGCTTGAGGGCTTCAAAGATTTGCCGGGCGACCAGGATTCCCGAGTGCATGGCGTAGTGGATACCCTTGAGTGAGGATACTTCCACGTATCCGGCGGAGTCTCCCACGATGCACAGGCCATCGCCATGACGTCTGGCAGGTACCGAGTAGTACCCTCCTTCGGGAATCGTCTTAGCCCCCCACTCCATCATCTCACCACCCACAAGATACCGGTGGAAGATCGGGTGCAGCTTCATTCGCTGAAGGGTTTCATGCACATCGAACCGCGCATCTGGATAGTCGAGACCGACGACAAGCCCAAGCGCGATGAGATCATTCGCCAGAGGGTACATGAAGCTACCCCCGAATGTCTTCACTGACAGCGGCCAACCCATCGTGTGAATTACGCGATCGAGTGGGGTCTTAACCTTCCATAGCTCCTTCACACCAAGTGCAAAGATCTGCGGATTCTCGGATGTAACGCCCTGCCACTTGAGCCATGCCTGTGAAAGCGGACCCCGTGTGCCCTCCGCAAGCACGGTAACCTTCGCACTCAGATCCATCGCTGGCATCGCTTCAGAGCCGCCGGGCTCACCATCTCGCCCCAAACCAGCCGGAGTCGTTCGGACCCCAGTGACCCTGCGCTCATCGATCAGCAGTGAATCGACCGGAAACCCAGGGAAAACATTGACGCCACATGCCTCAGCTTTCGCCCCGAGCCACCGGACAATCTCACAGATGGAGGCCACATGGTTCCCGTGGTTCTTCATAGTCGGAGGTGCCGGAATGCGGATAGAGCTTGATCGTGTCAGCAAATACACAGACTCTTTACTGACAGGCTGGCGGAACGGAAAATCACCAATCGACAGCTCAGGAAACAACTCGTGAAAAGCACTCGGATTCACAACTGCTCCGGAGAGGTTGTGCTCGCCCAGCTGACTCGCCTTCTCCAGAACACCAATCTCGAGGTCGCCTAGCTCCCCACCAGCTTCCCGATCACGTTGCGCGAGCCGAGCAAGTTCAATAGCCCCTGCAAGACCAGCCGGACCGCCCCCCACAAAAATCACATCCATCGGCACCGCTTCCGGGTCCGGTGGGGCAGCGACCAGAAACCGATCACGCGGCAGAGCTGGCTGCGCATCGAGTAGCCTGACCGAACCGCTCAAGACTTGGGTGTCTGGGGGCATCTTCGCTCCAGTATTACGGGGTGCGGTGAATAAAAACGAACCGCCCGGACCTGGGCGCTCAGATGCGTGTACCAAGTCGACCTTATAAGATCGCCAACTTGCGTACCGAGCTCTACCCTAGCAGCCGGTCGCTAGCCACTTCATCAATTGCAGACCGCTAAGGTCAGGAGCTCTTACAAGGATGAGCGATCAACGCCCGTCCACGCTCAGTGAACTGAAGGCTCAAGGCTACAAGTCACGCTCAGTAAAGCAGGAGATGCGGGAGAACCTCCTTAAGAAGCTGGGTAAAAACGAGAGGCTGTTCCCTGAGATAAGAGGTTATTCAGACACCGTCATACCTAAAATCGTGAACGCGATCCTGGCACAGCACGATTTTATTCTCCTCGGGCTCCGTGGGCAAGCAAAGAGCCGTATCCTGCGTCAGCTCGTGGCATTGTTGGACGAAGAGATGCCCATACTGGCGGGGAGCGAGATAAACGATGATCCGCTTGCACCAATTTCAAAGCACGGTCGCCAACTTATAGAGAAGAATGGTGACGCATCGCCGGTGACATGGGTTCGCCGGGATCGGAGGTACGTGGAGAAACTCGCAACTCCGGATGTGACAATCGCCGACATGCTCGGGGATGTCGATCCAATCAAGGCTGCGCGCGGTGGACACATCCTCGCAGATGAATTGACGATCCACTACGGGCTACTTCCACGGGCCAACCGAGGAATTTTTGCCATTAATGAACTGCCCGATCTCGCTGGAAAAATCCAGGTAGGCCTCTTCAATCTCCTCCAGGAGGGGGACGTGCAAGTGAAGGGGTATCCGATTCGGCTGGCGCTCGATGTGCTCATGGTCTTCACTGCTAATCCAGAGGACTACACGGCACGTGGCAAGATCATTACACCGCTGAAAGACCGGATCGGCGCAGAAATCCTGACGCATTACCCGGACGAGATCGAAACTGGGATCAATATTACTCGCCAGGAAGCATGGGTGGCCCGTGAAGGGATGTGTGTCGAAATCCCTGATTTCGTTGAAGAGACTGTCGAACGGATAGCATTTCTTGCTCGTGACGACCAGCGGATCGATCAGCGTTCAGGGGTCAGCCAACGCATGCCAATAGCAGTCATGGAGACAATTGTATCGAACGCAGAGCGTCGTGCACTTCGGCACGGTGAGGTCATCACGGTTCCCCGCATAGCTGACCTATACGCCGCCCTCCCGGCGATTACCGGGAAGATAGAGCTTGAGTACGAGGGTGAGCTACACGGGGCTGACAAGATCGCCCGTGAACTCATTCAACAAAGTTCTTCCCTCACCTTCGACATCCGAGCTGGCGGCGCCGACGTAGAAGAGATCATAGGCTACTTCGAGTCAGGAGGGGCTTTGCAGGTGGCGGAAGACGCCTCAGCATCCGCCTGTGTTCAGGGGTACGAAACTGTTCCTGGCCTTATCGAACTCATCGAGAACGTAGGACTAGCTAGAGTGTCAGCGGGGAATGGCGTCAAATCAGCTGCCTGCGAACTCGTGCTAGAGGCGCTGGTGGCACAGAAGCGTATTGCTCGCAGCTCTGCCGGGTATACTCGTGCACCCCACCAGAGCCCCAAAACCGGACAGGACTATCAAGGCTTCGACGAGCCGGGTAGCATAAACATTTAGTTACATCCTGATACTCTCGCGGGTATCCCTACGGTACCTCCTGATTGTCCATCCTGGGTTAGTGCGGTCAAAACCTTTTGCTGAGCGATCGGGATCGGGAAATCTACCGGCACGCCAGGTGTCATCCATACTTTCCCCACTCCGGTAACCAGTTTCACCACCGGCACGACCCACGGTCGGTATCTGGCCTGCAGATGCGTGAACCGGTGTCTAACTTCTGCCAGCGCTGAGACTTTCCCTGTCACCTCAGCCCCAAGTGAAATCGCGATTTCGATTGCCGCATCTCTGCAGGCGCTCGCTGGTTCCTGAGGATTGGTCATTTCCTTCTCAGGGAAAGCCCACATGCCAGCCAGAAGCCCTCCAGAAGGACGTTGAACAAGCATGACGCTACCCTCTTCTGTCTGGAGTACTACAAGCAAGAAGACAGCTTTCCGTGCCGACACCCTCCGGATTCCAATAGGGCGAAGCAATTCTGTACCCTGAGCCCGTGCCGTGCACCAGCGTCGGATTGGGCAGTCCTCACATTCAGGTCCTTTCGGTGAACAGATCGTTGCACCCAACTCCATGAGAGCCTGGTTCCAGTCACCCGGACGTTCCCTATCGATGAGGCCAGCAGCAGTGTGATTTAGCCACCGAGCCGCAGGATTGGGCTCATCAAAGAGACGAGCCAGAACACGTCGCACGTTGCCGTCTACTGCCGGAACGGACTCTCCAAATCCGATGCTGGCAACGGCACCCGCTGTATATTGCCCGACTCCCGGAAGTTGCCTTAGGTCCACATACTTACTGGGGAAGCGCCCATCCGGTAGGTTCCGAATAAGCCGGGCGGCGCTGTGCAAACTCTTCGCGCGCTTATAGTAGCCCAAACCCTCCCACGCCTTGAGCACCTCGGTAGAATCAGCTAAAGCAAGCGCCTCAAGGGTGGGGAACCGCTCAAGCCAAGGCTCGTAATACCCGAGTACTGTTTCCACTCTCGTCTGCTGGAGCATGACTTCCGACACAAGAATCCGGTAGGGATCGGTCTCCCCGCGCCAAGGAAGGTCACGGCGGAAACGATCATAGTGTCGAAGGAGCGCGGCACGGAAATCGCCCAGTTCATCGCGTGATGGTCCGGCTGAACTGGTGTCCGAAGGTCCTTTCATGGCGGCAAAGTATCTCCCGCCCTAGCATGGTGTCATGCGTTTCACAACCTACACCAAATACAAGGGCCGCTGGCTCGACGCTCTAAATCTCGAAGCTCTTCTAGAAATGCTCTCGGACTTCCTAATGGACGGAGGCTTCGCGGGGGGAGCACACTACCACCCTTACTGGGGTTGGTCCGGCACGGATGACCCCAATAGTACGGACTCTCTCAAGCATGCCCTCCTGAAGGCGCTTGTAGAAAGTGGACAACTCACACCGGACATGATCGAAGAACTTCGTGGTGAGGGCGAAGGCGATCAGAGTGCCCAGCAACAAATTGCCCAGATGCTGGACGACCTCATCCAACGGATGGTTGAAGCAGGTTACATCAACCTCGAGACGGGTAACCCTCAATTACCTGGTGCGACGTACGACGTCACTGGACATGGCAAGATCGACGAAGCCAAGCAGGCTGCTCAACAGATGAAGTTCAATCTCACGCAAAAAGGGATGGGCTTCCTGGGCCACAGTGCGCTAAAGGGCTTAATGTCAGCGATCGGCAAGGCGAACGCAGGCGCGCACGATACACCCCATCTTGCGACGGGAATCGAGGCGGAAGCGGCTTCAAAACCCTACGAATTCGGAGATACGCTCAACCTAGACATTCCAGCGACTCTGAAGAACGCCATCGAACGTGAGGGGCTCTCTGTTCCCTTGAATCTCGAGTATGGGGACCTAATGGTGCACCAGGCTGAGTACCGCTCATCATGTGCCACGGTTTTGATGCTCGACGTATCGCATTCCATGATCCTTTATGGTGAAGACCGCTTCACTCCTGCAAAGCGGGTTGCACTGGCCATGTCCCACATGATCCGTACTCAGTTCCCTGGAGATTCACTGGGTGTAATCACCTTCGGAGATAGGGCACAGGAAATCCCGCTTTCCCAGCTCCCCAAAGCCCAGGTTGGCCCCTTCCACACGAACACAGCAGAAGGCTTTGAGATGTCGCGACGTCTTCTCATGAGCCAGAAGAAAGATATGCGTCAGATCATCATGATTACGGACGGCAAACCAAGCGCGATGACTTTGCCTGATGGAAGAGTCTATACAAACTCGGGAGCTTTAGACCCGAGCATCTTGAAGAGGACTTTCCAAGAGGTCACCGCATGTAGGAAGGCCGGAATCCTGATTAACACTTTCATGCTTGCGAACGACCCCTACCTGGTCCAGTTCGTCCAGAAAGTCTCACAGATCGCGCGCGGTAAAGCATACTTCACAAGCACGCTGACTCTAGGTCAGTACATCATGATGGACTTCATGCGGAATAAGCGGCGCAGGATGTCCTAGGATGGCGAGTCAAAGAATGCGGACCCTAAGGCTAGCGACTCAGCGGAGTGAGCTGATGTATGCAATAACGTCCTTCATATCGTCATCAGACAGTGCCTCAGCATTGATTCTCATCGTCATCCCCCAGGTATCTCCCGGGTGATGACCACGAACTCCGGTTTTGAAGTTGCGTAGCTGAGTGAGCATGTACCAAGCGTCTATGAGTGCTAGCGGAGGTGCTCCTAAAAGCTCGTTACCCGTGGCATCTGGCCCGTGACAGGCACTGCAAACACTGGCATAAGTCGTAGCGCCCGCTGCCGCTTGCCCTTCTAGAACAACAAAATTCCCTCTGACCGGAGGGAGGGAAGCCACGTACTCGGCCACCGCCTGAAGGTCGCCTTCCTCACTTAGCGTAACCGCTGACGGACGCATGAGCATACCTGGGGCGTCCTCAGGGTGGGTGCCCCTAATACCTGTTCGGAACTTCTCCAATTGTCCCTCTATGTACCATTGAGGGAGGCCGGCGATGGCAGATGCCCGAAGGCCCGGATTGCCCGAACCATCACGTCCGTGACAGAGACTGCACATATCGAAAAGCGCTTCGCCACGGCTAACATTCGGGGGGGGTGCCCGACAGCCCGTAAGACCCCAGATCAGAAGAGGCAGCGCCCAGTGCGCCTTCCTCGACCCTGACGGCATCAGTCCGACGCCATATCCGTGCTGAGAGGAATCGCTGCATCGATCAACATGATGGGAATATCGTCCCGTACAGGATACAAGCAGGTATTATCCTCCCGGATCAAGCCTTCTTCAATCGTTTCCGAGACCGCCTCTCCACCCCGTGTGCTCACGGAGCCCTCCGCAATCGCTACGTTAAGCTTCTGGAGCACCAGAGGCTCTGCCAAACGAATCGGTTGTTTGGTTTCAGGACAAACAAGAATCTCGAGTAACTCCGGATCTACCATGCTTGATCCTCCCGTGCCGAGGGAACACAACCCTTCTGGAAACCGACGATAGCTGGTTAAACTAAGAGGGTCAGTAAACAAACGGGAGCCATGCTCGTGAGGGAACCTAAGAACCTCAAGCCAAGCACAACGCGGTGGTCTCATCGGCTTTCATTCTGCGTGTCCACTGTGCTGTTGATAGCATCAGGCTGCAGCAATGCTGAGGGTGAGGACGTTCGTCAAGCTGACGTCCTAGGTGCGGTAGCAGCAGCTCGAGTCAAGGACTCCGAGTCACGACCTCCAGCAGGCCATGCTTGGGTGATCTTCGGAAATGACACGGTCGTCGCCGAAGTGGCTGCCACCGCGGACGAGCGCTCTCAGGGTCTCATGTATCGGGACGAGGTACCCGACGGTACCGGCATGCTTTTCGTCTTCACTGACAACCAGGTCCGGTCTTTTTGGATGGCAAACACCTACGTCGCTCTGGATATCGCCTATATGGACCCCTCTTACGTAATCGTCGACATCGTCCCAATGGAACCGCTTGTCACTGATTCCTACCCGAGCGCCGCGCCAGCAATGTTCGGTCTCGAGGTACGCCAAGGTTGGTTCCAGGAGAACTCAATTCGCATCGGAGACAGCGCGGAAATCGTCTTTGGGGTGCGCCCCAGACGCTAAGCGCCCGCTACCTCCCTCAGCCCTTCCAGCAAGGCCGACACATCACCAGCGTCGTTGTACACATTGGGCGACACACGGAGTGCGCTCCCGCGTAGTGACACTGAGACCTCGCGCACCCTAAGAGCTT
The DNA here is from genome assembly GCA_002311875.1 of Gemmatimonadales bacterium UBA1142. Lineage (GTDB taxonomy): Bacteria > Gemmatimonadota > Gemmatimonadetes > Longimicrobiales > Gaopeijiaceae > UBA1142. The sequence goes on along the minus strand of DCAD01000015.1, from coordinate 11,230 downwards.
CCCGAAGTCCTATCAGGTCTATCCTCTTCGGCATCCTAAGCCCGAATAAGTGCGCACTGCGCCAGCGAGCATCTTCTACTGTGAAACCTAGTTCTTCCACCTCTTCGAAGAGGGTGTGAGTGAGGTCCATGCAGTAAGCTTGGATGCGGGCCGGCCCCCACCCGGCGACCAGGCGTAATGAAGCAATAGCAACCGGTAAAAGAGCGAAATTCGATCGTTGCGCCACATCGTAGCGGATCGCTCCGGGCTGATAGTCATCCCTATAATCGACGAGGTGTTCGAAGTCCTCGCTCCCTTCTCTCCCGATCCAAGTCTCCTCCAATGGCACACCATCGTCGAAACGTGGACCAAAGTACGTCAGCGCAACCGAGTAGGGGCCTAGTAGCCATTTATAAGTAGAGCACACCAACATATCTGGTCTCACTAGCTCGAGGTCGAACGGCAGTGCCCCAACTGATTGGGTTCCGTCCACCACCAAAGCTGCGCCGACCTCTCGACACCTGCGGCTAACCTGGACTAAATCAAATAGTGTCCCGTCGGTCCAGTGAACTGTTGGAAGTGAGACAACCGCAGTAGCCGAATCGATTGCAGCAAGAACGTGTTCGTTCCAGGTGGCGCCTCTGTGGATAGTACTAGGTGGCCTAACGAGCCGTAGCTCCGCGCTCGCGTCTCGTGTCTTCCTGGCCCAAGCGTGCACGTTGGCGGGAAATTGCTCGTGTGTAAGCACTACATTCTGGCCAGATGACAGGGGTAGGTTTCGCGCTGCTACCGCCACAGCGTAGGAAACTCCAGGGCCAATACTGATCCGGCTAGGCTCACCGGCACCTACAAGCCGCGCGAAAAGCGTCCGAAGCTCAAGACTGGTATCGAAAAAGTGGTGCGGCAGGATCAAGGAGGGATCACGTTTCATCCGGAGTCCCACGATCCCGGCCTCCTCAGCCACGCGTGGGAGTGGTCCCATATAGGCACAGTTTAGATAGTGTAGTCCGTCGGGGATGCTGAACTGATCCCTTTGGCAGGTGAGTACCGTACCGTCCCCCATGCCTCTAGGCCGATTCCGGACGGTCTGATTCCAATAGCATCCAGTTCCTAAATACAACCAGGACACCAGCGAACATTATCCAAGCGGTACCAATCTTCATGACCGCTCCTGCAAGCTGTTGGTCGTTTAGCGCATCCCGGGCTGGTGGGGGAGCGAGTTCATAGATCGCGTAAATTGGAGATTCGCTGAAGATCATCATCGCGAAAGGTGGGCGTATCAGGAACGCATTGAGTGCCAGGTAAGCAATCTTGCCAAGCGAATGAAAACCTGGGCGTTCCGGCACAGGAACAATCAGTGGCCACCAAAAGATCAACCCGCCTAACATCCAGGCAGCATCGAGCGCAAACGACCCCAGCTGGGTCGGCATGAGTAGATCTACAACACCAGGCCAGTGTGTGGCAGTCATCACGATATTGAAGATGAAGAATGCAGCGATCGGGTGCGTAAGGTCAGAGAGTACCTTGGTCAGTCTCGGGCGACGACGGAGCGGTTCGTACGCTGCAGTTGGAAGAGCCAGCAAGAGCAATGCGGGAGCAGCGATACCAACAGCCAGAAACTGCACCATGTGCACACTCGCTAGGTAGCTCGCCCCAAGCGGTCCCAGTGGCCAATCCAGTGAGGCCCACAAAAGAAAGATGGCTAATGCAAAGGCGGCGCGCCGACTCTTCTGTAACCGAGAGGATTCATAGGAATCATCTATTTGGCTCAACAGACGATGGTATCCCCAGATCAGCAGCAAAATCCCCAGCCACACGCCCGGAAGCCACCTCCATTGCCAGGTCCATGCAGTCCCCGGCTGCGCGAAGCACCACCAAGTCATTCGTGGTTCTCACTCATATCGCGAGTAACCCCCTGACGCGGGGCATAGAGAAGAGGCACTAAGGGCTTTCGCCTAGCAGGAGCGGTAAATCGTTGACCCAATCAGCCCGGCGCACCCCAAAGAGGTAGCGCACCCGTGCCAGTCCGTCGGGCCCGAAAGCCAAAACAGCTGAAGGGTGACCGATGATCGTATCCGAACCATGCCGTCCGGGAACAACGGCTATTCCGGGAAGTTTCATCTCAGCGAGTGCGCTATTAATGGTCTCAACCTCACCCCTCAAACCCAGGAAAGATGGATGGTAAGCACCAAGCCACTCACGGAGACGCTCTGGTGTGTCACGCTCGGGATCCGTGGATACAAAAATTACCTTCATAGCGTCCCGGACCTCGGGAGCAAGCTCATCGAAGACACCGGCAAGGGTGGCCATATGGACTGGGCATACGTCCGGACAGTTTGTGTAGCCGAAGAACACAAGCGACAGGTACCCATCCGTCTCAGCGCGCAGGTCGTACAGTCCCCCCTCGGTGTCCGTAAGCACAAGATCAGGCATAGCAATCGGCACTTCCATTACTGTACCCCTTAGCTCTCCGAGAGAACTCCCGTCTGCTGGAAGACCGCAGGATGACGCTGAGCCGAGAAGCACGGACGCATACCCGAAAGAGCGAAGTGTTAGCAGCCACTTACTTCGATACGACATCCGTGCCACCCCCTCCCTGGTAGACGTACCTGAATGTTGTGCATCCGGGAAGCGCGCCAATGCAATAGTAGCCAAGGATCTCTATCTTTGCGTAGCGCCCATCTGCGGTTCGCAAGGCGTAGACCGTCGGCTTGGGCTCAAGCACGTGGCTCGTGAAGCTGTAATTGTACCAGTCTTCCAGCACAGAATTCACCGAGTCGTTCCTCTCGGACCCGACGTAGCCCGTTTCCGGAACAAGGGACACTGCCTCGAAGTTTATGTCTTCAAGTAAGGCAACACCGCCTTGGCCCTCCATACCACGACCTCCGTTCACGATAATCTGGAAGCGACGGAACGCCATGTCCCACTCTTCCGGGCCCGGCGCCTCCACAACCGATCCTCTGGAGAAATCAAAGAAACGCCATATTCCCGGGTCAGATGCGTCTACCGTCACTGTGCGGGCATCCTGTTCCGTTCCTATTTCCGTTGGCGACGGTGTGGTAGGGATGAACGTTGGCACTTCGGGTCTTTCTAGCGAAGTCCAGATGAATAAGACTGCACAAAGCACAATTAGCGCGATTAGGGTCGCGGTAAGCCGGTCGTGTAGGAGAGAAGAGAAGCGACTCATAGAAAGACCGCGCCCCCAGCCTTCTTGAGCCTAGAAACAATCACGCTCACGGCTACTCTACTCTTTCGGAGCGGACCCCTCATCATATCCCAGGAAGCGCCCCAAATGCACGAGGTACACGATAAGCACGATCCCGAGTAGGGTAAAAATCAGGGCGAGCGCTACCGCTCCCGCTCCACCGCCCTCTCGCGCCGCCAGAAACTCCCACAACCCGAAGCCGAGGCAGAACAGAATCGCCGCAGCAATCAAGAATCGGTGGAAAGCGATTAGTGACATCGGTTGTTACGCTGTTATGGGACTAAAAAATCTCGTTGAGCACAACAAAGATCAGGATCATGATCAGGGGAATCGGTGAAGCAACAAGCACCCAGAGTCGCTTCGGCTCCCACTTCAGATGCATGTAGTAGGCCGCAACCAGAAAGGCCTTGTAGAAAGCCATCGCCATCAATCCCATCGCAAGCCAAACCTTGGGTATCGAAGCCATCAATGCTAATCCGACTTCAGCTACCGTGAGCGCAAATAGTCCGAACCAAACAGCCATGTACGGTGGCGGCTTGTGGGCTTCACCAGTGGACATGATATCGGTCTCCACAGTGTTAGAGGCTAGATGAGGTAGACGATAGTGAACAGGATGATCCAGACTAGGTCTACGAAGTGCCAGTACAGACCCATGATCTCAACTCCACCGAGGCTGTCAGCCGTGTAGGCCCCCTTCGCTGCCCGCCAGTAGGTGTAGCATAGGCAGAGCACTCCTATCGACACGTGTGTGCCATGAAAACCGGTCATGGTGTAGAACGTGGACCCGTAGAGTTGTCCTCCAATTGCAGGTCCATCATGTGGCATACCCCGACCGACCGCATGATAGGCATCAGCGATAGGCACAAAGCCTTCTCCGGCGAGCGCTATGTACTCGAAAACCTGGACGCCGACGAACGACGCACCAATCACGATCGTGGCGAGAAGCCAGTTCTTCAGGCCTTGTTGGTCCCCCTGCTGGATGGCCGCGTACGCCTTTACCATCGTCACGCTTGAGCAGATCAGTAAGAATGTGTTAAATGCTGTCAGGGGTACGTTCAGCACTTCACCAGGCTCCGCAAACTGCTCGGGATGCGCAAAGCGCAGAATAACGTAGGAGCCAATGAGGCCTGTGAAGAACATCACCTCTGATAAGAGGAATACCCACATGCCCAGCTTGAGGTTGTACACCCTCATGCCGGGCATTGGCACCCGGCCAGCAGTCATCGCTTGAGTGGTCATACCTCAGAATCCTTCCGGAGTCGGGGTAACGGGCTCCGGAATCCATTGCTGAACGGGTGGCTTGCGTGGTGGCGTCGTCTGTGGCAAGAAGTCCGTATCAGATTCGGGTGAGCTGTACTCGTACGGCCCTCGGTACACGACGGGTATCTCTGGGAAATTCCCGTGTGGAGGGGGTGAAGGAACCGTCCACTCGAGCGTGTTCGAGTCCCAAGGATTGTTTCCTGCCTTTTCTCCCCTAAACATGCTCCAGAAGAAGTTAAAAGCATAAAGCGCCTGAGTTGCCACCAAAAGGAACACACAGATCGAGATAAAGCGGTTCATCGGCTGTAGGGGGACCAAGTACTCGTACTGAGTGAAATCGTAAATCCGCCGCATCATGCCCTGCAGGCCGAGGTTGTGCATCGGCCAAAAGACCAGGTTGTACAGAACGAAGGTAAATGCGAAGTGGACCTTATTGATTCGCTCGTTCATCATCCGTCCGAACATCTTCGGATACCAGAAGGTGATCCCCGCGAAGATCGCGAATAGGCTCCCACCGAAAAGCACGTAGTGGAGGTGTGCGACAATGAAGTATGTGTCGTGGATGTAAATATCCACGGGCGTCGAAGCCATGAAGATCCCCGAGAGACCTCCGATGATGAACATCGACACGAATGCAAGTGCATATAACATCGGCGAGTCGAGATGAAGATCCCCCTTCCATACGGTCGCCAACCAGTTGAACGTCTTGATCGCTGACGGCACCGCGATGGCCATGGTCGAGATCATGAACGATGTACCGAGCAGCGGGTTCATGCCGCTCATGAACATATGGTGACCCCAGACGATCCATCCCAGAAACCCGATGCTGATGAGCGCTAGCACCATCGAGTGATAACCGAAGATGGGTTTGCG
>DCAD01000015.1:0-5834 GCA_002311875.1 Gemmatimonadales bacterium UBA1142 | reverse complement strand
TGGCCGAAGAACCAGAAGAGATGCTGCCAAAGCAGTGGCTCACCACCAACTTCGGGCCTGAAAAACCCGGTTCCCAGCGTCTGATCGAACAGCAGCATGATCAGCGCTCCGGCAAGAATCGGAATCGCCAATAGAATCAGAATGGCAGTGATAAAGAGAGACCACGTTGAAAGCGGCATCCGGAACCAGGTCATCCCTGGTGCCCGCATATTGATCACAGTCGAGATATAGTTCACCGCACCCACTAGCGATGAGAATCCGATGGTGGTGAGGCTAACCAGCCAAAGCTGTTGGCCAAGGTAAACCCCGGTGAATTCACCCGACGCACTCAGTGGCGCGTATGAGGTCCAGCCTGCGCCGGCCGCGCCCCCTTCCACTGCGAAGCTCGCCAGCATCAAGATGCCCGCGGGCACCGCAAGCCAAAAGGAGATCATATTGAGCCGCGGAAACGCCATATCCTCGGCACCAATTTGGAGCGGAATGAGAAGATTTCCGAAGAGTCCTACGAGCAATGGCATGATCGCGAAGAAAATCATGATCGTGCCATGCATCGTCAGTAACGAATTGTAGAACTCCGGGAGCATTATCGCTCCGTTCGGGGTCGGAGCCATCATCGCATCTGGGAAGATATTTCCGCCCGGCATCGGTTGATTCGGGAAGCCCAACTGCCACCGCATCATCGCAGCTAACAGGCCACCGATGACCAGGAAAAAAAGGCTCACGAACATGAACTGTTTCGCGATCACCTTGTGGTCGGTAGCAAAAATATACTTCCGGATAAAGGGCAGCTCGTGGTGGTCGTGATGTCCACCCTCGACCGTGTGTACCATCTCTTGTTCGATCGTGCTCATCTCGTCTTCCGCTCAGTGCTATTGATTTGGATTATCGAGTTCATCTACGGCTGCTGTTGTTGGCCCTGCGAATTAGACCATGCCTGGAAATCAGCAGCAGTGTACACAGTCAATGTGCCACCCATCGTGGTATGGCCGATGCCGCAAAGCTCCGCACAACCGATGGTGTAATCGCCGGGCTGGATGGCCTCGAACCAGACTGTGATGTCCTGCCCAGGTACAGCGTCCTGCTTGATGCGCATCTCGGGAAGAAAGAACGAGTGGAGTACGTCCTCCGAACGGAGTGTGATCACTATCGCCTCATCTTCCGGGGCGTGCAGTTCATTGAGCGTCTCGAAGTCGTCGCTCGTCCCCAATGCACCGTCCGGTCCAGGGTACGTCACAGTCCACTCGAACTGCTTGCCGGTGACAATCACCTCTAGACCCGCGGGCGGCACATCAACCTTCACCTCGTCCCAAACACCTTTGCTCACATAGCCAATCCACAGCACGATCACCAGCGGGATCATGGTCCAAGCAAGCTCCATCTTGGTGCTCCCGTGATCGTAAGCCGCCTTACGCCCTTCCTTGTGTCTATACTTGAAGATGAAATAGAAGAGCATGCCTTCGGTGATAAAAAAAGTGATTCCAGTGATCCATAGGATCACGTAGTAGATATCATCGATGGGACCTGATACGGTCGAAAAGCCCTCAGGTAGGATCCAACTCCAGTTCATTGATTTCTCCAGCGAGGGAGCTCAGGTCTGCCCCCTGGATAAGTCCCTGATATTAGTGGTCCACCGTCCGGTGGCCGTCCGGGTGTAGCAAGTCGATCGGCTCACCCATCGGTACTGATGCGCCAGCCATTGCTTCCGTAAATTCGAATGAGATTTCCGCCGTTTCACCGGTCGCAACCGTGACATTACTGGTCATGGTACCGAACTGCTCATGCCACGCTTCGATCACGTAGTCACCCGGCGGTAAACCGTCGAGTGCCACGGAGCCGTCTGGACCAGAGACAGTGAAGTACGGGTGATCGACCACGCCAATCCAGGAGCTCATCCAACCGTGCACGTCACAACGGACCGGGACCATTACTTCGGCAGTACTGAACGACCGGTTCGTCTCCATGTTAACCGGCTGACTGACGTTGAACGGTCGGTTCTCCGTCGGCGAAGCATTGATGTTGTGCATGAGGCCATCACTGTTACGAATCGTGATATCCTGACCCACCTGGACACCAAGGACGTGCGGACGATATGTGCAACCGTCTTGGTTCAACACGACCGCCGAAGCGGGCGTGGGGAAGGTCAGGGATTCCAGCCCCTGTTTCACATAAACAAATACGTTGGCCAGCCCGCCGTTCTCACCGCCGACGAAGCTCTCTTCCGTAGGGGTCGTCGAGTGCTTTGCCGCGCACACTGCTTCAGAGTTCATGTTGATTTCAGCCATCATCGGTGCGGTGCCTGAGAAGGTCACCATGCCAGCTACGTTTCCGGCGGTCGCTGCATCCACAGGAGACTCTGCGGGAGCAGCGTCAGCAGCTCCAGCACTAGCTCCACCACCACCCCCATCGCCACCACCGCAACCGGCAATAACGAACATGCTTACCAAGAGCGCGGTATTCCGCAGCTCACCAAATCTCTCGATCATGCTTCCTCCGTACCTACTTCGAGGTTCTCGTGTGTATCCAGGTCCCAACCAGCGCACCGAGCCCGGCGATCGCGAGGAGTCCCCCAATGATCGCCCACCAAAAACCCAGGTCCGCATGCCCAGCTTCCCAGCCGGCTCTACTGTTTTGGTATGATCCAAATGCCATCCCGAGCCAGATCACACCCACTCCCATCCCTGCCAACTGCCTTGTTCTTGCGATTCGTTTCCTACGTGCTGAGGCGTCCAGTTCTCGCACCATTCCGCTTCCCAGCCGTGCTTGGCGCACAACAAGAAGGCCGAATAATAGCGTCAGCGCTAGTGCCACTGGTGGCTGGACGTAAACAGCAATTGGCGTTGGCTGCTCAAGGAATAAGAAATACCAGGTACTTACTGCCCCTTGATTTCCACTCTCTCCGTTGTCGCCATCCCACGCTTGGAACGCCATCGGTACTGCTTGCCCAACAGTCATCGCCAGATCCTCTTCACTGCCAGTATCCAGGGGCCTCACGAAAAGGACCTTCCACTGACCATCAGCATGCTGCGCTGTGGCCCGAACGTGTTGCTCGGCATCTGCCTGCCTTGCTGCTGTACCCATGCCGCGGGCGATACTCTCGAACGCACCTGTCACATCGCTCTGCCACGTCCAAGTGTACGCCGGACGTCGGGCATCTCCCTGCAAGAAATAGGGTCGTTCCTGACCTTCATATAGTTCCTGAGGGAACTGCACTACGAGCTGGTCAGCAGCACCCGAGCCGCTTGCGGATCCTTCATCCCCGGGAGCCATCGTGGTGAGAACCCGCTCACCGAAGTCTGCCCACAGTGTATCCGGACTTTCGGAAGGATCACCCCATGACACTAGTAGGGCCAACTCCCGACCATCATGCGCGGCCTGCACCCATACGCCATCTACACGTGGGTTGAACCAGCGGGGCTTGATGATGATCTGACCAGCAAGCGGGACGTAGAACGCTTCAGCCTCCTCCCAGACGATATCCTCGACCGTTTGAGGAAGAGGCGTGTCCGTAAGCAACTTCGCAGTAACTACCTCACGTACCTCAGGTTCGTCCTCGGGTGAGAGCCTCCTTACGTAGTGGGCCAGGCTCCAGAGATCTTCGTTCGTGATGACCCCTGCATCTACGATGTCAGAAAAGGTCGGCATCGGCGTCCCGTCGAGGCCAGTTCTTAGGACCCGGTAGATCTCCTCGACTTCGCCGCCACCGTTGAACCGCCAATTCTCGGTTAGGTCTGCCGCAACAATCGGGAAGCCAGCGGCATCGTTAAGCGTCGGTGCCGATTCACCATCACCGCGCCCCTGCTGACCGTGACAACGCCAGCACTCGACGGTCTGATATACCTCCGCGCCACGGGCAATCGCCTCATCAGTCTCAGGGGTAGCTCGACCAAAGTCGAGGGGTGTGGGCGGATCGTCCTGGAAGAAGCGCGAGAATGTCTTCAGGTAATCGACGAGAGCGAGGCGATCACCCTCAGTAAGCACGTCCTCCCACCCGGGCATCGCGGTGCCAGGCATGCCTTCATTGATCACCTTGAGCATATCCGCATCAGTCGGCAGCCCACCGGTCGCTGTGGTCCTGACCTGATAGAGCGCCAGCGTGAAGTCCCTTGGCCTCGGCAGCATCGTATTCGCGGCGGGTCCCGTACCGGCGCCGTCTTCACCGTGGCACCCGGCACACCACTGGTTATAAACCACCTCACCGTCCACCTGCGCCCCAAGATGGGTGGGCACAAATGGTAGGCTCGCTGCTAGAAGCAAGCTCGAAAAGGTTATGTGTCGAGACGAGAGGAGCACTTTAAACCAACCACCGGAGCGGAGATTCGGCAGCACACGCATCAGTGCTCCTCCCCTTCTTCTTCCCACGTGCGCGGCTCGTGCTCCGTCTGCTCATAGAGGAAGACGATCACAGACCAGATTTCATCCGCAGTCAGGAAGTTCTCCCACGCTGGCATCGCCGAGTTCCAGGGGTTTCCTTCGTTCGGCAGCCCCGGACCACCCTTCGCGATCCTCCAGAAAACGAAACTCTCCGTAAGCATCGCGATCGTACCGCCATCCTGGAAGTTTAGCGGTGCAGGGTTGAAGATCTGCGCGTAATGCCCGCGACCCTGGAGGCCATCACCGTGACAAGCGAGACAATTTTGGTAATAAACTCGCTTGCCTTCCTCGTAGTGCTCCTCAAGCGAGCCTGTCGACCTCAAAGGGTTCTCAAGTCCGTCTAGAACTATCTGCTCTCCCTGGAACGTGATGGCTGAAGGGGGAGCGGGGTGAATCGCCCGGAAGCTCGGTGGCGCGGACATATCAGGCCGGGCACTGAGATATGTCTGGGCCGCGACTAAAGCAGGAACTATCACAAAAAGAAAACCACGAGCGACACGTCGATCTGGTCGAACCAAGACGTCGTGAATCGGCTGCTTGAATTCCGACCACCGCTCCTCGTTATCGCTCACCCAAAGAAGGATGCCCACAACCGCAATGACCAGGTACTCCAGAACCACCGTGTTTGGTACAGGCGCGCTGGGAAACCCGACCAAGGGCGGAATGAAAGGAATCCCGATCTCGATCAGGAGATAAGCAAACACGAGCAAGGCCGTCGCCTGCCGGAAAGGCGTATTGAGGAACCGCCCCATCACTGAGCTTATCAGACGGAATGGAGCACCTAGTAGGCGAAAGACAACCTTCAAAGCACCCATGCCCTAGCCTCCTTGTCTCACCAAGAAGTCCACAAGTACCTCAAGTTGCCGAGCCGTCAGCAGGTCCGGAATAGTTGGCGGCATGGACCCCGCCAAGTGGTCGAACCCTTCCGCTATCTCAGCTCCGGGATCGATGATACCTCGGCGGATACGATCCGCATCGATGCGGGAACCCATCCCATCGAAGGGCGGGGCAAGCTCGGCTCCTTCTCCATCCAGTATGTGGCATGCGAGGCAGAGGTTACCTCGCATAATCTCGAGCGGGTCCGTCGACGCTACCGCTGGCCCCCCCGCAGGGGCTGTGGCATCAGCTTCTGCTGCTGCTGCCACGTCTGCCCCCGTGACAGTAACTACACCTCCCTGGTCTTGGAGAAAAGCGACAAGCGCCCAGATTTGTGCGCCCGAAAACACTCGTGCCTGGAAGACCATGGGATCGAAGCCACCTTCAACCACATATGCCATCGGGTTCATCATCGACTCATGGAGATACGCCTTACAGTCCTGGCCCGGGACCCGAGTCCCGCATCGTGTTCCGATCGTACCCTCGCCGTTGTAGCCCGTGAGGAGGTTTGGGGCTCGAGTCTCCAACCCGTGGCAGGTCGTGCATCCAGCGCCACCGTTGTAGAGTTCCGCTCCGGCTGCAACGAG
>DCAD01000042.1:6716-8811 GCA_002311875.1 Gemmatimonadales bacterium UBA1142 | reverse complement strand
GACTAGAGGACTCTGGCGTCCTAAAAGAAGAAGCTGAATCTGAGGATTGAGGAAGGATCAAATACAGACTCCCGTCTAGCGTTGCGGTCCTGCGGGGTGAGGGGCAGAATGAGGGGGGGGGAAGGTCACCCTAAGAAGAGCTGGAACTTAATGACATCTCCTTGTAGCAGATTGCAGGGGGTCTATGAAGCCTGGAGCCTCGTTTCAGAAGCGACGGTTGACATGAACGCTTTCCAGGCAAAGGAGCTAATCATGCGAAACTCGTTCTCTATCCTCTCGGTTGTCAGCTTCTTGCTGATTTTTTCTGGGTCATCCCCTGTGGCGGGCCTCCAGCAGACGAGCGACCTCCTTGGCATGGATACCTATCTGGAAATGGAATCGGCCGGGAGCCCTCGGATCTCTCCTGACGGAGGCCACATCCTGTTTACGCGCGGTAGCGTGGACAAGATGAACGACCGGAACCAGAGCAACCTGATGATCATGGATCTGGACACGGAGAGGATAAGGGAACTGACCACCGGAAGCTTCACCGTGTCGTCACCGATCTGGTCCCCGGACGCCAACAGGATCGCGTTCCTCTCTGATAAGAGCGGAACCGATCAGATCCACATGATGTGGCTTGACACCCGTGAAACCGTTCAGCTCACGAACCTCGACCGGTCGCCGAGTGGGATTCGGTGGTCGCCAGACGGGACAAGGCTTTCCTTTACGGTGTTCATTCCCGATACAGGATCACCACTGCCCATCACGCTTCCCGCGTTTCCAAGTGGGGCCCAGCTCGCGGGGCCTGCGGTGGTGGAGGACCGGATTTCTTGGAGAAGCGACGGGCAAGGATACAACCGGAAGGGTAACCAGCAGATCTTCATCATCGATTCCGAGCTGGGCGGTACGCCTCGCCAGATCACCTCTGGAGAGGAATCCCACAGCAATCCTAGATGGTCACCCGATGGTATGAAACTCTATTTTGGTGGAGATCTGGATCCAGAGGAAGGCTATATCCGCAGCAACTCCGAGATCCATTCCATTGATCTCGCAACGCTAGAGATCACAACGCTGACCGACCGTCTGGGACCCGACTCGGGACCGCTTGTCTCGCCCGACGGAAGCCGGATTGCCTACACCGGATACGACCAGAACGAGAACTACAGTAATCTGTCCAGTGTCTACCTGATGGACAGTGACGGAGGTAACAAGCGTCGGCTCACCCAGGACCTACCGAGCTCTCCGGGAAACATCACTTGGGCTCATGATGGCTCCGGGCTTTTCTACACAATGGGTGAAGAAGGATCCTCCAACCTCTATTTTGTCTCAACTACTGGTGCGATCAGTAAGATCACGCACGGGGTCCACTACATCTCCGGCATCTCCATTGCCAATAACGGGCGTGTTGCCGCAACGAACTCTACGTTCTACAGGCCGAGTTACCTGGTGACATTCGACCTCGATCAGCCAGACAACATCACGACCCTCGTCGACTTCAATGAAGATGTCTTGGACGGTGTGAAGCTTGGTGAAGTCGAGGAGATTTGGACGGAGTCCTCAGATGGTCTTCGGGTACAGGGATGGCTCATGAGGCCCGCCGACTTCGAGCCGGGCAGGAAGTATCCAATGCTGCTCTGGATTCATGGCGGGCCGGTCTCCATGTACAGCGTTCGCTGGAACTGGAACTGGCAGAACTTTGCTGCGGATGGGTATGCAGTGCTGTGGATGAATCCGAGAGGAAGCACCGGATACGGCCAGGACTTCGTGAACGGGATTAATTACCTCTATCCCGGTAAGGACTTCGATGACCTGATGGCCGGGGTAGATGCGGCGATCGATCGTGGATTCATTGATGAGGACAACCTCTTCGTCACCGGCAGCAGTGGAGGGGGTGTGCTCACCGCATGGATCGTAGGCCACACTGACCGGTTCAGAGCGGCGGTTTCGCAAAGGCCGGTCATCAACTGGCACTCCTTCGTCGGTACAACAGACGGATCCGGGTGGTATAGGCGGTTCGAGTCGATGCCATGGGAGGATCCCGTGGAGTACGCCATGCGTTCACCCCTCCACTACGTCGCGAACGTTACCACGCCCACCATGCTGTTGTCGGGCG
>DCAD01000042.1:4773-6627 GCA_002311875.1 Gemmatimonadales bacterium UBA1142 | reverse complement strand
GACAAGGAGACCCTCCATGTGAAACTCCCGGACGAGTATCACGGAACTCGGAGCGTCTCCCACAGACTGATGATCCAGTTGTACCTCAAGGCATGGTTCGACAAGCACGGTGATGAGCCAATCACTTGACGGATTGGTCCATGAAGTAGCTCAAGCAATCGAAGGAGGGATGATGATTCCAGGAGCGTAGAAGTTGCTCGCGCTTGGTGTCGTCGTCTTAACGACGGGGCTGTTTTCTTTGGTCGAAGCTCAGACGCTCGAGAGATCCCAACGATGGGATCCCGATTGGCAACCGCCCAGGACCGCTTGGGGTCATCCAGATCTCCAGGGCAACTGGAGCAACGTGACGCTCACTCCATTCGAGTGTGGGCCGAGACCACAATCCCGGCGCCATGACGGCTTGGATGGCAGGTGCCGGGATCTGTGGTGGGCAGGTAACCGGCTCGACAGACGAGTTTGGCTACAGGGCGATGGAGCAGCCGATTTCCGCCCATGACCTTCACGCGACGATGCTGCACCTTCTGGGAATGGATCATACCAAGCTGACGTATCGCTTTAGTGGTCGCGATATGCGGCTCACGGATGTCCACGGCACGCTCATACCGCAGATCATCACCTGATTTCAGCTCCGTGAAACCATGAGTGCGGATGACCACCATCAAATCATCAGCTCACCAATCTACCTCGCCTTGGCAGGACAATTGCAGGAAGCCCGAGCCGTTCAACCGCATTGTTGAAACGCTGCAGTTCGCTTTCCAACAGTTCCAGATAGCGCGCGCGCACACCATCCCACTCGTCGATCAGGACACTGAGGCGCTCGATAGTACCCTCGTGTGGTGCACCTTCTGCGCCGCCGTAGATATAACCGTCCGTTCCAGTGATGCGCCCATACAACTCAATCCACTGGTTATCGAGACGGGGTAAGAAGCGGATTGGGTCTTGTGCGGAACGGTTCTTGGGCTGCATGAGCTCTTCAGTCACACTAGTGGACTTGTCATTAAGCGTATCCGCTAGTGCCCGGAGTACTTCGGTCTGTCCTGCAGACTCGGCCCGATCCATCACCCCTTGCACCTGCTCACGGATTGCGGTGAGATCTTCAATGGTGCGAGCGATGGAGTTAATCGAGTCGCGCACCTCAAGCGCGATGCGGAACTGCTCCTCATAGCTTGCAAGTGTCACATCGGGGATCCGTGGGTCCGGTAATAGCTGGAAAGACTGCTCCTGCACTTGCTCACTCAGGGTCATGCGAACGGTGTAGGTGCCCGGTGGCGCAACCACGCCCCCGGTGTAACCCCATACGACCGCATCCTCTGGCATCTCAGGGCCTGGGTAGAACGTCTGCCATGCTAGGCGATTTAACCCTGAGGCCTTGTCGATCTGCTGTCCGTTGGTTTCTGTGACCGTGGCTGAGTCGGACGAGAATGTTCGGACGACCTCTCCTCGGTCATCTACCACCTCGATGAGAACCTCTTCTGCTGGCTCTTGTGCGAGATAATAGTGGATCTGCGCGCCTGCCGGGCGTGGATCCGGGGTCAATTCAGCCATGGAGGCTGAGCCCACGTTAGTGAGGCGGACTGCGTTTCTGGGTTTGAACAGGTATGTGCCTGCAGCGACCGCTATGCCGATTTCACGGAGCGGGCTAATGTCGTCCAGGATCCAGAAAGACCTGCCCTGCGTCGAGAGGATCAGATCGTCGTGCGCGATCCTCATCCCAGTCACGGGTGTTATGGGTAGGTTCCTCTGGAAGCTCTGCCAGGTACGACCGGCGTTCAAGGTTACGAAGACCCCGAACTCGGTGCCAGCAAAGAGTAATCCTTCATGTTCTGGGTCCTCCCGAACCGTGCGGACCGGATG
>DCAD01000042.1:3671-4640 GCA_002311875.1 Gemmatimonadales bacterium UBA1142 | reverse complement strand
GTCTGGGGTGATGTCAGTCCAAGTTGCTCCACCGTCACGTGTGATGTGAATCCGGCCGTCATCACTTCCTGCCCAAATCTCGTCTCCCGTGAACGGTGACTCGCTGATGGAAAAGACAACGTTATAGATTTCGACCCCAGTCACATCCGCGTTAATAGGCCCCCCCGACTGCTCCTGATGTTCGGGTGTATTAGTCGATAGGTCTGGGCTAATCGTCTCCCAGGTTTGGCCTTCATCCCGAGAGCGGTTCACGTGCTGGGAGCCGTGGTAGATAGTTTGCGGGTCGTGCTTACTCACGAGCATCGGCGATACCCACTGGAACCGATGTCGTAGATCCTTAGCGGCCATCCCCAACTGTAGTTGGGGGTAAAGCAGGATATTGCGCCGCTGACCGGTTCGAAGGTTGTAGCGGTCCATGACCCCACCGTAGCAGCCCGCATAAACGACGTCTGGGTAATCGGGGTGGAGTGCGACGGGCCCCGACTCACAACCGCCTACGTTTTGCCAATGCTCTTTGGGATAAAGCGTGTTCACATCAGTCCAAGCAGGTACTGAGATCGTGGTGTTGTCTTGCTGCGCCCCGTAGAGGCGGTAGGGGAAACCATTGTCCACGATTACGTCGTAGAACTCTGCTGTGGCTTGATTGAAGTATGAGGACCAGCTAAGCCCTCCGTTTACGGTAACCTGACCTCCACCGTCGTCGGCGACTATGATGCGGTTTGGATCATGTGGATGGATCCACAGGTCGTGGACGTCGCCGTGCGGCACGGGGATGATGTCGAAATTCATCCCCCCATCGACCGAACGATATAAGCTCGTATTTAGCGCGTAGATCGTGTTTGGATCGACGGGGTCTGCCTGGACGTGCGTGTAGTACCAGGCCCTCTGGCGAAGATCATTGTCCGAGTTCGTTCGTATCCAGGTCGCTCCACTGTCGTCTGACCGGTAGACACCGCCATCCGGCTCGGC
>DCAD01000042.1:1133-3566 GCA_002311875.1 Gemmatimonadales bacterium UBA1142 | reverse complement strand
CCTTCTGGCAAGCCTCCACCAAGCTTCGCCCAGGTGTCGCCTCCATCCGTAGACTTGTAGACCCCACCTTCCTGTGCTCCGGAGATAAGAGTCCAGGGCTTGCGCTCAGCACGCCACATCCCCGCGTACAGGATGCGAGGATTTACCATGTCCATGCTCAGGTCAGATGCGCCCGTGGAATCGTTCAGTGCGAGCAGATGCTGCCAGGTCTCACCTCCGTCCTTCGATCTAAAGATCCCACGCTCGGGATTCTTACCAAACGGATGTCCGAGGGCTGCGACGTAAACCAGGTTATGGTCGTCCGGGTGCACTTCGATCCGTCCGATCTGGCCAGCCTCAGGAAGCCCTATGAAGGTCCAGGTTCGGCCCGCGTCCATGGATTTCCACATGCCGCGTCCCGTTGAGGTGTTGCCTCGAATGTCGGCGGACCCCTGCCCGACATATATGACGTTGGGATCTGACTCGGCCACCTTGACCGCCCCTATAGATCCGCCGAAAAACGCATCGGAGATATTTTGCCACGAAGCTCCGTTATCGGTGGTCTCCCACACCCCTCCTCCAGTTGTTCCCATGAGCCATCGATCCGCGTCACCGGGAAAGCCCGTGACTGCAGAGGATCGCCCTCCTCGAAATGGGCCAACCATCCGGAATCGGAGGTCCTTGAAGGCAAGGGAGTCGACCGTTTGGGCTCCCAGAGGTTCTACGGAAGCCGGTGTTATTAGGGACAGTATGATCCCGATGAGAAGGAAGCGGTGCATGCGTTCTCTCCTAGAGCGTGAAGAGCGGAGTCTGAAGGAGTGGGCGTGAGCCCACAAGATGTCGTTGTATCCGGCCAATTTCTCTGATGGCTCGAGATTCGGGAGGGGTTGGCATTCCAGGTATGATGTGCAAGCCTGGCATGCGTTCAGACAGGCAGTTACCCGAAGATGGAACTACTCTGTTGCAGCGCAGCCTGGGCGCTCTAACCGGTCGAATGTCCTTGGACCCCTTGTCCGGTTGACTGTCGAAGTATCGCGTACAGGTTGCGGATACTACGTTTGGAAGGGATCAGAAAAGGCATCGGAGGGTCCTTAGTGAGAAGCCGATATCATCTACAGGCGTTGACGTTGTGCGTGCTGCTCGCCCTTGGGTGTGATACACCAGTAGATCCTGGTCTGGTCGAAACGGCCGAAGAGCTCGTTGAGATAACGCGGGCTGCGAATGCTGAACTTGGGCGAGTCACCTTCCAAGAAGAGTGCGCGAGCTGCCACGCCGCAGGGGACGGGTTTGATCTGGCGGCTTTTTCGTTTCCGGATTCGACTATTATCCGGCGTGCTCTGGGTCATGTGAATGAACTCGCTGCCAATGACATCGTCGCGCATGTGCGAACGCTTCAAGTAGAGAATTTGAAGAGATTTGGACCTGTGGAGGGCGTGGACCGGTTCAGTCGCATCTTCCAGCCTGGTGATCGACAACTCCAGAGCGATGTTGATTTTGCACGCACTCTGTTCGGTGAGGATGTCTGGCCTTCGGAACTGACTTCGGCGGAACTAGCGCTGATCGACCCGACTGATATAGCGGTCGCCCTTAGATTCCCGCGCTGGTCGTCTGAAGAGTCTAATCTCGACTGGATGCCGGATACGCCACTGTCAGAAGGGATCACTTCCTACCGTCCCAGTAATTCCGGAAGCAAGTACAGCAGTTATCGGGTCGGAGCCACGCTCGATACGTACTATAAATACAGGACTGATCACGCACTGAGGAATGCGGTTGAATCGATCCGAATAGCGGAGCGCAGTAGCGCGAACCTTGAGGCTCCTTGTCTGGTGCAGTTTTCGACGCTATTCAGGCCGGAGGAGTGCTTCCAAACGAGACGCTGGACCGCATCCTTGATTGCCCAGCACATGGTACGCACGGGGCAATCGGATCCACTTGAATCCTTTCTGCACAACCTTTGGTGGGATGTGGGCAACGCAGCCCGGAAGTCGATCTCGCACGGCAATCAGATTGACAACGCAACAGAGAATTGGGCGATGTGGATGCATATGGGTTGGGCGTTCGCGCCTGAGATGAACTCGAGTTTCTATCTTGGTGAAGGGCTGAAGCGCCTTGGCCTCAGGCGTCACGCGACGTTTGTCGCGTTGCGGTCCATGGTGGCCCGATCCGATGGAAGTCACCATGCGTACAGGGACCTCCGCAATGTGGTGTTATTCGCTCCGGACCACTGGGTTGCAGAAGCGCTTAAGTTTGGATATAAGCATCTGATCGACCAACTGGAACAGGGTAAACTGCCCCGCCGGCGCTATGATCTAGAAGTGGCGTACGAAAAGCTCATTTCCACGCAGCGCAACTTAGCAGCCCGAAAGCTCTGGCTGGCGCAATATCTGGTTCGCCCGCTGCACCAGAGGGTAATGGAGCTGCTTCCCGAACTTTGAGAGGGGTGTCGGACAGCGG
>DCAD01000042.1:0-1004 GCA_002311875.1 Gemmatimonadales bacterium UBA1142 | reverse complement strand
ACTGCAGTTCGTTTGGTTACAGATATTGAGTAGAATCGAGAGAGGTCAAGCCGTATAGTGAGATGTCGGAATGGACGGGATGAGCGTCCTGGGCACAGTCCTTATTAATCAAGGAGAACATTGATGCGTCTGTACATGTCAAATCGAATCATGGTTGCGTCTTTCGCCCTGGCGGTTGGTCTCGCCGGATGTGCGGGGGCTGGCGGTGCTGGGTTAGGCGGGGGGAGCGCCAACGAACTCTCGGAAGCAGACTTTACGCCAGACATGCAGGTGCTAACCCTGTACCAGGCTGTACAGCGATTGCGCCCAGCTTGGCTCCGAGGTCGCGGTGGTCAGAGTCCCCGAGTCTACGTGGATGGCGTGATGCGTGGTGGCCTTGAAGAGCTTGAAGCACTGCGCGTGGATCAAATCACAGCAGCCGAGCGCATGAGTCCCTCCGATGCAACGACCCGCTATGGGACGGATCACGGCGGAGGGGTGATTTTCGTCCTTCTAAAGCGGTAGCGATCACCTCAGAACTTGGGTGCTCCTGGTTCACCACCTCGGACGTCTAAGTCTAGAGAAATTGCTACTAAACAGAGAGCATCTCAATCCTGCTTGTGCCCTGATTAGATTGTGGAATGAGGTGTTTCTAGGGTCCCGTTTCTAGCCTATTAAGAGATGCTTCTTGGCCCTTTACGCTGTCAAGGCCCGTAATTATCTTTTGAGGCTTGATTAGAAAAGGCCGACCCCGGACTATCTAGGGTCGGCTCTTTTCCGCATTTGGGAGGAGGTTCGGACAGCTCTAGTGGGTGCTCTAAGTTGGCGATTCGGGTGTCAGTCTGGTGGGGTACCGAAGCGGTCAAACGGGGCAGACTGTAAATCTGCTGGCATAGCCTTCGGAGGTTCGAATCCTCCCCCCACCACTTGTGCCTCACCAACTGATAACGAGAAACGAAAAGAAAAAAAGCAGGGCTGCGGGAGTAGCTCAGTTGGCTAGAGCATCAGCCTTCCAAGCTGAGGGT
>DCAD01000061.1 GCA_002311875.1 Gemmatimonadales bacterium UBA1142 | reverse complement strand
CTTTTTTGGGGGCAGGTCACTACCACCTGCTTCTTTGACAAGCAGGAGATAGCGAGTTCTCCAGATTGGATCGGGACGCAGGCGTTTGGCAAACTGCAAAAACAAAAAACGCCGTCTCGTAATTGAGGCGGCGTTTTTTTATTGACTGCTGGCTAACTACCGGTCTATGCCATTCAGACCGTTCTCAATGCCTTTGGCGGCCCAAATAGCCCATGGCTGCGTGAAAAACTTGAAACCTCGCGCCACGAGATCATTCGGATCGAGATCGGGTGGAATGAAGTACATCCCGGGGACCACCCCGTGCTTCTTACAGGCAGCGGCGATCGTGTCGAGTCCTCGCTGGTAAGTGTCGGATTTGTAGTCCAGCGGCACTCCAAGCTCGATCGAAAGGTCTGACGGACCGATCAGAAGCACGTCGATACCCGGAACGCTGAGAATTTCGTCGATGTTGTCGATCGCCTGCTGGGTTTCGATCATGGGGATGATAAGGAGCTCTTCGTTCACCATGTCTAGATAGCTGCGATAGTCCACCGCCTCACCGAACTCTCCTCGTGGTCCGGCGTGGCTGCGATCGCCGTCCGGCGAATATTTACAGGCTCGGACCATGGCTTCAGCTTCTTCCCTGGTGTTAATCATGGGCACGACAATACCCATAGCTCCGACGTCCAAGGCAAAGCAGATGAGATCTTCGCGGTTGGCGCTGACTCTCACGATCGGTTTGGCCTTTTTATCCTTCATCGCCTGGATCGCGAGATTCAACTGTTTGATTTCGACAGGCGTGTGCTGTGTGTCGAACAACAGGAAGTCAAAACCGGTGTCGGCGAGCATGGCCATATCGCCGAACGCAGACCCGGCGGTTCCAATGGCGGTCTTCCCAGAATTCAGAAGATCCCTAACAGAATTCATTTAATCTACATCTCCGCGAACAGTCAGCAACAGAAAGATTCAAGTTGCGGTGTGAACATATCTCCGGTGGGCTGTATTGTGGCACACGGTTCAGCCCTTCGTCACCAGGATTTTCCATGCGATCATTCACACGGCTTCTACAGACGCTGGACCCTAAGTGATAACATCCGACCATGTCCTACCTCTGGTGGATTTCGACTCTCCCTATCTCCACCAGGACACAAGTGCAGCAGGCCTCTCTCGTTTGAGTGGGGTCTGTTCGCGATAGTACCCGGTAAATTAGCGACCATGAATTGAATATTCGAGTCGTTCACTTTTCGTAATGATCTTTCAGGCGTTTGCTTGCCGAGTTCGTTCCGGGAACTAGATGGCGACAACAAATCCATTGGTTCTATCAGATCTCAGTTCACGTCCCAAAATAGACCGACTTAAACACCGTGATTATCGTGTGTTCAGATCGGTCTAATATCGAGCAGTGCCCTGAGACCTGACCGAACCCACCCGGCAGGTTATTCGCCCCGTTCCTATTCCACTCGGGCTTTGGGAACGTTGGCGGAGTCTAGAAGCTCTCGCAGCTCATCGAGTAGGTGTTCCGGCGGTCTGACCGATGGAGGTCGTGGAGGGCCGACCCGTAAGCCTACTGCCTCCATGGCCGCCTTTATAAACGGACCCTCTCCTCCCGTAACCTCCACAACACGGCTCCGCCACACGTTCCATTTCCACTTGAACGAAGCCAACTTTTCTTTGGCCCCAGCGTAGTCACCTTGCTCGAGCAATTGCCATATCTCAAGCGGGTACTCGGGCCAAAAGCCGCTCAGATGGGTGATAAATCCTCGAGCCCCCAGAAGGTGACTCGACGTCTGCTCACCGGAGTTGTCGATCATTACCAGTGTGTCTGATAGCGCCAGCAACGTCTGTCGGTAGTGCTCAGGGTTGGATGACGACCACTTCAATGAGCGCACAGACTCGATATCTGACAGGCGCTTGAGAAGGTCTATGCTCATCGTGAGACCTTCCCACCAGGTGTGGTAGATCATCAGCGACACGTCCGATTCCTTTGCGACCAACTCGAACAGGCGCAGGGCG
The DNA here is from genome assembly GCA_002311875.1 of Gemmatimonadales bacterium UBA1142. GTDB lineage: Bacteria > Gemmatimonadota > Gemmatimonadetes > Longimicrobiales > Gaopeijiaceae > UBA1142. Next base: position 7,307 of record DCAD01000061.1, on the reverse strand, counting down.
TCGCCCTCGGTGGGGGTGTAGTAGTAAGTTGGGCCAAGCTGTGCGCCGTCGAGCCCCACTTCAGAAGCATGGCGTGCCAGTTCGACGATGACCCGCGCGTCGGTGTGTTGGATGCTCGACAACACCGGGACTTCACCCCGAGCTGCCTCAAGCGCTGTGCTCATGACGAGCTTTCGTTCTTCGATGTTGAGTGTCGGGTGTTCTCCGCCCGCGCCTCCTACTAGTAAAGACCCCTGGCCGGTGCGTACACCTCGGTCGATCATGAAGCGGATGTTGTCGTGTAAGGCCTCAAGGTCGAGGGCATAATCCTCGGTAAAGGGCGTAGCCACGGCCACCATGGGTCCGCAGAGCCAATTGCGTATTTGATCAGGTTCCACAAATTCTCTCCTAATGATTACGGTGATTTCATCCGAATTTCCTGAGGGTTTCCGGTGGCCCAAGAACAGCGATGGACACGATCGTCAGTCCGAGGAACAAGGTAACGACCCAGGTGCCATACTTCGAAGCGACCGGGTTCGGGGATGCGTTCAATTTGTCGATAATCCATGCGCCAATGCCAAATAGGACTCCTGCGAGCAACCAGGTGTAGATAGCCAGGGCGCCATCTATAAAGAACGACCTGATTCCTTGAAATGCTCCTTCAACAACAAATGAAGGCAGTTCACCCAACTTGATGTCGCCCTCCGCAAACGTGATGAACACAACATTAAGGGGCACAAGCCCTCCGGTCACAAAGCTTGACGCCACACCGAATCCCAGCCCGAGGGCCAGCCACAACAATATGCCCCCCGGTTCATCGGCGTTGTATCGCATATGATAAACAGCTAGCGGGGTGATGAGAGTAGCCGCTATGGCACCTGTTATGGCTGTAATGAGCCCCGGTGTAAACGCCAGGTGTCCAGCCTCGTCGAAGCGTCCTGTACGGGCCATAATCGAGATGAGAATCGCAGCTGATCCGAGCGCGCCCCCGTACAAGGCGACGCTTGCTGTAAGCCTGATACGAAGCAAGTGATCCTGAGTTAGTGTCGGGCTAAGCGACAACGCTGGCATGTTTCTCACAGCTATCCAGTCGCTGCCCCAGGCTTGGTTGCGCCCACAAGCTCCAACTCATCGGCACGGTGGCAACTCACGAGCCGACCGGATGAGTCCTCCTTCAATGGCGGCGTCTCCACTTTGCACTTGTCGATTGCAAAGGGGCAGCGCGGGTGGAAGTAGCAGCCTGAGGGTGGGTTAGCCGGGTTGGCGATTTCGCCCTCAAGCACAGTCCGCTCTGCTCGCTGCTTCGGATCAGAGATGGGCAATGACGATATCAGAGCGGCTGTGTAGGGATGCTTGGGATTGTGGAACAGCTCTTGCGGCGTTCCCACTTCCGCTACTCGGCCAACGTACATCACCACCACCCGGTCGCTAATCTGATTCACCACACTCAAGTCGTGCGATACGAACAGATACGTGAGACCGAACTCGTCCTGAAGATCCATCATGAGATTAATGACCTGGGCCTGAACGGAGACGTCTAGGCCGGAGACCGGCTCATCAGCCACGATCAACCGCGGATTGATGGCCAAGGCTCTCGCAATGCCGATACGTTGGCGCTGGCCTCCGCTAAACGCATGGGGAAAGCGCTGCATATATTCCGGTCGCAGTCCTACCTGTCGCAATAACTCGACGACTCGGTCCTGACGCTCCTCGTGCGTACCGATGCGGTTAACAAGCAGAGGCTCGCTTATGAGTTGGAAGATGGTCATCCGGGGATTTAGTGACGAGAAAGGGTCCTGGAAGATCATCTGAATATCTCGGCGGAGTGGCCTGATCTTCGAAAGCGAAAGCTCCGCGAGATCCACCGTCTCGTCATCTCTGGTACGGAACAGGACTTGCCCCTCGTCCGGATTGATGGCTCGCATGATGGCCCTAACGGTTGTGGTCTTGCCGCAACCGCTTTCACCAACCAGGCTCAACGTCTCACCTTCAGTGATCGAGAACGACACGTCGTCTACCGCACGAACGTGACCCACGGTCCGCTGTAAGAACCCTTTTTTTATCGGAAAGGACTTCTTGAGATTATTGACTTCTAACAGCGGTTTTTTTGTTCCAACGTTCGGTGCGTCGGTCATCTAGTCTCTCCCGTACAGAAAACAACTGGCTTGCTGATCCGTGCCGACTGACACCAACTCCGGCTCCTTGAGCCCGCAGATGTCTGACATATACGAAGGGCATCTGGGATGGAATGCGCAGCCCGAAGGGCGGTTTTGCGGGTGGGGAATCGCTCCGGTGATCGAAGGCATTCTCTCCCGATGAGCCGCGTCGATCGTTGGCATTGAAGATAGAAGAGCCTTCGAATAAGGATGTTTTGGCGAGCTGAAGATGCTTTCAACGGGACCTATCTCGACAACTTTCCCGAGGTACATTACGGCCACGATATCGGCGACTTCCGCGATCACGCCAAGGTCGTGAGTAATGAATACGATCGCCATATCGTTCTGCTTTTGCAGAGTCTGCAGAAGGTCGAGGATCTGCGCCTGCGTAGTGACATCCAGGGCAGTAGTAGGCTCATCAGCGATCAGAACACGAGGCTCGGTGCAAAGGGCCATGGCGATCATTGCTCTCTGACGCTGCCCTCCACTGAACTGGTATGCGTACTCTGACATCCTCGTTTCAGGGGTCGGGATTCCGACACGCCGCATCCAGTCAACCGCCAGTTCGTGCGCTTCTATCTTGTCGAGTGAACTGTGTAACCTGATCGCTTCAATAATCTGGTTTCCGAAGGTATGAATGGGGCTAAACGATGTCATCGGCTCCTGAAAAATCATCGAGATTTCGCCACCCCGGATCGACCGTATTTCGGGGCCGTTCGGCTCCAGTTCAAGTAGATTCTGAACGGCGGCACCATCCGGGCTGAATTTCACCTGACCGCCTATGATACGACCCGGCCTATCAATGATTTGAAGAATCGACTTTGCCGTGATGCTCTTGCCGCACCCGCTCTCTCCTACAATTCCCAGAGTTTGTCCGGCATAAACGTCAAAGCTGGCACCATCAACAGCCTTAACCGTTCCTTCGTCGGTGAAGAAGTACGTCTGTAGATCTTGTACCGAGAGAAGCGGCTCTGTGACGGTATCCTGTTCGGTTACCACTGATTCTGATTCGGGCGTTTGCATATTCATAGTCTTCTAGTTGCTGTACGGATCGGCGGCGTCTCGAAGGCCGTCGCCCATAAAGTTCAGTGCCAGGATAACCAGGATCACCGGGAGCGCCGGAATCATCAACCAGGGTGTGAGAGCAATAGTCTGGACGTTTTGTGCGTCCTGCAGCAGGGTACCCCAGCTGATTGCCGGAGGACGCAGCCCCAGGCCGAGAAAGCTGAGCGTAGTTTCGGCAATGATCATCAGAGGCAGCGCCAGAGTGGCCGCGGCGATGATGTGGCTGTAAAACGAGGGCAGCATGTGCCTGAAGATGATGCGCCGCTGGTTTGCGCCAGAAAGCATTGCCGCTGTCACGAAGTCTTCGTCACGCATTGTCAGGAACCGACCTCGAACTACGCGCGCCAAATCAGTCCAGGCGAAGAGCGAGATAATTATCGTGATGGCGAAGTAAATTTTTAATATGGACCAGTCATGCGGGAATGCCGCCGCGATGCCCATGTAGAGCGGGATGGACGGAATGGAACGCGTGATCTCGACCAGGCGTTGAATAAGATTGTCGATTAGTCCGCCGTAGAATCCGGAAATGGCACCCAAAACGATCCCGAGGACAAGGCTCAGAACGACCCCGAACAGTCCTATCGTCAGCGATATTCGGGTGCCGAAAAGCAGCCGCGAATACATGTCGCGACCCTGTTTGTCGGTCCCGAGTAGATATATATGATCCTCCGGCCGGAGCGTGTCGTCGCTCATGCCCAGCAGGTGCCTGTCGGTTGGTATGACCCCTAAAAGCTTGTATTCGTAACCGCGGGCGAACAATCGCACCTGAATCTTTTCCGTGCAATCCGTCACATAATCCTTCTGGAAGGTGATCGGGTTGCGCGCGCCTGATACAGCGCAGACGTGGGGACTCGGCTTCCACCCGTCGAAGATATGGACTGGCTGCGGGGGCATGAGTCCCCGGAAAGCCTCTGAATCCGCCGGTACATTTGTTGCGAGAAAATCGGCGAATATCACCATCGTGTAGAAAATAACAATGATGGCGGTGGCAACGACCGCCACCCTGTGCTTCCTGAACCGCCACCAGATGAGCTGACGCTGTGACGCCACGCTGATCCGCTCTTCGACGGTATCTTCCATCTCGAGTGCCAGTTCGTGTTCGACAGGGTTCGATTCCATGTTCTATCGTCCCTCGAATTTGACCCGAGGGTCGGCCCACACCAATAGCAGGTCAGACAGGAAAGTACCTACGACCGTCATCCACCCGATCAGCAAAATTATCCCTCCGGCGAGGAACATGTCCTGGGCCACCAGCGCTTTGAGCAATATCGGACCCACAGTCGGCAAACCAAGAACCACTGAGACAACAATGCTCCCTGAGACCAGGAACGGGAGGATGTACGCGGTCAGGCTGATCGCAGGGTTCAGCGCCATACGTACGGGATACTTAAGGATCAGCCTCCACTCGGACAGACCTTTCGCACGAGCGGTGGCCACGTACGGTTTTCGCAGCTCATCCAAAAGATTTGCACGGGTGATCCGAATTAACGAAGCTGTACCAGCCGTTCCTAAAATTATTATCGGAATTATCATGTGCTGCGCCAGATCTATCCCTCTCCCCAGGGACCATGACGCCGACACGTACTCGGGTGAGAACAACCCCCCGACGCTGAAATCGAACAGCACAAATGAAAAATACATCATTACCAAGGCGAGCATGAAGTCAGGCACCGCCAGACCGACGAAGCCAAAGAACGTAAAGGTGTGATCCCAGATCGAGTACTGACGCACTGCGCTTAATATCCCGATCGGTATTGCCACTATCCAGATAAATACGATCGTGGCTGCAGCCAAAATCATTGTCAGTATCAGCCGTTCCCCGATCACGTCGTTAACCGGGAGGCCAAACTCGAATGAGAAGCCCAAATTGCCCTGACGGATCTGGTTCATCCACTTGAGGTACTGGACGTAGATCGGCTGATCCAGCCCGTAGTACTCACGGAGACTCTCGGCTTCCTCCGCTCCAATAATGTTGCCTTGAATGGCGAGTTGTGCAATATACGAAGTGACGTAATCGCCCGGCGGAAGGTTGATGATGAAAAAGGAGATGATCGAGACGGCCCACACGGCGAAGGCCGCGTAAACCACGCGGCGTATCAGATAGCCGAGCATCTAGCATGCCTCTCCAGACACCATTCTGGGTGTCTTATTCCATCGTCTGAAAGTATGCACCCCCTCCTGAAACTGGTCCAGGAGGGGGCACTTATGCTTTCGATCAAGTTGTTACTTACCGAATTCGACACACTCAACCGATTCTTACTCGTCTAACCACCAGGTCTCCGGGAATCCATTACCCGAAGTCTGGGCGTGGAACGAGAAGGGAAGCGAGTTCGGGATGTTACGCACGTTGTTCTTGATGATCGCTACGTACGTCGGCTTGTTCATCACCGTCGTAATCGGATTGACCATCTCGCAGTTGATTTCAACTACTCGTTGTGCGTTCGCCAGGTATACCGCCGGATCGCTGGTCGATATGCCCTCTGCGTAAAGCACCTGCTGCTCCTTGATGAAAGAGGAGACAGGCTCACGCGCATTATCTCGACCGTCGAACCATCGTGCACCAAGAACGTCGGTGAACAAAGCTCCGGCAACAGGCAGGAGGTGCGTTGGGGTTATCAACACGGAGTCACGTCCTGACGACTCCCAGTTCTGCAGCATCAACTCGTTTGCTTGCGCCCGCTCACTGTGGAGGCTGCGCTCGAGCCCCTGGACTTCCACTGAGATGCCCAGGTTCTTCTTCCACTGCTCGGCGACCATTTCACCGATTCCAACGTAGTCTTCGAAAGCAGCGACGACTCCAGGCAACTGTAGTACCAGGCGTTCGCCACTTGGCAGTAGACGGAACCCACTGCTGTCTTTCTTGTCTAACCCAAGCGCGTCAAGCGCTGCATTGGCCGGGTCTGGATTGAATTGGACATCGTCCTCTCCAAAGTACTTACCCGGGTTGTCAGGATCGGAGAATCCCTTGCAAAGCCCGGCTGTCGATCCCAACCCTAAGAAGAACACTTCGTTTATCTGGTCCCGTTCGAGGCCCATCGAGAGCGCTCGTCGGAACTCGACATTCTGTAGGAAGGTAGCCAGTTCCGCGTCACCATCCCACGACTCGTTGAAGGAGAGGTTGGCAATCCCACTCTGGGGCTGTTTCCAGAACTGGACGCGGTAATTGGCCGCAGTTGCGTTCTCCAGGAAGACCGGCAGCTTGGCGATGTCGATGTGACGACCCATTACGGTGAAGTCACCGGCGATCGCACGAAGGTTCAGTACTTCCAGGTTTTCCGCAAGCGTCAGCACTACTTTATCCATGTACGGGAGTTGGTTTCCATCGGTGTCGACGGCCCAGTAGTAGGGGTTGCGCTCGAAGGCCCACTCAGACGTACTGATGCTCTGAGTCACCCTCCACGCCGTCATCATCGGAGAGTCAGGGTTTGCGTTAGCGTGGTTGCGGTTCAAGAAGTAGTTGGACCAGTTGTCGAACCCAGCAGCAACAGCATTTGCGTTGGCTGTTTCCAGACCCACAAAGTCTGGATGGAACTGCTGCAGGTAGTGGGACGGAGCGTATCCACCGCCACCACTGTCGCCCCTGGTGTGCGGGCCTGCGACGATCACTGATGCGATGAGTGGAATGAAGAGGCCATAAGATTTGGCCGCCGTCACTCTGAATGTAACGTCGTCTATCTTTTCGTACAGAAGAGTCTCTCCACCGTGTACGGCCCAGGCGGGTGTAGTCGGGTTGATGTCATCGTTCAACAGCATCTGGTTGTACCAGAACATGATGTCTTCGGTAGTGAAGTCATCACCGTCTGACCACTTCAGACCTGTACGCAGAGTGAAAGTAAACACCGTTGCGTCGTCGTTGACCGTCCAGCTCTCCGCGATGTTCGGCTGAACATCAGTCATGCCGGTGTCAAAGTAGAGCAGGTGGTCCTTGAGCGGTCGTTCCATGTTCTGACCGTCTGCAGGACCCGTGAACGCACGGAACCATGTACCACCGTACTTGCCGATACCGTCAGCCGGTTCGATCACCAGTGGGTTAGTTGGCAGGCGTTCTTCAACCGGAGGAAGGTCGCCTGAAGCAACAAGCGCTGCCAGCATCGGAGCTTCCTGGAA
>DCAD01000030.1:34978-43319 GCA_002311875.1 Gemmatimonadales bacterium UBA1142 | reverse complement strand
CAAGCCGGATTGGAAGCTCGAGTCCTCACGTACTTTATCAAAGATTCCAGAATCGATATAACGGAAATCAACAGCGAGGTGGGACCAAGACACCGCCCGCTCCATCCAGTCCAAAGTCTCATCGACATCACCAACCCACGCATAGAACATCGCGATATCACGATATGAGAGCATCTCCGCGTGACTCGCGGGTTCGTTCGTCGAGCCGAGGGTGCTCTGCAGAGAATCAAGCATCTGCATTGACCTGGATACCTCTCCACGAGAGTGCTGACACATAGCCCTTATCCCAGGTGACAAGTCACCTAAAACATTCAGACAATCGTCGGGCCGTCCGTCCAAGAGGTTCGCAAGAGCGTGGAGGAAGTAGGGCACGGTTAAAGTTGGCTCGAGCGCTACCGCCCGTTGTGCCTCTCGGATCACGAAGTCGTAACGGTCCGATGCTATTGCATCGAACGCTGCTCCATAACGCTTACCAGGATGGAGAGGGTCGATCTCAAACGCCTTGCCAGCTTGAGCGGAAGCCTCATCATGCTGTCCTTCACGCACAAGCAAGTGGCCATACCAGCCGTGAGCATCTGCCGAGTTGGGCGACAATTCCAACGCCCGCTGAAAATCCGCTTCGATTGGCTCTGCAGGACTGAGGGCCTTCGTCTCTAAGTATCCGCGTGCCGCATAAGCCTCGGCAGCATCCACATCTAGCTCAATCGCACGATTCGCCATCCCCATACCAAGCCCATAGAGGTCGTAACCATTGAGCTCCGGATGTCCGTAGGTGATCAACAATCCGTACGCCATCGCGAGGCCGGCATAACCAGGAGCGTAGCTCGGGTCCTGAGCTACCGCTCGCTCGAACGCCTCAACCGCTGCCAGCATACCAACCGATGAGCGGGTGTGCATTTGTGACTTCCCGATCAGGTAGGCTTCGTACGCTACCGGATCCTCGGTTCTCGAGCCCTCATTGATCTCACGGATACCGCCAACGGCAGAAGTGAGCGCCGAAGCAATCTTGATCGCGATGTCTTCCTGAAGAGTAAATAGATCTGCAAGCGGCCCGTTGTACGAGTCCGCCCAGAGATGATTGTCGGTCTCTGCGTGAATCAGCTGGGCCGTGACTCGAATCTGCTCCCCAAAAAGTTGAACCGAGCCCTCTACTACATGCTCGACACCCAGACTATCCGCGATCTGAGGAATCGTCAGATTATATTGGCTTATCGCTTCCGCGGAGGTGCGAGAGATCACCTTGAGTTCGGGAACCCGAGCAAGTTGTGCAGTAATCTCTTCGGTGATCCCTTCGCTCAGATACGCTACATCCTCTCGGCCACCGATGTTGACCATCGGAAGTACGACCACCGAAGCATCGCCTGGAGTTGCAGCAACTTCGACGTCAGCGTCTCCACCGATCGGCCAGATACCCGTGTTCATCACAGTGAACACAACAGCAGCCACCAAGACCACTGCCACGATGGTGTTGCGAGCGGTGAACAGCCCTGGACTGGCCAGGGCTGGCTCCGCACTGGTCGGCGTGGTGACGGGTCCGTCCACCGCTAAGTCACTCGGCTGTTCACCTGCATCCTCAACAGGGCGGTCCTTCACAAGTGCTGTCCCTAGGACAACAGGGAGCCCGATCAAAAGGAGGACCAGGGCAACATTCGGAAGCCAGGGCTGGTCTGCGGATTCAGCGATCTGTTGGATGACCTCAAACACCAACCAAGACACCGCGATATAGGCTCCTAGCGCCCACCAGATCGAACGGCGGTGAATTTCGCGGATCAAATCTCTTAGACCAGGCATGTTGCCGAACATGCGCCTTGTTTTGCGACTCAACAAGAGAAATGCTGCTTCCACTCCCAATTCACTAGCGGGATGGGAGACTTCATAATTAACGTTAGGCCATTAGAGAAGCATCAGTTGCTGTTGTAGACGGGGGCCATTCCTTTCTGTACTGCTGGGATCACGCGAGGAGAAGCGCATGACGAAGAGAATTTCTTTCTTTACAGTGCTGGCGATTGTCATGATGCCTCTAACGTCCCAAGCCCAGAGGAATCCGATCGAGATCGGGTTGGATGCGTCACTCATTCGCAGTGTCATAGAGGCAAACATCCCAGGTAACAGTGGCCGCACGTCGCTCGCGATCCCTGCACCGTCTGTCAGGTTCGGGATTTTCCTGTCTGATCTGGTTTCCCTAGAGACCGACGTCTCCCATCAGTACTCCTCATCAGAGGAACAGACGAGCCACCACTTTTCTTTGGGAACTGGCGTCCAGTATCACATCGCACCCCCGACGCGTTCTTCCACGTTTTTCATGGGCGTCGGTACTCGCGTCAACTCACGAGGCCAGAGTTCAGGAAATGTTAAGCGTGTGTTCGAGGATGACAGGGACAAAGACAGGAATCCTATTCGGCAGGATGATCGCAACACGCGCCCACCCACACGGGATCCTCGTCCACCCCAGGATAAATTGGAGAAAGAAGACCGGCCCCATGATCAGGCCAGATCTCCGAACCACACTCAATTCGGGGTGTCAGGAGAGATCGGGTATAAACTGAGAATCGATGACAGATTGGGGTTACGGGTTAGTGGCTTCTTCTATCATGACTTCCGGTCTTCCGGTAGGGCCGCCCTGAGCAGCCTCGGAGTTGGGTTTGGGTTCTCCTTCTTCACTGGAGGGACGGGGCGAGGGGAACGAAGCCGACGCAGGTAATAGGCTGAGGCTTCACTGGCTGAATTAACATCGTAATGTGCTGCCCTGTGACCTTGCCCGCCCCATCTTCCGACCCCAATCTGCTCACCCTTGCCCGTGCGGGTCCTTGAGATCTCAAACATCAACCCCAAGCCACGCTGAACAATGCGCAAAGCCGTAACCCTCGGAGTTCTAGCGCTGCTACTCTTGGTAGTGGCTGGCTTAGTCGCTAACCGAACACCCGATGCCCCGCCCCTGACCACGCTTGTCGGATCTTTCTTTGATGCAGACTACGATGTGACTGCCAAGTTCGTCTCGTTCCGAAAGGAGAGCCGCTTCGTGCGCCTTGAGGACGGAACCAACTTGGCGGTAGACATTTTCGTTCCGGAAGACGCTGCAGATGACCGTGGCTCACTCGACCAGAGCTTCCCAACAATCCTGGAGTACACAGCATACAACCGCGCCTTCGCTCAGCCGGGTATGCCTTGGTGGCAGAGGATAGGTCTTCGTTGGCGCTTGGGGCTCAAGGAAGCTGTCTACGACCGATCTCTTTTCCCAGCCGTACGAACGATGATCGGTATGGGTTATGCTTACGTCGTAGCGGACATGCGCGGAACGGGAGCCTCATTTGGGAGCCAGACTCCCCTCATGCCTAGGCTCGGGTCAGACGGAGCAGAGATCGTGGATTGGATCACGAGTCAACCATGGTCGGATGGTTCCGTCGGAATGCGGGGACAGTCCTACGTGGCTTGGAGCCAATACGCCACCGCGAGCCAAGCACCTAAAGGTCTTCAGTGCATCGCGCCGGGGGTCATCATGTTCGACACCTTCACCGAAGGAACACGACCAGGGGGAATCACGACGGTTCGCTGGCTCTCCGAGTACAGCGACTATCTCCAAGCATTCAATCTGAGTAAGGATGATCAGGAAAATGGGTTCTTCCCCGTAGCACCCGTTGTGGACGAGGACGGCGATGAACGATGGATCGATGAAATTCCTCTGACCTCTGCTGGCGATACCACGCTCTTCACGGACGAAAACGAACTCAGCTACCCAGACGGAGTCTCCCGGAACCAACATTATCTGGCCCGGGCCGTTAACGAGCATAAGGACAACTTCGTAGGCCGACGCTTACTGAAACCTGATATGCGCTTCTGGGATGCAACCCAAGTTTTCGGAGAGGACACACTCTCGTTCAGCGATACCAGCCCGGGTGCAATGCTTGATGGGGTAGCGGAGTCCGGTGTCTCCGTCCTCAACCTCGGCGGGTGGTTCGACGGTTTTGTGAAAGGCACAACAAAGCTCTTCAGCTCCATGGAACAGGGTCCAGGAATGCGGATGATGATTGGGCCCCGGTTCCACGTACCCGAAGGCGTGACGCCGCCCTACCAAGACCTGCTCGGCTATGATGGAGACTTAGCATCTGAGGTCATACTTGAAGAGATCCGCTTCTTCGACTGGTGCCTCAAAGGCGTCGATAGTGGGATCTCGGAAGAAGAACCAGTCCTACTCTATGTCATGAACCGCGGATGGCGTTACGAAGAGAGTTGGCCACTTGAGAGACAGAAAATCCGCTCACTCCACCTTGGAGCCTCTGGATCACTCACACCTGAAGGAGGAGAGGCTGGATCGGATCATTACGACGTGGATTTTGACCACACCGCCGACTTCGGATCCAACGAAATGAACCGCTGGATTCTCATGTGGTCTCCGGATTCGCTTATGGTCCGAACAGAGTTAGACGAAAGAACCCTAGTATACGAGACGGAGCCGCTGGACACGGAGATGGAGGTCACAGGCCACCCAGTGGCGGATCTCTGGGTGAGCGCGAACCAACCTGATGCCGACGTGTTCGTGTACCTGAGCGACGTGGCTCCAGACGGGACGGTACACTATATAACTGAAGGACAGCTGCGAGCTGGATTCCACCGGATGGAAGATCCCACGCTACAAACCCGAGGCCTGCGACCTGTGCGTCCTGAACTTCCATGGCATGGATTTCGAGCTGAAGACTATGACGCCAACGCGTTCGCTGACGACCAGGTTCTGAACCTTCGCTTTGATCTACAACCCACGAGCTGGGTCTTCAGTAAGGGGCACCGCATTCGGATCTCTATCGCTGGAGCAGACGCCGGTAACTTCGAGTTGCACCCGGATCTTTGTGCTACTGGCAATCCTGAGCAGTGTTTGGCAACAACTCTTACGATACACCGAGGCGCAGCTCGGCAGTCTCGGATCGAATTACCTGTAATTCCGCTGTCATGATAAGATCCTTCTAAAATCATGGGTTGCTAATGGAAACCATATTCCACCCAAAGCCCCACGCTGTGGTACTCCTCTTGCTCGGTCTACAACTGAGTGCCTGCTCGACCTGGCAGCCTCGGACTGTGAGCCCACAAGAGGTGATCGATATGGAGCAACCCTCACGTGTACGCATCACAGTCCAGGCACGGCTAATCGAAGAAGCCCAACCTGCCCTCGCTCGCGTAACACTCACAGACGAAAGTCAGATAGTCCTTCGCAATCCCACCGTGACGAACGGTATGATCGTTGGTACCACGGACGCTGGCCCAGTGGTGAGGTTCTTGCTCGGAGACGTTCAGACGACCGAGGTCCAGGAACTGAGCGCTCTACGAACTGCTGCGCTCTCAGGGAGCATAGCACTCGTGTCTACTCTGTTTATAGTGCTCCTCAGAGGGCTTTCTGGCAGTCCTGGCGGCTGATCGTTGCCAATCCAGGTCCGGTACTTGCAAACGGACGTGGTGACCAGATAACTGGTGAGCGAGGGCGTCTGCCCAAGTCATCCACTTGGGCATGGTTCCGTCCAGCAACTAGAGGCTCTACTCACCTAACCGTCCATGCTTAGCTTACGGCTATCCACATTCCCCGGATGAGGGACCTCGACGAACACTCTATGAGTTCGGTTCTGGACACTACCCCCCTGCACCGCAACTGCCTCTGGTTGTTCGTCGTGCTCGCTGCCGCTCTTCCTCCACCGGCATCTACACAGGTCAACGTAGAGGCGCTCCGGAGTGACGATCCGCCACTCGGCTATTCAGGCTCTATCGGTAGCAACCTGACTATCCGGACAGGAAATGTGGATTTCATCCAACTCGGTCTGAACGCGCGTTTCTACCATGTCACCGAGTTGGTGACCACGCTGGTCGTCGGGAGCGGAGGGATCGGCCTTCTTGGCCGGAGTCGTTTCGCGTCGTCGGGTCTGCTGCATTACCGCAAGACCTACCTATACAACAAAGCCATCTCACCGGAGTGGTTCAGCCAATTGAACTATGACCGGTCTCAGTTGCTCGACTTCAGGATGGTCTTAGGCGGAGGAGCTAGAGCTTCGTTCGCCAGTGGAGAGTGGGGAGAGTTCGGCATGGGTGCTTCTCTCGTTCTCGAACACGAGGCCCTCGATCTTCCGAAAGATGCAGTCCACCCAAATAACACGAACACCTTTAGATGGAGCAGTTTTCTCACACTGCGTGTCGTACCAACTGAGCAGGTAGTGATCACATCTACGACGTACCTGCAGCCCGCGTTTAACGATTTCAGTGATCTCCGGACGCTTGGGAACGTGAGAATCGCAACATCAGTAACGGATGAGTTGGCCCTCACAATATCGTTCAACCTCCGCTATGACAGCGAACCACCCGATGGTATCGCAGCTCTGGATACCACCCTGAGGACAGGGATCACCTACATCTACTGACGATCGTCTAGTTGCCCTCTACCCTCGCAGGGAAATTCCATCCTGGCACCACTTCGGACTCCGTTCTCCCAGCCATGACCCCGGCAATGCGTTCCACTATCTGGGGGTAGTCAGCAGATACGTCGCGTGTCTCCCCGGGGTCAGTAGCTAGATCATAGAGCTCGATCGGTACATCCACAGAAGAATGCCCACCTAATCGCACACCCTTCCAGTCACCCATACGAACGGCTTGTGCACCGTCCCATAGCCCGTGGTACTCCCAGTAAAGCGCTTGGTGGCCTTCTTGCAACCCTGTCCCTAACAACGTTGGGAGCAGCGAGATGCCATCGATATCATCTGGGGCAACGGCACTTGTTAGCTCAGCGAGTGTCGGAACGATGTCCCAGAATGCCGACACATGTTCGCTGGATGAACCAGGTTCGATCATCCCAGGCCAACGCGCGATAAAAGGCACCCTGATGCCGCCTTCGTAGACAGAGCCCTTAAGGCCTCGAAGACCCGCAGTGCTCTCGAAGAACGAAGCATCGACACCTCCCGTGTAGGTGGTGCCGTTGTCGCTCGAGAACATCACCAGGGTATTCTCAGTTAAGCCCAATTCATCTAACAGAGCCAATAGCTGGCCGATCTGCGCGTCCATACGCGTGATCATCGCGGCGTAGGCTGCCTTCGGCCTCTGGTGCGGCAGATAGGATTGATCCCCTAAATACGGAGTCTCCTCCCACGCTCCGTCGTATTCGCTCAACGCAGAATCTGGTACCTGGAGTGCGAGATGAGGGATTGGGAATGGGAGATAGAGGAAGAACGGTTCATCCCGGTGCGTGCTAACGAAGTCCAAGGCCTCTGCTGCCATCAGATCTTGGGCATAGTCTCTGCCACTGAATTCCTCATAGGACGCAGGATCGTCCGGGTCCCCTTCCAGCCTTTGGTGCGGTGAGAAGTACTCGTTGCTCAGTGTGTCCCAAACTTGGTTCCGCCACAGGTGAGTCGGGTAATAGTTATGAGCTTGCTTTTGGTCCAGGTAGCCGTAGAAGAGATCGAAGCCCTGCTCGTTGGGGACACCTGAAGACCCCGGCCCACCGAGACCCCATTTCCCGATCGCGGCCGTAACGTACCCAACTTCCTGAAGCATACGGCCCAATGTGAAGGATCCAGCCGGAAGAGGCATTTGTCCGAACTCCTCACTATCCAGCCACCCGCCAAGCTCGAAGTTATCCTTTATAATCCCGTGACCTGTGTGCTTACCACTCATCAAGGTCGCACGTGACGGGGCACATACAGGGCTCCCCGAATAGTGCTGCGTGAAGCGCATCCCTTGCTCAGCCAGACGATCAAGGTTGGGTGTCTTTATTAGGGTCTGGCCGTAAGAGCCCAGTTCACCGTAGCCGAGATCATCCGCCAAGATGTAGACGATGTTCGGCGGTGACTCATCCAGCGAAACACTTTCCACACATGCCAGCGGAGCGAGCAACAAAACAGCGAAAAGCTTTGGTAGTCTGATGAGTCTAGCCGCTTCGCTAATAGTCATTTTGATACGCTGCGTTTCTGGATTTAGGTCTTATCAGAGGACTCATAAGGTATGACCAGCCTGTGTGATCTACACAGGGATTCAGACACCTCCCAACTGGCGCGAGTGAATAGTAGCTCCGCATGTTAGCTGCCACGCGATACCGGAAAAGGATAGAGACCCTGAGGTTCAAGCTACACATATCGGCAGCTGTTCTCGTGCTACTAGCGTGCTCCGACACAACGGACGCGATGACCGACGGGACCGAGCAAACGCCTGATGACGACTTAGTGCAGGTACCACAAGGCTTTGAAGCATCGATCTTCGCCGAAGGACTGTCGGGCGTGCGGATGCTCAAGCTGGGTCCTGATGACCGACTGTATGCGGCACGCTCTTCAGCGGGAGAGGTCGTACGTTTTGATTTGAACACGGATGGAACCGCTAA
>DCAD01000030.1:12600-34869 GCA_002311875.1 Gemmatimonadales bacterium UBA1142 | reverse complement strand
GAGACCCATCAGGTCATCCGCTTGGCCGGGCCGGGGTTCACTGAAGAAACCATCATCGTGCCTGGGCTCCCAACCGGGGGTCACTGGACCCGGGAGATTGAGTTCGGTCCCGACGATCGGCTCTACGTTTCGATAGGTTCTAGTTGCAACATATGCGAGGAGGGTGACACACGGCGCGCCGCGGTCATCCGCTACGAGGCAGACGGCTCGCTTGAAGAAACCGTCGGCGTGGGACTGAGGAACTCCGCCGGGTTGGCGTTTCACCCCGAGACCGGGGAACTCTGGGCTAGTCAGAACGAGCGCGACAATCTCGGGGACGACCTTCCCGCAGAGGAGCTTAACATCTTGGTGCCGGGTGGCCCCGTCGAGCACTACGGATGGCCGTACTGTTACGAAGATGGTCTACCAAATCCTGAATACCCGGATGCCCAAAGGTGCGCAGACAAGGTAGCGCCGGCACTGGAGATGCAGGCGCACTCCGCGCCCCTCGGGATGGTCTTCTACAACCGCGAGCAGTTCCCAGTCGAATACCGGGGTGATCTGTTCGTCGCTTTCCATGGCTCCTGGAATCGATCCGAACGGACGGGATACAAGGTCGTGAGGGTGCGGGTTGAGGATGGCCAGCCTGTCTCGTACGAGGATTTTGCCACCGGCTGGCTTACCGAGGCTGGGACCGTCACGGGTCGACCGGTAGCGGTCGAGGTCGGACCAGAAGGCAGTCTCTATGTGTCGGATGACGGCGCGGGCCGCATCTGGAGAGTGCGGTGGGTGGAGTAGAGGGTTAGGGCTTGCACACTGACGGGTTTTCTAGATAGTCGCGCTAGCGTAGATAAAGAGGAAACGCGCATCTTAAGAGCAAGACGCAGGCCCGCTGGTGTGCCCTGGGAGAGGAATAAGATGGCCACGTTCAGAGAAAGCACCCGACGCGAGTTTTTGGTTCAACTAGGCGGGCTCGGTGTGATGCTCACTCAACCGCAGCTCGTCGTCG
Organism: Gemmatimonadales bacterium UBA1142; assembly: GCA_002311875.1. GTDB lineage: Bacteria > Gemmatimonadota > Gemmatimonadetes > Longimicrobiales > Gaopeijiaceae > UBA1142. Next base: position 33,881 of record DCAD01000030.1, on the reverse strand, counting down.
GACAACAGACACTACCTACGAGGATGATTCCCGGGACCAACGAATCTTTGCCGGTCATCGGCCTTGGATCGTCGAAGCCGGTCCTCGAGATTCCGACCGAGGGCACGGAGCCTGTCGCCGCAGTGATACGCATGCTGCTCGAGCACGGTGGACGCGTCGTAGATACTTCTCCGCGAACCCCAGACATCGACGCGGAGTTTGGGCGTGTGCTGGCTGAGCCTGATATACGAGATGGCATCTTCCTCGCGACAAAGATCAACACACCAAGCGAGGAAACCGGTATCGAACAGTTGGAGCAGACTGAGAGGTTGTTCGGTCGTCGCACCATAGATCTGGTGCAGGTCGAGAGCCTCAGGGGCCTACAATCTCACTGGCCGAGGCTTCGCGAGATGAAGGACTCAGGTGCGGCACGTTATATCGGAGTCACAGTCTCATCGTATAGAAACTTCGATCGACTCGAAGAGTTTATGAGAACGGGATCGCCCGACTTCGTGCACGTCAATTATTCGGTGATCGAAACACGAGCCGAGGAGCGGATTCTTCCGCTCGCTCAGGACCTCAGCATGGCCGTGATCATCAACAGGCCCTTCATGAACGGCACATACTTCGGACAGGTCAGCGGCCGCGAGCTACCTCCGTGGGTAGCAGACTTCGACTGCGTCAGCTGGGCGCAATTCTCTTTGAAATACATTCTCGCGCACCCGGCGGTCACGTGCGTGCTGACTGAGACGACAAACCCGGAACACATGGAAGAGAATATACAGGCGGGCTTCGGGCGTGTGCCTGACCAAGCTACGAAAGAGCAGATGCGTGAGCTGTTGAGCCGCTGAGTCTAGCTGGACTCGACGAATGTCGAGCAACTGCGTGACTAAGTAACGAGGATCCTAGCTCCGGACACAGGCCGGGTGGGTCACGTTCTCGCCGTCCTCGAACCATGCACCACACTCTGCTCCATCCTCGAAGATCCCCTTCGTCCACAACCGACCGTCTTCGAAGTAACTCTCATACGGTCCATCCAACCTCGTTCTCGGCCTTTGTTCCTCTAGCTCTGCTTGGGTCCAGATCTTGAATGCGCTCTTCCTGTAGAGTTGACCGTTGTCGTAGAAGGTCTCGAACGGTCCCTCAAACCTCCCATCCTTGAACGTCCCTCGCTCATAGACGTCACCGTTCTCGTAATACGATTCATATGGACCCGTGAAGGCCTCACCGGTCAGAGGGTCGATCCAAGTTCGTCCCTCCATATCGAGGGTATTCATATCCCTCGGTTCCGGGGGCTGTGACCTGCACCCCAGAACCAGCAGAAGTGCTACTAGGAGAATACGCCGCATCCGGGTTCTCTACCCGCGTCCTGTTATCGTGGCGATCCGGATGGCAGCCTCTGCCACGATCTCAGCATTGTCTCGCGCGGTTCTGCCATCTGCTAACTCAAACGTGTCTTCGAGACCGGCGCGCGTGGCGTAGCCACGTCTTGCAGCCTCCTCGATCAGCGGCCAGGCAGTCGCCCTGAACCCGTGAAGCAGACGAGGCCGATCAACTTCGGCAACATCGAGCACGGCTTCCATCTCAGCCACGTTGCTCAGGGCATCATCGAGATCGCGGTCACGTGGCTCCATCATGAGCCGAAGACAATCATTGGCGAGCCCACTCTCGACGCACGTTGAGGTTGCCTCGGCGTCGAATAACCCCGCCTCGACGCCCACACCCTTCTCGATCAGTAGCCGAGCAAGCATGACCGCACCGGGTTCGTTGAAATTCACCGAAGCGAAATCAGGCAGTACTGACCACGTGCCCACCAGCGCTTGTCTCTGTTCAGCATCACCGACGATCCCGAAATGGGTGCTGACACCGATTGGTGTGGCCGGGGTTGCAGAACGAACTGCGGTCAGGACCCGCGCGATATCCCCAGATCGCAAGCTTTCGTTGGCTTCGTTGTCACGAACGTGTATGTGGATTGCACCAGCTCCGGCCTCTACAGCATCCCGAGCAGCACGTATGAACTCATCAGCAGTCGTTGGCAGCTCGGGATGGCTCCCAGGCTGGCGTCCACCGTTCAGTGCACCCTTAAGGAGCAAGGGCCTCATCTGCTCGCGCTGGACCACGGCACAGCCTCCTAGGGCGACGACACCAGCTCCGGCCGCAGAAAGGAAAACGCGCCGCGAGCACTCGGAATAACGAATCAGGTCCATGCCTTGATTCTGCTCCCACCACCTCCGGAACCGCAACCTAGACCGGAGTCCCCCTGGGCGTAGATAGAAGTGCTGAATGCACCTACGGCTTCGTCGATTTGGCATTATCTGTGGAAGATTTTAATCTGATACCCCTGTAAGTGATTGCAGCGAAAACACTTCTATCGATACAGGGGTCGGGAACCCAGTTCACTACCCTCGATGCCTTGTCCACGCCGTGCACCCACCCTACCCTGCCTTCATCCTCCTTTGGCTCATTGAACATCGACGCGGAACCAAGCCATGATCAGGAAAACCATCATCGCCCTGTCCCTTGTCTGCCTAACGGCGGGCATGACCGATATCCTCGCCCAAGATGTGCCCACTCTTGGCCCTGACGACTATGACCAGTGGGAGAGTCTCGGCAACGGCGTTCTGTCTCCTTCCGGTAACTGGCTTGCCGTATTGATCAACCGAGTAAGTGACGAGGACGAGTTACGTATCCATCGCACGGATACGGACTCTTCAGTCGTCGTCTCATTCGGGACACGGCCCGTGTTCAGCAGCGACGGTGCATGGCTCGCCTACATGATCGGTGTCTCGCCGGACGAACGAGACACTGCTGAGGAAGCTGACGAGCCGGTACACAACTCGATGGGGCTATTGAACCTGAGTACCGGAGATCAGGAGGAGATCGAACATATCGAATCATTCTCATTCTCTGATAACGGGGATTATCTCGCGATCCAACGCTACAAGCCGGAAGACAAGGAAAGCGACGGTGTCGATGTCGTGATTCGCACGATGGCTACCGGCTCCGTGATGAGCTTTGGTAACGTCTCGGAGTTCGCTTGGCAGGATGAAGATGAGGGGCACCTGCTGGCGCTTACCACTGATACAGATGGACAGGTCGGTAATGGTGTGTCCGTTTTTGATCCGAGCAACGGACAACTCCGCTCACTCAATACTGACGCTGCAACGTATCGCAGCCTCTCGTGGCGTGAGGAGTCTGCTGACCTCGCCGTCCTGAAAACTTTCGAGGACGAGGCATACGAGGACACGGCCCACGTCGCGTTGGCGTGGCGTGATCTCAATGAAGACGGCCCAGAAAGCTTTGAACTCGATCCTCGCGCTCAGAGCTCTTTCCCGAACTCGATGCGCATGGTCGAATTTCGTGCACCATCATGGTCGGAAGATGGCTCAACCCTATTTGTCGGGATCCAAGACCGCAGGCCAGCAGCCGAGCCAGAAGATGATGACGAGGAAGAGGGCGAAGGTGACGAAGAGGATGACGAAGATCCGGCAGGCGTGGAAATCTGGCACTCGTTGGATCTCGATCCTGTGCCTCAACAGCGTGTCCGGGAGCGGCAACTCCGGCAAGTGAACTTCCTTTCTGCATGGTCTCTAGATGACGACAGCTTCGTCCAGCTTGGTGATGATCTCACTGAGTTGACATCGATGGTCGAGGGCGGCAGCCACGTCGTCGGCCGTGATGAGAGCCCCTACGACCGGGACGCGATGTTCCGCCAGCAATTCTTCGATCTGTACGCAATAGACGTCACGACAGGTGATAAGACGCTGGTTGAGGACCGGCTCACAATCCAATTCGGTGGAAGTCCGAATGGCCGCTACATCGTGTGGTTTGAGGGCGAGGACTATTTCAGCTATGACCTACGCTCCGGTGAGCAGCGCAACATCACAGAGAACGTTCCAACACAGTTCGTGAACCTAGATCTAACGCCGACCCGAGAGCAGATGCCTCCTTTCGGGATCGCTGGATATCTCGAGGGTGAAGATGCAATTCTGCTCAACAACCAGTGGGACGTCTGGGAAGTTAATCTCGATGGATCCGGTGGTCGCGCACTGACGTCTGGATCAGACGAGTCGATCCGGTACCGCCTCGTGGACCTCGATCCGGATGCGGATGAATATGACCCCGACGAGCCGCTTTATTACACAACGTACGGGGAGTGGACGAAGAAGGCCGGGTACGCGCGGGCACGGCCGGGTGACGATCCTGAGATGCTTCTCTGGGAAGACAAGTCATCGGGCCGCCTACAGAAGGCAGAAGCCGCAGAGGTCTATGTTCTTCGCCAAGAACGCTTCGACGATTCTCCTGACTATTTTGTGGCTGGAGCAGACTTGGCCAACCCTCGTCAGGTGACCACAACCAACGCGTTCCAAGGTGACTTCGCTTGGGGCAGATCAGAACTTATCGACTATGAGAACGAGTGGGGGAGGAGACTTCAGGGTGCACTCTTCTATCCGGCCAACTACGAGCCAGGACAGAAGTACCCGATGATCGTCTATCACTACGAGCGCTTGTCACAGTCGCTTCACCAGTACCAGGTGCCTGACCCTACTAGCTACTACAACGGCCAGATCTGGAGCCACGAGGGGTACTTCGTGCTCCGTCCGGACATCGTGTATCGGGATCGACGTCCTGGGCAGTCGAACGTGGAAACGCTGCGTCCTGCCGTCGCCGCGGCAGTCACAACCGGTATGATCGACGAGGAGCGGATCGGACTGATCGGACATTCATGGGGCGGATACCAAACGACCTTCTTCGTCACGCAGGACGATCTGTTTACAGCAGCGGTCGCTGGAGCACCTCTGACGAATCTGATGAGTATGTATCTCTCGTTCTACTGGAATAGCGGCGGTACGGATGCTCGGATCTTCGAGATCAGTCAGGGCCGTATGCAGGTGCCGTGGTGGGAGGACTATGATTCCTACTACAACAACTCTCCCTTGCACCATATCCAGAATATGAACACCCCCCTGTTAATGATGTTCGGTACCAACGATGGGGCGGTCGAATACAACCAAGGTGTAGAGTTCTACAATGCAGCGCGGCGACTCTCGAAGCAGATGGTGATGCTGTCCTACGATGGTGAGAACCATGGGCTAGCGAAGAAAGAGAACCAGCTGGACTACCAGGGCCGCATTCTTCAGTGGTTCGCGCACTACCTAAAGGGCGAGCCAGCTCCAGACTGGATTTCTACCGGTGTTCCTTTCATTCAACAAAAAGATGGGCTGAAAGCAAAGAGGCCAATCGGCTAAAACGGCCCTTCGGAGCCATTGGAGATGATGATGCGTAACGGAACATTCTCGGCGTTGATCCTGGCTGCATTTGTGGTGCTCCCTAGCGGTGCACTAGCACAAATCGATGATACCCAAGCCTGGGCGTCCCACCTGTCGAACCAGTATAGGGTGCTCCCGAATGTTACCTATCTCACGGCCAGCAACCGTGATAACAAGGTGGATCTCTACCTGCCACGTGGTACTGATGGTCCTGCTCCCGTGCTTGTGTATATCCATGGCGGTGGGTGGGTAGGCGGCTCCAAGGAATCCAGCGTGCTGCGGCTCGTGCCCTGGATGGAGATGGGATGGGCAGTCGTCAATGTTCAGTACCGGCTTGGTGAGGTATCACTAGCACCTGCTGCCGTGGAAGATTGCCTCTGTGCACTGCGCTGGATTATCCGCAACGCCGGCAACTACAACATCGATCCTGAGCGCATTGTTGTGACCGGGAACTCGGCAGGCGGGCACCTCGCACTGACCACTGGCATGGTTCCCGCATCAGCCGGTCTCGATGGGCAGTGCCCTGGCTCAGAAACCTTGTCGGTAGCGGCAATCATCAACTGGTATGGCATCACAGATGTGGGTGATCTGCTAGATGGGCCCAACACGAAGAGCTATGCCGTCGAGTGGATGGGAAGCATGCCCAACCGGTTCGAGATCGCTGACCGGGTGTCACCGCTGACCTACGTGCGGGCAGGGTTACCACCGATTCTCACGATCCATGGCGATGCTGATCCGACCGTGCCGTATCAGCACGGCGTACAGCTGCACGAGGAGCTGACCAAGGTGGGTGTGTCCAACCAACTGCATACCGTGCCTGGCGGGCGACATGGTGGCTTCAACCGCCCAGAGACGATCGCGATTTTCGAGACAATTCAAGAATTCCTCAAAAGTAACGGGCTCTTGAAATAGCGTTCCGACCGCTGAGCCGGAGGGAAGCACTTTTCGTCAGGTGCCCAGGTTGGATCCACAGAACGTTAGAAGCCGGAGAACCCACTTGATTCGTGATCCTTATCAAGAAGACGATCTTAAAGACCTAGTAGCGCGGACCTCAGGGCTCCAAGGCGCACGTAGGATCCTTCACGCGATGACGGGCACGCTCATATTCCTAGCAATCACCTTACTGGAGCTGTCTAAATCTTTCACCGTTGCAGCGCTGTTAGGGGTATTCTTCGTGTTACTCGCTTCCGATCTCATACGACTCCGAGTACCTCGTTTCAACGTCCTATTCTTCAGATTTTTCAAGGTCTTGGTATCCCCCAGAGAATCGGACCACGTCGCATCTTCCACGTGGTACATTCTGGGTGGATTGATAGCGATCGCCGTGTTCCGGCTTCCCGCTGCGTTGTCGGGGATCTTGGTCTTAGCCTGGGCTGATCCAACAGCCAGCTACCTTGGGCGGCGGTGGGGAAAACGTCCATTCTTAGGTGGCACCCTGGAGGGGAGCACAGCTTTTCTTGCAGTCGCCACCCTCATCCTGCTGCTCCGCCACCCACCCGCAGTCGCCATCGCCTCGGCTTGTCTCATGACACTCGCCGAACGGGTCGCTTGGCCATTTGATGATAATCTGATGCTAGCTCCCGCATGCGCTGGTACACTGACATTGTTAGAGTGGATAGTTTGAAATTGGGATAAGTTCTGTATAGGTCGGTTCTTACTCTGAGGTTTCAAGAAACGCGTTCGAATAAGGGAAGGACATGAGGATTCCATCTTCCCCTAATCGGTAGGACCCGCGATCATCCGGGGTCCTGTTGTACCGATTGAGAACGAGGTTGAACGCAGAGAGCAGGATTAGAAACTCTGTGTGCTGACGCGGAAGGGGTATCCAGCGGATGATCACGGGGTTTGGTGAGTTCGCCCGAGGCATCGCTCGGCAGACCGCCCAAGAAGCTACGACGTTGATCCAGTCGCCACTGGCCGACCTGGACATGAGCACCACAACACAGGGCCGCGTATTCGTCTCGGTTCTAGTGATCATCCTCCTGTTTGTGCTTCGCCGAGCATTGTTGGCGGTTGTCAGCAGAACGGTCAAAGATCCGACATCGCGCTACAAATGGGCGAAGACCTCTGCGTACGTGGCCTCTCTCATCGGTCTCGTTGTCGTTATCCAGATCTGGTTTGTTGCGCTTAGATCGCTGAGCACCTTCCTCGGTCTGTTGTCCGCAGGCCTAGCCATCGCCCTCCGAGATGTGGTAGCAAACTTCGCTGGATGGTTATTCATACTTTTCAGTCGCCCGTTTGATCTTGGAGACCGTATACAGATCGGCACTCATGCGGGTGACGTTATCGACCGACGAATCTTCCAGTTCTCAATCATGGAGATCGGGAACTGGGTGTCCGCTGACCATAGTACAGGCAGGGTGATCCATATCCCAAACCAACGTGTTTTTCTGGAACCACTTGCCAACTACTCGGCCGGGTTTCCTTACCTGTGGAACGAGCTAGAAGTACTGCTGACGTTCGAGAGTGATTGGAAGCAAGCCAAGTCACTCTTCAAAGATATCACCACAGAAAGCATGAAGGATGTGGTGGCCGAGGCCGAAGCGCCAAGGAAGAAAGCAGACCAGCGCCTCCTGATCCACTACCGCACCCTCACTCCAGCAGTCTACACGTCCGTGCAGGAGAGCGGTGTGTTGTTGACAGTGCGCTACCTATGCCGTCCGCGTGAGCGCCGAGATACTGGTGAAGAACTCTGGGAGGAGATACTACAAGTTGTCGAGCGAACCGATAGCATCCAATTCGCATATCCGACCCAGCGCCGCATTGTCGACTCCCGTTCAGACTGATGGATCAAGCAGGGGACCACTTGGGTCCTCAGTTACTGGAGCAAGGCGGGTATGTCATTCGAGTTGGTTGGCCACCTTCGTCGATCCACTCACCACATCTTGTCCCCATGCTGTAGCTACCGTTGGCAAGTACTTGACCATCGAAGTAGTACCTCTCGAACGAGCCATCGAACTCTCCATCCCTGTATTCGATCTTAGAATCCACTTGTCCGTTGAAATAAAAGGACTCATACAGCCCCTCCCACGTACCATCCCTTAGAGTGCCCTGCTCCCTGATCCGGGCGGAGTCGGAAGGGAATGTGGAGAACGCAGGACCAGAGTACGGCACAAGAGTCCCCGGTGTCAGATAGCTGTCACCGCTCTGAACTAAGTTGACAAGATTCATCCGCTCTTGGGCCCCTAGACCCACTGACCCGACCGATATCAGAGCGAGGACGAATAGCACCGTTTTCCTCATGCCCTCATTCTGACTCTGCCCCCCAGAGATCCGCAACCTGGCCGGGTTCCGTAACTGTGACGATGACCGCGCATGCACCTTAGGTTCACGAGGCAGGCTCACCGCGGACCCGCTCACCTCGCGAGTGGGTCGGGGCGCAGCTGGAAGTGTACTACCTTGCTGGGTGTCCCCGGGCCAGTCTCGAGGTGGAAGGGCGCCCGCGTGCTGTAGGTAGCCCACAGCCCCCTTCCCTTCCAGCCCGCTTCCGGGTCGTCGATGCGCCCATCCATCCACTTGGTGTAGAACCCCAGCGGGTAGGGTACGCGCAAGACTACCCATTCCCCATTACTCAGTGCCAACAGCCCTTCGGATTGGTTGCCAGTGTTTATTGGTACGTTCTCCCCTAAACCCAGCGTGTTGAACTGATCTACCCAAGTGTAGTAGCTACTCTCGGCACTGCCGGAATCTGACAGACCCTTGAGCTGAGGTAGTGGCTCTGGGTAGAGAGTCCAGCCTTCAGGACAGTGCTGCCCGGTCGCGGTCGGCCCGTTGAGCGGCCCTGTACACTTGCTGCGGTCGAAGCTCGCCATGTGCCCGCTCGCAAGAGGGGTCCACACGACGCCATTTCGATCGATATCCATGCCGCGCGGCGAGTACCCCTGTATAGGTGCTTCCGGATTTCCCCAGGGGGTCTCATAGATCTCTACCAAAGCCGTCGTCGCCGGTTCCGTACCGGGATCAAGCCTCAGGATCGCTCCGGGAAAGCCCAACGATGAGCCCCAGATCGAACCGTCAATAGGATTGTATGCCACGCCGTAGTAGCCAGACCTGATCCGCATGTCCTTTGTCGGATCAAGAGGCTCGTTGGGTTCAACATAATCGTCGCGTCTACCATTCCCGTTCGTATCGACGATCAGAGGCGTCCAGCCCTGCGACTTCTCTTCGTCACCGGTCTCGTCGAACATCTTCGTGTCCAGCCAACCGATGACCTGGCCGCCGCCGCTCGTCCACAGCGTGTTGTTCTCGTCTTCGGCAAAAATCAAATGGTGCGTACTGAAGCAGGTGCTGATGAGCGTCATCTCTTCCGAGGTTGGGTCGTACACGGCGAGGTGGCGGCCGGCTCTCGTGGTCGGGAAAACCCTCGCGGACGGATGGTCTGACCCCTCCAGGCAGAACGCCGGATTCTCAGCTGGACGAACCCGCGAGGTGAGCCAAACTCGGCCCCGTTCATCGAGCATGGGGTTGTGGACGTTTGCCCGACTGTCCCAGATCGCCTCGTTTCCCCAGTAGGGAGACGGCTCCATTGGGGCGCCAGCCGCGAGCGGGGTGTTCGGATCGCGCACCGGCACAGGCACCTGGCTCGTCATGTGACTGACTGGGTCGAGGACCGGCAGGTAGTCTGCGCTGGCCTCGAGCGCTCCATAGATGGAGCCGTACGCGTTTACGGTCGGGGCCCGCTTGTCGGTAGATGCCTCGTCGTGAAGGTAGGCGGTCGGGTCGGCCCAGTCCCATTGAGTGATTACGACGTTGCGCTCCACGCCCTCCGGGCGAGGCGGAGCGGGGGGCACCTCTCCTCCAACGATCCGATCGGTCCAGTCCGCGAACATTTTCAATGCAGCTGGCAGGCCCATCCTGTTGAGGCCACCATACATACTGCCACCCGCCTGCCCGGATCGAATACGCCGATCCCACGCCTCTTCCATCGAAGCAAACTCACCCAGTGCTGCCGGGACCTCCCGAGTCGGCTTGTTGCCCAGTTGATGACATGCCATACAGCCGCCAGACTTCAGATTCCGGAGCCACTCTGCCTGGCTTCGCATAGTTGGCGAGATGCCGTTACCTCCGAGCCCCGTGCCCGGAAATTCACTCTTGGCCGGCACCTCGATCAAGGAGAACCAGTACCCTGCGGGGTAGTACTGCGCGGCCGCGTGCGGATCGGGTGCCAGCACGGCCTTCAGGTCCTGAGTCGTGCCGGGTCTCACACGGATCTTCTCCGAATCGATCAGCCCATAGCCGCGGACCCACACGTCGTACGTAGCGTCCGGCAGGTCGGGAACGACATAGCGGCCCCGGTCGTCTGTAACGACGATCCGGTTGAACCTGGTCGGAAGGTCGGTCGTTTCCGCGATGACCCAAACTCCAGCCTCAGGACCGTCTGGGCCGCTCACCACGCCGCCGATGTCGTCGCCGTCGATGATGATCACCTCGCCGCCCTGCTGGCAGGCACTCAGTGCAAGCAAGGACACAGCTGTGAATCCAACGATGCAGGCAAACGCGCTTCTCCGAGACCCAGATCTCTTTTTCATAGTACTCCGCTCCCTACAGACAACAGTTATTGGCAAGAGATGTCTTTCGGTGTCCGAGCACCAGGGGTGTCGGGGGCACCACATCGGACGCGCAAAACACTGTTGGTGGATGCGCTAGGATTGCCGCCCGTTTAGGGGGGTGTGGGTACTGGAGGTCACTTCCCTGGCGTGGATTAAGAGGCGGTACGCATCTTGCCAACGGAACAGTCATATCGACAAAGACCGAATTCATGGCGCAATGACAACAACCACTTCCCTCATCCTCGATCGTCTTGACGATCCCGAAGAACTCGAGGCGCTATATCGGCAAGATCCGGAAGCGTTTCGCGAATCGCTCGACGAAGCGTTCCATGCTGCGCACGATTCGATGGCGTTGCGCGTTTGGAGTGCACGCCTCAAGCACGACGAAGCAGTGCTGGGTGCCAAACACGGGACTAACCTCTGGTACGCACTCGGGATCTGCGTGGCAGTCGGTGCACTCGTGCGATTGCCAGCTACCTGGCTCGGGGTGGGGTGGTACTACCCGCGTCTTGCGCCGTTGTGGATCATCCTGGGGCTCGCTGGCTATTTCTTGGTTAGGCGTCCCGATCGTGCACTGCTGATGGCCGGTGTGAGCCTGGCCGTCGTAGCGGTCGGTTATGTCAGCCTGCTTCCAGCTACCAGACTCGGGGAGGATTGGTACTACACTGATTCAGTAGTCATGGCGCTGATTCACCTCCCACTGGCGTTGTGGGCCTACCTTGGACTGGTCTTCTTAGGGGACTCGTGGCGCGATGCGCACTCGCGGGTTCGCTTCGTACGCTACAATGGCGAATTGATCATTCTCACTAGTCTCGTCGGGCTCGCGGGGATGGTACTCAGCGGCATGACGGTCCTCTTGTTCGAATCGATCGACCTCGACATTGCGGATTGGTATTTCCCTAACGTTGGTATTTTCTGTGCTGCGGCTGTACCCGTGGGCGCGACTTATCTATTCGATGCCGTGTTCAATCGACGCACCGCGATCGCGCCCGTGCTTGCGCGCGTCTTTGCGCCCCTCTTCCTCGTCATGGTCGTCATCTATCTCATAGTCACGTTTGTCGAAGGCGAGAACCCGTTCATTGATCGAGATTCTCTCGTCACCTTCAATGGTCTGCTGTTGCTGGTGCTCGGCATCTCCGTTTTCTCGTTGGTGGAACGCAATGGAGAGTCGGATGTGGGGTTGATCGACTATGTCACCCTTGCGCTCGTTGGTGTGACCCTGTTGATCGACGCGATCGCGCTGTCGGCCATCCTGTTCAGGCTCGTATCTTTCGGATTCACGCCAAATCGCGTAACCGTGCTTGGGGCCAACGTGATCGTCTTGGTGCATCTCGTGTGGATATGCGTGACGTACATCGGCTTGGTCCGACGCAAAGCCGGGTTCGCCGCAATGGATCGCGTCATTGCGAATTACCTTCCGGTCTATGCCGCATGGGCAGCCATTGTAGCATTTCTTCTACCAGTGGTCTTTGGGTTCGAATAGGGAGGGGTACCCCAGGGGTCATTCGCTCGCTCCGCATATGAGAAGTCTTTGGGGTGAGATGCGGTATACAGCAGTGTATTCTTCGGCATCCGGCCAATACATCGAGCACAGGGGGAACAAGTGACGTGGGAAATCGTCTTCGTACTGGTCTTGACGATCTGTGCAGTGGTGCTGTTTGTCACCGAAAAATTCTCCACCGACGTCGTGGCCATCTTTGTTATGATCACGCTTCTCGTCTCTGGCATTCTCACCCCAGCGGAGGGCTTGGCTGGTTTCGCCAACTCCGCAACCGTCACGGTCGGCGCGATGTTCGTGCTCAGTGCTGGAATGTTCCGGAGCGGTGCGGTGAATTTCGTTGGCAGAGGGCTCGGGAGGCTGGCCCGGCGTAGCTCGGAGTTGATGCTGTTCGTACTGATGGTGGGTGTGGGTGTGCTGTCATCCTGTCTGAACAATACGGCTGCGGTGGCGATCCTGATCCCTGTTGTCATCGTCGTCGCACAGCGAGCACACACGAGCCCCTCGAAACTACTGATGCCCCTCTCCTTCGCTTCCATGTTTGGAGGCATGTGCACCGTGCTTGGGACGTCGACCAACATCCTGGCAAGCTCGATAGCCGAGGAGGCGGGGCTCGAAGCCTTCGGCATGTTCGAGTTCACCAAGCTGGGCGTGATTTTTTTCGCTGTCGGAGTCACCTACATGATGACGGTGGGCAGAAAGCTCGTTCCTGACCACCGCAGCAAAGGGGACCTCACGAAGAGCTTCGGTCTGGGCGACTACCTGACAGACCTTGTACTGCAGGAGGGATCGAAGTCAGTCGGCCAGTCGCTGGTGTCGGCGCCGCTTGTCCAAGAACTCGGTATTGAAATTCTCCAGATCGAGCGCGGCAAGGACACCCTGCGCCCGACTCCTGAGACCATCCTTCGTGAACACGACGTTCTTCGAATCAAGGGAGATCTGCGCACGATCAACGAGCTGAAGGACCGCGTCGGAGTGACTCTTGGAATGAGCATGAAGTGGCGTGACAAGGACATCGAGTCCATCGACACCAGGCTCGTTGAGGCGGTGGTGGGGCCCAGCTCACCGTTGGTAGGGAAGTCCCTCGCCGAGTCGCATCTACGAGAGAACTACGGAGCCGAGGTGCTCGCCATCCGCCAGCACGGAGCGCTAACGTATGGCGAGTTCCACAACATGAAGCTGATGCCGGGAGACACGCTGCTGATCGACGTACCGAACGGCCAGATCGAGCATCTCACCCGGCAGCGTGTGTTCCTGCTGGTGTCCAGGGCCGGGATTCCACGTTTTAACTGGCGCAAGGCCACCAAAGCGCTGGTCATCGTGGTCTCGGTTGTCGTGACCGCAGCAACCGGATTGCTGTCGATTGTGGCTGCTGCCGCCGCGGGCGCCCTGATGATGGTTGTGAGCGGGTGCATTTCGACGGAGGAAGCGTACGGGGCGATCGAGTGGAGCGTACTCTTCCTACTCGCGGGTATGCTTGCGCTAGGCGCCGCAATGGAAAAAACCGGAGCTTCGATGATGCTGGCCGAGGGGATGATCGACGGGATCGGTGGATTCGGGCCGATTGTTATGCTTGCTGCATTTTTCGGCCTCACCATGTTGATGACAGAAGTGATGTCGAACAACGCGACCGTCGCGCTGTTACTCCCCATTGCGATCACCACCGCGCATGCGATCGACGCGAACCCTCGTGCCTTCATGTTCGCGATCGTGTTTGCAGCGTCGTCGAGCTTCATGACGCCGGTTGGCTACCAAACGAACACGATGGTCTATGGGCCCGGCCAATACCGGTTCGCGGATTTCATTCGTGTGGGTGCACCCCTCAACCTCATATTCTGGGTCTTGGGCACACTCTTGATTCCCTGGTTCTGGCCACTCTAGGCCGACGGATCAACGTTACGTCGTCTAGGCTGAGGAAGCCCGATGGGGGTGTCACATCAGACGCACAAAACAGTGTTGATAGCTGCGCTAGGAGTCCCAGCTACAGCAGGCGGTACTGGGGGCTAGTTCTCGTCCTCGATGCGATCAACGACTGAGTCCGCTCTAGTGATCCCAGTTCCCGAAGGGATCTTCCAACGACGGGCTCTGCGGGGTGAATAGCTCGGCGCCACTGTCGGTGATATACATGCAGTCCTCTAGCCGAACCCCGAACTCACCCGGTACGTAGATCCCAGGCTCGTCGCTGAACACATTTCCAGCAATCAGCGGCGTGCGGTTCCCCTTCACAAGGTAGGGCCACTCATGCCCGTCCATCCCGATCCCGTGACCAACCCGGTGCGTGAAGTACGTGTATCCCGGACCGTAGCCGGCGTCCTCGATCACCTTCCGAGCTGCCGCGTCGACATCCTCGGGTAACACACCCGGACCTGCCGCATGGTGCGCTGTGGTCTGGGCCTCGAGCTCGATGTCGAAGCGCTCTCTCATGATATCGGAGGGTTGACCAAGCACGAAGGTGCGACTCATGTCAGAGCGGTATCCCTCGACCCCGCATCCCCCGTCGATGAGCAGAATGGTACCCTCGCGGATCACCTGGGGAGTGATCGAGCCATGGGGTAACGCAGACCACTCACCAGTCTGCACGCTGGCTGAACCGGAAAAGCCGAGGCGCTGATGAGCCGAGCTGATGAGGCCGCCGACGTCACCCTGGGTCATGCCCTCTTCCATCGCGAGGTACGCCGCTTTGTACGCGGTGAGTGTTACTTCGTTGGCGAGCGTCATGAGTTCGATCTCGTGCGCGTCCTTTACACCGCGGCAGCCGCCGCTCACCGGCGTGGCATCGACCATATCGATGGCGGGTGCCGCAAGTGCGATACCGTTGCTGAACCGGAACTGCATGGTCTCCTCAACACCGAGCCTACCGGTCTTGATCCCGCGATCTCCCAGCCCTTGAGCCACCCGCTCGTATGGGCTCTCGTGCTCCTCCCATGTATATACCTGCGACCCACCCAGCGGGCCGAGTGCTAGTTGCTCTCTCGCTCGGTCTTCCTCGAATGCGGGGCATACCACGAAAGCGTCACCTTGTAGGGGGATCACGACGGTGAAGAGTCGCTCACCACCACCCCATCCGATGTTCGTGAAGTAGACCATTGAAGTACCACCGCAGAGAGCGAGGCCGTTGAGTCCTTGCTCGCTCATGAGCTGTTTGGCTTTCTCGACCCGTGCCGCACGCTCGTTCGTAGTGATGGGACGCGCTCGGTCAGCCCAAGATTCCAACCGGGCGATCGAAGGAGGGAGCGCCTCCCCGGACACCTCGGTCGGCTCGCATCCGGCCAGTGTCAAACCTGCAGCAGCAGCGGTGGACGTTTCTAGGAAGTGACGTCTTGAGATCATTCGTGTGGCTCCGGAACTTGGCGCCTCTCGGTGCCGGATGGATTCGGGCCGGGATCATAACCTCGGAAATGCCTTTTCAGCGACGGCGGTGTGTGATTCAGTGGCCCTGTGTTCGGGAACCGGCCGATTTTGATACATTGAGGAACAACAAGACTACTAGCAGCCAAGCCGAATGAGAGAAAGTCTTATATGAGAACACGGGTCCCTCTAGCGCGGCGGTTCATAGCCGCACTCCTTATAGCGCTGCTGACGGGATGCCATAGCTGGCAACCTACGACTGTCAGTCCACGCGCAGTGATCCTTGAAGAACAGCCGTCATCCGTGCGTTTCACACTGACGAACGGAGAGATCATGACCGTCACGGACCCCTTGATGAGAAATGACTCCATCGTTTCTACTGAGGCCGGGATGGCGGCTGTGGCCTCACAAGATGTGCGCTTGCTCGAGGTGTGGCGCTTCAGCACTGTGAAAACGATCGGATTCGCCGTTGGCATTGTCGCGCTCGCATTTAGCTGGACCCGCCTCGCTGTTGGATCCAGTAGAGGCCAGGAGCCTGGAGAAGGGCCTTTGCCGAAGGAGCCGGGCTAGCCTAGAGAGGATGCGGAGGCCGGAGACGTAAGCTAAGCTGCCATGGGTTACTCTCGGAGCATAAGGGCTATGATACGTCGATTGCCTTACCCTATGCGGTGTACGGTCAACGCACTCAGCCTAGCAGTGCTGGTCTGCCTTGGAGCCTGCACAAGCGTTCCGAATCCATTCAGCCGCCCACCATCGCCGGCGAGTGATGACGGCGAGCGGCGAACATTCCGGGATGAGCTCCTACGAGAAGAGATCCTTCGCGATGGTGACGCAGAGCCAACCACATATGACCTAATAGAGCGCCTGCGCCCCAATTGGCTCCGAGCCCGCGGCCAGGTTTCTTTCGCGAACCCAGGGGCGTCTTATCCGATCGTGTACATCGATGAAGTTCGGCATGGAGGGCTCATGACGCTTCACCAGATCCCTCCGGATCAGATACGGCGAATGGAGTTCATCAGGGCCATCGACGCGACCATACGTTGGGGCACTGGACATCAGTCTGGGGTAATCAACATCGTCACGGGACGCTAACAAACCAGGGATCTTCAGGACCGCTTGAAGCTCATAAACGTGTGGGGACGGACCCGAATCCGGGTCCGTCCCCACCCACTGCTCCAAAGAACCCCCACCTTAAGGCTCTTACGCCAACTTAGGCGCCGATCGGATCGCTCTCCCTAACCAATATTCTCGTTGTTCTGGAACTCGGTAGCCGGAAGTCTGAAGCACATGTCGTTTCCGAAAGTGTCTCCAAACGGTGAATACGTTCCGACAGCCGGGATGAGCGGAATGTTGTAGCGCGTGATGTCGTAGAGGTGATGGCCCTCTAAGAACATTTCTGCCGACCGCTCGTAGACGATCTGATCCATGACCTCTTGGGCATTAGTACTTGCAAACGCTGGTAGACCGGCATTCGTATGCAGTGTGTTAATGATTGCGACCGCGCCTGCGAGATTCCCGGCGGCGTGCTCGGCCTCAGCCTTGATAAGCTGTGCCTCTTCCCAGGTAGCTAGCTCAAGAGGGCTACTCACGCTGGGGAACTTATCTGCTGTCCACACCACAATGCCCGTTGTCGGGTGTGCGATTCCCGAATTGGTCACTGCTATCCGCGGATCAGCCATTCCGCCAAACGTCTGGTCCTTACGCGTTTCCGCGATCGTCACACTTTGATTGTCATGATTTTGATACCAAAGTGGGTTCTTCGTGACACTGGCGTCGCTGGAAAACTGCAGCTCGAACTTGAAGCCAGCTGGTACGTTAGAAGCGACACTTGCAGCGTCACTCTTCTGACCGAGGTTTAGAAGCGCCCTGGCTTTACCAACCCTAGCCGCATTCTGGACATCTCCACTACCTCCAGAAATTGCTTGGTCGAAGCGGCTGACAGCGAGGTTCCAGGAATCCGCCCTGGTCTGCTCAGGTCCCCCATCGAAGGCGACGGAACACATGGCTTCACCAAAGAGCGTGTATGCATATCCTGCATACATGGACACCTCAGCCGTATATGCTGCCTTATCAGGCACATCCGCTGTCTCCCACTCGGCCAGGTTACCCAGCGTATAATCAGCGATCCAACGCGCCCTTGAGAGGGGCTTGTACACCGCCGGTTGGCCACTCCCGCAGTCAGCGTTCGCGTACTGCGCCCCGTAACCGCTCGTGTCGTGGTTCCGTGAGTCCCAGATGTTTGTGACGGAGTTGTTAGAGGCGTCAGCCCACTCCATCCCGGTAAGGGCACTCGCCGCTGCATACCAGGCAACAGCGCAACGCAATTCATTGGCCACACTTTTGACCAGCAGTCCAGCCGCACTCGGGTTATTCAAATCACTTGCTACGACCCTCGATGGAGCATCCACGCTGAGCAGAGAATCAAGCGAGTCACATCCTCCTAGAACGAGAACCAAGCTGAGCGCGAGAGCGGGAGTGAAACGGACTATTGCTGGCCTGGATCCGCATGCACGTCTGCTCATGTGGGAGGCTCCTGGCTTGAAGTTCATTGATGTCTTTTCCATGATTTTCATCCCCCTATCGATTTAGGCGGATGGTGAGTACCAAAGACGTCAGTGGTGGCACCGCAGAGTCTTCCTGCGGTTCCCTATTTCCACTGAACGTGTTACTGGGATCTACCACCTCTGGATCGTGGTGCGGCCATTCCTGCCACTCAGTCCAGATCATCGCGAGATTGCGTGCACCGAGCGTGATCGAACCACGATTTGAGCCAAGCATCTGAGCCCATTCACTCGGCATCTGGTACGTTGCTGATAGTTCCCTCCATCGGATGAATCCAGCTGGATTGACCCATAACGCGAACTCGCCGCTGGAACCAAACTGGGCTTCGGCAACCAGCCTGGGATCGTACTCCTGTGGATAGAGATTCATCCTGGTCTGGTGGAATGCTGCGTACCTCCACCAACCCTGCAGATCATATTTCGTTTGACCCATCTTCGCCTGGACCAGACCTGATATGGTCAGCCGATCTCCTATCTGGAAGGATGAAGAGAGGGACGCCTCAAGAGAGGGATCCGGATGTCCCTGATAGATCCATGCAGCCTCATCACAAGCAACCTGAACTCCCGACCCGTTTGGGATTGGCCCCAGGCCCGGCCCTGGCGAAGCATCACAAGTCATGGTTGACTTGTCGATGTTGTCAGTACCGGGTATGAACTGAGCAAAACCCACTTGGGGGGCGAAAAGCGAGCCAACCGGGTAGCCCACTTGATGGCGTGTCGACCATCCCAAAGACAGGTAGCCATCGTCGCCTTCCTTCAAACCGAGATCTGTGACCTCATTCTTGTTGGTGCTCATGTTGAGGTTCATATCCCAGTCAAAGCCTGGGATTTCGATGATCCGAGCTCCGAGTCCAAGCTCGATGCCTCGGTTCTTGATCTCACCGATGTTCACAAACTGCCGGCCCGTGAACCCCGTGGAAGGCGGAACATACCGTCCTACGATCGCATCCTTGGTTGTCTGATCGTAGTAGGTGAAATCAACCGTCACACGACCACCAAACAACGTCGCATCGAATCCCGCTTCAATCTCCACGCCCCGTTCCGGTCCAAGCTCACTGTTGCCTGGTGACAACGGAGTCACCGTCGCGCCACCGGTGGGTGACAGGCGGGTCGTAAAGCTGCGAAGAGCGTCGAACGCATCAGGCTGCTGGCCGGATTCGCCGTACGCAGCCCTAACGCGTAACGCGTCATTCACCACAACGGATGTGCTCACCTTCGGATAGTAGACTAGGTCGAAGTTTTCACCGAATGAGCTATTGTCGTCAGCCCGCACCGCTCCCGTAATAAAGAAACGGTCCTGCCAGCCGAACTGCTGCTGCAGGTACGCGCCAACCGTGTTGTTCTCGACGAGACCATCTGACCCCGTCCGATCTTGACCTGTAGCACTAACTGCCGACAGGCCCAACGCCGGGAAACGTCTCCCGGATGCAGTCAAATCCTTAACGGATTTGGTATAGACCTGGAAACCAGCCGACGTGGTCGAGGCTAGGTCATCCGACAATGTTCGTTCACCAGTCGCGGCGTAGTCGAACGTCGTGTAGATGACCGCTTCCCGATTTATTCTTCTCCCTCCAAGTCTACCGCTGGAGCTATAGTACGGCGCAAAATCAGGACCCAGGAAGGCATCCAAATTATCCTCTGTCTGGTTGGTCAGATCGGTGCCAAAAGTCAGTCTGTGCGTTAACCAATCGAAGGGCGTGTGAGTTGCCGTGAACCCCGCAGTCATGCGGTTCGCATTGTTATGATCAAAGTCCCTGGCTACTCGAGCCTCCGGGATTCCCCTGCGGTAGCAGCGACGATCAGGAACGCGAGCACAATCGGCTGGGCCTGCATAGACCGCTTCTTCATACGGATAGTCACTAGGAATCCGCATACGAATCAACCCGAGGCCAGCGTTCGCACTCAGCGTGATGTTGTCACTCGGCTGAGCGGTGATGTTGAGCCGGCCGTTGTACTTGTTCGCCCAGCTGTTCTCGGTCACGCCATCATCCATCGCGGCTGACCCGGCTACGAAGTAACGGAACCGGTCGGAGCCGCCCGAAACGTCTATCCCGTAATATTGAGTGCGCCCATTGTGGAACATCAGGTCCCGCTCCGTCTTATTCTCCAGGATGTTGAGCGACTCGATCTGGCCAGTATTCGGGTTCACACCCCAGTTGGTGGGAGTACGCCCCGCGGGGTCGCGGAACCACTGGCTTCCCTGGCGCAGTGTGAAGTTCCATTGCGCCTCACCAACAGCACCCTTTTTCGTTGTGATATTGATTACGCCGTTAGCGGCCTCGGTGCCGTAGAGCGTGGCAGCTGCCGGGCCCTTGATCACCTCCAGACTCTCGATCATCGCCGGGTCGAGGTCGTCAATCCGGGAGACGTCCCTGCCTCCACTTTCCATCCGGTTGCTCGCCCTGATTCCGTCGATATAGATCAGTGGTCCGTCGTTCACCCTCCGCATAGTAGAGCTGCCACGGATCTTGATCGTGGAGGCGGTTCCAACGTCACCCGACCCTTGCTGTATCACTACGCCGGGCATCCGACCACGCAAGAGATCCGAGAGGTTAATGATTGGTTGAACCTCGGCAATGCTGGCGTCTAACCGGCCGATGGAGTTCCCGATCTCCCGCACCCGGGATCCTGTGGCTGTACCCGTCACGATAATCTCGTCTAGCTGGAGCGCCTGGGCACTCATGACAAAATCTTGAACGGCTGTGGCGCCAGCGGACACGGTTACCTCGCTCGTTTCAGTTCGGTAACCGAGTTGAGACACTGTCACCGTGTGTGTCCCCACCGGTACACTCAGTAAGAGATACTGGCCGCTCGCTTGGCTCAGCACCCCGATACCGAGTTCCTCAATGAAAATTTGCGCGGACGCAATCGGTGAACCGGTAGTTTGGTCTCGCACGGTACCCGTGATCTGTTGAGCATCTACCCGAAAAGGCGACACAAGGACCAGAATCACGAGGGCCAACCACGGAAGCGATTTCATTCCATCCTCCAGAATGACTTGAAGACGAGATATTTCATAAACCCTGAAGTGGAGCAACCAGAGGTTATTCAGGAACTGACGAGTTAGCAACTAATC
>DCAD01000030.1:474-12459 GCA_002311875.1 Gemmatimonadales bacterium UBA1142 | reverse complement strand
CTGCTCGCCGACAGCGCGATATCCTTCATCGATCGCCGCGTCCGTGTGGGGCGTCGCGGCCGCGTCGGAGTTCGCGATCGAGATGCGGCCGAAACGTTGACGGCCGATGACGCACGGCCGGTCGTCAGCTTCGAACAACGCCCATTCGATCGAGTCGTCGAGCGTATCGTACGAGTACGCGTACCCATGAGGCCAGCGGTTCACGGTGATCGCCACGATATCCCGCGCGGGGTCAAATCCTCCGCTCGAGAGAGCGCGCCCGATCTGGTCCCTGATATTGTGCTCGAACGTCTCGAAGGTGGTCTCCAGGAGGTCCCGGCGACCGCGTCGATGCTGCTCCTTCTTGGGGAACCCTGGCGCACAGGGTGTGCGCGTCATATGGAGGACCATCGGGTCTTCGGGGGACCGCGGGGGGTTGTAGGCCCCAATCTCCATGGCACGCCCCAGGCTGAAGTTCGAGTGATACATGCCGGGACAAGTAACGCTCCGGATGCCGAGATTCGCGAACGCCGTCCAGTTCCGGATCAGTACGTTCGTGTACACAATCGGCATGCGCTCGCCATAACCGAGCGCGGCCTTTTGCTCGGGTGACATCTCCGGGCAGATGTAGGGGATCATGTCGTTGTGGCACGCCATGACGACGTGGTTCGCGCGAACGGTCCGAGCACTCCCGTCCTGGCCCACGTACGTCACCTCGACCTCCGATGCATTCTCCGGACTCCCACGATGCTGAACTCGGACCACTGTGCTGTTGAGCCTGACTCGCACGGACGAGCCCTCGCGGTCGAGCCGCGAGTAATCGACGCGAGCCATGATTGAGTCCTCCAGTGTCGACCCTGGCAGGGCGTCGGGGATCATCGCCCGCACGAGGAGTCGAGCGAGCGTCGCGTTACCGTCGGGAAGCTCGATCGTGGGCCCACCGCTGAACTGTCGTTCACGACCATGCTGCCCACCACCGATGTGCGTGAGCGGCCCGACCCGAGACAACGGCTGCAGGCCGAGCTGTTGGAATCCCGGATAGCCCATCGCCCAGGCGAAGAGCGCCGGCAGCGCGTCGATACCAACACAGAAGAGGCCCTTCGGTCGGTCGTTGTAGATCGAAAGGACTTCCGGTTGGACGCGAGCGTGGTCGAGGAGGAAGGTCGCGTAGCTCATCCTAGCGAGCCTCGTCTTCCGCTCTCCGTCCGAGAGCTTGGACCAGCTGTCCAGCGGCGAACCGGTCTCCTCAAGCCTCACGATGTCTCGCTGCGCGTCCTCGGACAACGGAGTCTGCGCGAGCCACTCCCGCCAGCCACGTCGGGCGGTACTTGGCCCGAACCCTCCCGCGGAGCCGGTCACCAGTCGATCGTTCCCGAAGACCTCTTGGCTGAAGAAGGTGCTTCCCGTCAAGCCCAACGATCCGTAAAAGTTTCGACTCGTGGCGTCGGCCGCCTCTGCCCGCTCGAGATCCAGACCGACCGCGGCCAATAAGGTGCGGGCGACCGTCGAGTAATGATGGGTAGCCTCGAGGTTCGACGTGCCGCCGTTGAGCAAGAGCGTGCGATCACCGTATGAGAACTCGTTGCGCTTGGCGTGGCCTCCGAAGTCGTCGTGGTTGTCGAGGATCAGAACACGAGATCCCGGCCCGGCGCTCTCGTGGAAGAAGAAACCGGCCGACAGCCCGCTCAGCCCCCCACCTACAACGACCATGTCATAGCGTTCGCCCGAGTCCTCTCCGGTCCACGTGCGTCCGTCACGGAAGCCATGCGCAACCTCAAACGAACCCGCGTGGCTGCCCCGCATGCCCGTCGCTGCCGGTGGGTAGTACGCCTCCTGCGGCCAACTGTATCCGAACCAGGGGTCGGCACGCTTGTCGAGTCCCTGCGAGGGCAACATCGAACCACCGACAGTCACGGCGACCCCATTGAGGAAGTCACGGCGGGTGATGCTCCGGCCCATTCCGAGGTCGCGGTCATAGCCTTTCGACATCGTTGTCCCCCTGCGTGCAGGTCTAGCTAGCGCGATCGACACGAGCTCTGCCCGAAACGGCTGCTGCGGTATCCCCGCCAACCTGGAGCGGGGCACCCGATCAAGCCAGCTTCGCTCCGCGATCAGGCAACGGGACGTGACCTCACGGGTTCCGTTCCTCCACCGTTGGAGACCTGTGACGTGCCCCCAGGTGGGGTACCACTCCCCTATGTTAGACCTTGAGCCATCGACGGCCGTTAGTTTCCCGGCCCCGGGGACGACCGCTCGGGATCGCGGCAGGTCGGCCACGTCATGACAGCTCCGGTGCCGGCGTCCGTCGGAAAAGCGTCCCTCCGCTCCCGCGAGACGCGTTCGGGATCTTCCGCAGCGAGGTACGTCATCGCCGCGATCAGGGTCGCGTTGTGCCTCACTTCCTCGAAGACGAGCTTGTCGAAGGTGTCCCGGTTCGTATGCCACGTGTAAGTGAAGTAGTCCCACTCTCGTCCACCGAATCGGAAAGCGGGAACGCCGTAGCAGAGGAACGAGGCGTGGTCTGTGCCGCCACTGTGGGGTGTACCGGGAAGCGTGAGCTTGAGGGGCCCGCTCAGCTCGCTCGGCATCTGGGCGAACCAGCGAGCGAAGTGTTCTCCGGCCCCCATCATTCCCTGCATGGAGATGTCGTTCACGACGCCCGTGCCGATGTCGAAGTTGAGCAGGACGTGGAGACCCTGGACGACGCTTGGGTTGTCCTCAGCAAACGCCCGCGAGCCGTTCAGTCCCTGTTCTTCTCCGCCCCAATGTCCCACCAGAATCGTTCTCTTGGGCTCCGGATAAACCTCCTTGAGGATGCGCATCGCCTCAAGGATCGCGATGGTTCCGGCTCCCGTGTCCGTTGCCCCTGAGCCTCCGTCCCACGAGTCGAGATGCGACGACAACACCACATACTCGTCGGGAAGCGATACCCCGCGGACCTCGGCGATCGTGTTGTACACCGGGACCTCACCGAGCCGCTCCCCGTGTGCCTCCACGCTGAGGACCGGCCCCTGCGCGTTCTCCGCAAGCCGGAACAGCAGGCCGTAGTCCTCGCAGCTCAGATCGAGGGAGGGCACCTCTTCGGTTCGGGCACCGAAGATCCTGGTGACACCCCACCCGCCCGACCAAGTGGACGTCAGGACGCCAGCCACCCCCCCTCGCTCGAGCACGCTCGGAAGCGTGCTCGCCGTGGAGCCGGTCCGCTCGATGCGGACCTCCCAGTCCCTCGCCCGCCGATCCCGCGTCTCTCGCATCTTCCTGTAGACGCTCGAGTCCGCAAATCGCTCCCAGCCTTCATCCGGCCGGCAGGTGGTTTGCGGTGGGGAGATCAGCACGAACTTGCCCCGCGCCGTGGAGAGCCAGGTTGTGAATTCATCCGGGCGCTCGACCATCGGGAGAGCGACGACTTCACCCTCAACAGCGGACTGAGTTCCCGGGCTCCAGGCGAGCATCGTGGCCTCGAGAGTCCGAACGCGAGGGCGGATGAGATCGACGTGCGTCGGGCCTCGACGCCACCCTTTCCAGGTTCCGTACTGCTCGGTCCTGGCGGGGATGCCCCACGAGGTGTAGTGCGCGACCAGCCAGTTACCCGCGGCTTCGAGCTCCGGCGTTCCGGTCAAGCGG
This sequence comes from Gemmatimonadales bacterium UBA1142, assembly GCA_002311875.1. Classification (GTDB taxonomy): domain Bacteria; phylum Gemmatimonadota; class Gemmatimonadetes; order Longimicrobiales; family Gaopeijiaceae; genus UBA1142. The sequence continues at coordinate 8,856 of DCAD01000030.1, read as the reverse complement.
GGACCAATGGAGTCCATGAGCACCTGCGCGAACTCGTAGGTCCTTGAGCTGTCCATCCCCATGGCCCAGATGTGGCGGAGAACGGGGTCGTCCGTCGTGAAGGTCTGGGCGCCGGCGCTGGAGGTACCCAGGGTCACGGCCAGAGCGAGGACGGTGGCAACTTGATGTGCGTTCACTGCAGTCCGCTCCTACTCCTCAGTTGATGAGATAAAGCTTTTCTTGCGGCGGAGACAGGTATTCGACGCCACTGTCGGTGGCAATCGCCTGCTCATGATCCCACCAGAACAGATATTGGTCTTCGTGTTCGCTCGAGGGCCACGGCATATAGATGAAGAACTCCAGAACGAAGTGGTGTTTGGGTGGGAGCGGTATGTCCCACATCCACTCCGGACCGTTCGAGCCGATCCTGGGGCCGAAGTAGTTCTCAAACTTCCTCTCTCGTGCCCCTTTTCCCATGGCATGCATATCGATATTGAGGTGGGTCGCCCCAGGGTCAAAAGCGGCGGAATAGGCCGAAAAATCGTTCCTGGGGATGAACAAGTGCAGCTGATCGTCCCTGAGAATGATCCCCTGCTCCTCGAATATGGTCGTGTAGGTATCGACGATTTCACGAGGGGCAAGGCCCACCCTGACGTGCTCTGCCAGAACCTCGACGATTCTTTGATATTCTGCCCAGAGTTCCTTGATCTCTGGAGGCGGTCCAGTCTCGCCCTCACGGAGCACGTAGGCGTACATACCCTGGCTCGGGGCTGCAACGATGTCGCCTCCCTCGATCACGACGTTCTCATGACCGGGAGTCCGTCCCCTTTGTGATACGCCTGTGCCCCTACGGCGAAAAACGGTCATTCCCACGTCACGGTTCCTCGTTACCCCCGGCACGATCTCCTCAAAAGCTCGCGTCACGCGTTTAACTTCGTCCGCACGCATCTTCTTGAGCAGCTCGACTTCACTCGGCACCGGGCTGGCTACGTACTCCATCATCACGAATTCAGACGAGACAATCCGGTCGGCGTATTTGTCGCCGAGTTCCTCGGCCAAGAGAAGGTAATCCGTATGCGAAAGACCGTCTTGTGCTCTCGTCGTGGTCGGATAGGGCCCAAGGTCGAACTTGAAATTCAGAGCAATGCGTTCGGGGTCACGTTCTTCAACGAATTCTCCGAGGCCCTGGAATCGATAATCGTATTCCGTCTCCGGTCCTCCCGGCGGTTGCTTAACTAGAACCGGGTCGTCGAGTATGTCGTAGGCTCCTGATTCCTCGACCGACTCAGTCTCCCAAGTCACCCTCCATGTTTCTCCGGCATGTGAAGCTCCCCAGCGACGTCCGAGAACCGCCCGTTCGATTGGGTCACCGCCACGGTCCGTGAAGACAAAAACACCGGAGGTGCTCCCCAAGTCTTCTGCACCGAAGGGATCCGGAATGGTTTCCCTCATCACATGAATCCACATGTCGACATCGTTCTTCCTCATGACTTCAGGCAGGACAATATCGAACTTTTCCCGACGAATCCGATGATTCCATTCCCTCAGGTCGTCCTCATCCCGAGTCCGTGCTTCGCTCGTCTCCCTGTCGGTCGATAGGGTGTCAGTCGTTGCCGTGTCGACACCTTCAGAACTACAAGAACAGAGAAGAACCGACATGGGAACGATTATAAACGAAACAATTCTCGGGGACATTAGACACCCTCCCTCAGTGACCCAGGCTACCGTGGGTGCTACTCCCTGTCCACTATCCCAAGCGTCCGACTCTGCGCGCCCCAGCCCGCTGAATTGTGGAAATTCGCCACCATGCTGCCCGGTGGAACCAGCTCGTCACATGCCTGCCGCACGTCGTCGCTCAACCGCAGGTCGCCCACCGGCAGGAGATCGTCGAGGTGACTTAGCGTACGGGGACCGATGATGGGCGCCGTGATGCCCGGCTGGTCCTTCACCCAGAGCGCAGCGAGCTGAATCGGCGGGATTCCGGCCTCCTTCGCGAGAGCCACGAACCGGTTGCCCACATCGATCCCGGCTTCGTTGATCCGCTCCGCATAGATCCCACCCCGGGACGCTGCCCTTGAGCCCTCCGGAAAAGCCGTGGCATTCGCGTAGCGTCCGGTGAGCACACCTTGGGCGATGGGAGACCATGACATGAGGCCCAGACCGTGCTCGAGACAGAGCGGTACCAGCTCGTTCTCGATGCGCCTGTCCAGCAGGTTGTAGGGAGGCTGTTCACAACAGTAACGCGCGTATCCCTGGCGATCGCTGATGGCCAGAGCTTCCATCACCCGCCAGGCGGGGTGAGTGGAGCAGGCCACGTAGCGGACCTTACCCGAACGAACCAGATCGTCGAGGGCAGCCAGCGTCTCCTCCTGATGGGTATCAGGATCGAATCGGTGGATGAAGTAGAAGTCGATGTAGTCCGTCTGCAGCCGATCCAGGGAATCCTCACAGGCCTGCATAATGTGCAGCCTCGAATTGCCCCGGTCGTTGGGGCCGGGTCCAGTCGGTGGAAACACCTTCGTGGTAATCAGCACTTGTTTGCGCAGCCCGCTGCCTTTCAGAGCCCGACCGATGATCCGTTCGGCCTCCCCCTTTGCGTAACTGTCACCGGTGTCGATCAGGTTTATGCCAGCGTCGACCGCACGCTCCAGGATCTGCTTCGCTTCATCCTCGGGGGTCGGGTCAGCGAAGTTTGCCGTACCCAGGGCCAACGCGGATACCTTCACGCCAGTTCGGCCGAGTACTCTGTATTCCATTATTGAGTCCTCTAGTGGTCTCTCGTCATCTCACCGGCTCCGATTCACCCAGGCCCAGAATCGCTTCGATCCTTGCCATCCCACCCACTCGATCAGCCCATTCTTCATACACACTCCGCGCCACAGCTCGGAAGGGCTCCCTGTCAGGACTGCTGATCCTCACACCCGCTTCCCGCAACCGCTCGAGGGCCGAATCGGCCTCAGCGCGATACCAGGTCCTCTGCTGCAGGATCATTGCCCGGGCGGCACGGTCGATCACCGCACGGTCTTCCGCGGAAAGGTTGTCATAGAACGACCGGCTCATCACCACGTATTCGACCAGTCTAATCCAACCGACTCGCGCGGAAAAAGGGGCCGGCTCGTAGAACCGTTTGGCAAAGTAGTTGGGGTCTGCCGCCTCCGCGCCGTCGATGACCCCCTGTTCCAGCGCCGTGTACAGCTCGCCGTACGCCATCGGCAGAGGGTTCGCACCGAACGCCTTGAAGGTGGCCAGGTGCACTCTGTTCTCCATCGTGCGAATCTTGAGCCCGCTCAAATCCTCCAGGCGCTCGACCGGACGCTCGGTGGTCATGATGTGACGCTCGCCCACGTCGAAGTAACCCAGCAGGTGCAGCCCGCGGCGCTCGAACGCAGGCGCAAGGCTCTGCCCTATCGACGAGTCCAGCACCGCATCGAAGTGTTCCGGCCCGTCGAACAGGAACGGCAGCTCGAAGAGGTTGGTCTCAGGGACGAAGCTGGCCATCACGCTCGCGATGTTGGCCAGCTCGACACTGCCCATCTGTAATCCTTCGACCACATCCCGCTGATTGCCCAACTGGTTGTTGGGGTAGACCTGAACGCGAATGCGGCCTTCTGTGCCTTCGAAGACCAGATCCGCAAACAGCTCGACCGCACGCACCGGCGGCTCAGACGGGTTCTGGGAGAGTGCAGCTTTCAAGATGATGACACGCTCTTCTGAGCCGCATCCTGAGATCAGCAGGGAGACAGCCGCAACTACAATCCGACCGTTCACTGGGCAGCCAGGCGCGGTAGCCACAGCACTGTGTCGGGCCAGTATGTCACGACGACGAGCACCAGGAGCATAGCGATCAATATCGGCACCACCTGCGCACTCACGGCTCGCACGCTTTGCTCTGAAATGCCACAGGCAACGAACAACGTGGCTCCGTACGGCGGTGTGATGTATCCGATGGCCAGATTCACCGTGGCCAGAATCCCAAAGTGAAGGGGATCGATCCCGAAATCGAGGGCCAACGGAAACAAGATCGGCACAAATACGATCACCGCTGAGAAGCTTTCAAGAAACATCCCTAACAGGAGCAATACCAGGTTCAGGAAGATCAAGAACAAGATGCGGTCACTGATGTGGGCCTGTAACAGAGCCCCCAACGCCTGCGGCACCTGGTGCGCGGCCAGTAGCCAGGCAAACAGCATCGCCGCCGCTGCGATGAATAGCACCACGCACGATCTTTCGGCCGCCTCGAGGGTGATGGAGGGGAGATCTCGCCAGCCAATTTCCCGATAGAGAAAGAGCCCAACCGCGAGACCATATACGACCGCCGCGGCAGCGGCCTCGGTCGCGGTGAATACTCCTCCCAGAATCCCGAACACGACCAGCACAGGCAGTCCCAGCGCCGGGAGCGCCTTCACTCCGGTGGACAGGGCTCTCCGGACATCGAACGGCACCGGCGCATCGAAGTCCGGCCCCTCCTTGAGTGCTTGCCGATAGGCAATCACCATGAGGCCGAGTCCGATCAGCACCCCCGGCACGACACCCGCCAGGAACAATTGGGCCACGGAGGTTCCGGTCACGTATCCGATCACGATCATCAGGATGCTCGGCGGAATGACCGGGCCGATCGCTCCCCCAGCCGCCTGTAGTGCTGCGGCGAAACGCATGTCGTACCCCTTGCTCCGCATCGCCGGAAGCATGATCGAGCCCACGGCGGCCGTGTCCGCGGTCGACGATCCCGAAATGCCCGCGAACACCATGCTGGCCATCACCGTCACCATCCCCAGGCTCCCCCGAACGAAGCAGAGACAGGCGGAAGCAAACTCCACTATCCGCCGCGACATGCCGCCCTTGTCCATCAGTCCCCCGGCCAGCATGAACAACGGCACCGCCATGATCGGCCAGGAGTCGAGTGCGGTGAACATGCGCTGCGGTACCAGAGTGATCGGAAGACTCGGCTCGGCCAGGAGGGCGCCCAGGGCGCCTACCCCGAGGGCGAAGGCCACCGGCATGCCGATGATGATCAGCACGAGCATGGTCAACACCAGCAGGATCACGATCCCTCCCGGTCGATCAGCATCGGCGGCATCACGACCCCTCCACCTCTCCAAGGCGCTGCCCCGTCGCCAAGATCGACTCCACCAGCATCAGCCCACCGGCAATGGGAAACACCAGGTACACGAACCCCATGTTCAACTGCATGGCGGGAGACGTCTGCACCCACCCGATTACCATGAGACGCACGCCCCAGATCACCACCACCGCCGAGTAGATCGCGATCAAACCGCCTGTTAACACCGCGACCGCTCTTCGCACGCCCGGGGCCAGTACCGGCCCCAGATAGTCGACGGCCAGGTGGCTGCCCTTACGCACACAGATGGAAGAGGCGAGCAGGATGATCCATACTTGGCAGAACCGGGCGAGCTCTTCGGTCCAGGTGGGGGGCTGGTTGAACACGTACCGTGCGACGACCTGCGCGAACACGGCGATCGTCAGCACGGCAAAGAGGGTTACGATCGTGATCTCGACCGATCGGCGGATCGGCCCGAGGAACCGGTCAGTTGCTCCAGTCGACAATGATCTTTGCGCAGATCTTGATCGCGCGGATGTAGTCCTCGATATCCACCCACTCGTCATGCCCGCCGGCCTGCGTGAGATCTCCCGCCAAGGGGCCGATACCGACCGAGGGGATATCGCTGAAGAGCTTCGGGTTCCTGATATCGCTTCCCGAGTGCAATGGGTTCACCTCGGGCTCGACACCCGTAACCTCGACCACCGCCCGGTGCACTGTCTGGTACAGTGGATGATCACGCGGCACCTCGACGCCTTGGGTGCCGGCCAACCACTCGACCACCGGCGGATTCTCGGCCAGCCATCGGTCACCCCGTGACGCTCGATCGATGGCGTCCAAGATTTCCTCCTGTACGTCCGGCATCTGTTCATTGGGTGGAAATGTGGTCGACCCCTCGATCACGCATTCGGTCGGCACCTGGGTCGTGCTGCCTGATGCGCCGCAGGACACATGGCTCGTCAGCAGATTGGTTGAACGACCCACCGCAGCATCGAGGGCAGGATGAAAGACCCGTTCCGCTCTGTCCTCGTCGAGGTCGCGGAGCGCACTCAACACCGAACTGGCTTTGTCGACTGCGCTGACCGCCAGGTGGGCGAACGCGGTCTGGCCCGGCTCCGGGGTGTCGGGGGACTCGCCCTTCACGGTGATCCGAAACCTCAGCAGGCCCGACGTGATCGCCTTGATGTCCTCGAGGCCCTTCTCCGATTCGGCGGGATGCAGATACACCGAAGCGTCGGCGTGATACCCCACGTTCAGTAGGCCGACAATGCCGCGGGCATTGCGCTTGGCGGGAGTGCTGGCGAGGAGGATATCGCCACGAGGAGTCCCGACCGTCTCGAGCACCGCCGCGACCGCCTCGGCCATGATGGCTACGCCCGCCAGGTCATCGGCTACCCCCCAACCGTAGAGGCGACCGTCGTCCACCTCCGCAGCGAAGGGGTCGCGCTCCCAACCCGCCATCGACTCCTCGGTCATCGGCTCGGGGTCCGGGTGACCGAAGAACAGCATGCTCCGGCCGTTTCCGGTTCCGCGCAGCCGCCCCATCACGCTGACCCGTTCGGTCATCTGGATCATCTCTTCAGCGGCGAACTCATGAGCAGGGCTCAGACCGATGGGCAACAGGCTCTGCGTCTCGACCTCGAGGCCGAGCTCCTCGAACCGGGCCGCGACCAGGGCCTGAACCGCCGCCTCCCCATCGGGCTGGGCGCGGATGAGGCTCTGCAAGAAGGTGAGGTGCGACTCACGGTTTCGATCGATGGTTCGGAAGAGCTCTTCTTCGCTCTGGGGGTCCTGAGCGGCATAGGCTCGCAGTTGGTGTGGATAGAGCGCCATCGCGATCATGGCGATCAATACCAGCTTGGGTCGGCCACTCATGGTCACCTCCTTTGAATGCGGGAGACAAGCTATTCGGTCGCCGTGTGGCTGGCAAAATCGACTCCAACCGCATCAGCCACTTCTCGCTGGCCCGCGTGTCCTCTCACGGCCTGGATCCGGTCGTCGTACGGTGCGTCGGATCCCTTACACGCATCCAAGGCGAGCGCCCCGGTCACCACGCCGGAGTGCAGTAAGTCCTCGGCGCGAAATACACCCTGTAGGGCCAGCGCGGTCGACACTTGAGTCCCATTGATGAGAGCCACCCCCTCCTTCGGGCCCAGCTCGAGCGGTTGCAACTCCGCTGCGGCGAGCCCGTCCCCTGCCGGCATCAGTTCGCCCTGGAATCGAATCCTCCCGTGGCCGATCAGCGCGGAGGCCATATGCGCCAGCGGGGCCAGGTCCCCGGAGGCCCCCACCGAGCCCTTCCCTGGAATCGCGGGTAGCGCGCCATGATTCACCATGCGGAGCAGCATGTCGATCAGGTCCCAGCGCACTCCGGAGAAGCCCCGAGCCATGGCGCAGGCCTTCATGACCAGGATGAGTCGCACCGTCCGGTCCTCCAGGAGGTCTCCCGTGCCCACGGCGTGGGAGAGCACGAGGTTCCGCTGGAGCTCCGCCAGGTTTTCCGGGTCGATGACAACGTTCGCCAGGCTGCCGAACCCAGTGTTGACGCCGTAGATGGCCCGGTCCTCGGTCAGTAACCGTTCAACGGTCGCCCGGCCGCGATCGACGCCTGCTTTGGCCGACTCACTGAGTTCGATCGTGCGATCGGTCTCCAGCACGGCTCTAAGCTGGGAGAGAGAGACGGATCCTGGATCGAGCGAGAAGCTCTGGCTCAACATGGTTGTCTAGACTCGGTTGACGTGAGATATGGAGACGGCCACAATGTCCGGGATTATCTCACCGAATGGCAAGGATTAGCAGCCCAGAGAGACTCCGGTTGGCAAGCGGATGGCGCCTCGAACAGCGAGTACTATGAAGGCGTGGCAGTCCCACGGGAAGGGTGTGGACGACGTGAGCCTCGAGACCGTACCCGTTCCATCCCCTGGGCCCGGTTCCGCCTTGATCGAGGTCCAGTATGCCGCGCTGAACTTCAGCGACCTCCTGATGCTCGACGACCGATATCAAGTACGGCCTACGCGGCCCTTCATTCCGGGGCAGGAGGTGGCGGGGACCGTGGTCGAGAGCGGCCCGGAGAGCCGCCTCGTCCCGGGCGACCGAGTCGCGAGCAAAGTCGAATGGGGCGCATTCGCGCCTTGGGCCGTCGTCCGCGACGACATGGCCATGGTCTTCGACGAGTCGACGGATCTCGCGTCTGCCGTGGCCCTCCCCGTGGCATACACGACCGCTTGGGTGGGCCTGGTGGAGCAGGCAGGGTTGACCTCGGGTGAGACGCTACTGGTCCACGGCGCGTCTGGTGGAGTCGGCCTGGCCGCGGTGGAGATCGGCAAGGTGCGGGGAGCGCAGGT
>DCAD01000030.1:0-208 GCA_002311875.1 Gemmatimonadales bacterium UBA1142 | reverse complement strand
AGCCACGACCGCGACCGCGAGATGTTGGAGAGAGTCGGGTTATCTATCCGGGACCTACTTGAGCAGGGGAGCATCCGACCCCACCTGGATCGCACTTGCACCCTCGATGAACTCCCAAAGGCCCTGACCTCGCTCGGCGATCGTTCGGCGAAGGGAAAGGTCGTCCTTTCGATTACCGGAGATGGTTCATGACCACGAACGGCGAGGG
>DCAD01000051.1:17330-40447 GCA_002311875.1 Gemmatimonadales bacterium UBA1142 | reverse complement strand
TCTTGTGAGGTACTAACCAATCCCAATCCCTTGTTTCTTGTCCTCTCTCGGATGACAACCGCAAACTCATACGAAGGGGGGTCACAATGTATGCACGTCATATTGACTAAGGCTTCTTTCATTGCGAGGCTAGGAGCCACTCAAGCATCTGTTTGAGTAAATCGTAGTCGGTGGGTACGGATCATCCGGGACACTCCGACGCTCGCAACACATAACGGAGTAGATGATACGTATGAAGGGCACGGTGAAATGGTTCAATGACCAGAAAGGATTCGGCTTCATTACACCTGAGGACGGGAGCAAGGATTGCTTCGTCCACCACAGCGCTATTCAGTCTGATGGGTTTAGGACCCTCGCTGAAGGCGCGACTGTGGAGTTCGAGATGGTCGAGGGATCGAAGGGTCCCGCTGCAGAGAACGTAGTTCAGGTCTAGTAGAGCAGAGATCTATCCTGAAGGAGAGGCGGGCTGTCCCCACCGACGGGGCGGCCCGCTTTTTCAATGACTTGCCATCTTTAATATTCGATTTCATCTAATGGCGGACCCCTTTCAAGGCATCCTTGAACACCAAGGTGCCGTGATGCTAGATGGGGGTCTGGCCACATCGCTCGAAGAGCGTGGGCATACACTGGACTCCCATCTGTGGTCTGCGAAGGTGCTGATCGATGCTCCTGAGGAAATCGCTGCTGTCCATCGTGCATTCCTGGACGTCGGTGCCGACTGTGTCACTACGGCGAGCTATCAGGCGAGCTACGAAGGTCTATCCCGTTTGGGTTTTGACATGGTTACCACAGACGAGCTGCTGATTCGTTCGGTGACTCTCGCACGAGATGCAGTCGAGGATTTCTGGTTAGATGTGGCCAGCCCTAGGAGTCGAACCCGCCCGCTCGTTGCAGCAAGCATAGGACCATACGGTGCATATCTGGGAGATGGTTCAGAGTACAATGGTCGCTACGGGGTGGCTGAACAGGATTTGATCGACTTTCATCGAAGACGGTTCAAGCTTCTTGCGACTTCCGGGGCCGATCTGCTCGCATGTGAGACGATACCGTCAGTGGATGAAGCAAGAGTTCTTCTAGAGCTCTACCGTGAAACTCCCGAGGCGCGGGGATGGATCAGCTTTAGCTGCCGAGACGGCGCGCACCTCAATGACGGCACACCTATCGAAGATGCTGTAGACCTCTGCGAGCGTGCCGAACGACTTGTTGGTATCGGTATCAATTGCACCGCGCCACAGTTCGTTAACGAGCTGATCACCCGGATTCTATCGAGAACGCAACGGTCGGTCATCGTGTATCCGAATTCTGGGGAGAGTTGGGATGCGAAGAACAAGGAATGGACCGGCTCCTGCTCGACAGAAAGATGGGTTGAGATGGCTGAGGTGTGGCACAAGACAGGCGCCCGGGCCATCGGGGGATGCTGCAGAATCGGGCCGGAGGTGATCAGGCAGGTACGTGGTCGAATCGTTTCAGCGTGACGTCGTGTCAAACTCACCGGCAGCTGGTAAGATGGAGAAATCGGGTCCTGGTGATTCGGGTTTCACTAACGCATGCACACGCGCTGCCAGTATGACTCCCTTGCCGCTGCCGATCCTAGCAGACTAGGCTTTCATCCTGATTTTCGTAGACCCTGGGAGAGATTTATGAACCTGCACCGTCTTCCCTTCCACTCGATTCTCCTCCTCACGCTTGCCTCAGCACTTCCAGTATGGGCTGATGCACAGCAAATCCCTGCGCCTGAAGAATTCTTCGGACATGCAATGGGAGCCGACCGAAAACTCGCGCGGTGGGATAGGCTGGTCGATTACTACGACATGATTGGCGAGAGGAGTGATCGCGTACAAGTGGTGCACATGGGACCGACGACGCTTGGAAATCCGTTCCTCTCGATCTTCATCTCGTCCCCGGAGAACCTAGCAAATCTGGAAGAGATCAAGCGGATGAACGCGATCCTCCAGGATCCACGGGGACATTCACAGAATGAGACCGAGAATGCGATAGAAAACGGAAAGGTTGTCTTCGTGCAGTCATACGGACTCCACTCGACCGAGGTGGCTGCCAGCCAATCAGCGGCAGAGATCATGTACGACTTCGCAACGCGCACCGACGATGGAATCCTGGAAATCCTAGATAACACAGTGTCAATCCTGATTCCTGCGTTCAATCCGGACGGCAATGTGATTGTGACCGACTGGTACGACCGCTGGGTTGGTACGGAGTATGAGGGTGCGGGGCCGCCGGAACTCTACCATCACTACATCGGCCACGATAACAATCGTGATGCGTTCATGCAGAACACTGTCGAGTCGCGGTATGGCGCTGAGATTATCTTCCGCGAATGGATCCCCCAGGGATACATCGATCACCACCAAATGGGCCCCTATACTGCCAGAATTTATCTACCTCCTTATGCTGAACCCATCCGTCCCGGTGGTGATCCACTTGTGTGGCGCGAGATGTCGTGGTACGGGGCACATATTGCCTACAAGATGGAGGAGGCAAATCTCCCCGGTGCCGTGAACGCCGCGATCTACTCTGGGTGGGGACACTTTGGGTTTCACTGGATCACACCTTTTCACAACATCGCAGGGATGCTGACCGAGTCGGCGAGCGCGCGCCTCGCTACTCCCCTGTACGTTCATCCAGACCAACTCCGGGGATCACGTCAGCTTCCAGAATATGCGGAGCAGACGACGTTTCCGAGCCCTTGGCTTGGGGGTTGGTGGCACGTACGAGACATCGTCGAGCGGCAGATCGTTGCGACCTTTTCACCGCTGGAGATCGCGGCCAAGAATCGTGAAACCGTCCTCAGGAACGCCTACAACAAAGCGAGTAGACAGACCCAGAGAGGGATGGAGGGTGAGACTAAGGCCTATGTGATCCCAGCGAATCAACACGACGTGCTCACCTCGCTTAAGATGGTGAACAAACTGCTTGGCCAGGGCATCACTGTGGAGCGGTCTGATCAACAGTTCATACATGAGGGCCGTGTTTATGCTGCAGGCACGCACGTGGTTTCCTTGGCCCAACCGAAGCGTGGAGTGATTCGCTGGCTCCTTGGCCAGACCTACTATCCGGATAACAGCTATACCAGAACAGCTTCGGGTGACCCAATTCGACCCTATGACATGTCCGCGGATGTGCTCGCTGAGTTCATGGGCGTGCGTGTGGATCCCATATCTACCGTCGTCCAAGCTCCTCTTTCAGTTCTAACTAACTGGGTCGACCCTCGGGGGACGGTATCCCGGGGGCAGTACGGATACCTCGTCAGCGGTCTCCAGAATGACGCATTCAAGGCCGTGAATCTACTCTTCGAAGCAGGTGCATTAATGCACCGCGTGGACATCGAAACGGGTAGAGCAAGAGCAGGTGACTTCATCGTCGATCCGGAGGTTTCGGCATCTACCATCTCCGAAGTCGCAGAGGAGACTGGCGTTGATTTCGTGGCGCTCGACGTCGACCCGTCCAGCTTTAGTCATCCGATCGAACGTCAGCGCATTGGCATGTACCAGAGGTACTACGGCGGAAACATGGACGAGGGTTGGACGCGTTGGCTTCTCGAGGACTTTGAATTCGAGTACTCCAGCCTGCTGGATCCAGACATCCTAGAAGGCGACCTGATCGATAAATGGGACGTGATCATTCTACCGGCTGACAGTAAGCAAATGATGCTAGGACCGGCTGGCTCGAGCGAAGGTGGAGGCCCTGATCCGAACAGCACACCCCCTGAGTACAGAAGCGGGTTCGGGCAGGAAGGTGTCGAAGCTCTAGAGGCTTTCGTTCAAGCTGGGGGAACACTCGTGACGTTGGCCGAGGCTGGAGACCTCGCGATCGATGAGTTCGAGCTTCCAGTGCGCAATGCCGTCTCCGGCATGTCAGGTAACGAATTCTGGGCGCCGGGATCCACATTGAAGGTGGACGTCGACATATCCAGTCCTTTTGCGCATGGCATGCCTGACAGGGCGCTTGCCACGTACTTAGCTAACGGCCAGGTCTATGAGACCGTGCCCGGCGCCCGTAGCTCGGATGTGCAGAGAGTTTTGACCTATATCAACCGCGACATTCTTCAGAGCGGTTGGCTTCTTGGGGAAGAGGCGATTGCAAACAAGGCGGCAGTGGTATCAGTGCGGCACGGGGAAGGCATAGTTTTACTAATCGGCTTCAGGGCACAGCATCGAGCACAGACTCACGGAACTTTCAAGCTTTTGTTCAACGCACTTATAGAAAATTCCTGAGAGGCAGCTTCGTTAGCCTAAGGGAGCATGACGGTTCTATGCACTCGGGATGCTAATTGTTGCTCGGATGATTCTTGTGAGTTCAGGAAAATCGGAATCGAGGTACTCATTACCGCGCGCCTGTGCCATTGCTGCATACGGTCCATCCCCTCGCGGTGGGCCATCACCGTACTCGGCGTAGAAGGCATCCGCCGCCACCATTCCCTCGACAACTTCGGCGAACGGGGCGAAGCCATCAGTGTCAAGCATGGTATTGTTCCGGTAGTTGATGAAAACCTCTGTCGTGCGTGTATGCAAGCCACCCTTAGCGAAAGTCATCGTGCCGCGACTGTTGGTCCGAGTGACCGGGTCGTCGATGATGAACTGAGTCTTCCAGGCTTGGTTTACATATGGGTTGGGATTTAGGCCGAACTGCGCCATGAACCCCTCGACAACCCTATAAATACGGGTGTCATCGTAATAGCCTGCTGTAACCAGATTATAGAACCGATCAGCTCCGAGGGGGGCCCACTCCCGGTGCACCTCGACTACAAAGTCGCCCACACTTGTCTCGAACAGCACCTGGAAGGTGGCAGGCGAGATTTCCGCGAACTGCTCGGGGTGTAGGAGTGGGTTAGGAGCTGGACGCTGCTCCCCCGGTTCGCTCCCGCCGCAGCCAGCGAGAAGCGACGTGACCACTGCCAGAGTCCAGGTTGGTCGTATTGTCACTTGGAACTCCGTGTCGGTTGCTTGGTGACGCCCTCGAAGGGGACGGATGTTTCATTTGCTCTGTCGCAAGTGTCCCGTCAACCCCGTGGCCTTGCGGCCAGCGGATAGTCCCTGGAGCTTCGACCTCCTCACCGGAATGAATCGGGCTCGTGGGCTACAATCAATATCGCGAAGGCTTCCCATGATTGATATCAGAAGCGATACGGTTACCAAGCCGACCAACACGATGCGAGAAGCCATGGCGAAGGCAGCAGTTGGGGATGATGTATACGGAGAGGACCCTACAGTTAGGGAGCTTGAGGAGCGCACAGCGCAGCTGATGGGTAAAGAAGACGCGGTGTTCGTACCGACCGGAAGCATGTCCAACCAGATCGCGATCCGGACGCACACCGAGCCGGGTGACCTCATGCTGATCGACCATAGTGCACACCTAATCCGTAATGAAGGAGGCGCAGCAGCAGCCCTGAGTGGCGTAACTATGAAGCCGCTTCCAGGTGTACACGGAGTGTTCACTCCGTCTGACGTCAAGAATGCGATCGAACCCTTACACCGGTTCAATCCGATAACATTGAGCCCGCGGCTACGGTTGCTTTGTGTCGAGAATACGCATAATGCAGGGGGAGGCACCGTTTGGCCGGTTGAGGAGATCCATGTAGTTGCCGGGGTAGCTCATGACAATGGTCTGGCCACTCATCTGGATGGTGCACGCCTCTGGCATGCGACTGCGGCCTCCGGTGTTAGTGAACGCACCTACGCGGAGTCATTCGATACTGTCAATGTTTGTTTCAGTAAGGGGCTAGGGGCCCCCGTCGGATCGGCGCTTGCTGGGCCTAGAGAGTTGATTGAGCGGGCTCGCCGCTTCAAACAGCAGTTCGGCGGTGGATTTCGGCAGGCTGGGATTCTTGCGGCAGGCGCACTCCACGCGATTGAACACCATCGCAATGATCTGGTGCGAGATATCGAGCACGCCAGACAGTTTGCAAAAGGGCTCACGGGACTGGATGGCCTTGAAGTCGATCTCAACCGCGTGCAGTCGAACATAGTTCGGTTCTCTGTGCGGGTAATGAGTGCGGGAGACTTTGCTTATAGATGTCATGAGCGGGGTGTCCACATGCTTCCCGATGGCCCGTATGGTATCCGTGCCGTACTGCACCGCGATGTGGGTCCCGAAGACCTCATCACTGCTCTGGAGGTGATTGCTTCAGTCTTGCACTCTAGTGGAGCTGATTCTTTGCGGAGACGGGAACCGGGAACACCAGCTGAAGCTTAGACTCCGTCTAGTCGGTTTGCTTGTTTCAATGCCAACGGGAATATCAAGTTAAGTAGATCGAACTAAAACTTACTGAAAAAATCCCAGATCACTTCACTCGCGATTGTCCCTGTTTGGTCTTGAGGGCCAGGCCATTCGTGTCCCCAATCATCAATGCGGTGATACCACACCTCATTGCCATTTTGGCCGTTGCGGTAGTAGAAGGCGTATGTGCTTGGAGCGAGAAAGACGCTGTCTATGGTCGTAGTGCGATTCAAATCTGCCCAGAATGAAACGACCTCATCGACATGTGGAGCACCACCCCACCCACCCCCAGCACTCATGCTGCCGTCGATTGGTACTACGCGATCATTGACACCGTGAATGTGTAAGACGGGAACAGGCTCTGGCGGATCACAATTGTTCCAATCGTATCCACTCATAGTGCCTGTCACTGAGGCTATTCCTCTGAAGACGTCATAAGCTTCGCACGCGAGTGTGTAACTCATGTATCCGCCGTTTGACATTCCAAAAACAAATGTCCGCCCAGGATCCAGTTGGTGTTCAACTTGGAGATCTTTAGCCAGTTCCGATAAATAATGCACATCGTCAGTCGAGCTGATATTCAGATTCGCGTTCCAGTGTCGGGTACCACCACGGTCTGGTGTTCCGTGCGGGTAGGCTACCGCGAAGCCATGAGTATCTGCAGCCTCGTTCATGCCCGAGTACCACTGCAAAATAGTTCCATTACTTCCATAGCCGTGAAGAGCCAAGACTAACGGGGCGTTAGAAGGCAAATTATCTGGTTTGTATAGGATATGAGTTCTCTCCGAGCTGATGTTTTCAACCGCACTCGTACACGCACTGCACACGAGAACCAACATTGAGACGATTCGCCTCACGATCATTCGGATCTCCATTTACTCAAGCGCTTTGCCCTTGTCCTTCCGCTCGCCGTAGGTTTTGCTGCTAGCATCACTGCTCATAGCTGAAGTCGGCGCTACGATAACAGATGATGCTTTTCGGGTTCAACCGGGAGAAAGCCATGCGTACACTCACCCTCTTAATCGGGTTCACGCTTGCTGTTCCAGTCGCAGGACAGGAGCGACGGGCGATGACTACTGACGATGGCCTCGACATGGTCCAGGTTGGGGGTGCTACGATCTCGCCAGACGGGAGTTGGGTGCTCTTCTCGAAATCTGAACTCAATTGGGAAGAGAACGAACGAGAAACCACGTGGTGGCGGGTTTCTGCGGAAGGTGGTGAGCCGTACCGCTACATCGGTGAGGAGGGAGGCGGTAACTTCCAGTTCTCTCCAGACGGGAGCAAGCTTGCGTTTACACGATCAGTCGACGACGAGTCACAACTTTTCTTGCTCCCCACAACTGGAGGAGAAGCCGTTCAGCTGAGTGAGCATGAAACTTCGATTGGCTCTTATGCTTGGTCGGAAGACGGATCAAAGATCTTCTTTGTCGCTACGGAACCTAGAACTGAGGAAGAGGAGAAGGCTCGAGAAGCTGGCTACGACGCGATCTTTGTGGACGAAGGGCCGAACGGGCAACAGGACGGTAACTGGAATAACCTCTGGCTCATAGAAGTGGAGTCGGGTGAGGAAGAACGGCTCACTGATAGCGATCATCGGATCGGATCTTTCTCGGTTGCTCCGAACGCAGATCGGATCGTTTTTACGTCGCGCTCAGAGAACCGACGCAATCAACAGAACCTAACCGAGATCCGGCTTCTGGAAATTGAGACGGGGGCGATCCGGCAGCTTACGGACAATAATGCTCCGGAAGGCCGATTGTCGTGGGCGCCGGATGGACGCCTGTTCGCTTATACGGCTCGCACTGACGGTGAATGGGAGTTGCTTCTCGACAAGATCTGGGTAATGGATCATGAGACCGGTGTCCGGCGCATCGTTTCGGGAGCATTCGATGGAAATGTCGGAAATTTTGTGTGGACACCTGATGCTTCTGAGATCCTATTCAGCGGTCTGCACGGCACAAACAACAATCTATACCGGATCGACCTGGGCTCGGGCGGGGTCGAACAGGTCACTTCGAGCGTTGGTTCGCTGGCACCTTCTTCATTCTCGCGAGATCGGATGAGGATGGCGTACGTGCTTCAGGACTTTGATACTCCCGCGGACATTTGGTTCGGGCTGACTGATGGAACAGGTACCGTGCGTTTGACCGATGCGAATCCGACCATCGCTGAGGAAATCGCATTAGGCTGGGGTGAGGTGATCCGCTGGGAGAGTAAAGACGGGACGGAGATCGAGGGCATTTTGATGCTACCTGCCGAGTACCAATCTGGTGCGCTCCCTCTGCTGCTTCACATTCATGGCGGCCCTGCTGGCGTTTTTAGGAACTCTTTTTCGTCGTCAAACCACGTCTGGGCTGGCCTCGGTTACGCGCAACTATTCCCGAATGTGAGGGGGAGTTCGGGTTACGACGATGATCTCCTTAGAGGAAATCTTCGCGACATCGGGGGTGGAGACTATGAGGACCTCATGACTGGCGTCGACGAAGTGATAGCACGCGGTATCGCGGATGCTAGCAAGTTGGGCTTACGTGGATGGAGCTACGGTGGCATCCTTGGCGGCTGGACCGTCACACAAACGGATCGGTTCAGGGGAGCATCGGTGGGTGCCATGGTGTCCGATTGGACGTCGGAGTACGGGCCCGGGTTCAACCACGACGTCCGGCTGTGGTATATCGGCGGCACTCCGTGGGACAATGCGGACGAATGGAGAGAACGCTCTGCGTTGACCCATATAGCTAATGTGACTACGCCGACTCTGGTCCTACACGGCATCAATGACAGAACGGATACTGAGTCCCAGAGCATGATGTTCTTCCAAGCCCTCAAGGATCAGGGCAAGGTTACACGCTACATTCGCTTTCCTCGTGAGCCTCACGGGTTCCGAGAACCGCGTCATCAACGTACTCGAGATGTCGAAGAGATCCGATGGATCCAGAAATACGTGAGGGATATTGAATGGATGCCTTGGGAACGGCCGGAAAAGGACAAGAAGAAGGTGGTCTCATGATCGGAGTGATATGATGTCCGAGACCGATGCAACCACCCTTGGAGGTGGCTGTTTCTGGTGTCTAGAGGCTGTTTTCGAGATGGTCTTAGGGGTAAGCCGTGTTAAATCCGGATATACTGGTGGGAGTGCGGTTAACCCGAGTTATAAGCAGGTTTGTAAGGGTACTACCGGACATGCTGAGGTCGTTCAAATCGACTTCAATCCCGATATAATCTCATTTCGAGAGCTTCTTGAGATCTTTTTTGTCGTTCATGATCCAACGACGCTCAACAGACAGGGAAACGATGTTGGTACACAGTACCGGTCAGCGATATTCCACCATACTGACGGCCAGCGAGAAACCGCGTTGGATCTCGTCGAGAAACTCGACCAGGATGGACCATGGGTTGACCCCATCGTGACGGAGGTTGCACCGCTCGAGGCCTTCTATCCAGCGGAAGAATATCATGACCAGTACTTTGAGCGGAACGGCGAGCAGCCCTACTGTCAGGTCGTGATTGCGCCGAAGGTTGCAAAGTTCCGGGAGCGTTTCGTTCATCAGGTCATGCCTCCCGCGTAGCAGTTCTGAAGTCATGTGCACGGAATTCCTTCGGAGTCCTTCGTCTCTGGAGTGAGGTTTATTCCGAGATACCAGAAGCGCTGGGGAGCATGTGGAACTTCATCGTTCTTGACGGTATAAGGCAGACTGAAACCACAATAAAATGGATCGATCCCACGGAGAATGCACGAATGCCAAAGCCCGAAGTCGCCCTTGTCAAAGAGTGGAGAGACTTAGCTGAAGAGGGTTACTTATATGCCGAGATCGCTAGGCTGTACCCAGGTTTCTCAGTCGACCAAGTTCGACACTACTGTTTGGGACACACCGGGCGGAAGATCCCTGGGCCAATTCAGCGAGTGGATCGCTGGTACGGTTCCAATGTCTGGCTGAGAGGAGAGAATTCTCCCCACTCAGAACTGACCGAAGAGGCTGCTCGAAAGGTCTTGGACGATTGGGACGAGGAAGCCGATCGGTGGCAGATACCCGGAACCGATTGGGCCCGGGAGCTTGGAGTATCGGCGAGTACGATCTACATGCTGCGCCGAGGTCAGACCTGGAAACACCTCAGCCACCCGAATAGTGGGCGTAAACCGCGAAGATCGCTCAAGAAGAGACGTTCGGCGTAGACTACGATTGGGACGTGGCTCTACTGCCTTAGGAGTGCAAATGATCGCAGTTGAAGGCGTAAGCAAGCGCTATGGCTCTGTGACTGCAGTCGACGATTTGAGTTTTACGGTCGACCGTGGTGAAGTCGTCGGGTTCCTTGGACCAAACGGAGCCGGTAAGACGACGATAATGAGAATGATCACTGGTACCCTTCAGCCAGATAAAGGCGAGGTCCTCTTTGATGGAACACCGATCACTGAGAACCTCACGGCAGCAAAGCGTCGAGTCGGATATTTGCCGGAAGCGAACCCTTTGTACGATGAGATGCTGGTCGCTGACTATCTGCAGCACGTGGCTGACCTACGGGGTTTGTCTGTAACCGATACCCGTTTGGGCATCGCAAGTGCGGTGGAGGAAACAGCCCTCGGTGCTGTATTCTATCGACCTATAGGTGAATGCTCGAAGGGCTATCGCCAAAGGGTTGGGCTGGCTGCGGCGATCCTACATCACCCGGAAGTGCTCATCTTGGATGAACCTACTGAGGGGCTAGATCCTAACCAGCGCGTCGAGATTCGTCGGCTTGTGAGCAGCCTCGGGCGTGAGCGCACTGTTTTGCTGAGTACGCATGTCATGCAGGAAGTCGAAGCGACATGCTCGCGTGTGGTGATCCTGAGTCGTGGAGCACTCGCCGCGATCGGAAGTGTTCAAGAGCTTCTGGAGAACCATGGTGGAACAGCCCGTTATGTCGTCGAGGCTCAGGGTACGGGCATCACAGAAACTCTATCTGGTCTCTCTGGTGTCTCGGGTCACACAGTCGAGGAGGTCGAAGGGCGTATCCGCGTCGTGCTTGAGGCAATGACTAAAGAGGACCTTAGGCCGAAAATTTTCGCGGTTGCCCGTGATAACAGTTGGGTGCTATGGGAGCTGCATCGCGAGCGAGCCAGTCTCGAACAAGTGTTCCGTGATCTCACTTCAGAGGGTCTCGAGGAAGAAGACACTCAGGTGGTGGTTTCGCAGGAAGCTTCAGCGGTTGAAGGGTACCGAGTGGACGAGGATTCATGATGCGAGGAATCTGGACTGTTGCTCGGCAGGAGGTACGTGGATACTTCGATCAACCCACTGCATATGTTTTGATCGTAGCGTTTCTGGGAATCTCTCTCTTTCTCAGTTTCCGGAACATGTATGCGTCGAACCTCGCCTCGATGAGGCCTCTATTCGATCTGCTACCTGTCCTGTTTGCAGTCTTTATTCCAGCTGCAACCATGCGTACGCTTGCAGAAGAGCGGCGGGGGGGGACCCTGGAATGGCTGATGGCCCAACCCCTTTCCGAGGTCGAGGTTATTGCTGGGAAGTTCTTAGGTAATTGGCTTTTTGTTCTCATAACACTTGCTGGCACTGTGCCAACAGCGCTCGGAATGCTGATGGCATCAGAGGCTGACCCTGGGATCGTGATTGCTCAGTATGTAGGTGCCGCACTCTTGGCATGCCAACTCGTAGCGCTCGGTACCTGGGCCTCCAGCATGACTCGTAACCAGATCACGGCATTCATCGTTGCTGCCGCGCTAAGCTTTGTCCTCTTCTTGATCGGCTTGCCCGTTGTTCAGATTGGGCTGCCCCCGGTACTCTCGGGTGCACTCGCACGACTCTCGCTAGTGAGTCACTTCGAAAATGTTGCGCGGGGCGTCATCGACCTTCGTGACGTCCTCTACTTTGTGTCTACGGCTGCTTTATTCTTAGTATTAGCTGTTGGCGCGGTGAGTCGCGACCGACTAAGCAATATCCGGCCTGAGTTCAGGCGATTACGGGCAGGTTCTGCGGTTTTCATCGTCCTAGTGCTCATGGCCAATCTGCTTGGTAGCTATGTGCGAGGCCGACTTGATCTGACTGCCGAGAATCTCTATACCCTCTCCGAGGGGACCGAAGATTTGCTTGGTGAGCTCGACGATATCGTCCAGATCAAGTTGTACGCTTCAGCAGAATTGCCCCCCGAGATTCAGATTCAACTCAGGGACGTGAGGGATCTGCTTGCGGACATGCGAGGAGCTTCTGGTGGGAGCCTCTTGGTGAGTGAACTGGATCCCGACGATGACGAAGATGCAGCGGGTGAAGCGTCTGCTTTCGGTATCTTCCCAATCGAATTCAATATCCTGAGGGATGACGAATTCCAGATCCGTAGAGGTTACTACGGTCTTGCGTTGACTTATGCAGACGACCAGGAAGTCATGCCACTTATTGAGAGGACTGACGATCTGGAGTTTCGTTTAGCATCAGCGATTTATCGCATGACGACAGAAACCCGTCCACATGTCAACTTCGTTCAGGGTTTCGACGCGAAAGGATTGGCTGACATTCCTGGCCTTCGCGAGAGCTTGGCTGACCGCTACGAGATCGGTTCGATAGACATCTCGGGTGACTCGGGCTCGGACATCTCAGGTGATTCGACGGAAGTACTTATTGTGGGGGGTGCGACATCCACTCTGGACAGCTTGGCGGTGCAGCGTATCGAAGAATATGTGGATCAGGGTGGGGCCGCCCTTCTACTGATGGAGCCAATTCTACTTAACCCACAATCCCCGTATCCACTTCCGGTGCGATCTGGCCTAGAATCGATGCTGAGCGACCGTGGGGTGGAGTTCTCTGGGAGCTTGGTTGCGGATCTTCAATCCAACGAGCGCGTGTCACTAGGGCGTCGTGGACTCTTCAACGTAATTGCGCCGTATCCCCTGTGGCCTATAGCGATTCCAGCTTCAGATCACGCGATCACGTCGAGCTTGAACTCGGTCACCCTCGCGTGGGCCGCTGAGTTGAATGTGACGGATACGGCTCGGGTAACACCCCTTTGGCAAACTACGCCAGCCGGTATCACGCGTGCTCCGATGGAGTCAATCATTCCGGATCAAGAGTGGGATGTGCCACCGGATCAACTCAGTGTTCACACCCTGGCGGTTGCGGTTACCCCAGATGAAGGCGACACCCAGGGTAGGATGGTCATTGTCGGTGATGCGACGTTCACAGAAGGTCAATTCGTGCAGGGGAATCCCTCCAACTTGATCTTTCTCGCCAACACAATCGACTGGTTGGCCCAGGACGAGTCCTTGATTCGTATTCGTTCGCAAGACCGGACACCACCCACTTTTGTGTTCGCTTCTGACTACCGTAAGGTGATGCTAAAGTGGGGGAACTTAGTCGGGATCCCTCTCTTGTTCGTGTTGATAGGGGTTTACCGGGTCACCGGTCGAAAACGCCGCGCCCAGTCACGATGGAAGGAAGTGGTGACATGAGTGAAAGAACGCTTAAGAAGCTGGTGGGTGCTCTGGTAGTTGTGGCTGGGCTTTGGGTTATCGTCACACTGTTCTCGGGTCAGGGGGATGGGGGAAGGAACGCTGTGGGGGAGATTGCCACATTCTTTGACGATATCTCAGAGGTAACGGTAAGGGCGGTCCGTATGAGCGGTCCGGATCGTGACTCAGAATTGGCTGGTGGACTTGATAACTGGACTGTGAACGGGGACAAAGCCGACTCCGCGACCGTTTTTCGGTTCTGGGCTGCGATATTGACGCTTGAAGTTGGTGATCTAGCAGCTTCCAACCCCGATAACCACGATCGTATGGGCCTATCAGCGGACACCAGCTGGTCAATTGAGTTCGATGTGGAGGGTGGGACCAAGACAATGTTGGTGGGTGAAGCGGGGCCGCGGTTTTCAACCACCTACGTGAGGCTTCCGGACGAAGATGAGGTCTATGTCCTTGAGGGTGATCTGCGAACCCACGTCCGTAGACTACCTAACGAATGGCGCAGTAAGATTGTGGTGAGGATCGACACAACTGCGGTTGCGCGTGTGGAGATCCAGCGTGACGCTGACGAATACGTTTTGGTCAGGGGGGACAGCGTCTGGACTTTCGAGAATGGGAGTGAGACAAGTTCCACCACCATGACGGGTGTAATGTCGGAGTTGGCAAGCCTCTTGGCCGTTGGATTCCTCGAGGCGGGAGACTCTCTCGTAGCTATGGATCAAGGAGGTGTCACAACTGCCTACGACGAGAGCGGTAACATACTCGCGGAGGTGACGATTGGCTCCGGAGAATCAGATCGATGGGCACGTTCCGCGGGTGACGAGGTCATTTATAGGATCGGTTCTTACAGGGTAGAACGTATAGCACCCAAATTGGAGAACATGGAGCCGAGTTCTTAGAAGTCCGGCATCCGCGCTATTAGATGTCGATAGTGAGAGAAAAGATTCTGATTTTGGCACGAGGTGGTGTGGCAGTGGCGTTACTCTGTGAGCTTCCGCCATCCTTTGGCATAGACATCTGGGAAGCGCTCCAGGTAACCTGGGTACTCCCTGCGGGCTTTTTCGACGACGCTACGCTTGAGTCTTACCACTGCAATGGGATCAGTAGTCTCCATCATCACATGTCCGAATGGGTCGATCACGACAGATGGGCCACCGATAGGCGCTCCACCCTCCGGGCGTGGGCGGTTAGTTGAAACCACGTACGTGCCACTCATGATTGCATTTGCGCGGAGAATGAGCCGCCAACGTTCGTATGTTTCGGGCGGAGTCGCTCTGGGTGCGAAGACAACCTCGGCCCCTCCGGATGACAAGATCTGGAACCCTTGTGGCCGGTTCACGTCAGAGCATATCTGTAGCCCGACTACGAGAGAGAAAGCGCCGGTGATAGCCTTCGGCGGTTCCGTGCCAGGCTTGTAGTGGCTCGTTTCCCAGTATCCCTCTTCCTCAGGTAGGTGGATTTTGCGGTAACGGGTAAGGCAAGCGCCCCCACCATCATAGAGAAGAGCAGTGTTGTGACGGATCTCAGTATCCGGATCTCGAATAATTGCTCCTCCCACGAGGCCGATCCCAACTGATTCAGCTGCTTCCGCCATAAGGAGCTGGCGCCATCCGTCTAACTCTTCGGCATCGGCATCGCTTACTTGCTTGGATGCGGGAGACCATCGATTCAAGGGGATCTCAGGTAAGAGTGCGAGGTCCGCACCCTGGGACCGTGCATCGACTAGTGCCCGTCGAAGTCGCTCTCCGGTGGGATCATCGAAGAAGACCTCTGTGATTAGAGCGATGCAGAGGGAGTTGTTAGCCAAGGATCCAGATCTCTCTATTGGTCCACCTCGAAAGAGAGGCCCTGAGCTAGGGGAAGTTCGGTGCTCCAGTTCACAGTGTTAGTTTGGCGACGCATATAGGCTTTCCAGGCGTCCGAGCCTGATTCTCGGCCACCTCCCGTCTCTTTTTCTCCTCCAAAGGCACCACCGATTTCAGCGCCTGATGTGCCGATGTTCACGTTAGCAATCCCGCAATCTGATCCTCGGTGAGATAAGAAGTGCTCCGCCTCACGGAAGTTCTCGGTGAAGATCGCTGAAGAGAGCCCTTGCGGGACATCGTTATGGAGTTTGATGGCCTCCTGGATTTCATCGATCGCTTGAGCTGGCCCGGCGTTAGCGGAGCCATAACCGATGATGTACAGGATCGGTGCGAAAGTCTCCTTCTGCACTATCTCATAGTGGTTCTCAGCTCCAGCGATACATGGTGTGACATAGAGGCCTCCTGGGTAGCTGTCACCGGCGAGTTGCGTCCCACCATAGATGATCTCCCCACCTTCTTCTAGGAGTCTCCTCCGCGCTTCAAGGAGTTCGTCTACTGCCAGTTGGTTCACAAGCGGACCCATGAGTGTCTCGTCATCCATTGGGTCCCCGATCCTTATCCCGGCGTAGGCGTTTACCAGCCGTGCAACGAGTTCATCCTGAATGGTCCGATGCGCAATGATGCGGCGGGTGGTCGTGCACCTCTGTCCCGCCGTTCCAACCGCACCAAACAAAATGCTCGGGATAGCCAACTCCATGTTCGCACTCGGTGTCACGATGATAGCGTTGTTCCCTCCGAGCTCTAGTATGGTCCGACCGAGGCGTTTTCCAACGACCTCAGCGACGCGCTCGCCGACCCGGCAGGATCCTGTGGCAGACACGAGTTGGAGGCGCTTATCATGTAGTAGGCGATCACCCACAGTGGACCCCCTGCCAACCACGAGAGAAAAAATCGCTGGATCCACATTGTTCTCGACGCAGACGTCTGCAGCAATTTTTGTTACAGCCACTGCGGTTAGTGGTGTACCTGAAGCTGGTTTCCAGACAGTAGCATCACCGCAAACTGCGGCAATTGCGGCATTCCAGCTCCACACCGCCACGGGGAAATTGAAAGCTGTGATCACGCCGACGATACCGAGAGGGTGCCACTGCTCTCGCATGTGATGGTCCGGTCGTTCGCTCACCATGGTTAGACCGTAAAGCTGGCGGGAGAGTCCTACCGCAAAATCACAGATGTCAATCATCTCCTGGACCTCACCTTCGCCCTCAGTTTTGATTTTCCCCATCTCTAGGGTGACCAGCGCACCAAGAGAACTTTTCTTCTCGCGAAGGCGATTCCCAAGTTGGCGGACAACCTCACCGCGCTTCGGTGCCGGTACCTTACGCCAATCCAGGAATGCTTCCTGAGCTCTGTCTACAACCTGGTCGTATTCATCCTCGGTGACCTGTGTCACAGTGGCGAGGCGAGATCCGTCTATAGGGGAGTAGACGTCAAGAGCGGGACCTGATCCAATCCAAGCGCCCCCGAATCCGCCGAAGTTGACATCCTCGACATCGAGTTCCTCTAGGATCTGTCGCGCTATTTCTGTAACATGAGTGTTTCCGGTCTGGCTCATGCTGGCTGGCCCGCCTAGGGTTGTTTGTTCCACTCTCTATCTGGGTAGGATCATAACTTCCCAGGGATCAGTGCTGATTGGAAGGGTGGCGGCCGTATATGGGCACGCCTGTTGTTCTTACCGACCTGCCCCGAATTCTGAGGTTGGTTCTGTCGTTCTAACTAGCCTGACTTTGCCGTGACCAAAGAGTTGGCGGAGTTCTTGAAGGGTTTCAATGTTAGCACTGACACGAAGCGAGCGCGATCGAAAGTGTGGGGCTGAGACACCGTTGCCTAACCCCACTTGAACCAACACGGGCGATGGCCCTGGGTGGGTGGCGAGCACTCGTTTGGCTTTCTCAAACGCTTCTTCTGTTACGTCCGAACCGAAGTCCAGCTCAATCTGCACAGATAGTTCTCCGCTACCCGTAAGCTCCTCAAGCGGTCGCGCTGAATCTAGGAAGATGGGGGGGTCTTCCTCATCACGTTCTCGTGAGCTCACCTTGCCCGATAGCAGAACGACAGCGTCTTGTTGGAGTACGTCCTTGTGTTCTTGCCACACATCCCGGAAAGCAAGGACCGTCGCGGTTCCATGGAAGTCCTCTACCGTGATCTTGCCCCACTCTGAGTTGTCACGTCGGGTGATTTGCCTCACAACTGCCGTGACGACACAAGGCAAGTCGACAATGTGTCCTGCATGCTCAGCTAGAGTGTTGCTTGACACGGGCTCGAAGGCCTGTACTACATCTCGGTACCGATCCAGCGGATGTCCTGAGATGAAAAAGCCGAGTGCTTCCTTTTCATGAGCGAGCCGGTCCTGCTCCGCCCACTCGGGGACCTCCGGGAGAGGCGGTTCGGCCCGCGGAAGAGACGAGGTGTCTCCGAACAGCGATCCTTGTCCCGATTCAATCTCTAACTGACGAGCTTGTACTTCACCGTATGCGGTATCGAGGCCTTCTAATAATTGTGCCCGGGCTCCGAACTCGTCCATTGAGCCGGCAGCGATCAATGCCTCACACGCCCGTTTGTTAAGGGAACGGATGTCGATGCGCTCAAGGAATTCAAAGAGTGAAGTGAACCTCCCGTTTCCACGCGCATCCAGTACTGACCGGACTGCCGCTTGTCCAACCCCTCGGACCGCGCCCAGCCCGAATCGGATCTGTCCGCTCTCTGTGACGGTAAATTTCCAACCTGACTCGTTTAGGTCCGGAGGAAGGACCTCGAGGGACTCTGCAAGACCGGGCACGTAGCGGGGCAGGTCCCTGCATGCGCCAATATACTTTACGACGCTGTCGGTATTGTCGATCGCCGACGACAAGAGCGCCGCCATGAACTGTGCCGGGTAGTGCGCCTTGAGCCAAGCCGTGTGGTAAGAGATCAGTGAGTAAGCCGCGCTGTGACTTCGGTTGAAACCGTAACGACCAAAAGTCTCAATTTGAGTCCCAAGCTCAATCGCGATCAGCTTGTCAACGCCCCTTTCGACGCAACGGTCGACAAATTTCGTGAGTTCTTCCTTGATGAGAGAGCTAATCTTCTTGCCGACAGCCTTACGGAGTACATCTGCTTCTCCGAGCGTGAAGCCCGCGAGTTCCGACGCGATCCGCATCAGCTGTTCTTGATAGACAATCACTCCGTGGGTCGACTCAAGAATGTTCTCTAGGTCCGGATGCGGATATGTGACTTCCTTCCTTCCTGTCTTGCGATCGATATAGACGTCGGTCATACCGGAGTCGAGTGGGCCTGGACGGATCAAAGCATTTGTTGCGACCAAGTCCTCGAAACGGTCACACTTCATTGCCCGGAGCTTCTCATTGGCGAGGTTGGACTCGAATTGGAAGACACCGGCGGTACCACCCCGAGCCAGCATTTCGTAGACTGCACGATCATTTAGGGGAATGTCGTCTACTGTCTCGTAAACTTCCTCAGTATCAGGATTTTCGAGCTTCCCGTATCTCGCTCTCACCATTTCTACAGCGTCATGAATAACCGTGAGTGTCTTGAGGCCCAGGAAGTCCATCTTGAGCATCCCAACCTCTTCTAGGCCTGTCATGTCATACTGGGTGACCGGCATGGCACTGTCGTCGTTCCCATTCTTTCCCGGTGGGACACTGACCGGGACATAGTCGTCAAGTGGGCCCGGCGCGATCACGACCCCAGCAGCATGGACCGACGCGTGACGGGCGAGCCCCTCCAGGGTGATCGAGTAGTCGAAGAGCTGCCGATGCCGGTTGTCGGACTCGTATAACTCCTTAACCTCTTTCAGGTTGTCGACTGCCTCCTGAACCGTGAAAGCTCTTCCGGGTTGGTTGGGAATTAGCTTCGCAATACGGTCAGTTTCCGAAGGCTCAAACCCAAGTGTGCGCCCCACATCACGAACCACAGCGCGGCTCTTCATTGTTCCGAAAGTGATAATCTGACCGACCGCTCTCTCTCCGTATTTCTGCCGGGTGTACTCAATGACCTCACCCCTACGCTCGTAGCAGAAGTCGATGTCTATATCTGGCATCGAGATCCGTTCCGGATTCAGGAACCGCTCGAAGAGTAATCCGAACTCTAGGGGGTCGAGGTTAGTGATACCCAAAGCATAGGCCACGAGGGATCCCGCAGCTGACCCTCGACCTGGACCGACTGGGATGTTTTGGTCACGAGCCCACTGGATGAAATCCTGGGTGATCAGAAAGTAACCGGCGTAACCCGTGCCCTTAATCACTCCAATCTCGTAATCGAGTCTTGTCTGAGCTTCTTGCGGGAGTGGATCGCCATAGCGCCCCTTCGCTCCCTGGAGGGCCAGTTGTTCTAGGTATTCGTTTGGGTCAGAGTACCTATCAGGAAGAGGGAATTCTGGTAGGTGGTACTTTTTCTCGAAGACGAGGTCAACTTCGTCAGCGATCTTGAGCGTGTTTTCGATAACGTCGGGTCGGTCAGGGAAACGAGATGTCATCTCGTCGGTGCTCTTGAAATAGAGCCCTTCATCGTATCGCATGCGCTTGGGGTCGTCGCGATCCTTGCCCAACCCAATACAGAGGAGGATATCGTGGGCTTCATGATCCTCCGGTCGCAAGAAGTGCGCGTCGTTCGTAGCGACCACGGGTAGGCCGAGTTCGTCGGCCAACGTGAAGATCTTCTTGTTTAGTTCTGCTTGCCCTTCAGAGTCGTGCGCCTGCACTTCCAGGTAATAGCGTCCGTCAAAAACATTAGCGTACCACTCAGCTGTCTCCCGGGCTCCATCCCAGTTGTCAGTGGCAAGGTGGCGGGCAACCTCACTAGCGAGACACGCCGAACTCACGATGATGCCCTCGTGGTGGCGGGCTAGGACTTCGCGGTCAACACGTGGCTTGTGGTAGAAGCCTTCCGTGTATCCGATCGAGGAGAGTTTCATGAGGTTCTTGTAGCCAATCCGGTCACGAACAAGCAGTACCAGGTGATAGTACGCACGCCCCCTATCTCTGGATTTAGATCGATCGCGACGGTCCCCAGGAGCAACATACGCTTCCATGCCAATGATGGGCTTGAGCCCCTCCCGCGATGCCGCCTTATGAAAGCTCCACGAACCAAACATGCAGCCGTGGTCGGTAAGCGCGAGTGCTGGCATCTCGTGCTCTTTTGCCTTGAGAACGAGGTCTCCGATCCGGTTAGCACCGTCGAGTAGGGAGAACTCGGAATGCGTGTGTAAATGGACGAAGCTCACTACGGGCTACTCCGGAGGCCGTTAGGATCTTGAAGCACCCATTCTACGGAGCCCGAGTGGAGATGCCAATCACTTCTGAGGGCCTATGAGGAACTACGGGGAATTACAGTGGGAAGTGTTGCTAAGACGACACTAATTAATGGAGTTGCTTCGTTAGTTAAGGCTCGGTGACCGAAGGGTTCACCTCTCTTAAACGGGATCTCCTTTCTTCAAGCGGAACCGCAACGAAAGGAGTCCAGGATCGTCTCCAGCTGAATCATATATTCGTATTTTTCCCTTCCGGGGGCATACAGCCACGAGTCTAGCAGATAGCTCCGGTTCTGGTTTTCACAGACTATCACTCGGGTGATAAACGCTCCTCCTGCTGGCCACCCACGGTCCGGCGGGTTCCTCCATTCTGCTTGTACCTGATAGCCATTGCTTCCCTGGTGTTCTAACGGTCCCGACAGAGAATTTTCCAGGGCATGGTCCTGGGGCTCAGAGTAGTGGTCGGCCACGAGTTGTCTGCGCCATTCTAGGACTTCTTCCTGCCGCATGTCGGGTGGAATCGGAGTTTTCCAAGTTACTCCGATTTGGCGGATGAGTTCAGACGGGTCGGGGTTGTCATTCCGGAAAAGGAAGACTGAGTCCGATCGATTCCACCTGTACACCATTGGCAGAGTCAGGCTGAACCCGGCTACGATGGCCAATGTGTCAGCGAGTGCAGTATCAACCCCTGACATGTACATCCTGTTTACCGCGTACGTCCGGAACTGTCCATCGAGTAGCTCATGGACTTCGGCGAGGTGTGACCTCAGCTCTTGGACACCTCCATCGTCCGGTAATAGGACGATGGTGACCTGCTGGCCGCGTGCCCAGACGTCCCCGACCTGATGGAGACCGGGCCTAGTGATTGAAGACCTGTCACTATCTTTCTCCAGCGCTTCTTGGATCCAGACATCGGCGGAAGTGCCCACTAAGAGCATCTGCCGGAACCGCCTTAGTTCAACCCAGTAATCCCCGAGTGGGTCCTGGTACGTGACGGTGAAGGTTTTCTCATCACGTACCGTCCTGATTGTGCGTTCGAGTTCCGAGTACACGTCCTCTGAACTCTCCTCCCACAAATCCGGGCGCATGACCGCGATGATGCTGTTTACATCCCCATAGGCTAGGGCTGTGCTGTCGCAGGTGCTTACGGTCAGAGCAAGAACCACTAACACGCTGATCGAAGATAATTTGGTCATGTACTTTTCTAAGCAGGTTTGGAGCCGAGGTTCCGATCCAAAAGCGCTGTCGGATCTGGATCGCGTCCCATGAATTCCTTGAACAAGGCTCCGGGCTCATCGGAATCCCCACGTGAGAGGATTGAATCCACGTAACTTCGGCCCGTGGCCCGGTTAAAAATTCCCTCCTGACGGAAACGGGTGAAGATGTCTGCTTCGAGCACCTCAGACCATAGATAGCTGTAGTAAGCCGCCGCGTAGCCGCCGGAGAAGAGATGGGTGAATACTGGGAGTATGTGAAGCTCAGCAAAGTGCGGTCCAACCACGAACGGCTCGAAGTGCTCTCGGCCGAATTCCATGACGATGTCTCCTTGAGCCAGGTCAAGTTCCTCTTCGGAGTATCTGGCTGACCCCAACCTTAGCTGGGGAGCCAGTTCTTCGTGGAGTTCAAGGTCGACTATCCCTAGCGCGAGCTGCCGCATCTGAGACCAACCGCCCATGAAGCGGCGAGCTGCTACCATACGCTCATAGAGCGACTCAGGGAGGGCCTCTCCACTCTTATGGTGACGAGCGAACAAGTAGAGCGCCTCTCTCTCCCAGGTCCAATTTTCCATCAGTTGGCTTGGTAGTTCGACCCAATCCCAAGCGACATTTATGCCGGCCCGAGACGGTATCTCCACTCGGGATGTACAGTGATGTAAAAGGTGCCCAAACTCGTGGAAGATGGTTTCGACCTCACGATGTGTGAGTAGCGCTGCATGATCGCCGTCGGGAGGTGTGAAGTTTCCACAGATCACTCCGAGGTGAGGGGCAAAGCCCCCACTGCGTGATCCCCCAGTGATGAAGTGGTTCATCCACGCTCCTTGGCGTTTCTCCTTGCGTGGGTACCAGTCAGTATAGAAGGCTCCCACTTTCTCCCCCAACTCATCAAAAATCTCATAATACCTAACGTCAGGGTGCCAAACTTCCCCGATATCACGCTCCGCGACTTTAAACCCGAACGTCATATACACGATCTCAAACATTCCTTCGAGTACCTGCGGCAGAGCGAAGTACGGCCTCAGAGTTTCGTCATCGATGTCATAGCGCTCCTTCCTAAGCTTCTCGGCGACGTACGCACTGTCCCATGGTTCGAGATCATCGATGTCGAG
>DCAD01000051.1:15521-17077 GCA_002311875.1 Gemmatimonadales bacterium UBA1142 | reverse complement strand
TCACGTCGAAGCTCCCGGTCATCGCAGTACTTCCTTATCGGTTCAACTGACGGATAGTCGAGCGTAAGAAGCCATCCCGCGATCCCTTTCTTCTGAGCTTTTGCCTCTGCGCGCTTGCGCATTGCCTCCGGAACACCGGAAAGTCGGGCTTCATCAGTGACGATTAGTTCATATTCGGCAGTGGCATCCAGGACGTTTTCGCTGAACTTTTGCTCGAGCTGTGCGAGTTCGATCTTGAGTTTCATGAGTTCTTTCTTACCGTCTTTGTCTAAGTCTGCGCCGGCTCGTATGAAATCCAGGACGGTTTTCTCAACATGCCGTTTCCTGACTCCGATGAGCTGAATGGCCTCCTCAGATTCAGCATAGGCTTTCACTCGCTCCCAAAGTGATCCGTTGAGGGGTAGCCTCGACCAGAACGCCGATATTTCGGGCAGGACACTGTTGTAGGCTTCTCTGAGTTCTGGTGTCTCTGAAACGGATACGAGGTGACTCGAGGGTGCGATTTGTTCACTGAGCCGGCTGCCGATCTCTTCTAAGTGTCCAATGGTATTCTCCCAGGTCGGCGGAGAACTGTCAGCAGTAAGCGTATCGACCTCAATTTGAGCTTCTTGAAGCGCCTGCATGATACCGGGCTCGATGTGTTCAGCACGGATTCGGTGGAACGGAATCCGGAAATCGCCAGAGAGAAGCGGGTTCGGCGCTTGTTTCATATGTGTTAGCTCTGTTTGAGCCAGCGGTGGCTCTTGGGGTGCTCAAGGTAAATGAAGCTCTCATGGGTACTAGAGTAGAAGGCCGAGCGCCCCCACGAACGCCAGCACCGATAGGTAGACTAGTCTGGCTGTGCTCGCGTTGAGAGGTGTCGAAGTCGCATTTATTCTTTGTAGGTCCTCGTTAGAGGTGAGCAGCGTATGAACAGACATCACAACCATGGTCATGCCTATGTGGTCTCTCGGCACAAGGAAGTCGGGCGCCTTAAGTGGGTACTCACGATCACCTTGGTTTTCATGGTTGCGGAGATCGTCGGAGGTTTTTTTTCACGGTCGTTGGCACTCCTCGCGGATGCGGGTCACATGTTTACCGATGTGGCAGCTCTCTCGCTATCACTTTTCGCGATGCGGCTTGCCCAGCGACCGCCGAGCAAGACGAAGACCTTCGGCTATGTGCGCCTGGAGATTCTTGCGGCCCTAATCAATGGGGCGACGTTACTGGTAATCGCAGGTTTCATCTTGGTAGAGGCTTGGCAGCGACTGCGCTCACCGGTCGAAATCAACGGAATCATGATGTTGAGTATCGCGATACTCGGCCTGGGAGTGAACGTCGTAGGTGCAGCTTTGTTGCGGTCGCATGCCCACGATAACCTCAATGTGCGTGGAGCTTACTTACACGTCCTTGGAGACCTGCTTGGATCAGTGGGTACGATCGTCGCTGGGGTGATCATCCTTACCACGGGCTGGACTCCTGCCGACCCGATTATCTCCGTTGTTATGGCCTTGCTGATCTTATACGGTGCATGGAAGTTGGTGCGCGAAGCGGCTGAAGTGCTGCTTGAGGCGGTT
>DCAD01000051.1:14307-15442 GCA_002311875.1 Gemmatimonadales bacterium UBA1142 | reverse complement strand
CTTAACGAGTGGCTTCGTTGCGCTCTCTGCTCACGGGGTCATCGATGACCCGGCTCGACATACAAGTATCCTAGATGAAATCCGTGCCCGGATGGCTGAGTATGATATCGCACACATCACATTTCAGATTGAGATGCGCGCGGTTTATCAGATTCCCTCTTCAGGGAGTGAGCCATGACAGACTCGCACCACGCTGACCAGATGATAACCTTCCTTAACCTGCTGGCATCTTATGGTATCTACCAAGCATCATCCCTTAGCTGGTTAGATGGTTGGGAGATTGGAGGAAAGAAGAGATGACGAAATCCTTACTCGTGGTGATTCTGGCTTCTTGGCTGGCTCTGCCGCAGCTACCCCAAGAAACCCCCGGCCTACTCGTATCGGCAGACTGGCTTAGTGATCATCTGACTGATCCCCAAGTTGTGGTTTTGCACGCTGATATGCAGAAAAGTCGTTATGAGGCTGGGCACATTCCAGGGGCACATTTTCTCGACATGAACCAGATCGTATGGGAAGGAGACCCTGCTTGGGGCACGGAAATGCGTTCGCTTGCTGAGATCAATGACGCACTAGCAATGGGCGGAGTTTCAGAGGGTCAGCATATCGTCGTGTATGCTTCGAATCCTCTTTTCGCTGCAAGGGTATTTATGACACTCGAAGTCATGGGGCTCCGGGGCGGTGTATCTATGCTAGACGGTGGTTTCGGAGGATGGCAGGAGGATGGGCATGAGATTTCAATGGAGGTACCGACGTTCAATCGAGGCTCCATCTCTCTGGCAGCACAGGATGATATTCTTGTGAGTGCTGACTGGATTCATAAGCGGCTAGATGATCCCCGTATTGCTCTCGTCGATGCAAGGCCAGACGACGAATACACTGGTGAGGACGGTGGCCTGGGAGGAACGGCGCATCCGGGCCACATCCCGGGTGCAGCCCAGATGTATTGGGAAGAACTCGTGGTAAGTAGGCAATCACCGACGGTACATAGTCTTGACCAGCTAACAGAACTTTTTGTCTCTGCAGGTGCGGAGGAAGGTGATACAGTCGTCGCTTACTGTATGGTCGGATGGCGAGCGAGCTTCACCTACTTTGCTGCCAGACTGCTGGGTTACGAGGCGAAGTTTTACGATGGTTC